>NZ_JBQFSA010000006.1:0-314930 GCF_056537745.1 Ruegeria sp. C12
ATGAAGATGGCCGCTATGCGGAGTGGACGCTTGACGATCAAGGCGTGCGTGTGAGCGGCCAGCCGATCACCAACGTCATTGATGTCGAGGTTTTCTACGGCGTTGATCTGGATGGCAGCGGCTTTATTGGTCCCGCGCCAAAAGTTACCCAACAAAAGATGGCCCAACTTGCGCCGATTTCGGACAGTTTGTCAGATGAACCGGAATTCGATTTTGTTCCCTTGGATACGAACCATGCCGCTGAGGGCGAAGAATTGCTGGCAAATGACTTCGATCGCTCCGAGCGGTTGGGCTTGGACGGTACATCGGAGCCGGTGTCGATTGACATAGTTGATAGCGGTGGCGATCTGGGTATCGCGAACATTTTGGAAGATGACGTTTTCCTGCTCTGAAACGATTGGAGCGGTGCCGTCCTGTGGCGTCGCTCCACAATCTGAAGCAATTGCAGATTTCCGGGTTCAATCACGCAGTTGCCGGCGTTCCAGACCAATTTTTGTCTTTCGACTGAGCCGCGTCAGGGCCAGGTGGAAGTCTGAGCGCTAGGTTGAGTAGGGCTCAGATGACTTCAAAATCCTCTTTCGCCGCTGCATCTCGGATGACGCATATTCGTCATACAGGCTTTGCTGCTCCATATTGACCAGGTTTGCGGGGATATCCAGTTGGGCCAGCGCCTTGGCGATACGCAATCTGATTTCCGACACGTCATCGGCCAGAACACAGTATTTAGTGAGATACCAGGTCAGAAATTTTTTCTGAAAAGCCGGATCAATCGGCGACGGTTTTCCACAAGCTTTCAGCAAACTGTCAAGTTCGGTTACATGTGTCGTGGCCAACGCGAAATCCGATTTCGCGAAGGTGATCACATTGGCCCCTTGCAGCAAAGCCTCGAATAGGACACCGGAGTTTCCTCCAACCACGCAGGACGCCTTGTTTATCAGCCCATGGATCGAACCGTCCGTCAGATAAACGCTTTCGAACTTGCGCTGCAAGTCAGTCAGCATTCTTTCTACGGCACGGGATTTACATGAAGGGTGGCGTTTTATGACCAGAGTCTGGCCAACTTTCTCACAATAATCCGCCAACGCAAACGCGACCTGAGGCGGTTTGATGTGGTTGAGCTCGGCTACGGTATCTTCGACTGTTTGCAGCGGCATGAAGATGAATTGCCCCGGCGGGTGGGACTTGATCTTTGACTGCTTGTACTTTGATGCGTTCCTTTCAGCCTGCGATTTGGCCAGACCCGCTACAAAACGCTCTGCGTCCCTTGACGAAGTCCGCTCAATACGATCCAGGAAGTTTGACGGATGGGTCGCCAATTCCGAGAAGCCGGAATACCCGAGCCTGTCCAAAGTGTAATAAGGTGGAACGTAGCTTTCTTTGAAGCGCAGAACATTTCCCGCCCGGCCAATGGAATGGAAACTGATGACCAATTGACCTGGTTTGTAAAGGCGCGGGCTCTTGTCAGCGCCAAAGGGCAAACGCACGGGCCGCACACGAACAGAGAGATCGCTTAATGCCAACATGACCGAAGAATAGAACAAGCGGTGCCTGTCACCGTCAGACGGATTGGTAAGGTGGCCATCGGACAGTTCCAGAATGACTTCAGCGTCTGTCGGCGACATTATTTTTCCCTCAATTCACCCATGGGATACAACAAACGCCCAACTATCCGGTGCAGTTTATTGTCTTGATTGCGTGCAAACAGGACAGGGTCAGCGTCGAATTGTTCCAGCCGTTCAGGGTGACGCTTCGATTTGAGTACGGGCCGGACAATCGGCCGCCAAGCACGCAAAACTCCAAATGGACCCATAACGTTCCAATCAGGAAAGATCAGGTCAACGATGAGTTTGTCACGCTTTTTCCGCGTCCACTTCTCACGCGCGAACCTTGCAGGGTTTCGCTTGTAAATTGCCTTGGTCTGGGGCGTAAGGCGGTTTTTCCAGACCCGGCGCAAGACCGGAGACAGCAACCAAAGCCGCCAGCCAAATATACCATAGTTGACGAGAATCTTGGATCGACCTACAGCATTCTGCATTGGCTCTGCTTCGAGTTCTTGGACCGGCTTGAAGCGATCATAGGCTTTGGAGACGATCGCAATTTCGTCTTGATACAAAGCGGTTTCGGCCGGTTTGGCCTTGTCGCCGCCAAACAACGTGCCTGTCGATCGTCCAAGCCACAGCTGTGCGATGTTTGCATTCGTCTCCTGACAGGCAGATCTGATCCAGTCTTCGTTGTCAGGGGTCAGCAGCCAAGGTTTTGGCATTGGCAGGTCGCGCGACTTCCTCCAGTTGCTAAGGCCTGTCGTCGCCTCTTCGATGAAGTCCAGATATGCCTCTTTTGTTCGAAATGGTCTTGAGTTGTAGCTTCGGATTAACTCAACATGCGGCCCGGACAGTTGAACGGAATTGGTCTGAGATTTCGATGGCATGGGAAGCCTGGTCAACAGTTCCAAATCTGTCGATTGGGAAAAATCCGTAACAAGATCGTTGTCTATCAACTCGGACTTCTGGAAAAGACGAATGGTTATCTTCTCCCGCTCAATCGTGCTGGCCCAGGCGTTCAACACGTTTCGGTAGTCCAGGAAACGGGCAACCTCGGCGCTTTCCAACCAGTTGGAAATCGGGTCTTCAACTCTGCCGATTGCTCCGCCGGCCACAAACTCGCAATATTGCGCGTTGGCCCATTCGACCTGATCGCGCAGATAGACGATCATCTCAACATCATAGCCAGAGAAGTACTCTGGAATTTTATGCGCGTTCTTTTGTAAGAAATACGCTTCGCTGGAAAGGACAATGGTATGAATGCGCCCTTCCATAAGTTGAAGGCCGCGTTCAATATATTGCAGGAAAAAGCGATCGTCTGACACGATATAAGGCACAACGCCCGCGTGTCCCGCCTGTTTGTGCGGTCTCGACTCCTGCCAGAACAGACCGACTTCGGGATACCACACCCCATTACGCATCAATTCAGGTCGGTTCTGCTCTAACAGGTGTTGAATGTAGGTGCTGCCGGTTTTTGTTGAGCCGATATGAACAACAATCCGGGGCTTGTCGAAAGGTTTGCTGGCCGCTGGCTTGGCAATCGTCACGCGTTCGTTACGCGCGTAGGTATTCAAGGCGGTCTGCAGGTCCCGCTGGGGTGTGGCTGCCTGCGTTTCCTTTAATGTGACCTCGTACAACTTGTCCTGTGGTATCGGCTCTCTGTTGATCACATAGTCCAGTATGTCAGCACGTTCTGCCAAAATACTAGCGGCAATCAATGGATAAGCCGAAGCTCTCGCAAGCGATTTGTTATTATGTACAAACTCCGAGAGGACTTCGTCCGGTGAGATTTGGCAATGCTCAAGGATCTGCTTCACGCTTTTTATGAACGCGTCACGCTTACCCGGCCCTTCAGAAACGGCAAACCGATAGGCTTCACCATCGACCAATTGAGCGAGCAATTGTGACACGTTGTAGCGAAGATGTTCGCGTAGCGGGCTGCTGGCATCGCCCGCACCGGCATCGAGCAGGGTATCGAGCGTGAATTTGAAGTTCTGCAACATTAGCTCGAAGTCTCGAGCGGTACGAACGCGACGGGCCGTAGAGCCAACTCGAATTCGATACGCCGTAGAATCTATGTTGCGCAGGCTGATTTTTTCAGCGTTCACAAGGGCTTTCACAAGAAAAGCTCTCTCTTCCCACTGCGTAGTCCGGAAGTGGATATCGTTCTGCAGCAAGAATTCCCGGCGATACAGCCAGACCCAGAAATGCCTGTTATTCAGAATATTTGGCGTATCCGCGTAAGTCGTTCGATAGACGTCGTCCTCAAAGAAACGTTCGGCTCTGTCCTGCTTCTTTTCAACCAGTTCATCGCCGACAAAAATAGCCTCATAAGCCTTTCGGCCGCGCACCATGTCAAAGTCTTCGGACTTTGCGTGATCGTACAGAGCGCTCAGTGCTTTGGGGTTTGCCAGCCAGTCGTCACCATCGATGAACCAAACGTATTCACCACGCGCGGCCTTGATCGCCTTGTTGCGCGCAAAGCCCTGGCCGACGTTCTTGTCCAGAATAATCGGGCGAATCCTTGCGTCATGCATGGCAAGGCGGTCGATTATCTCCTGGCTCCCGTCGGGCGTACAATCGTTTACCGGGATGATTTCTATGTCGCGCAATGTTTGTTTTTGAACCGAAGCAATGCACTTTTCGATATAGTCTTCAACGCCGTAAACAGGGATTACGACTGAAACTTTCGGCGGTTCTTCGGTCTCGGTTTCGGCGCGCGGCAGATCAAAAGGTCTGTTTTCTTCGATGTATTGGAGAACATCTTCGATCTCGCTCGGCGCAGTGTGTCCAGGCACGTGGTAGATCGTGTACCAAACATAAAAATAGTAAAACACCTCCTCCAGCGAACGTTCCCGCTTGCGATGGGGGATTGTCTTCCGGTCATCGGTCAGACCCCAACCCGCATAAAAAGGCGCTCCGAAACAAACGACCTCCTTGCCGGCAAACAGTGCTTCCAGCCCCATTTGGCTGGTCGCGACATAGACTTTGTCCACCATGTCAAACAAAACAAACGGGTTCACCGGCTCGCGGATTAGGCGGACACGACCAGTGGACGACAAGTGCGAGTAGTAACCGCTTCGGGTCTCTTTTTCCCATGACGTATCTGGGTGTGTCTTGACCAGAATCTCAGCGTCCGGATTTTCTTTCAACGCCGCGACCAACATCTTTTGGAAGTCATTCTTGCTGGCCTTGCCGAAAATGGTTGAGGCATCCGCGAAGGCTTGGTCACACACCAATACGCGCCGCTTATATGTCTGACTCGTCGGTGGAGCCTGCATGGGCTGCGCGTTGTATTTGCTGATGCGCTGGGATGCTATTCTGTCGATCAGGCTTTTAGCACGGGCGAGTTGCTCGGCTGACAGAGATTCCTCGCTGTTCAGTTTGTGTGTCAAACGGTTTGGGAAATCCGACATATAGTAGTGCGATATGTCGTCATAGACATAACCCAAGCAGGCATAACGCGGGTCGCCTTCCCGAAAGGAATGAGACCAACTGTGGGTGCTTGCAAGAAAACCTTGCTCAAAGAGAATAAGATCCGCGTCGATTGGTAAAACGTCGTACAGACCCAACAGCCCCTTGTGAGATTTCTGTTCATTCTGAAAAACTGCGCCGGACCCGAAATAGCCCCGTCCCCGATCCGCATTGGGTGCATTGAAAGGCTGGATATTGGCAAACAAGCTTTTAAGGTTGGCGCCGTAGCCATTGTCAAGTGTTCCGTCGGCGTAGCCGAACACGGCCGGATCGTTTCGCAATGATAACACATGCTCACGAATGTCACGCCCGGCCTCATGGCTTGATTTTCGCAGGTCCAGGAATTCCGAAAATCTAACTTTCTTTTGACCAAAGCTCTGTTTCATTTTGGCGTCGCTTTTATTCTTTTTAAACATCGAAACTTTGGCGCTACGTTGTTAGTTCTGAAACTGCCACCAGCAGTTTCGTCTCGAGATTGGCGTTAGCATTTGGCAACCCGCGCTCGCGGGCCTCACAGAACATCTCTTCCCATTCCGCGAAGATCGTCTCTTCGGAATAATAAGTGTCAAAACGCGTCAAAGAGGTGTTGCCCATTGTCTCTCTGAGATCCGGATCAGACATCAAGCTTTTGAAGGCATTGGTCAGATTCTCTGTTGGGCTGTCAGCCGCACACAAAATACCATTTTCGCCAGACGCGATTTGTTCGTTGATCCCGCTGCAGTTTTGGAACCCGATCAGCGGCAGCCCATGCGCCATCGCTTCCAGGCCACAAAGTGGAAATCCTTCAAAGAAAGATGACAGAACGAATGCGTCGGCATCTTTGTAGTACGGATAAGTGTCGTGTGTCTCACCGACAAATTCGACAGACTTGGCGATTTTCAAGGCAGTCGCCTGTTTCCTGAGATTATCACGTTCCGGCCCGTCGCCAACAATTCGAAGAACCCAGTCCTGGTGACGCGGGTAGCTTTTGGCGAAGGCTTCGATGATCAGATGAACGTTCTTCCGGGGAACGAGACGTGCGACCGTCAGCAGTACCTTCTTTTTCTTTGACCTGTCCCCAGGTCGCGCGATCTGCGTTGGCTTTTTAACGGTATTTGGGAGAACTCGGATCCGTTCCTGCATGAAGTTCGGCAGTGTCGAGCGGAAGTCTTCGGTCAGCAAGTGAACCAGAGTGGCGCCAAAGAAAGCGGTTTGCCGTTCAAAGACTGTATTGGTTCCGATCCAACGCGGATAGCGTGGGTCAATATGCTCGGACAAAACAAGAGGCACACCCGCGCGATGCGCGCATTTCACGTAGCGCTTGAACTCTCGGTTCATATGCAGCCCCACAAGAACGTCAAACGAACGACTGGCAATAGCCAGCATCATCTGGTCGTCTTCGCGCTCATTACTGTCTTCACCGAAGTAAATAAGCTCGATGGTGTCGTCCAGCGGCCATTGCGAGCGTTGTGCCTGGTCGTCAAATGTAAAGATCGTTACGTCATGACCACGTTTCGCCATGGCATTCGCCATCATCTGTCCAACGTTTTCCGTCCCGCCTTTGCCCTTGGTTATGAAGGGGACAAAAAAGCCAATGCGCATCTTCGCGATGGGCGGCGGCGATTTCAGAGTCTTCCGAGATACAGGCACCTGTTCAGGTATCGTATTCCACTTCCAATTGACTTGGGTCAGCTGCCCTTCGAATCGTTGTTTCGCATCGAAACCTTTCGGGAAACGCCCCGCATCCCGCAGCGTTTCAAGGTCTCCATTTGCCCTGTGCAATGCGCCCTTTGGTAACGGGCCGGGGCCACGCTGAGCGATTCCGAACAGGTTGTAGCCGTGGTGAATGAACCGTCCTTCGGACAGATCGAACCCGGCGTCAGCAAGGACATACATCAAGGTGCCGAGGTTCCAGCCCGAGTTGACATGGCCCCCCACGACCTGATGTTTGAATGGCGGCACGGCTATAAAGAGGTGGCCGTCAGGTTTCAGCACACGCCGGATTTCGCCTAGCGCGCGGCCGGTGTCAGAGACATGTTCCAGAACATGAGCACACCAAACGCAATCGAGACTGGACGTGGCGATCGATTGCATGTCGCAAATATCCAGATCGGGCAGCAGTTCAATGCCCTCCGGAAAGCCCCCTTGGTCTTCGTCCAAATAAGCTTCCATGTCCATGCCGGATGCCAGAACATCCCAACCTGCACTGAAAAAGCTGCGGGCTGCCAGACCAGATCCAGTACCGATGTCTAATATGCGACCTTTCTGAGGGAAGCTGGCGATCACTTCATCGACCAGGTCCTTTTGGCCTTGGATTGACTTGGTTACGCTGATGTTCATTCGGTTCACTGGCTTGAAAGTCCTTGCGGGAGTTCGTTCGGCGTTTGCCCTAAGCCTAAGGCTCGCCGCTCTAACGATTAAAATTGTCTAACATTTTTGAAAGTGGGTGCAACATCGTATCAACCGAGCTGCTTTGGCGAAAGAGTCAGTTTCGCGAACCAAGTGGGCATCCGCGACTGAATTCAATGCGCGCGACGTTGCTGTGTCGTTCCAAGAAGCTTACTGCTGCAGGGCACTATCCTGCGCGATCGTGGGTTACTTGCGTGTTTTGGGTTGCGTCAAGGTGCTAATAACTAAGAATAAAATTCTAGCTTCTTCGCGGGGCCTCAAAACAGAGGCCTGTTCGAAAAAGTTTAGAGAACGCTGGAGGCAAATATTCCGATGAATGCCGACGGCGGCAAAGGCTATGTGGCCAAGCGTTGGTAAGTATAAGCGGGCTGTCGCCTGACCCTGAGCCTCAGGCGACTATCCGTCAGCTAAGCTAATGTAGAAGCGTTTTCCCTGCAGGTATGCGCCTCCGGCGTCATCCTGTCGCCTGATCCCTCAAATACGCCAGAAGATTCACGATATCTTCGTCCTTTCTGAGGCCCGGAAACTGCATTTTGTTACCCGGAACCACGCCCCTTGGGTCGTGCAGAAAGGCGGATAGGGTCTCGGGTGTCCAGGTTATGCCGGACTCCTGCAAGGCCTCTGAGTATCGGAATCCGTCGACCTGTGCGGCCTGGGCACCGATGATTCCGAACAGCGATGGGCCAACGCCGTTGCGCCCTTCTTTCACCTGATGGCAGGCGCTGCATTTGCGAAATACCTTTTTGCCGGCTTTGACGTCGCCGTCCAGCGCGACGGCAGCGACCTGAGGCGAGGATACGGGCGCAATGCTGGCCTGTTCGTCATCCAAATGAAAGACAAACCGCGCGGTGACGGGAACGGTGCGGGTGATGCCCGGCAGATCGGCCAGTTCCATCAGCTTGTCGATGCCCGCATTCACGCCCGCATCTTCGGTGCTGACGAATACCATGTCGCTTGTTGTCACCAGCACCGAGTTCTCCGTCAGGCGCGCGACAAACAGCTCTGCGTCAAATTCGACATCTGTTCCGACCAGCGACAGGGCGGCTTCGCTGTCCAGCGTGGTGGTTTGGCCGACCTCCAATGCGGTCAGGTTCTCCATATCGATCTTGGCGGTCAGGGTTGCGGTGCCCGCTTTGCGAAAGACGTATTCGATCATCCGTTCGTTGCGGATATCGATGTTTGTCTCGACCGAGGACAGGTCGATCTCGACCTCGACCTGCCCATCCGGGCTGACCTGACCGCTAAGCGAGGTGAAGCTGTTGACCTCGCCCACCGTGTCTTTCTTGATGCTTCCATATGCAAGATGAGAGCTTTCGGGCACCAATGTCCAACTTGCCGCAAAGGCCGGGCCTGCAACAATTGCCGACGCAAACGTGACTGCCTGTATGAGATGTTTCATTTCATTCCTCCTCGGGTTATGCCAGTCCTGAGCACGCGGGCCCGGTCCGTGGAGGAGAAACACACACAGGTCGCATTTTATTCGATGGCTGGTGAAATGAGCTCGGAACAGGCGGTGCGGACCGCCGTGCAGACGCATTCCAAACGTGTCTGGCGCTTTGCGCTGGCGTTGTCGGGCGCGTCGGATGTGGCGGATGATCTGGTGCAGGCCACATGTCTGCGCGCGCTGGAACGCCACCATCAGGTGACATCGCAGGATCGGCTGGATTCCTGGCTGATGACAATCTGCCGCTCGATCTGGTTGAATGAGGTGCGCTCGCGCGCGGTGCGACGGGCGCAGGCGTTGTCGGTGACGCCCGAGGCGGAGCTTGTCGCAACCGGCCCGGATTCAGAAACGAATATTTTCGCCGCTGAAGTGTTTACTCAAGTGATGCAACTGCCAGAGGCGCAGCGCGAGACGGTGATGCTTGTGTTCGTCGAGGGGTACAGCTACCGCGAAGCCGCCGCTTTGCTGGACGTTCCCATCGGCACGATCATGAGCCGGTTGTCCAGCGCCCGGCAGAAATTGAAGACCGTAATGCAACATGATGCGGCAGGCACCGCGCAACGGAGTGGCAAATGACGTTTTCCGACGAGACGCTGCAGGCGTATCTGGAAGGCACACTGGACGAGGCGCAGTCTCGGGCCATCGAAGCCACGGTTGAGCAGGATGCCGCGCTGGAAGGCCGCCTGATGGCGCTTGATCCGTTTGCGCCCGTCGTGCAGCAGGTGTTCGAGGGCCTGCCCGCCGTTGCCCCTGCGATTGACCTGCCTGCGCCCTCTGCCCCTGAACGGTCGGGCGGTGTGGTGCGGTTGTGTGCCGTGGCCGCATCCGCCGCAATTGCTGCCTTTGCAGTTACCTTCTGGGCCACGCGCCCGGCCGAGTTGGGTTGGGCGCAGCAGGCGGCGATCTACCAGTCGTTATATGTGCCGGAAACCATCGCCGGGCTGGATGTCTCGCCTGCCACGCTGGATGCGCAGATCACTGAGGCCGAAGAGACGTTGGGCCGGTCTTTGAACCGCGAAACGCTCGAATCCCTGCCGGGGCTCGAGTTGAAGCGGGCACAGATCCTCTCGTTCAAGGGCAAGCCGCTGGTTCAGATCGTGTTCGCGGATGAGCAGGGCCAGCCGCTGGCCTTCTGCGTGATCCGGCAGGGTCCGGCTGCCCCCGCCAAGGACGTCAAGCAGGCGGTGCTAAGCGGTCTGGCCACCGCGACATGGGCGCAGGGCGGGTATGGCTATATGCTGCTGGGCAGCGATCCCCAGACGGATTTGAGCGGTGAGTTGGGCGTGTTGACCCAGACATTTGCGGGTTAAAGCGCTTTGCGTTTAACTTGAATCGGAATGCGCTGCCTCTCCGTTTGGTCGAACGCGCATTCCGATGAATGTGCCTCAGACAAAACGCAAAACGCTGTAGAAGAAACCCCTTGTGAACCGTCCAAAATGCCCAAAGAATACGGGCATGAAGTCGAAACATGTCATACCTGCGCCCGAGGATGAGGCCGAAGACGCCACACCGCGCAGCATCTATGACGCCGACCCTCCGGATGACGATGATCTGTGGTTCCTGCCGCCCGAAGACGATGAACCACGCGACGATTTCCTGCCCCCCGGCCCTCGCGCAGATACGCGGGTTCTGTTCGATCCGCGCGAATGGCGCAGGGCGCAATCAGAACTGTCTGCGGAATTGGCGGATCTAGCTGTCACCTTTGGGGCGTTGGACGAACGGTTGCGGGCTGGACCCGAGGGGTGGACCCATCGTCTTGCGCTGATGGATGTGTCCGATTTGGGCTGGTGGACCGGGGATCGCATCAGCGTCGACCGGCTGGCCCTGTGGACGGGTCTGCGGATCGGCGCGACCAGTGATGATGTACAGGCGCTGTTCCGGGCAGGTTGGGCCGTGCGGCGTCTTACATCTGGCTCGGCGCCCTCGGCGCACGGCTGGGAGACCGGACTGGCCGCATTTCTCGACCGGATGGCGCAGGGGATCGAAGAGGTGCCCGAAGCCGTTGCCGATCTGGCCGAGGTCATGCGCAATGCCGAAGGGTTGCACCCGGTCACGCAGGCGGCCATCGCGTTTCACGCCTGGCGCGCGCTATCCGAAGGAATTGGTCAGGATACAGAGGCCGCGATCATTGCTGCGCGTCACGCCGCCTCGATGGGGCGGGGCGGGGCGCTGTTCATGCCGCTGGCGCTGTCCGGTCCCGGCGCCTTGCGCGGGGTTGGCGAGCCGGAAGAAAAACTTTCAGCGTGGATCACCGGGGCAGGGCAGGCGGCGCTGGCGGCCCTGTTGCATCTGGATCGCGTCAGCGCGTGGGAGGTGCGTGCCCGTGAAGCCACGCAGGACCTGTCCGGGCGCACGCCGCCGGTGCTGATCGACGTTCTGACCGCCTGGCCGATGGTGTCGGCCCCACTGGCCGAGGAGCTCACCAAAGCCTCGCGCGCGGCGGTTCAGCGCAATATCGACCGCTTCATGCGGCGCGGCCTGATCCGCGAGGTCACAGGGCAGGGACGTTACCGCGTCTGGACGGCAGCGCTGTAGTCCAGCAGCCATTCGCGAAAAATGCGCGCCGGAGGCCGCAGGTCGGTGCGGGACGGGTAGATCAGGTGATAGGCCTCTTGCCCGGCGACCTGAGCGTCGGGAAGGCAGGGCACCAGCCCCGAAACCTGCATGATCCGATCCGACGCGGGCGCGCGGGCCAGGGCAATTCCGGTACCGCTGGCCGACAGTTCGGCAGCCATGATCGAATTGTCAGCAAAAAAGAACCGGGCTTGCCCGGCGGGTAAACGCATGGTTTCGAACCAATGCGGCCAGCTTACGCGATGGGTCGAAACCTCGATCAAAGTGAACTGAAACAGATCCTGGGGGGTTTGAATCCGGGCGGCAATCTCTGGCGGCGCGACGGGGTACAAAACCTCGCGCAGCAGTTCATCGCCTTCATTGCCGAACAGGGCGGGGTTGCCGAAGACGATTTGCAGATCCGTGAATCGGTTGGCGAAGTCCGACGCAATATTCCCGGTGGCCAGCGACAGGTTGATCTGCGGTTGCGCGGCCTGAAACGCAGGCACGCCTTTGGCCAAAATCCCATGGGCGAACAGCAAAATGGATTGCACATAAAGCCGCTGCTCGCGGGTTTCTCCGAACAGGCTCGAGGTCGCGGTTTCCAGCATCAGAAGGGATTGCTGAACCGTTGGCAGATAGGCCCGCCCGGCCTCGGTCAGCGTAACCGCATGGGCGTGACGGTGGAACAAAGGCGTGCCCAGTCGGGTTTCCAGCGCTTTGACCTGCTGGCTGACGGCAGCGGCGGACATGTTCAACTGCGCGGCGGCGCGCGCAAAGCTTTCGGTTCGCGCCGCAGCTTCGAACACGCGCAACCAGTTGAGAGAGGGAATGCGGCGAGACATGGGCGCAGGCTAAGTCAAGCTTAGCCTGACAGGCAAGAGGTTCAGTTATGGAATGCTGAAAGGCCGGGATAGGCTGAACGCGCAAAGCCAACAGGTGACCGGATGTCTATGAATACCACTTTGACCCAAGAACAGGCCGACCAGTATTGGCAGGACGGCTTTCTGTTTCCTCTTTCCGTCTTTTCCAAAGACGAAGCCGCCGGGTATCGGGCGGAACTGGAGCAGATCGAGCGTGACTGGCTGGCCGCAGATCTGCCCTTGCCGCTGAACACCTATAAGCGGGTCAACGCACATCTGGTCGTTCCGCTTGCCGCGCAGATTGCGCAGGACCCGCGCGTTCTGGATGTGGTCGAAGGCGTTCTTGGCCCCGATATTCTGATATGGTCGGCCGAGTTCTTCATCAAAGAGCCGAATACCAAACACACGGTTGGTATGCATCAGGATCTGACCTATTGGGGCATAGGCGAGACGCCCGATCAGGTCACGGCCTGGATTGCGCTGTCACCGGCGACGGTTGAAAGCGGGTGCATGGATTTCGTGCGCTCGAGCCACAAGAATCCGATCCTGCCGCATACGGATACCTATTCGGACACCAACCTTTTGTCCCGCGGTCAGGAGGTGGCCGTAGACGTTGCAGACAGTGACAAAACCCATGTCGAGCTTGCGCCCGGTCAGATGTCGCTTCATCACGGGTTGACGATCCATGGGTCTGGGCCGAACCAGTCCGAAGATCGGCGGATCGGCCTGGCGATCCGTTATCTCAGCCCCGGCGCCCGGCAATTGGTGGCCGACAAAGACTATGCGCTGCTGGCACGAGGGTCTGATGCCCACAGCAATTTTATCCCGGTTCAGCCGCCGACCGAATTGTTCTCATCCGAGTCTCTGGCGATCTATGAACAAGTGCGCCGCGATCAAAGCAAGGCATTGACCGACGGGGCCAGCAACTCGGTTCCGCTATACGCTGCGAAGTGAGGGCGAGTTCATCGGGCGCTCAGCGCCCGACCCCCACATAAGTTTCAAAGCCGGATTTCAGCACTTTGCTTTCAGAATAGATGTTGCGCAGATCGACCATCCGGGGCGTGTTCATCGCCTCGGCCAGATCGTTCAGGTTCAGCGCGCGGAACTCGTTCCATTCGGTCAGCAGAACCACGACGTCGGCCCCTTTTGCGGCGGCATAGGGATCCTCGCACCAGTCAACACCGGGCAACAGGGCCTCACCTTCGGATTTGCCTTGCGGGTCGACCACGCGCACCTTGGCCCCGCCGCCGATCAGGGCCGGGACAATGGTCAGCGATGGTGCATCGCGCATGTCATCGGTGTTGGGCTTGAAGGTGACGCCCAGCATCGCAACGGTTTTGCCGTTGAAACTGTCATTGCAGGCCTCGCGGATTTTCTCGATCATCCGCTTCTTCACCTCATCATTCACGCGTATGACGGTTTCGGTGATCTGCATGGGATGGGCGTGTTCCTGTCCGATCCGCGCCAGCGCGGCGGTGTCTTTCGGGAAACACGAGCCGCCATAGCCCGGCCCTGCATGCAGGAACTTGTTGCCGATACGCCCGTCCAGACCGATGCCGCGCGCGACCTCTTTCACATCGCCGCCCACCCGTTCGCACAGGCCCGCGATTTCGTTGATAAAGGTGATCTTGGTCGCCAGAAATGCGTTGGAGGCATATTTGATCATCTCGGCGCTTTCCAGATCGGTGGTCAGGATAGGGAAGTCGCGCAGATAGAGCGGGCGGTAGATCTCGGCCATCACCTCGGCGGCGCGATCGCTTTCAACGCCAACCACCACACGATCGGGGCGCATGAAATCGTCAATCGCCGCGCCTTCGCGCAAGAATTCCGGGTTCGAGGCGACATCGAAATCCGCATCCGGATTGGCGGCAGAGACAACCGAATGCACCTTGCGGTTGGTGCCCACGGGCACTGTCGATTTGGTGACGATGACGGTATAGCCGGTGACGGCCTGAGCAATCTCTTCCGCGGCCGCCATTACATAGGTCAGGTCTGCGTGGCCATCGCCGCGGCGCGTCGGCGTGCCGACCGCGATGAAAACTGCATCCGCGCCGTCCACGGCTGCGGCCAGATCGGTGGTGAAACTCAGCCGTCCTGCGGCCACGTTCTTGGCCATCAGCACATCAAGGCCGGGTTCATAAATCGGAACGTCTCCGGCCCGCAGCATCTCAATCTTTGCTTCTGCCTTGTCGACACAAATCACGTCATGGCCAAAATCCGAGAAACACACCCCCGACACCAGGCCCACATAGCCGGTGCCGATCATCGCAATACGCATTCTAAAAAATCCTTCTCACCAATTACCGCCTGCGGCGCGGATACCATCAAAGAAACTGCGCCCAGTTTCAATGCCTGACAGGGGCTTTGACCGGCATTCGACAGTTTCTTGCTGTTCTGACGGTGTGATTTGGTGCAGAGGATTCAATCTCTGGGCGCGCAGAGAACGGGTTGAGGCAAATCCACTCAACCCGTTCAGTCTGCGCCGGGTAACGAAAGGGCGTTACGTCAGAACCAGCGCCCGACAGCGATGGCAGTTGGTGACACGGTTGCGCTGTCCGAGGTTGCGGACAGCACCTTGTAGGCTGCTTGTGAACCGGATGGGGTATCGAAGCCCACGAACCGCGCCAAAGCGCCGCCGTCGCCGCTAATTGCGGGTGTGTCCGCGAAGGTTGCAGGGAAGGCCCATGTCGCGGTGGCGCTGGCAAACAGCGCACCCTCGACATTTGTGCAATCGGTCGCGGGCAATGTGGCGGTGCAGATTTGGGTCCCGTCGGCAAAGCGCACATAGTCCCCGGTTGCGCTGCTGCCGCGTTCGATCACTGCGCCGGTCGGGGTGCCTGCCGCTTCTGACACTGTGCCCAGCAGGTTGCCCGGCCCATAGCCGTAATCCGCGCGCATCAGGCGACCCGAGGTTGTGTCATCGGGGCTGCTCTGGACCGCCGACCCAGCTGCGTGGCCGGTGGCGGGATCAAAGCTCAGCGCTTCGGTCCATGTCCCGCCATCCGGGGACACTTTGATCGAAAAGCCAGTGCTGCCGGACAGCCCCATCTCTGCATGGCCCGTCCAATTGGACTGGAACAGCAGGGATGCGGTCTCGGACGCGCCGGATTTGTTGATCTTTAGCTGGTGACCGCCGCCATCATGGCTCAGCAACGTGGCCGGGCTGCGAACAGACAATCGGTTGGTGCTGTCATAACTGGTGGCGACACCCAGACCGTCCAGATTTTGCGTCGCAATCGGAGGAGTAACCCACGCGTTGCCATCCCAAATCTTCGATTGCGCGCTGGCCAGATCCCAAGCGCGCCATCCCGGTTGAGGAGAGACAAAACGCCAGGCGTTGTCCAGCCATGCGGCCAGTTCACCGCCATGCCCCGACCAGTCCCCGCCGGGTGTCGCACCCAAAGCGTGGATTTCACCCTGCTCGGGTGCGGGTGGTGGCGTGGTTGCGTCGACAGTTGCGACGGTTAACTGAACAACCAGATCCAGCTCGCGCAGCGCCTCGTTATGGGTGACATGTTTCTGCGCCTGAGACGGTTGCAGGAAAGGCAGGTTCAATCGGGGTGAGTTCTGAGACACGGGGCGCGTCCTCCTGTAGCTGTCGGTCCGACGTTTCTGTTGCGCGCCACCCTGCCGCGAGGCGCGTGAATCCCGTCTGACCGGGCCGAACGCCCGATTTACCTGCCGCTAATAGGTGGTTTCCAATTTGGGGACAAACCTTGACTGAGCGCTGATCTGTTCAGGCATTCGCCAAGGGTGTTCTGGGTGGGTGATTCTGTGAACCCAACTTTCAGACGCAGTTAGCTGCGCGCGTAGATATCTTCGTACCGGATGATGTCATCCTCACCCAAATAGCTGCCGGTCTGAACCTCAATCAATACCATCGGAACCTTGCCGGGGTTTTCCATCCTGTGAACCGCGCCCAACGGGATGTAGACCGACTGGTTTTCCGACACCAGGCGGACCTCATCGTCAATTGTGACTTTGGCCGTGCCCTTGACGACGATCCAGTGTTCGGACCGGTGGTGATGTGATTGCAGGCTCAGCGCTGCGCCGGGATTGACGTGGATGCGTTTGACCTGAAACCGGTCATCGACCACAAGGCTTTCAAACCACCCCCACGGGCGGTGATCGACGGGCAGGGATTCCGCCTGACTGGCGCCCTTGGCCTTCAAAGCGGTGACCGCCTGTTTGACGTCCTGAGCCCGGTCCATGCTGGCGACGAGAACCGCATCGGGCATGGCGACGGTGATAATGTTTTCAAGACCCATTGCCACCACTTCTTGCGCCGGGGATTCCGAGCGGATCAAGACGTTGTGGCAGTTGATGGTTGTGACTTCTCCGGTCGTGGCAACACCGTCTGTGTCGGGGTGGCTCAATTCGTGCACGGCGGTCCAGCTTCCCACATCGGACCAGCCGGCGGCATAGGGAACAACGCTGAGGTTTTGGGCCTTTTCCATCACCGCATAGTCGATCGAAATGTCGTCAGCCTGCGCCCATTCCCCGGCATCCAGCCGCAGAAAGCCCAGATCGGTTTTTGCCTGATCGACAGCTTGTTTGACGGGGGCGATCAATCCCGGTGCGTGTTCTTCGAACGCAGCAACGATGTCGCGCACGGCGAACAGGAAAATCCCTGAATTCCACAGATAGCTGCCATCGGCCAGCATGGCCTTGGCATTGTCCAAATCCGGCTTTTCTACAAACCGATCCAGCGGCACGGCCCCGCCGGATGTGTCAGGCGTCTGGCTCAGCTTCAAGTAGCCGTAGCCCGTTTCAGGCCGGTCCGGCGTGATGCCGAATGTCACCAGATCCCCGCGGTCAGAAATCGCGTTCACGCCTTGCGCCACGGCGGCATGAAAGGCGGATTTGTCTGGGACCACGTGATCAGACGGAGCGACAAGCATGATCGCCTCTGGATCGCTGTTGGCCAGATACAACGCAGCCGCCAGAACCGCAGGCGCAGTGTTGCGCCCTTCGGGCTCGATCAGAATCGGGCCGGGGTCGATGCCAACGGCCCCCAACTGCTCGGGCACAACAAAGCGGAAGGCTTCGTTGGTCAGAATCAAGGGCTTGGCATACGGCGCGCCGTCCGGCCCGCGCATCCGCTGGGCGCAATCCTGCAACAGGCTCGTCTCACCCACCAGCGGCACGAACTGCTTGGGGTAGCTTTTGCGCGACAGGGGCCAAAGTCGGGTGCCTGACCCACCGCACAGAATGACGGGATAGACAGTATTCATGATGCGCACGCCTTTGAACTGCAAGTACCCGACGGTATCGCCTTAATTGCAGTCAAGGGAAAGGGCCTGTGATTATTGGGCCGCTTTCCCCGTGGCAACGATGTCATTCAGATACTGGCTCAGATCGCCGCGCAGATCGTCGCGGGCCAGCGCAAAGGCCACTGTGGCCTGCAAAAACCCGGCTTTCGAGCCGCAATCGAAGCGCTGCCCGTCGAACTTGTAGCCAAAGACCGGTACGCCGTTGCGGATGTCTTCCGCGATCGCATCGGTCAGTTGAATCTCGCCACCGCTGCCGGATTTCATCGAATTCAGGTTATAGAGGACCGACGGGCCAAGCACATAGCGCCCGATCACGGCCAGGTTCGAAGGCGCCTCATCCGGCTTGGGTTTTTCAACCATACCCCGCGTGCGCACAACGGTGCCCACATTGTCGCCCACATCCAGAACCCCATACGAGCTTGTTTGTTCATGCGGAACTTCCATCGCGGCGACCATGTTGCCGCCTGTTTCCTCATAGGCTTCGATCATCTGCTGCAAACACGGTTTGTCGGCGGCGATGACGTCGTCGGGCAGCATCACGGCAAAGGGCTCATCCCCGATCAGACGCCGCGCGCACCAGACCGCGTGGCCCAGCCCTAACGCCTTGTGCTGACGGATATAGGCAATCGCGCCGCTTTCCATGTTGGTGGCGTTCAGCGTTTCCAACAGATCGTGTTTGCCTTTGGCCTCTAACGCCTGTTCCAGCACCAGATTGTGGTCGAAATAATCCTCAAGCGCGGATTTCCCGCGCGAAGTTACAAAGATGAATTCCTTAATCCCGGCAGCGCGTGCTTCGTCGATGGCATATTGCACCAGGGGACGGTCAACGAGGGTCATGATTTCCTTTGGAACCGATTTCGTTGCTGGCAGAAATCGGGTGCCCAGCCCGGCTACGGGAAAAATCGCTTTGGTGACCTTACGTGTCATAGTGCCTCTCAATTCGTAATTCGGCCGGAAGGTCGCAGCGCGTCCGGCATTTCCTCATAGGCTGCGAAACCAGATCAATCAATGATGCCCGTCCTTATGGGCGTGAATAGGATAAATCGTGCCATTTGGAAGGGTCAGAGTCAAAATCCAATCGTTAACGTGAAGGATTTGTCATCCGGAGTTTATCCATTGTGCATTGCATATGCCCCGATCAGTTTTTCAGGCTGACCTTCATGTGCTGTTCCGGAAAACAAGTCGCGCTTTGGCCGGTCGCCTCTTGCCAGCGTCCAATTGATCGGCGGGTTTTGAACCCCGGTAGCCCATCCGCCCCGCCGACGTCATGGCCTTGCGCTTCGAGCGCGCGTTGCATCGCCGCAATGTCCGAGCGGTATAGGCCGCCAACCTTCCCCCAGCGGCCAGAGAAATCGCCGACGCCAAACTGGATCCGGTCTCCGACATGGCCGACAAACAGGGCATAGAGGTCGCTTTTGTTGTACTCTTTCAGCACGTAGAAATTCGGCGTTACCACAAAGGCAGGTCCGTTGCGCCCGGCGGGCATCATCAGATAGCCCTCACCCACCAGTTCATGGGCCGGGAAGGGCTTGCCCGAGACGCGCGTGATGCCCATTGCCGCCCAATCGCGAATGACCCGTCCCTGATCCGGCCCTTCCAGCGCGCAGGACACTGTGTTGGGCACCGTCACCTCGAACCCCCAGTCTCGACCAGTGACCCAGCCATGCCGGGCCAGATAATTCGCAATCGAGGCCAGCGTGTCATCGGCAGAACCCCAGATATCCGCCCGCCCGTCGCCATTTCCGTCGGCGGCATAGGTCAGAAAGCTGGATGGCATGAATTGCGGCTGCCCCAACGCCCCGGCCCACGAGCTTTTCATGTCCCGGACATGCCCGGCCTCGGCAATCTGCAATGCGTCGATCAATTCACCGGTGAAATAGTCCGCTCGTGTGCTCATGAACCCTTTGGTGGCCAGCACCTGAAAGGCGTCATGTCGGATCGGGACCTGTCCATATCCGCTTTCCCGGCCCCAGATGGCCAGAAGGATGCGCGCGGGCACACCGGTCTGCGCCTCAACCCTTGCAAGGGTTGCGGCATGACGTGTCGCCATTTGCCGCCCGACAGACGTTGCCCCCTGAACCGAGCCCGCGTTGAAATACCGCCCGGGCGAGCCGAACTCGGCCTGCTTCTGCTTCTTTGGCGTCTTCGCCTTGCTGCCGGGCGGGACAAGATCGGGCAAGTCCCAGTTCAAAGTGACACCCGAAAAGGCGCGGTTCATGGTGTCACGAGAGACACCCTTGGCACGGGCCTGCGGCCAGATCGTTTGGTTCAGCCAGGACTGAAATTGCCGCTCAACCGCTGCGCGATCCTGCGCATTGGCGCTGCTGGCCGCAAAGACCAACAGAAGGATGGAAAGAAATGCGCGCATCGGATGTTTGCTGCCCTGTGCCTGTCTGGTTAAACCCAAAGTTCTTGCCATCAAAGATGCAGGAAATGGGCAAATAAATCCATTCCTGCTCTTCCAATAGACGAATCCTCTACGTTCTCGAAAAAACCTTGAGAATTGTCCTGCACTTGCCGATAGTTGACGCTAATCGGGGGCCACAGAGGACAGGCAGGTATGAGTACCATCAGAATGCCCCTCGGGTCGGTTTTGGCGCTGATCGCGGTGGCTATGCTGGTTGCCTCGGCCCAGATTGCGGGTGCCAGCGACAGTTTCATGGACCCTCAGGGCCCTATAGCGGCCGTTCAGAAAACACACATGTTGCGGGCGACGGTGCTGATCCTTGTGGCGGTTGTTCCTGTTCTGGTGCTGGTCCCTCTGATTGCGCTGCGCTATCGCCGCCGAAAGGGTGGCACTGCGGCTTACAGGCCGAACTGGGACTTTTCTGGCCCATTGGAGATGCTGATGTGGGGTATCCCGGTGGTGATCGTGGCGATCCTGTCCTTCTATCTGTGGAAGGCGACCCACAGGCTGGATCCCTATGCTGCACCTTTCGGGGGCGAGCCCGCCGTGCAGGTTCAGGTTGTGGGTCTGGATTGGAAATGGCTGTTTATCTACCCCGAACTGGGCATCGCCAGCGTGGGCGAACTGGGCATTCCCGTCAATCAGCAGATCGCCATGACGCTGACCACGGATACGGTGATGCAATCCTTCATGATCCCGGCGCTTGCGGGGCAGATCTATGCGATGCCCGGCATGACAACTCAGCTACATTTGGTGGCAGACCGGCCCGAGACGATGCAAGGCGAGAACACCCAGTATAACGGGCGCGGCTTCACCAAGCAGAAATTCGAAACGCTTGCCATGCAGCCTGACGAATTCGAGACATGGGTCGAAAGTGTCCGGCAAAATGGCATCGTGTTGGATCAGGCGACCTATCAGACCCTCGCCATGCGCACAGACCGGGATGAAGTGCAGGCG
Source organism: Ruegeria sp. C12 (assembly GCF_056537745.1). Lineage (NCBI taxonomy): Bacteria > Pseudomonadati > Pseudomonadota > Alphaproteobacteria > Rhodobacterales > Roseobacteraceae > Ruegeria > Ruegeria sp. C12. The sequence continues at coordinate 20,901 of NZ_JBQFSA010000006.1, forward strand.
GCACTTGGTACTCCGCAAATGCCTGAAAACGCGCTGTATTTCCGGCTGGACGACGGTGATCTGTTTCAGACGATCCTGCATCGCTATCACTCGGGGCAGGCTTTGCCATTGGATCAACAACCGGGAACAACCGCTTACGGGCAGGAGGTCGGGCAATGACATCAGAGTCCGGCTTTTTCGGTCGCCTCAGCTGGGATGCGCTTCCCATCACGGGTCTGATCCAGAACCCGAACGCAAATGAGATCGTCGCCAATGCCGCCGCAGCGGTGGTTATCGTTGGCGCGGTTGCGGTGGTTGCCCTGCTGTCATGGTTCCGCCTGTGGGGTCCGCTCTGGCGCGATTGGCTGACCAGCGCTGACCACAAGAAAATCGGCATCATGTATGTCGTCTTCGCCATAGTTATGCTGGCGCGGGGCGTGCTGGAAGGCGTTGTCATGCGCGCGCAACAGGCCGCAGGACCGGGCGAGGGGTTCCTTGAGGCCGAGCACTTCGCTGAACTGTTCAGCACCCATGGCACGATCATGATCTTCTTCGTGGCCGTGCCCTTTGTGTTTGGTATCGCCAACTATGTCGTCCCGCTGATGATCGGCGCGCGGGATGTGGCCTTCCCGGTGATGAATCAGATCAGCCTAGGCCTGACCGTTTCAGCAGGCATGATGCTGATGGTGTCGCTGGTTGTGGGCCATTTCTCGACCGGAGGTTGGACGGCCTATCCGCCCTATACAGGGGCCGCGTTTAATCCCGGCGTTGGGCCGGATTACTGGATCTGGGCCATTGTCGTCTCTGGGATAGGAACCACGCTGACCGGGATCAACTTTGCCGTCACGATCTACAAGCTGCGTGCACCGGGCATGACCTTCATGCGGCTGCCGATGTATTGCTGGACGATCATCTGTAGCTCGATCCTGATCGTCTTTGCCATGCCGCCCCTGGGTGTTGCGGCGCTGTTGCTGGCCGCTGACCGTTATCTGGATTTCCACTTTTTCACCAATGACCTTGGCGGCAACATGATGAACTACGCCAACCTGTTCTGGCTGTTCGGCCACCCCGAGGTCTATCTGCTGGTCCTGCCCGCCTATGGCATCTATTCCGAGATCTTCGCGACCTTCTCGGCCAAACGACTTTATGGCTACACCTCGCTGGTCATCGCCACCATGTCGATTGCGGTACTGTCCTTTACGGTCTGGCTGCATCACTTCTTTACCATGGGCCAAAGCGCGCTGATCAACGCCGTCTTTGGCATTGCAACCATGCTGATTGCGATCCCGACCGGAGTGAAGGTTTATGACTGGATGGCCACCCTCTGGCGCGGGCGCATCCGGTTCTCGGTGCCGATGTTGTATGGGCTGTCCTTCCTGATGCTGTTTGTGATCGGCGGGCTCAGCGGCGTGATCCTGGCAAACCCGACTGTCGACTATCAGGTGCATAACACGCTGTTTCTGGTGGCTCATTTCCACAATGTGCTGCTTCCGGGCGTGCTGTTCGGTTTGCTGGCTGCCTATAATTATTGGTTCCCCAAGGCCTTCGGGTTCCGCCTGCATGAAGGTTGGGGCAGGGTGACTGTTGCGCTTTGGACCATTGGGTTCATGCTGACCTTCCTGCCGCTGTACTTTGTCGGCCTGATGGGCATGCCGCGCCGGTCCTACAGTTGGGAAGACCCCAGCTTTCACCCCTATATGATTGTCGCCGTTATCGGAGCGCTGGTCATAACGGCGGCTCTGTTTTCAGTTCTGGTCCAGCTTTGGATCAGCATCCGCGACCGGGATAAGACCCGCGTGCCTGTAGGGGACCCATGGGATGGGCGCACTCTGGAATGGTCGATCCCGGCGCCGCCGCCGCCCTATAACTTTGCCATCATCCCGCAGGTGACGGACCGGGATAACTTTGCCATCGCCAAGGAACGCAACGCGGCCTATCCGACGCCGGACGCCTATGAAGACATCGAAATGCCCCGAAACACAGGTATCGGCTTCATCCTCTGCGTGACCAGTGGCATCTGGATGTTTGCCTTGGTCTGGTGGATCTGGTGGCTGGCTGCGCTTATGACTGTTGCGATGATCCTGGCCTTCATCCTCTGGACCTTCGACACCAGCACCGAGATCACGATTCCAGCCGAAGAGGTGCGCAAAGAGCATGAGGCATGGTTGGCGCTGGTCCACAGCGAAGCCGCCGTGGACCGTGATCATGAGACCGCGCCGGAAAACCGCGGCCTCGCCCGCCCGGATTTGGAGGCGGTGACATGAAGCGCGCGCCAACCCACAGCTATCCGGGGATCAACCTCGGCGACCGCCACGCCAGCGCCCACAAGGCGTCCGAGGTTGTAACCTTCGGCTTCTGGGTCTTTTTGATGAGCGATCTGGTCTATTTCGGTCTGATGTTTGCCATCTATATCACTATGATCGATGCGCAGGCGGGCGGTCCGGGCCCGCATGAGTTGTTCGATTTGACCAGCATCTTCGCCCAGACGATGATCCTGTTAACCAGCAGTCTGACCGTTGGGCTGGCAATGCTGGCCCTGAAATACAACCTGCCCCGGCCAAGGATTATTCTGTGGTTCGGCGTGACGCTGCTGTTGGGCATCAGCTTCCTCGTTCTGGAAATCCGGGACTTTATCGCCATGGCCGAAAAGGGCGGCATCCCGCAGCGCAGTGGGTTTCTGTCGGCCTTCTACGGTCTTGTTCCATTGCATGGCCTTCACGTGGCCGCCGGCTGCGTGTGGCTGGTGGTGCTGGGCATCCAGTTGCGGGTGATGGGCATGACCGATCTGGTGATCTCGCGCGTGGTGCGGCTGGCGCTGTTCTGGCACTTTCTCGACCTAATCTGGATCGGCATCATCACAATCGTCTATTTCGGAGGGCTGACCTATGGATAAACGCTCTGAAATGCACCGGCGCGAGCGGCGGCGCTATGTGATTGGCTATGGCGGGTCACTGCTGCTGACGTTTGCCATGTTCGGCGTGGCCTATCGCTGGGGGATCGAAACGACCGGAGTGTATCTGACCATCGGTCTGCTGGGGCTGGCCCAGCTTATTTTCCAACTTGTCTACTTCCTGCATATCGACCGCCGTCGCAGCAGCCGAGAGGATCTGGATCTGATCCTGTTCTCAACCCTTGTTCTGCTGATCATCATCCTGGGCACAGTCTGGATTTTGGGCAATCTGGCGATCCGTATGCATGTGCACCCGATGTAAGAAGGTCTGAGTTATGAAGTCGCTGAAGCTGGTCGCAATTCTTGTCATGCTTGCCGCGATTGGTGCGGGGCTGTTCCTGTTCTGGCGACATGAAGAGAGGTATCCGTCCACGCAAGACGCCTATGTCGGCGCGAATATCATCTACATCGCGCCGCAGGTGACCGGGCAGGTGGCCAAGGTACATGTTGACGAAAACCAAGCGGTCAAAAGCGGCGATCTGCTGTTCACCATAGATGACACGCAGTTCAAGGCGTCGGTGGATCAGTCCAAGGCCAATCTGGACAGCGCCGAGCAGCAGGCCAAATCATACGCAACTCAGATTGCGGCCGCCGAGGCATCGGTCGCAAGCGCGCAATCCGCTTATGACACAGCGCAAAAGGCGCTGGAACGCGCCAAGGTTCTGTTCTCGACAGGGGATGTGGCGCAGTCTTCGCTGGATCAGACAACCTCGGATTTCGCGCAGGCTTCGGCACAGTTGACCAGCAGCCAGTCCAGCCTTTTGGCCTTGCAAAGCGGGCTGGCGGCGAAGCAGGACGATATACTGTCAGCACGCGCCCAGCTGGAAATCGACAAGGCCAATCTGGCCTGGACCAAAGTCTTTGCTTCCGCCGATGGCTGGATTGCCAACCTGACCCTGCGGCCCGGATCGTCGGTGTCTGCCAATGCGCCGCAGTTTTCCATCGTCGAATCCGCCGACTGGTGGGTCGATGCGAATTTCAAGGAAACCGCGCTGCCGCGCATTCGTCCCGGTCAGCCGGTGACGGTTCAGATCGACATGCTGCCGGGAGTGACTTTGACGGGCAAAGTCGCCTCGATCGGGCGCGGGTCGGGGGATACATTCTCATTGCTGCCCTCCGAGAATTCCAGCGGCAACTGGGTCAAGGTCACCCGCCGCTTCCCCGTTCGGATCGAGCTTGATCCGACCGATGCGCCCCTGCGGGTCGGCGGCAGCAGTAAAGTGGTCGTGGACACAACAGCGGCAACACAATGACCGGCGTGACAAGCAGCCACGTCAATCCGGTGATCGTGGTCGCCGTGGTCTGCAGTGCTATTCTGGAAGTGCTGGACAGCACAATCGTCAACGTGGCCCTGCCGCATATTCAGGCCGCATTCGGGGCCACAACCGATCAGGCCACGTGGATCCTGACCAGCTATATCGTCTCGGCGGTTGTGGTGATGCCGCTGACCGGCTTTGTCGCGCGTCGGGTCGGGCGACGCCGCTTGATCCTGACCGCCGTGACCGGCTTTGCCTGCATGTCGATCATGTGCGGCCTGTCCTGGAGCCTTGAGACCATCGTGTTCTTCCGGCTGGCGCAAGGCATGTTCGGGGCCTTCCTGATCCCCTTGTCGCAATCCATCCTGTTCGACGCCTTCCCGCGCGAAAAACGGGGCGAGGCGATGGCCGTATTTGGCCTCGGTGTGGTCGTGGCCCCGGTTCTGGGCCCAACGGTGGGCGCGATCCTGACCGAGTATTTTTCGTGGCGGATGGTCTTTTTCGTGAACCTTCCCATTGCGGCCATGGCGCTGCTGTTGCTTGCCGGAGAGCTGCCGAAAGACGAGACCGAAGAGGTGAAGATCGATTGGCAGGGCCTTGCGCTTCTGGCCCTTGGCATCGGGTGCCTGCAATTCATTCTGGATCAGGGTGAGACCAAGGACTGGCTGTCCTCGCGCATTATTCAGGTTGCGCTTGTTGCGTCGGTTCTGGGCGCGCTGGGGTTGATCGTACATTGCCTGACAGCAAAAACTCCGGTTGTTGATCTGCGCCTTTTCGCGGACCGCAACTTTGCTCTGTGTAATCTGGTGATCGTGGGGTTTGCGGTGTCGCTCTATGGCGGCATCGCCATTTTACCGACCTTTGTTCAGACGCTGCTGGACTATCCGGTCATCGAATCCGGCCACCTGTTCATCCCGCGTGGTCTTGCGGCCGGCGTGTCCATGGTCGCAACCGGGGCCGTGCTGGTGAAACGGTTTGACCCCCGTGTGCTGGCCGGGGTCGGAATGACGCTGACCGCAATCAGCAATTTCATGATGGGGATGCTGAACTTGAATGCAGGATTCTGGGAACTGGCCATTCCCGGCATCATCAGCGGTCTGGGTATGGGGCTTGTCTTTGTCCCGATGTCCATTCTGGCCTTCGAAAGCATCAGCAAAGCGCGGCAGGACGAGGCCTCGGGCCTGTTCAACGTCACCCGTCAGTTGGGCTCATCGGTTGGTATTTCACTGGTCGGGACTTGGGTCGTGCGGGGATTGCAGACCAATACCGCGGTGCTGAGCCAGAACGTCACGCCCTATAACCCGGCGGCACAGGCTTATCTGGCGCCCTTGGGGCTGACACCGGACAGTGCCCAGGGCGCGGCCATTCTGGGGCAAGAGATCGCGCGACAGGCCGAGATGATCTCGTACCTGACCGTGTTCAACAATCTGGGGCTGCTGGCGCTGGCGACTTTGCCGCTGCTGTTCTTCTGCCGGGCCCCGAAGCCGGGCACAACGGCTCAGGTACATGCCCATTAGCGGGTTAGAACCAACCCCAGCCACAAGGCCCCCCAGCACAGAATAAGGCTGACCATGATATTGCCTGCGGCCACTGCCAATGTGCGCTTGCGGCGTAATTCCAGCGTTTGATAGGCAAAGCTGGAAAACGTCGTGAACCCGCCGCAAAAGCCAAAAACCAAGCGGTTCTGCTCGTCCCCCATCTCGACCGGACCGCCCAGATAGCCGATCCACAGGCCCAGCAGCAGGCTGCCCAGAACGTTCACGATCAGCGTGGACAGGGGCAGGGCGTGGGTGACCCGCAATGCCAGCCAATGGCGCAGAACCGCACCAAGCCCGCCGCCCAAGCCGAACATCGCATGCAGGTACAGGTCAATCATTGCCGCCCACCTTTTGCATGAAACCACCGCCCCAATGCCTCACCCACAAGGGCCGCAGCCAGACCAAACGCGATCTCAAGCGCCGCAGCAGCGGGGGCCGTCCAAAGCGCGGTTTGGGCCAGCCGGTCAAGTTCTGCCACGAATGAGGAAAACGTTGACAGCCCGCCACAGAACCCAACGGCCCCCAGATGCAGAACATGCGCGTGGACCCGGTGCCGGATGGCATACAGCCAGCCCAGCACAAAACACGCGAAGATGTTGATGCCAAAGGTTGCGGTCAGGATGGGCACGCCGGGAATGTCCAGCGCAAACAGTTCGCGCAGAAGCGACCCAAGCGCCCCGCCCACGAATACTGACAGGAACATCAGGACACGCCCATGTTTCGCAGTCTTGCCGTTTGGTCCCGCCACCCGTCCCGCCTATTGCTGTCGCTTGACCGGCATACTGTGCGCGAACCGCGGGATCAATCAAACCTGTAACGTGGTTTCACATTCCCGACCGGTTTGTTTCCGCGAAACCTAAGGGCTTGCAATCAAAAGCCAAGATGTTTCACTTTGGCGTCAACGCCTTCGGTCTAAATCACATGGGTTCAGACCGTCCCCACCAACAACCCACCCAAGGAGATCAGGAATGGTTGTACGCAGGCTCTATTATTTTCTGAGTTTCGTCTGTCTGCCCTTGGTGGCGATCCTGGGCTTTTTCTGGCCACCGGCGCACTGGCTGCTGGTCATTTTGATCCCGTACGCCGTGATCGGGATGTATGACATGCTGACCACCAAGCATAACGTGCTGAACAACTATCCGGTGCTGGGGCATTTTCGGTACATGCTGGAATTCGTCAGCCCTGAGATCCGGCAATATTTCGTGGAAACCAACGAAAGCGGGCGGCCCTATAACCGGATCATTCGCAGCCTTGTCTATTCCCGCGCCAAGGGTCAGGTCGATACGCAGGCGTTTGGTACCCAATACGACATTCTGACTGTGGGCTACCATCGGGCCAACCACTCGCTTGCGCCCAAGGATGTGCACGAAAGCGAAGAAAGGGTGATGCTGGGCGGGCCGCAATGCGACAAACCCTATGATGCGTCGCGTCTGAATGTGTCGGCCATGAGCTTTGGCGCGCTCAGCGCCAATGCGATCCGGGCCCTGAACGGCGGGGCGAAGGATGGCGGGTTTGCGCATAACACGGGCGAAGGTGGGCTGTCGCCGCATCATCTGGCCGAAGGTGGCGATGTCATCTGGCAGATCGGCACCGGCTATTTCGGCTGTCGCACGCCCGAAGGTGGGTTTGACAAGGACAAGTTCGCGGAGAAAGCCAAGAAAGACGTCGTCAAAGCGATTGAAATCAAGCTCTCGCAAGGGGCAAAGCCTTCGCATGGCGGGGTGCTTCCGGCCGCGAAGGTCGACAAGGAAATCGCCGAGATCCGGGGCGTGCCCGAACATCAGGATGTGATCTCACCCCCCGTTCATTCCGCTTTCGACGGCCCCACCGGGTTGATCGAATTCGTACAGCATCTGCGCGAGATGTCAGGCGGCAAGCCGATCGGCTTCAAACTGTGCATCGGCAACCCGTCCGAGTTCATGGCGATCTGCAAGGCCATGCTGGAAACCGGAATTCTGCCAGATTTCATCACAATTGACGGCTCGGAAGGCGGAACCGGGGCAGCGCCGGTTGAATTCACCAACCGTCTGGGGATGCCGCTGAACGAGGCGTTGATCTTCGTGAACAACTGCCTGCGCGGTGTCGGGCTTCGCGACAAGATCCGGATCATATGTTCGGGCAAAGTGGCGACCGGCTACGACATGGTCGAAAAATTCGCCCTTGGCGCGGATATGTGTAACGCCGCCCGCGCGATGATGTTTGCGGTGGGCTGCATTCAGGCGTTGCATTGCAACACCAATCGCTGCCCCTCGGGAGTGGCCACACAGGACCCGATCCGGGGCCGCGCGGTGAATGTTCCGCAAAAACGCCAGCGGGTGCATCGCTATCATGACGCCACGTTAGAAAGCTTCCGCGAGTTGCTGGGCGCGATGGGAAAACAGACCGTGTCCGAACTGACGCTCGCTGACATCCGCCGCCGTACAGCGGACGAGCGGGAGTATTCTTACGCCGAACTATACACGCTGGTCGATGAAGGTGCGTTTCTGTCCGACACGATTCCGCCCGAATATGCAGCGGATTGGCAGCGCGCGTCAGCCGCGCATTTCTGACGGCGTCAGTTAACGGTCGAACGGGGGTTATTGGCAGCGTGTGTATTGATCCGGCGCACGCTCCATTCCACCGCGTCCCGCATGGTTCGCCCCAATGCGACGTCGAAGGCATTGACAAGATCGGGCGTCTGATCGCTGGCGGCCACTACGTTTTCCTGAAACGAGCTTGAGGCAATGATCTTGTCTTCATATTCATCGATGATCTTGATGTTCATACGGACTTCGATGCGGACGGTTTTGCCGTTTTCGGTCTCGGACACCACGATGCCCTGAAATTCGCGCAGATCCGGCGCGATGACGTAATCGGCGCGAAGACCCACGGTTGAACGACCAACAGCCGCAACCTTGCCTGAATTCTCATAACTTTCGACCAGCAGCGCCTGCACGATCAGCGGGGCCCGATCCACCCATCGCGCGCGGGGCAGGTATTGAACCTGCAAAGGGGTCGGTTGCACCGCGATCTGATCAGTGTTCACAGCCGCTGTTGCGGTGGGTTCTTCAACCACGATCTGCTTCTGGATACGCGGCAGCGAGGATGCGAACGTGCTTTTGGGCGTTAAAAGATACAGGTCGTTCGGTTTTGAGGCCTGCTGCAACGTGCCCAAACCGGCGCAGCCGCCCAGTATCACAGCCACCAGGGATAAAATAAGGGGCCTTATCATTGACGGAACTCCGATGCTTGGGTGCCCAGCAAAAACCGTGCCGGGTCGCGTTCAACCTTGTCGACCAGGCGATCAAGGCTGATGACCAGACGCTGGGATTCTTCAATAAACCGAATGAACTGCGGTAATCCGACCCGCAGGAAATCAGACACCTGACGCCGATTGTCCTGCACCACCCCGTCGATGGTGCCCAGCAGCTCTTTCGCGGAATTCGACGCGCTGAGCACGTCGTCAGAGATCTTGTCGATCTTGTCGGTAATGCCTGCGACGGTCTCGGTCACCTGATTGGCGGCCCGGCGAATATCCTGCGCCACCGGGGCGACGTCGGTATCGATCACCTGATTGGCCGAGTCAAAGGCCCGCTCTGCCGAGGCCAGCGCCCCCTTGGCCGAGTCCATGGTCGAGGTGATCGATCCAAGCGTCGTGTTGGCGTTCAGAACGGTCTCGGTGATCACGCTGAGGGATGCGCCAGCCTCCTGCGACAACCGGGTGAGGTTCTCGGCCAGGTCCGAGCCGCGTTCGATGAACGGGCGGATATCCTGTTCGATCACGCGGTTGGTCGTCGTCAGGGTCACCTTGGCCTCATCCAGCGCCTCTTTTGCGGTGTCGGAAGCGGTTTTGATCGACTTCAATGTGTCCGTACCGGTTTCAAGGGTGGATTCAGCGGAACTGATCAACGGGTCCAGCTTTTTGGTGAAGACCCCGATATCCTGCGCCGCATTGCCGATATTGGCCGAGACGGATTCGAAATCCGAAAGCGTCTTGTCCAGCCGACCGGTGGCCGAGGCGAGGTTGTCCAGAATGTCGGATACGGCCTTCCGGTTCTTCTCATCCACGACCGAGTTCAGTTCCTGTAGCAGGGTCACGGCCTCGTCCAGCACTTTGGGCGCGCCTTCAAACAGGGACTGAATGGTGCTGCGTTTGCTTTTGATCACGCTGTCCTGCGGCAAACGCGCTGCCGAGGCGGAGCCCCCCGTCAGTTCGACATAGCCGACCCCGGTCACCCCCAGCGATTGCAACTGCGCAATCGTTTCTTCGGTGACCGGAATATCGGCGTCCACCTCGATGCGCACACGAACCTTCGACGGATCGTCCTCATCCAGATTCAAGGATATAACCTGTCCGACCGGCAGACCGTTATAACTGACGCCGCCAGCCGCCGACAGGCCCGAGACATTGTCGAACAGCACATCGTAATAGGCGTATTGGCGGGTCACTTCGAATTTGGCGAGCCACAGGAAGAAGCCGAACGCCCCTAGAATGCCCGCAAGGGTGAACGCGCCGATCAGAATGTAATTCGCCCGGGTTTCCATCGCCTCTACCTGTCCTGCCCTTTGTCCTGCGCCGCGCGGGCGCGGGGGCCTGTGAAGTATTCCTGCACCCAAGGATGATCGACCTTGGTCATCTCTTCAATCGGACCTTCGACCAGCACGCGCTTTTCTGCAAGCACGGCAACCCGGTCGCAGATGGCATAAAGGCTGTCCAGATCGTGCGTGACCATAAAGACGGTCAGTCCCAGCGCCTGCTGCAACTCGCGGATCAGGGCATCATAAGCAGCCGCACCGATGGGATCCAACCCGGCGGTGGGTTCGTCCAGAAACACGATCTCGGGGTCCAGCGACAGGGCGCGGGCCAGCGCGGCCCGTTTGCGCATACCGCCCGACAGTTCCGACGGGAACTTGCCGCAACTCAGCTGTGGCAGCCCGACCAGGCTGATTTTCAATGCGCCCAGCGACTCCATCAACCGTTCGCTGATACCGGTATGTTCGCGCAGCGGGGCCATGACGTTTTGCAGCACAGTCAGCGAAGAAAACAGCGCGCCATCCTGAAAGGCGACGCCCCAGTGGCGCTCGATCCGGCGGCGATCTTCTTCGGGGCCGTTCAGAACATCGACGCCCAGAACCTCGATACTGCCCGCCGCAGGTGTGTTGAGCCCAACAATCGTGCGCAACAGTACCGATTTACCGGTGCCCGAGCCGCCGACGATGCCCAGAACCTCACCCCGCCAGACATCCAGATTCAGGTCGTCATGCACCACTTGCGGCCCGAATTGATTGCGCAGCCCACGCACGCGGATCACGGCCTCGCGCTGTGCGTCCACCGGGGTTGTCTGATGCTGCACGGTGCCGTCCATGTCAGATCCCCAGCTCTGAGAAGAAGATCGAAAACAGCGCGTCGATCGCGATCACCATGAAAATCGACTGCACCACCGAGGCGGTGGTGCGTTGCCCGACGCTTTGCGCCGAGCCCTTGACCTGCATGGCCTGCCAGCACGCGATGACCCCGATGACCAGCGCAAAGAACGGGGCCTTGATCAAGCCAACGGCCAGTTGCCAGACATCGGTGCTTTCGTTCAGGCGCGTGATGAACATGCCGGGGCTGATGCCCAGATCGATCCAACTCATCAACGCGCCGCCGAACAGCCCGGCCATATCGGCGACAAAGCCGAGAATTGGCAACATGATCAGCAGGGCCAGAACACGTGGCACCACCAGAACCTCGATCGGGTCCAGACCCAGCGTGCGCATGGCGTCAATCTCCTCCTGCACCTTCATCGACCCGATTGAGGCGGTAAAGGCCGAGCCTGACCGGCCCGCGACAATGATCGCGGTCAGCAAAATCCCCAACTCGCGCAGAACCGAGATTGAGATCAGTTCGACCACAAAAATCTCGGCCCCGAACTGTTTCAGCTGCGTGGCCCCCTGAAAGGCCAGAACAACGCCGATCAGAAACCCCATCAGCGCCACGATGGGCAGGGCCTTGAACCCGGTTTCTTCCATATGCGTGAACAGGGCCGCCCGCCGCAACCGCCATGGCATTGCAATCGTGCGGGCCAGCCGGTGCAGGGTCAGACCCAGAAACCCGAGGATCGACAGCGTATCCTTCCATGCCCCGAAGGTGCTGCGACCAACGCTCTCGACCCAATCGGCGAAGGTCCTGGGTTTGGCCAGCCGCCCCGGCTTGTCGGGGATGTTGTGCGATACGGTATCGATCAAAGCGGCATGTGCCGGTTTCAACCCCAGAAACTGAAGCTGCGCACCATTGGCCGTGAACCGCCGCGACAGGTCCGCCACCAACCACGCCCCGCCGGTATCCAACGCCTCGATTTCCGACAGGTCCACGGTCACGTCGCCGCCAACTGGCTGAACCGCGGCGAAGTCGCGTTCGACCGTTTCCAAGGACTGCGTCAACAGCGCGCCCGAAATGCGCACATGTGTGCCGGTGCTTTCGCGCTCAGAGGTGATCTTGGGCGGCGTCATGAGGACATGTGACGGAAAACGCCCACGGGCTGCAACGGCTTTGTGCGCTTTCGCGGGGATTTGGGGGATCAGAATGGCCTGGGTGTGACACTGCTTGGCGTCAGAGGGCAGATTCCCGGTCGCATTGTGACCCAATTCACTTGTTTCAACCGAAGGTAATGCTACCTTATTACATGTGGTTGAGTTTTAGTTGTTTGGTTGTGTGTCATGTCTGACCATCACGCGAATGTTGATGTCGAAATCGGGTCCGAGCGCGGGTTCGGATTTGTCTTCACAGCGGTTTTTCTGATCATTGCCCTGTGGCCTGTATTTGGCGGCGGGTCTCCGCGTTGGATACTGCTTGCTATTGCAGGGATCATCCTTGCGCTGACCTTTCTTGCCCCGCAGGTTTTGGCCAAACCGAACCGGCTTTGGTTCAAGTTTGGTATGCTGTTGGGGGCCATTGTCGCGCCTGTCGTGATGTTTCTGGTCTTCATCACCACCTTTGTGCCGTTTGGCCTTGTGGCGCGTTTGTTGGGCAAAGACCTTTTGTCCGAAAGGCTAGACAGCAGTGCAGATAGCTATTGGGTCGTCCGTAAGGACCAGCCTGGCAGCATGAAACAACAGTTTTAAAGAAGGGAGTACCAGACGTGACATTCGTTTCCGAGCTCTGGTCGTTTTTGAGGGTCAGAAAGAAGTTTTGGCTGCTGCCCATCTTTGTCATGTTGGGTGTATTCGGAGGGCTGATCGTCCTTAGCCAAGGTTCGGCCATTGCGCCGTTCGTCTACACGCTGTTCTGATCTTATGACGTACATTTTGGGCATTTCCGCGCTGTATCACGACAGCGCCGCAGCATTGTTGCGCGACGGCCAGATCGTGGCCGCCGCACAGGAAGAGCGGTTTACCCGCAAAAAACACGACCCCGGATTTCCGGAAAAGGCGATCCAATACGTGCTGGCCGAATCAGGCATCACATTGGCGGACGTGGACAATGTTGTGTTCTACGACAAACCGTTTCTGAAATTCGAACGTTTGATCGAAACTTACATCGCAGTCGCGCCGCGCGGGTTCAATTCGTTCCGAATGGCCATGCCGGTCTGGTTGCGCGAAAAGCTTTTTCTGAAGGATTTGCTGAACAAGCAGCTTCGCAAAATCGATCCCGATTTTACCGTCGATAAGATCCTGTTCTCGGAACATCATGTCAGCCACGCCGCCAGCGCGTTTTACCCTTCACCCTTTGAAGAGGCGATTGTGCTGACGGTGGATGGTGTGGGTGAGTGGGCCACGACCACGGTTGGTATCGGGCGCGGCAATGAGCTGACGATGGTCAAGGAACTGCATTTCCCGCATTCGCTGGGTCTGCTTTATTCCGCCTTCACCTATTACACCGGGTTCAAGGTCAATTCCGGCGAATACAAGGTCATGGGTTTGGCCCCGTACGGTATGCCGAAATACAAGGATCTGATCCTCGAACATCTGGTTGATCTGAAAGAGGACGGCTCGTTCCGGCTCAACCAGACGTACTTTAATTATACCGCCGGTCTGACCATGACCAGCAAGGCGCTTGAGGATTTGTTTGGCCAGCCGGTGCGCAAGCCCGAAACCGATCAATTGACGCAGTTTCATATGGATATCGCTGCATCCGTTCAGGCCGTGACCGAAGAGATCATGCTGCGTATCACCCGAGATCTGGCGCGCGAACACGGCATCCGAAATCTGTGCATGGCGGGCGGTGTGGCTCTGAACTGCGTGGCAAACGGCAAGATTTTGCGGGACGGCGCGTTTGACAACGTCTGGGTTCAGCCTGCCGCCGGGGACGCAGGCGGGGCACTAGGGGCCGCCTGTGCTGTGTGGCATCAGGAATTGGGGAACCCACGACAGGTCACCTCGGGCGATCAGATGCAGGGGGCCTATCTGGGCCCACGTTTCGAAGATGATGAGATTGCCGAGGAGCTGACCCGTGCCGGGGCGAAGTTCACCACCTACGAAAACGGTGAACTGGTCGATCAGACTGCGCAAGCGCTGGCGGACGGAAAAGCGGTCGGATGGTTTCAGGGTCGGATGGAGTTCGGGCCACGCGCCTTGGGCGCACGCTCGATCCTGGGGGACCCGCGATCCGAGTCGATGCAGAAAACCCTGAATCTGAAGGTCAAATACCGCGAAAGCTTCCGCCCCTTCGCGCCGTCTGTCCTGCGGGAGGACGTCGCGGATTGGTTCGAACTGGATGGCGACAGCCCCTATATGCTGATCGTGGCCGATGTTCAGGATAAAATCCGCCGCCAGATGACGGATGAGGAAAACGATCTGTTCGGGATCGACAAGCTGAACATCAAACGGTCCGAGATCCCGGCGGTGACCCATGTGGATTATTCCGCCCGCATCCAGACCGTGCATCAGGACACCAACCCGGCCTATCACGCGCTGATTTCGAAGTTCAAAGACCTGACCGGGTGCTCTCTGGTCGTCAATACCTCGTTCAACGTGCGGGGCGAACCGATTGTCTGCACCCCGACCGATGCGTTCCGCTGCTTCATGGGTACGGATATCGAGGTTCTGTCGATCGGCAATTGCCTGTTGCGCAAGGAAGATCAGGACCCGGCGCTGAGGGAAAATTACGAGACCAAGTACGAGCTCGACTAAGTTCTTGCGAGGCCAGTCGTTCCGCGACACAGTCCGCATCAGAAATTCGGGTGCGGAATCGAGGTGCGCGACATGGGTCAGGCTGGGAAAGTTCTGTTCATCATCATCGACCAGCTTCGGGCAGATTGCCTGTTCGGAGCGTTGGCGGATCACGTAAACCTGCCAAATCTGCGATCCTTCATGGCCGAGGCGGTGACGTTCAAACGGCACTATTCGGTGACCAACCCCTGTGGCCCGTCACGCGCATCGCTGTTGACCGGGCAATATGCGATGAACCACCGCTCGGTCCGTAACGGTACGCCGCTGCGCCACGATATTCCCAATATCGCGACCGAAATGCGCAAGGCGGGCTATCTACCGATGCTGTTCGGCTATACCGACACCCCGGCAGACCCGCGTGCCTACGACCCGAATGATCCGATCCTGCGGACCTATGAACAGTCGATGGAAGGCTTCCTTGAAGTTGTCGAGATGCGGTTGGAGGAATCCTTTCCCTGGCGCGCGCATCTGATGAAAAAGGGCTATGCGTTCGACAGTTATATGGACGTCTACAAGCCGGTTTCGCCGTCGGGTGGGCCGCCCAAACTAAACGACCCGGCGATGTATCGGGCCGAGGACAGTGACACGGCCTTTCTGACCGACGCGTTTCTTGAAGGTATCGCGTCGCATCACGATCAGAACTGGTTTGCCCATCTGACCTATATCCGCCCGCATCCGCCGCTGGTGGCCCCAGCGCCGTACAACACCATGTATGACCCGGACAGCGTGCCTTTGCCTGACCGGCTGGCCACGCCCGAAGACGAGAAAGCCCAGCACCCGTTCTTCGGCCCCAAGCTGGAGGTCTACACCGAAAAAGAGTTCGTGCACGGTTTTGATACAGTCGAGCCCACGGATAAGAACATCCGCACCCTGCGGTCGATCTATTTCGGACTGGCGAGCGAGGTGGATCACCATATTGGCCGCGTGGTCCAGTACCTGAAGGACAGCGGACAGTATGACGATACGCTGATCGTACTGACGGCGGATCATGGTGAGATGCTGGGCGACCGGCATAGCTGGGGCAAGATGACGGTCTATGACGCGGCCTATCACACACCGCTGATGATCCGGATGCCCGGAAATCAGGCGCGGGCGGGGGCTGAGGTGACGGTTCCCACTGAATCCATCGACATCACGCCGACCATTCTGCAATGGGTCGGGCAATCCGCCCCGAACGAGATGGACGGTCGGTCCCTGATACCCTTATTGCAGGGCAATGTGCCCGACGATTGGCGAAACTATTCCTTCAGCGAGCTTGATTTTTCCGAGCCAGAGAACCCGACCCTTTGGCAACAGCGCTTGGGGACGGGCAACAGCGATTCATGTCTGGGCATCCTGCGCGATGATCGCTTCACGTTGATTGAGTTTGCAGCCGACCTGCCGCCGATCCTGTTCGACCATCACGGCAAGGGTGAGTTCGAGAACGTCGCCGGTGACACGGCCTATGCAGATGATCTTGCCCGGTTGTGTCGGCAGATGCTGCGGCATCGGATGCGGAACATGGATCACACTCTTTCGCTGCATTCCATCACGCATGAGGGCGCAAGGTCCCGTAATAGGCACTAAGCCTCGGAGTTCGGAAAAATCCTAGACAAATTCATATCTTACGATATCGTCGCCTTGACTTGATGCATTTGATTTCTTTTCCGCCAGGCAGCGTGACGGTTTGATTGGTTGATTGTCCTGTGTGAAGGCCTGCGGCTACTCATATGAACGGTATCCCGGCCTCTGGGGTGACGTGGTTACAGGAGATGGGCGATGATCGACTGGTTTGTGAATGTGTTGCGCAGCTACCCCGAACTGGCGGTGTTTCTGTCCATCGGCATCGGGTTTCTGGTTGGTCCATGGAAGCTGTTCGGGTTCAGTCTGGGCACCGTAACCGCAACTCTGCTGGCTGCTGTCGTGATCGGGCAGGTGCATATCGAGGTCGACTCGGCCGTCAAATCCACTTTCTTCATCATGTTTATCTTTGCCGTCGGATACGGCGTCGGGCCGCAGTTTATCCGAGGGCTCAAGGCCGATGGCGCGCGCGAGGTTCTGTTTGCGCTCAGCGTACTGGCCCTGTGCCTGATCGTCCCGGTTGTTGCCGCCAAGATTGCCGGGTTGGAGCTTGGTTTTGCCGCCGGGCTTTATGCTGGATCGCAGACAATCTCGGCTGCGATTGGGGTGGCGACGGATCAGATCAACCAGTTGGGGCTGTCGTCCGAGCAGGCGCAAACCTATGCCAACCAGATCCCGATTGCCTATGCGGTCACCTATATCTACGGCACCATCGGCTCGGCCATCATTCTGGCCAAGATCGGGCCGCGTCTGATCGGCGTTGATCTGGTCGCCGCCTGCAAGGAATACGAGGCGAAGCTGGGCGGTGGTGCGGCCGTGGACACGGGCGAGGGGATCGTTTCGGGCTATCGCGCCATCGAATCCCGCGCCTTCGTGATCCCCGAGGGCAGCGATCTTCTGGGCCAACCCGTCAAAGACCTCATGCCCGGCGTCCGCATCTATGCCGAGCGGATCAAACGTGGCGACCAGATCGTCGAGGTCGAAGATGATACGATCCTGCAGGCGGGCGACACCGTCATGTTCTCAGGCCGCCGGGCCGACCTTGTGGGATTGCTCGAAGCCAAGCTGAAAGAGGCTGACGCGCCGGAACTGCTGAGTATCCCGTCCGAAAAGCTGGATGTTCTGATCACCAACAAAGAGGTGCACGGAAAAACGCTGGAGGAGTTGGGCAAGCTGTCCATGGCGCGCGGCGTCTATGTCTCGAAGCTGATGCGCAACATGGTTGAATTGCCTCTGTTACCGGGCACCGTGCTGCATCGCGGTGACATTCTGACGGTGCTGGGCAGCAAACGTCATGTCGAGGCTGTGATAGCCGAAATCGGCTATGCTGACCGGCCCGTAGACACAACTGATCTGGCCTTTGTCGGCTGGGGCATTTTCCTCGGTGGGTTGGTCGGGACGCTGGCCATCACGATGGGCGGGTTTCCGATCAGCCTGTCGACCACGGGCGGCGCATTGCTGTCAGGTCTCTTGCTGGGTTGGTTGCGTACGGTGCATCCCACATTTGGGCGCATTCCCGGCCCGTCATTGTGGTTGATGAATACACTCGGCCTGAATGTCTTTATTGCCGTGATCGGAATCACCGCCGGGCCGGGCTTTATCGCCGGGCTGCAACAGGCGGGTATTGCCTTGCTGCTGTGGGGGATCGTGGCGACGTCCTTGCCGATGATCTTCTCGGTCTATGTGGGACACTATGTCTTCAAGTTTCACCCGGCCATCCTGTTCGGGGCCTGCGCCGGTGCGCGTACCACCACGGCGGCGCTGGGGATGATACAGGAAGCGGCCCAAAGCCGAATTCCCGCGCTGGGATACGGGATGCCCTATGCCATCGGAAACACGCTGCTGACCATCTTTGGCATGGTCGTTGTTTTGATCCTCAGCTGATTTGGAAAGGTTGGATTCATGGACAGATTGAAACTGCATGACTACGAAGCGCTCAGCCCCTTTCAGATCAAGGATGAGCTGATCAAACTCGCCTCGGACGAGGCGCACAAGTCGAACTCGGCCTTTCTGAACGCAGGCCGTGGCAACCCCAACTGGATCGCCACCCGCCCGCGCGAGGCGTTTTTTGCACTGGGTCAGTTCGCTGTGACCGAAGCCAAACGCGTCATGAACCACCCAGCGGGTCTGGGCGGGATGCCCGCGCAGAACGGATGCCATGAGCGTCTGTTGAAATGGGCCGAGACCCACGCCGAAACGCCGGGCGTCGATACGCTGCTTGAGGTGATCAAACACGCGATCTTCGCCTTCGACTTTAACGCGGACGCGTTTGTGCATGAACTGACGGATTCGATCATCGGCGACAACTACCCGGTGCCGGATCGCATCCTGAAACACAACGCGATCATCGCGCATGAATACCTGATGTGGGCCATGTGTTCCGGCCATCAACCGGATGCGAAATTCGATCTGTTTGCGGTTGAAGGCGGCACGGCGGCCATGTGCTACATTTTCAAAACGCTCAAGGCAAATCGGTTGCTCAACCCCGGGGACACCATCGCCCTGTGCACACCGATCTTCACGCCATATCTGGAGATGCCCGAGCTTGAGGATTACAGCCTCGAATCCGTGCATGTCGAAACCGATGAAGAGGACGGTTTTCAACTGACCGATGCAGCGGTGGAAAAGCTGAAGGACCCGAAGGTCAAAGCCTTCTTTCTGGTCAATCCGGGCAATCCGTCATCGGTTGCATTGAACAAGGCCTCGCTGCAAAAACTGGCGGATCTGGTCGAAAATGACCGACCCGATCTGATCATGCTGACCGATGATGTTTACGGCACCTTCGTGCACGATTTCACCTCGGTCATGGGATTCGTGCCGCGCAATACGATTGGAGTGTATTCCTACTCGAAATATTTTGGCTGCACCGGCTGGCGTCTGGGCGTGATCGCGGTTGCGCAGGACAATATCTTTGACTTGAAACTGGCCGAACACCCCGATGAGATCAAAGAGAGTTTGGACAAACGCTATGGCACGCTCAGCCTGACGCCGCGCGACATTCGGTTCATCGACCGTCTGGTTGCGGACAGCCGGGATGTGGCACTGAACCATACGGCGGGACTGTCCCTGCCGCAGCAGGTGATGATGACCCTGTTTTCGCTGGTCGAGCTGGTGGATACCAAAAAGGACTATCAGGCCGCCTGCATGGAACTGGTCCATCGCCGCTTCAAAATGCTGACCGAGGCTTTGGGCATCGATGTCGATGCAGGCGAGAACTATGACGCCTATTATGGGATCATCGACTTCGAATTCTGGCTGCGAAAATATGTCGGCGAAGAGGTCGTGGACTGGATCAAGCAGAACGTCCACCCGCTGGATATCGCGTTCAAACTGGCTGAAGATCACGGCATCGTCCTGCTGAACGGCAGCGGGTTCGACGCCCCGGGCTGGTCGGCGCGCGTGTCCTTTGCCAACCTTCCGGACGAGGCCTATTCCCAGATTGGCCGCGCCGTCCGGGCTGTCGCGCGTGGATATGTCGAAGCCTACAGAGCCGCCAATAACAAACCCCTGCACGGGTAAATCAGCCCCCTACACCTGCGGGCTGTCTGGTGCTACGGATAACCTGCGGGGGAGGGTGATTTTGGACATTTCGGAACAACGCATCAAGGCGATGACAACCGCCGGGCTGAACCTGATTGGTCAGGCCCTGTCGATCTATGACAGCCAATTGCGGCTGGTCCTCAGCAACCGCCGGTTTCAAGAGATGTTCGACCTTCCCGACGAGCTGGTGCAACCGGGCGCATTGTTCCGCGACACGATCTATTGTCTGGCCAGCCGAGGGGAATACGGCGACGAGGACAGCGTCGAGGAAATGGTCAAGGTGCGGGTCAATCAGGCTCTGGCCTTCGAACCGCACTATATGGAGCGCGTGCGTCCAAATGGTCAGGTGATCTCGATTGAAGGTGCGCCATTGCCGCAAGGTGGTTGGGTTGCCGTTTACACGGACATTACCGGAGCAAAACGCGCCGAAAACCTGCTGCGCGCCCGGTCCGAGGAATTGTCCGGCCAATTGCTGACCCATGCCGAGGAACTGTCGGCCACCAACCGCCAGTTGGCGGCGACGATCACAGCGCTGGAAGAGGCCAAGCGCGAGCTGACCGAGATTGAAGCCCGCACGCGGATGACGACCGAAATGATGCCCGCCCATATCGCCCATCTGAACACCGAAGGGCGGTACGATTATTCGAACCGGCGTCTGAGTTCGGTCATGCCCGGTCGTCCGTCGGATATTCTGGGCCTGCATATCTCGCAGGCGTTGGGGGCCAGCGCCTTTGGCCGCGTCGAAAGCCATTTGCAAAGGGCCTATGACGGCAATACGTCTGTTTTTGAATTCACCGAAGATCAGGATTCCCGCCGTATCCGAGTCTCGTTCACGCCGGACGGGGCAGGGGGTGTTTACGTCATGTCGGTGGATATAACCGAAGAAACGCAAGCCCGCGTTGCCCTGCAACAAACCCGCCGCCGCGAGATGGCCGCGCAGATGACCAACGGGCTGGCGCATGACTTTTCCAACCTGCTGACGATCATCCTTGGGATGCAGTCCCAGCTAACCAAGATGGACCTGCCCGAGGACGCCCGCGCTCTGGTCGCCGCAACCCAGAAAACGGCGCGGCGGGGTGGTCAGTTGCTGAACCGGATCGCCGATATGACGGGCAATCGCACGCCGCAGCCCAAAGCCACCGATATGCGCCGTCTGCTCGAGGATTTGCGGATTGTCGCCACCCCGTCTTTGCCGCGCGGTGTTGGCCTGTCGGTTGTCAATACCTTGCCGGATCAGGCCCTTATGCTGGATCCGGGTATGTTGCAGGACGCGTTGCTGAACCTTGTGCTGAACGCGCGGGATGCTTGCGGCACGTCTGGTCAGGTCACGATCAGCGCCCACACGGTCGGCAATATCTGGGTCGAGATCACGGTGTCAGACACAGGTCCCGGCTTTTCGTCAGAAGCGCTGGACAAAGCGCTGAACCCGTTCTTCACCACCAAAGGCAGCGATGGCTCGGGCCTTGGTCTGCCGATGGTTTACGACACGGTTAAGCTGGCAGGCGGTGATCTGAACCTGCGCAATACGCCCTCTGGCGCATCGGTCGTGCTGCGGCTGCCCTACCGGCCTGCCCCCCCTGAACAGGATGGTCTGGTGCTTTTGGTCGAAGACAGCGATGACCTGCGCGGACAGTTCCGGGATATGCTGATCGATCTTGGCCATTCGGTGATCGAGGCGACCTCGGCCGATGAGGCGCTTGCGTTGACTGCAAATGTGGAAGGGATTGTCATGGTGCTGTCCGACATCCGGCTTGAAGGGCCCGCTACGGGTTTGGACATGCTGGCGCAGCTTCCAACGGAATTGCCCTGTATCCTCATGACTTCTTTGCCTTATTCCGACCCGCTGCATCGGCAGGCCCTTGCCAAAGCGCCCGTGCTGAGTAAACCCTTCTCGCAGGCGCAATTGTCCGCGCTGATCCGAACCGAGGCCGCTTGATGACCCAGCCGTTGGTGACCATTCTGGATGATGAGCCCGAAATCCGTCGCATCCTGACAGATGCGCTGGAAGAGGCCGGATTCCGCACCCAAAGTTTTTCCCGCGCGCGCGAGTTCGAGGCTGCGTTGAAACGCGTCACACCGGATGTCTGTCTGGTGGACTTGTCTCTGCCGGATACGGACGGGTTGGCACTGGTCCACAGGCTGGCGCTTGAACAAGGGGCGGCGGTGATCATCATTTCGGGCCGGGCTCAGGTACAGGACCGGGTCACGGGGCTGGAACTTGGGGCAGATGACTACATCACCAAGCCATTCGACCCGACCGAAGTTGTGGCGCGCATCCGCGCCCGGCTGCGGTCTCCGCGCGGGCAGGCGCCGAATTCCGACGTCGCGACGTTCAACGGATGGACGGCGTATTTCGATCGTTATGTTCTTGAGGATGGCTCAGGCGTCGAGACACCGTTCAGCCATGCCGAGGGCGAGGTTCTGCGCCTGTTTCTGGAAAGCCCCAAACGTTTGATCAGCCGCGCCCAGATGCAGGAGTCACTGGGCGGTGGGGCCGGTGACAGTTTTGACCGCGCGATGGATGTTCGTATCTCTCGGCTGCGGACCAAGCTGGGAGAGGACCCCAAGAACCCGCGATTGATCAAAACTATCTACGGCGCGGGATATATTTTTGTGGGTGACGTAACCTGGAAATAACTTCCATTTCCCCGAAGGGGAATGGCGCAATCGACCATCGTTCTTAACGAAACCCGGGTTACTCTCGCAGCGCCTGATCTTTGATCTTCACAACGGGCTGCAGAATGTAGTCCAGAACAGATTTCTTGCCGGACAGGATGTCCACTTCGGCGATCATGCCGGGGATGATCTCGACCGCAATACCCTGCGCGTCCAGCATGGTGCTGCTGGTTCTGATCTCAACAACAAATACCTCTTCGTCGTTGCGCTCGGACCGGGTGATTGTATCTGCGCCTATGCGAAGAATTTCCCCATCCAGGCCGCCATAACGCGCAAAATCATAGGCCGTGATCTTCACTTTTACCGGCTGGCCTGCGTGCAGAAAGGCAATGTCCTCGGGTCGAACATAGGCTTCGACCAGTAACGAGTCATCCAGCGGAACAATCTCGATCAGATCCTCGCCGCTTCTGGCCAGACCGCCAATCGTGGTGCGATGGATACGGTTTACGATCCCCCGAACGGGTGAGCGTACCTGCGCCCGCGATGCCCGGTCGCGCAGGGCGGGAAGGGCAGGCTCCAGCGCCGCAAGCTCGGCTGTGGCCAGCGCCAGATCAGTCAGGGCCGCGGTTCGAAACCGGCTGCGCGTGGCTTTGATACGGTCGTCGATTTCGTCCAGCCCTGTTTTCAACCGGCTTGTCGCCGCCTCGGCCCGAACCTTGCGACCCTGCCATTCCGCCTCGCTGCGGCGCAAGGTCAGCAGGGTGGTGGCAGGCTCCATCCGTTGTTCGACCAAAGGGGCCATGATTGCCCGCTCTTCGGCCAACACTTTCAGCGTTGCGTCGGCGGTTACCTGATCTACCAGCCCTTCTTCGTATTCCTGATGTTTCTGTTGTCTTTGACGTTCGAGGATCGCGACTTCCGCGCTTAGTTCGGCTTGGCGACCCTGATACAAGGCGGTTTCCGACTTCACGACATTTGGTGCACCAGTGATCAGCTTTGCGTCAAAACGAAGATCTGTTCCTTCGATTTCAGCCTGCAAACGTTGCACGCGCGCCATGAGACCATAGGCACGCTGCTGTTCCTGACTCAGCTGGCTTTCGATCTGCGTGGTGTCGAGTTCCATAAGCAACGTGCCTGTTTCGACAACCTCACCTTCGCGCACGTGAAGCGCCTGCAGCACTCCGGGCTCGGTCGCTTCGATCATTTGCAGGTCGCCTGAAGGCACAATGCGCCCGTCCACCCGCGTGACGTCGTCGAGCTCTGTCAGATAGGCCCATGTCCCCGCCGCAAGCAGGCAGGCCAGGATCACGATCAGCAACAAAGATCCGCGCAACGGCGAGCGCCCGCGCATTTCACGCGCGAGTTGGGCCAGGTCAGGATGCTGCGACATTCAGATGCCTCCCCACCCGACGCGCGTGCTGCGCCAGCAGGCTTTTGGGTCCGTCCGCGCCGATCTTGCCGCCCTCAATCACAATCACCCTGTCGACCAGTTCCAGCAAACTGGTCCGGTGGGTGACAATGATCATAGTCGTGTCCTTGGTTGCCTCTTTCAGACGCTGGATTACCTGCGCCTCGGTCTTTACATCCATCGCGCTGGTTGGTTCGTCCAGCAGCAAAACGGGCGGTTTGCCGATCAGCGCGCGCGCCAGCGCAATGGCCTGTCGTTGCCCGCCCGACAAACCCTCGCCCCGTTCTGCCAGTTGTTGATCATATCCTCCGGGGTGGCGCGCGACGAAATCCTCTACCCCGGCAACACGCCCAGCCTCGATCAGGTCCGCGTCGCTGGGCCGGATCGCTCCGCTGACAATGTTGTCCCGAATGGAGCCTGAGAACAGCCACACATCCTGCAAAACCGAACCGACATTGCAGCGCAGGTCACCGGGATCGATCTGGCGGATGTCCAGACCATCCAGCATGACCGAGCCCACTCGGGGCGTGTAGAGCCCCAAAATCAGCCGCGCGATTGTGCTTTTGCCCGAGCCGATTTGCCCCAGAATGGCGACCTTTTCACCTTGGTTCACGGTGAAAGATACGCCGTTCAGGATGTCTTCACTCTGATCGGGATAGGCAAAGTGAACATTGCTGAAGGAAATGGCACCCTTGACGCCGGTTCGGGAAATCCAACTACGGCCTTCGGGTCGCTCGCTGTCGGCCTGCATCAATGTGTTAAGGTTGCGATAGGCGCTGCGCGCTTGATTCACCCGTGTCAGCGTCTGGGCCAGTTGGCCCAAAGGGGCCAATGCACGGCCCGTCAGCATGACGGATGCAACCAAGGCGCCCATGCTGGCCTGACCTTCGGTGATCAGGAAAACACCATAAAACACGATCAGAACCTGAGCTGCCTGCTGCGTGAACCCTGTCAGGTTCAAAGCGAACTGAGTCACCGCCCGACTTTTTGCACCATGCGCCGATTGCCGTTCAATCGCCTGTTCCCATCGATTGCGCATCTGCCGTCCGGCGGCCGTGGTTTTGATGGTTTCCAAACCCGTTACGGCTTCGACCAATACGGATTGCTTTGATTGTCCATCCTTAAGGCTCTTTTCGGCCATGCGAGACAGGATCGGTTGCACGGCCAGCCCGGTCAGCAACACAACAGGGACGGCAAGCGCGGGGATCAGCGCTAGATCGCCACCCACCAGATAAATGACAAAGACGAACAGGCCGATGAACGGCAGGTCGACCACAGCGACCAACGTGGCCGAGGTGAAAAACTCGCGCAACGTTTCAAACTCGCGCACCGTGCTGGTCATTGCGCCGGTCGAACCGGTGCGCGATTTCATCTGGATGTTGAGAAGGTGATCAAAAACGCGCCGCCCCATGAACAAGTCGGCATTCTGGCCTGCCCGATCAATGAAACCCGCCCGCAACAACTTGAGAATGAAGTCAAACAGCAAGGCCAAGCCCACGCCGATGGTTAACGCGATCAGGGACTCGGTTGCTTCGTTGGGAAGAACGCGGTCATAGACCACCATGATAAAAATAGAAGTCGAAAGGCCCAGCAGATTGGCCAGCGCTGCGGCAAGGGCGACCTGAATATAAGACCACCGGTTGGCCGCCAGAGCGGACCAGAACCAGTGGCCGGCACGGCCGGGGGTGTTTGTGCTCAACTCCGCCTTGTGATCGCGCCGGAACAGGATCGCGTATCCGGTATAGGCTTTTGCAAGAGCCTGTTCGGCCACTTCGCACAGGCCTGTACCGATTTCGGGATCGAAGATAAGCAAGGCCCCACCGGGCGCGCGTCCGTGGTAGGTGACGGCCTTGCCCCCATCCAGTAACAGCATAGCGGGGACAAGGGTGTCGTCAAAGACTTTGAGGTTTTGGGCACCGTATCCCGCTTGCAGCCCGGCCCGTTGGGCAACGCTGAGAATGTCTCGCACGCTCAAATCGCCATTCTGTCCGGATTGCGCCGAATGAAGTGCGGCCAGAGTGATGGGCCGCTCTAACGTTTCGGCGATGTTCAGCATGCAAGCTTCAATTGCCGAAACCTGCTCTTGGGTCGATGGCATGTCGCTTTGACCCATCATGGTGTGCCCCAAGTGTTGAAGGACAGCCCCAGCAGGTCGAGTATGTCGCCTGTCAGGCCAAGCGCGGCATAGTTGGTCAGGAAAAAGCTTTGTTCAGCCAGGATCAGACGTTCCTGAGCGTTCACGTAATCCCTTTGCGCATCCAGAATTTCAATCAGGCTGCGACGGCCTATAGTGAATTGCGCCCTTGCCGCCTGAACGCTTTCGGCATTTGCCTCGACCGCGATTCTGGCCGCGCGCAATCGTTCGGCCCCTGCTTTCTGGTCCGAGCGGATGAACCCGAGCTCGCGCGTGATTTCCCGGATCAGCGCTTCGCGCGCGAATTCTGCGTCTTTGACCCGAGCTTGTGCGGCTGTGATGGCGGCGCGCCTTTGGCCGGTGCTGTCGAGTTCATAGTTGAAGGACAGATCCACACCGAAATTTGCGTCGCGATCCGTGTCCTGATTGGCAAATGCCGCGACCCGAATGTCAGGCTGCCGACGCGCCTGCGCGGCGGTCCATTCCGCCTTGGCAGCCAACAGGCTTGCGTCTGCCCGGCGGACCTGCGGGCTGTTCATCACGATCTGCGCATCGGTCCGGTTCAGATCAGGTGCCCGAATGGGCTGCGGCAACGGCCCGGCCGGGGTTCCAAACACCTCGCGGAACCGGGCCTCGGCCCGGTCAACTTGGGCGATCGCATCGGCAAGGCGGGTGCGGGCATCTGCCATGCGCGAACGGGCCGTCAACACATCCGCGTTAGACCCGGCACCACTGGCCGCGCGTTCAGAAATCTGGCGAACAAGATCTTCGTGCGCGGTGACATTCTGCGAATTGACGTCGCGAATTTCGCGCCGGTCCAGCACCACCACATAGGCTTCGATGGCGGCAAGCGCGGTGGCTGCCGCCGTCTGCAACTGATCGCCATGGCTTTCGTAAACCCGAGCCTTGGCGGCGGTCAGATCACCCCTTGCTGCGCCACCGTCATATACCAGTTGCGATACGCGCAGATAAGGCGACACATCCGCAATGTCCGAGTCGATCCGCTCGGACCGCGCGTTCACACCCAATGAAACCTGAGGCAGAAACGCCCCCCTTGCCGCATCCTGATTGGCGGCTGCAACTTCCATCCGTGTTTCGCTTTGCGCCAGCGTCGGGCTTGTTTCGACGGCGTTTCGAATCCTTTGGCCGAAGGCGCTTTGCGTCAGCGGGGCAGAGGGTTTGGTTGCCCCGGCACCAGCGGTGCCCCCGGAGAACGAAAGTTCAACGTCCGACAAATCGGGGGGCTGCGTGCAGCCGGACATTTGGAGCGCGATGAGAATGCAGCCAGCGATTTGAACAATAAATTTAAACATGTGCTTGGACACCTTCCGGTTGATTAAGGCCAAAAGCGTGTTCTTTGGCTTGCGCACCGACAACAGCGTCCAAAAATCCGGATATCTCGGATGAGGCGCGCCCACTCGCGCGATCTACCATCTGACGCTGCGCTTGCGTCAGCCAGGCGACGTGAGACAGCGACACCTGATGAGCATGGATCAGCCGCAAGGCACCACTATTGGTCAGAAGCGATTTGTGGCTTTGGGGCAGAGAGTGCACGGCCCGCAAGCTGACGCCCAGCAAACCATCCGGGCATTCGACACTGGTAAGCTGATCCAGGGGGCTAAGCAGATTCATACCCTGAATGACCCGGCACAAAGTCAGTGTGTTCTGCTTAGCGGCGGCGCGTTGGCAAAGAAAACGCTGCACCTTTGCCAACTCGGGTGTCAGCTTGCCGTCCGCGTCAAAAAAACATTCTTCGCGCGGGTCGTCAGTGACAAGCCCAAGGGTTTCATCGACCATCAGCCAACCCGCCGGTTGGGGTTCGGACTGCGCGTTTGTCAGTTCTACTTGAAACGGCGGGCAGCGGAGTGCTGACGGCAAATATTGCGCCAACCAGGTTCCTTCGTCCGACACAAATGGCGTTGACCCCTTGGCGTGCACAGACAGCAAGGCAACGGCTTCGACTTCACCCGAGACGACGCGAAACGCGATTGGAAAAGCGGCCGCGGCCTGAAGGATTTCCGGCTCAACCACCGGGCATTCAGGAAGATGCCGGGCAAATTCAAAGGATGTGAATCGCCGCCAATACCGATGCCCGTGGTTGAGACGCGTGACCGGAGTTAAGCCGTTCTGCACCATAACTGCCCTCTCGTTCTGTTTGGTTTCCAGCCTTTTGCCGAGATTTGTGCCTCGCGAGGACGACCTATGCGGTCGCCCCTGTGGGGTCTGTGTGCAGGATGTTGTCAGCAGTCAGCCCGCTCAGATCGTCCAGCCCGTCAAAGATCGCAACAGTTTCGACCGAGGCTGTATCCGGTGCCGAATAGTCCACTTTGACCAAGGCGCTGTCGGTGCCGTCGGTTGCCAGCACATAAAGCTCATCCCCCGCCAGCGCGCCCGAAAAGCTTTCGACTGCGGCTTCGATGGACCCAGCAGTGAGATCTGTCAGAACTGTTGTCAGGCCGACAAACCCGGTATCCGCGCCCAAAGCATCGCCTGTCGCAAGGGTTTCGAAATTTGTGCCGTTGCCGCGCAACGTCAGCACATCCAGACCATTGAACATCAAAGCGTCCGAGACATCGGCCTCTGAGCCAAGCGAGAACCCGGTGATCGTATCAACGCCATTTTCTGCCGGATCAGCCTCGAACACGACGACATCGCGACCCGCATCGCTGAGGTCGATCATGTCATCGCCGTCGCCACCGCGCACGATTGTGTCGATGCCTGCGGCGGTCAGGGTATCAGCGCCGTCTGTTCCCAGTTGAAAAAACGTCGGCCCTCCATCCGGGGTGGTGATCGTCAGTTCAATGGGTTGGGTCGGGTCTTGCACCGTCATCGTGAAGGTGACCAGCGGTTGCGACAGGTCCGTGAACGTGGTTGCCGCACCGCCAAATCGAATGACGTCGCCGGTTCCCGGGCTGGCCAGGAACAGATCGAACTCACCATTATCGGAATCCGATCCGGTGTCGTATGTGACAACGGACGAGTCAAACTCAAGATCCGCAGTCATCGCCAGACCACTTGAGATATCGCGATCACTGTCGGCGTAAATCGCAAAGGTCACTACTGTTCCGGACTGCCCGATTTCCGAGATGACATACGCCGCGGGAACATGCGCCGTTGTCTCGCCGGTTGCCGGCACAGGATCAGGCCCGCCGGAGACTGTTGCCTGAGCGGTGAAACTCAGGTCATCACCGGCCTCGGTGCCCGAAAACTCAGCGGCCGGAACCGTCAGAGACCAGGTCCCGTCGGCAGCGACTGTTGCCGTTCCGACAGAGCTGCTTCCGAGCAAGACGTCTACCGATTGACCCGCGCTAAGCCCAACAGACGTGCCGCTGACAACAAGGCCGGATGTTTGCGCGTCGGCCAGCGAAATAGAGCCGTTGGTGCCAAGTGAATTCAGGTTCAAAAGCGGTCGGAAATCCGTGGTGATGGAGGTTGTGGCCGGGGCTGAGGCATTCCCGGCATCGTCCGACACCGTTGCCGCAATTGGGAAAGTCCCCGCATCCGACAGGGCTGCCAGGTCCGAGGCCGGGACGGTTGTGGTCCAGGTGCCCCCGGTCACGGTTGCAGTGTATGTCTCGGCGCCCAGCGTGACCGAAACGGTCTGGCCGTTCTCAGCCGTTGTGGTGCCCGAGATGGTTAGGTCACTGTCGCGCTCGATCACGTCCAGCGTTGCGCCAACCGGCAGGGCATCCATCGTGATGGACGGTGCCGAGAAATCGGTGGCAAAGGTTGTGGTTGCTTGGTTGCCGTTTCCAGCCGCGTCCTCGACCGACGCAGTGACGTCATAGGTCACAGCGTCTTGCAGCCCACTCAGATCGGAGGCAGGGGCAGTGAAGGTCCAGCTCCCCCCGGACACGGTTGCGGTGCCGCTTATGTCCACGGTGCCGTCGGGGCGGGCGATCTCTACGGTTATGACAGTTCCACTAGGTGCGTCGGATGTTCCCGATACGCTCAGATCGGTTCCCTGTTCGGAGGCGTTCATAACGGCCCCGTCAGAGAGGGTGGATATCGCAATCGTGGGCGCAGTAAAATCCGTGTCGAAACTGCTGCTGGCCTGAACCGCCGGATTGCCCGCAACATCGGACACGTCAGCTATGACGGAAATTGTCGCAGCGTCCGACAGGATTGCCAGATCGGCTGCGGGAACTGTGACGCTCCACCCTCCGCCAGAGGCGGTTCCGGTATATGTCACATCGTTCAGAGTGACCGAAACGACTTGCCCATCCTCAGCCGATGTGGACCCTAAGATGGTCAGGTCTGTGGCTTGTTCCGCAGCGCTCATGACTGCCCCGTCCGAGAAATTGTCGATGCTCAGCGTCGGCGCGGTGACATCCTTCGACAGGTTTACATCCGCTTGCGGGGCGGCCAGTCCGTCTGCGTCCGAAACATCAGCCGTGATCGTGAAGTCGCCCCCGTCCGCCAGTGCGGTCAAATCTGCGGTTGGGACAGTGACGCTCCAGGTGTCGCCAGAGACTGTGCCGGTATAGGTTTGCCCGTCCAATGTGACCGTAACCGTCTGACCGTCGCCGACATTCCCGGTTGTGCCGGAAATAGTCAGATCCGACCCGACCTCAACTGCGTTCAGAACGGACCCGACGGCAAGAGGTGAGATATTGATTGATGGACCTGTCAGATCGACCGGTACCGAGACCGTGACGGGGACAGAAGGGTTGCCCGCTGTATCGTCAACCGTCACGCTGATGTCGGCGGGAACGCCTGTGGTCAGGCTGGACAGGTCAGCGTTAGGGACCGTCACGCTCCAGTTGCCGCCGGTCGCTGTGCCGGTGTAGGTCTGTCCGTCCAGCGTGACGGTAACGGTCTGGCCATCTTCGGTTGTGGTGGCGCCCGTCAGGGTTAGATCACCAGTTGTGTCGACCAGATCAATCGATCCCCCGGCGACCGGATCCAGCGTCAAAGTTGGCGCGCTGAAATCAGTATCAAAGCTGCTGCTGGCCTGGGGCGCGGGGTTTCCGGCCTGATCCGATACATCTGCTGTTACCGAAATCGTCGCGCCATCTGGAAGCGACGCGAGGTCCACCGCAGGAACTGTGACGCTCCACGTGCCGCCAGAGACCGTGCCGGTGTAGGTTTGCCCATTCAGGGAAACCGTGACGGTTTGTCCGTTTTCTGCATCGGTTGTACCAGTGATGGTCAAATCCGTTGCCTGCTCGGCGCTGTTCAGGACAGCGCCGTCCGAGAAGCCGGCCACCGACACGGTGGGCGGCACGGTATCGATGTCGAATGTAACGGTCTCAGTCGACAATTCCTCACCCGTGCCATCCAGGTTGCGGATTGTGATCTCTGAGACCCCCTGCGGCAGGCCGCTGACCTCAGATGGGGTCAGGGAAATGCTCCAACTGCCATCGGCGTTGGGTGTCGCTGTTGTCACCAGTGATCCGATTGTCACCTCGACCGTGCTGGTCCCATCGGGCGCGGTGACTTCGGTGCTGGCGCTATTGAGCGCCGTACCCTGCAAATCGGCAAGATTCAGACTTGGGTAGCTGGGTGCAGGCGGCGGCGCAGGAGTTGGGGCGGTTGGCGCAGGTTCGGTGTCGTCGCCACCGCCGCCGCCTCCGCCGCCCGCTGCTGCGGCGGCTCCGGCAAGGCCAAGACCACCCAAGGCCGCCCCTGCGCCACTGATGCCGCCTGCGGCAGCACCGCCAGCCTCGGCAATGCTGAACTGAGCGATTTCGGCAACCGTTGCCTCGGCAATCATGATGGCGCCGCTGTCCAGAATCTGAACGTTTTCAGCCGCAACAATCAGGCTGCGGCCATCCGCCATTTTCAGCAGGACATCGCCGTTTTTCAACAGCTTGGCCGACTGAACACCGGGGATGGTTTCGGCAAACTGAAAGGCGTACAGCTCTTCAATCGTGGCCTGAGACAGGGCGGGCAGCGCCATCAGCGTGGAACCCAGACCGCCCGCCAGACCGCGCCCGGCCCAGCGTTTCATCTTGCCGTCGATCCACTGACGAATGTGCTGTTTGCGATCTGCGCCCGGATGAGATTGGGACTCAGGTGCTTTGGTCATCTTACCCTCACATGTGTTTTCCGCGATTTCGGAAGGGGGACAGTGCGCCCCGTTTAGGCTTTTGCTCATCTGTCTTTCCCTTTGGTTTCTGCGGCGATCGAACCCGAAAAAATTGAACTAAACTGAAGCCGAACTCCTCGTTTTCACCACATTCCTGCTTTGGTTTCGGTCCGGGCATCAGTTGATCCTGTTCGCAACGCCAGGGGTGGCGGTGGGGTGATGGCAATGATGCTGCAATTCGAAACTTTGGTCGCAACGGGGAGCACGGCGCTCGATTCAGGTATCGGCGATACGGCTTTAAAAACGTTTAACGGGGACACGTATCTCTACACCGTGACGGGCCCGGCAGGGGGGATCGCGGTCTGGCGCCTTGTGGATGGGTCCATCCCTCAGCTGGTCGACACCGAGTATTACAGCGGCACAATCACGTTTCAGGTGGGACGCTCGGGAACGCCTGTTTCCTTGGCAGGAACCGACCAATTGGCGCTGGACATCGATACCGCCACGGGGCTTGTGGGTTATGATCTGAACCCGGATGGCACCATCGGTGATCTGCAGGAAACGGGAACCCTGAGCGGCGGAGGGGATCTGTCCGCTTTGGTGCAATTATCCGTCGGCGCGACCGACTTTTTGGCGATGGCGCATGAGGATACCGGCCAGATCGGGACCTATGTCATCAATGGCGACGGCACGCTGAGCCTTGCCGGTCTCATCACGGGGTCTGCCGATTCGATGCAGGCGATTCAGGTTGGGGCAGAGCAGATCGTGATCGCTACCGACGCCGCCAGCAACAGCATCACAACATACACGGTCGTAGGGACCGGAACGCTGAGCGCGGTCGACAACAGCGCGGCCACGGCAACGTTGGGCATCGCGACGCCAACGGCGGTCGAGGTTATCGAAGCGTTCGGCGAATCCTGGGTGATTGTTGCCGGGTCGGGCAGCAACTCACTAAGCGTCATGAAGCTGCACAGCGATGGCAGTCTGATCCCGACCGACCATGTGCTGGATTCGCTGGATACCCGGTTCGCCTCGGTACAGGATCTGTCGGTGATCGAGGTGGACGGGCGGGTGTTTGTGGTTGCTGGCGGCGGTGATGACGGCATCACATTGTTCACCATGACGCCGAACGGGCAATTGGTGCATCTGGACAGTTTCGCCGACACTCTGGACAGCGGGTTGCAGAACGTCGAAAGCCTGAGCGTTGCGCATGTTGGGGATGAGTTACAGATTCTTGTCACCAGCCAGATCGACGCGGGCGTGAACCTTTTTACGGTGTCCGTCGATGATCTGGGTGTGGTGAGCGAAGGTTTTGGTACCGTAACCGGCACTGCGCTGGATGATATGCTGAGCGGTGGCGTACTGAACACGACCCTGTCGGGCGGCGCGGGTGATGACATTCTGATCGCCGGGGCAGGGGCGACCACCATGACCGGCGGGGCAGGGGCCGACATCTTTGTCATGCAATCGGGCAGCGGCCCGACAACGATCACCGACTTTCAGGCGGGTGTGGATCGGTTGGACCTGTTTGATTATCTGTTGCTGCGATCCCCCGCGCAGCTGACCGTCACCTCAACCGCTGACGGGGCCGAGATCACCTATCGCGACGAGGTTGTGCAACTCACATCAGCGTCGGGCGGTCCTTTGACAAGCAATGAAATCTTTGGTGCTGGTTTTGGCGGGCCGGACCACATCCCCGTCGATTTCAGCGATTTTGGAGTGACCGATCCGCCGAGTTCCGACGGTATTCAGGGCAGCGTTTCGATTGATTCCGAGGGGCCCAATCCGGGGCTTGGAGATGCCGAACTGCAATTCACACCCGACGGCAACAGCACAATCAGCACCACAGCGGATGAGGATGGCAGGTTCGACTTGGGCCTGCCAGCAGGGACCTACGCTGGCGAGTTGGACATCACCAAAGGGTATTCGACCGCCAGCGCCGAAATCACAGCGCTGGACGCGCTTCAGGTGTTGCGGATTGCGGTCGGGCTTGAACCGACATTCGGGCCCGCCGCGCCGGAAAACCTGATCGCTGCTGATATTACACAGGACGGTACGATCAACGCGCTGGATGCGCTGGCGATTCTGCAAGTGGCTGTTGGGCAACCGTCAGCACATGACGCGAAATGGGTTTTCCTGGATGCCGACGCGGATCTTTCCGGCATTACCGCGTCCAATGTCGACTATGAAACAGGTGTGGATGTGGTCGCCATTGATGGGGTGATCGAGGCGGACATGACGTCAATTCTGTTGGGTAATCTTGAGGTGGCCTGAAAGACTTATAACTATGATTATGTTAATTTTGTTTGCTTGGATCTGGCAAAAACAAAGCCGTTGCTGCAACAAATTCAGACAGATTGCAGCCAGAACACCCTAAACACGCGAAGATGTGGCCTCGGTCGGTATGTTGTCCTTTTGCCGAATGGTTGGGTCGGCGATCAGATCAAAGCCGTTGCGATCTTGCGAGGAAATCGCGCGGGCGGCTTGTATGCCGGTCAGGCTGGCCCAATCGGCTCCGGGACGGTTCACATGGTAGATTGAAGAAAACTTCTTAACTTCCTGAAACACGGCGGTTCGGTAGTTCGTCTGTTGTTCACGCCAACTGGCAGCCGCATTGGTACGCGGGAAATGAATCACTTTTGAGCCCAGCATGTCGCTGGATTTCACAAGGCCTGCGCCTTCGAGTTCCGAGATCGCTTTTTTGACCTGATCTTCCTCGCTGAGCTGCAGGATGGGCGCGTTCGCGGCACAGAAATACTCAACGCAGTAAACGCCCTGCCCTTCGGGAACCATCCCGCCACCAAAGGCCCCAAAATTGGTTATGCGCCCGCAATCCAGATTGGGATCGTTCACTTCGAGCCACGCGTGCGGAAAACTGTGAGGTGCCTTCAGGAACAGGTAGACCAGTAGCACTGACCGATCCGCCTCGGGCTTGGGCTGTGGGGTCTGGACGTCACTGTCGGCATGCTTTTTCAGCATGCCCCACAGGTTTTCGATCGTCATGCTGGACACAACGTTGCGAACGGTCGCTTCGTGCTCGACCTCATCTTGGATCCAACGGACAAGCACCTGCTCGCCATTGATCGGTTTCAGATCGGTGACCGTGGCTCCGAACTGTATCTGGCCGCCTTTGTCGTCATAGGTGGCTGCAAGCTTTTCAAAAAGTTGACCAGTGCCGAAATACGGGTGTCGCCAGGCAAGCTGTTTTGAAACGCCCCCACGTCGCGCCATCGTAAAAGCCTGTTTGACAGAGGCCAAACGCCCGGATTTGGTGCCGTTCCCGGTCGGATCCGCCTCGGGTGGCGGCATGTCAGCCCATCGGGCACCGCGGAACTTTTCCCAATACCCTTGGGCCAGCAATTTTGCGAATTTGCTGCCAACGCGGGAATACCAAAAGTCCTGATATGTCTCGGGTTGTTTGACCATTCCCTTGATCCAACCCTTCAGCATCGCAGCCCCGCCCGTTGCCAGCCATGTTACAGGCATGCCGCGCGTTGCGCCCCGATACCCGCCAGACATCTCAACGATCCTGCCCTGGTACAGGCTGCCAACGCGGTGGGGGTAATCCCTGTAGTCATCGCCAAGCATTTGGCTCCAAAGATCATCAATCTCGGGAAAGCGGGCGTATAGCTCTTTGCGCCCCAAATCGAGAATGAAGTCCCCCCAGCGCGGGGACCGCATCAGGCCGCCAACCTCGGTGCCTTGTTCGAGAATGATCGATGATTGCCCGGCTGCCTGAAGTTCCAACGCCGCGCTCAGGCCCGACGGGCCCGCGCCAATGATAATCGTATCGGGGATGTTTGTGCTGTCGCTGTGTGAATTGGACATTCTTAACTATTGCAATGGTTAAAATTCATTTTCGGAATGTATAGCAAGTTTTTCCGGGCCGTGTTAGCAATTAATCGTGTTAGGCGTTCTTGTGTCGCGTCTAACAACCGACGGTTATCAGAACGATTTTGTATTTTAGTAAAAGTTAAACGGGTAAAAAGCTGGTGTTATCGGGGTCACAATCCAACGGGGGTTTTGTTCTTTCACTCGACTTTGAGTTGATGTGGGGCGTCTATCCTTCGCAAACAGTGGAAAGCTACGGCGCCAACGTCCTTGGCGTTCGAAACGTTGTCCCGCAACTGTTGGACTTGTTTTCCAGCGTCGGGATCAAGGCCACCTGGGCAACCGTCGGGTTCCTGTTTTTTGACGACCGGGATGAGCTTTTGGCCGCCCTGCCCGAGCGCAAGCCGAAATTTCGCGACAAGAGAAACACAACATATTCCTTTCTCGAACAGCTGGGCGAAAACGAAAAAAAGGACCCCTATCATTTTGGCCTGTCGCTGGTCCGGCAGGTCGTTGGTTGCCCGGGTCAGGAAATTGGCACGCACACATTTTCGCATTACTTCTGTCTGGAAGAGCCGCTGGATCAGGCTGCGTTCAAGGCCGATCTAGATGCGTCGATTGCAGCCTCGGCCCGGGTGCAGAGCCGCCCAAGAAGCATCGTGTTTCCCAGAAACCAGGTTTGTGACAAGGCGCTGGACGTCTGTCGTGACCGAGGCATCGATGTGTTTCGCGGTCCGGGCCCGTTTGGCTTTGATACACCAAGCGCGCGACGCGACGAAGGTTTGATGCGCCGCGCATCAAGGTTGGCCAACAGCTATGTCCCCAGACCGCACACAACCTCGGTCGATGCAAAGCGCGAGGCTGGTTTGTGCAACGTTCCGGCCAGCCGGTTTTTAAGACCCTATTCAAACAGATTTCCCAGTGCCGCGCGGCTGCAAACCAGCGCAATCCGGCGCGAAATGCGCAGCGCGGCCAAGGGTGGGCAACTGTTCCATCTTTGGTTTCACCCCCACAATTTTGGTGTGAACACCGAAGACAACATCTTAATGCTCAGTCGTATTCTGAGCGAATATGAAGTACTGAAATCCGAGTATGACTGGCCATCTTTGACGATGGCGGACGCGGCCAATCTTGCCCGGAGAACAGAACCGGTTGCGGGTTGATGGGGCGACAGGAATGCCGGATTTGACACGGAAAATAAGTCA
This sequence comes from Ruegeria sp. C12, assembly GCF_056537745.1. Lineage (NCBI taxonomy): Bacteria > Pseudomonadati > Pseudomonadota > Alphaproteobacteria > Rhodobacterales > Roseobacteraceae > Ruegeria > Ruegeria sp. C12. Next base: position 58,078 of record NZ_JBQFSA010000006.1, read on the forward strand.
ATCATCTGCGATATCCCAGCAGTCCGGGGTCGCGGTTTCGGATCTGATGGATCCGTCCAACGGTCAGAGCCAGTGCCGCAGCGGAAGGCTGCCCAAAGTGATGGTGATTGCCAGCCTGACATCTTCACTGGTCAATTTCCGCTTTGATCTTTTGAAGGAAATGGCCAAGCGTGCGGACGTTCTGGCCTGCGCGCCTGATGATGATCCAGAAACTCAGGCCCGCCTTTCCGAGATTGGGGTCGAGTTTCTGCGCGTTCCGATGGATCGAACGGGCACAAGCCCCGCAAAAGATGTGCAGACATTGCTTGGATTGGTGCGGGCGATGCGCTCGTATTCTCCGGACACTGTGTTTGCCTATACAATGAAGCCGATCATCTACGGTGGTTTGGCCGCGCGCATGGCGGGCGTGAAACAGTTTCTGCCGATGTGTACGGGGTTGGGCTATGTGTTTGTGGATCTGGAACACAAGCTGCACAAGCGGGTTCTGAAAGCCGGGGCCGTGCGTCTGTACCGACATGCGCTGAAACGCGTGCCAGAGGTTCTTGTTTACAACCAGGATGACGCGGCCGAGTTCAGATCCAAACGCTTGGTTGGGCCTGAGACCAAAGTGACCATTGTTCACGGATCCGGCGTCAACCTTTCAAACTTTCCCAGCTCACCTCCGCCGAAAGGACCTCCTGTATTTCTGATGGTCGCAAGGTTGCTTCGCGACAAAGGCGTTTTCGACTATGTCGAGGCCGCCAGACAGCTGCGCGCCATCCATCCGGAAATCCGGTGTCAATTGCTGGGACCCCTTGATGCGAACCCCGCCTCGGTTCAGCCGCAGGATCTTGAGATGTGGCGGTCGGAAGGCATCGTGGAATACCTTGGTGAAACAAACGATGTGAGCCCGTATCTGGCTGCTTGCTCAGTATTTGTGCTGCCCTCCTACCGCGAAGGATTGTCCCGGACGGTGCTGGAAGCCATGGCTACCGGGCGAGCCATCGTAACCTCTGACGCGCCGGGATGCCCCGATCCGGTTGTCGAAGGCGTCACGGGATTTGTCACTCCGGTACGTTCCCCGGATGATCTGGCGCAGGCGATGCTTCGGTTTGTCGAAGATGAAAGCCTTGTCCCCGAGATGGGCGCGGCGTCACGGGCCCGCGTCGAAGACAAATACGACGTGGTTGGTATTGTTAAAATTCTGCTGGGCAAGCTTGGGTTGTCCGAGATTGCCCTGCGCTAGGGCTGCGGCGTGTTGCAGATCCGGTGATCACCCGGCGATTGCATGCACGAAGGCAATTCAGGACGGCCGTATCGGATTGTTGTTTCGATTTTTGATGGTGCGGGTGGAGGGACTTGAACCCCCACGCCTTGCGGCGCCAGAACCTAAATCTGGTGCGTCTACCAATTTCGCCACACCCGCAACCGGGCACCTGCGTGCCGGACTGAGGCGCTGCATAACAAAGCTTGTGGCCGAGTGCGAGGGGTAAATTTGATCCGAAGGCAAGTTTGTCATGATCGGACCAAACCCCTCTGATTGGCAGGGGTTTTGGCCGCGAAAGACACTGCTTGGCGTTCGATCCCAGCGACGGCTGAGTAAGTTTCTCTGGCAGAAATTCCACGATTTGGAACGTATCTTGATGTCGATGAGCCGACGGATTCCGGGTGCCACAATTGTTCTGATCGGCGACACAATGGTTCGTCAGTGTTCGCCTTGGGAAAACGCGTTTACGTTGTGTCAGTCAACACTGAGGGTGCAAAACGGAACGTCTTTTCACCCTAAGTCGCGGACAGCCTCCAGCCCAGAGCGGTGTTGTCTGCTAGGGCTTTGGGCGAAGAAAATTCGACGTGGCCGGAAATAATATAAATAAAACAATATTTTAAGATGATTGAAACTCCAATCGCATCTTTTCCACCTCACCTTGCGTCAGGTTTGAAAGCAGCGTTCTACTCGGCCGAAAAAATCTTCGGAACCCCGTAATACACTCAAAGGTTGAGGCATTCCTGCGCACGCCGCATCACATTTGCGCCACATTTCAAGCACCAAAAAATCTTATTCGCGTCAAATTAACACCGCCTTGGCCGGGCTTGTTGAGCGCAGGAGTTAATGAGTCTTTTTCGCCGCCTTGGCACCGTACGAGTTTTCCGCTCAACTCCAGTACAAGGTTCTTTGCCGTGACCAATCTGAACAACTCCGCTGCCGCCGAGCAAGATGCGATCTTTTTTGCTCGTGAAAGTTTTTTGGGTGAACTCAAGACCCTGAACCGCGATCATCCCGATACAGGCTTTGGCATTTCCCTGCGCACCCATTCGGGCGAGCATTACCTGCTGGCCAACGCGCGTATGCCCCTGCCCGCTGCCAAGTCCGACGGGTTCCCGACGGGCCGGCGCGTGGCCTGCCTTGAAAATGGCGACCGCTTTAGCTCCATCGAAGTTCTGGCCGATTCCGTGGCTTATGAAACAATTTCCCCTCGCGCCGAGGCCGAGATTCTGGGGAACGCGCTGGACCTGATCGCCCGTATCGACACCCTGACCAGCCTTCCTGCGGGCCGCATGTCGCATGAGCCGCAGATTGCTGCCACCGGAACCGGAGGCTGACCCATGGCGCGCAATGACCACCTTTTGTCTGTCGGAAACGAAGCCCTTGCGCCGATGACCTCGGCAATGTCGTCTTTGACGGCACAGATCGACCAATTGACAGAGGTGGCCGATGCGCGGTCTTCGGCCCGGCTGGCCACGCTCAAGACGCGGATGGAGAATTTCACCGCCAGCATCACCATGGTTGGGCAGGTCAAGGCGGGTAAGTCCTCGATCGTGAATATTCTGGCAGGCCGCCCTGCCCTGTTGCCCTCGGATGTGAACCCGTGGACCTCGGTGGTGACGACGCTGAATATCAACACGCGCCCCCCCGGTGATACGAAATCCAAGTTCACGTTCTTCGAGCAGGAAGAATGGGACAATCTGATGGTCGGCGGGGGTCGGTTGGGTGAACTGGCGAACCGGGCCGGTGCTGATGACGAGATGGACGATATCCGCCGTCAGATCGCCGAGATGAAGGCCAAGTCCGAAGACCGTCTGGGCAAGCATTTCGACCTAATTCTGGGTCAAAGCCACCAATACGACTATTTTGACGAAAAACTGATCCAGCGCTATGTCTGTCTGGGTGACGAGGACGACCCGGATATCGACCCGAAAACGGGTCGTTTTGCCGATGTGACGAAATCGGCCGAGCTGTTCATGGATATCCCGCAATATCCGATCTCGCTGAAGCTGTGCGACACGCCCGGTGTGAACGATACCTTCATGGTGCGCGAACAGATCACGCTGCGCAGCCTGCGCGGGTCCGAGGTCTGTGTTGTGGTTCTGGCCGCCAGCCAGGCGCTGACCACCATGGACATGGCGCTGATGCGGATCATCGCGCAATTCGAAAACCGCCAGATCATTCTGTTTGTCAACCGGATCGACGAGCTGGCGGACCCAGTCAATCAGGTTCCTGAAATTCGGGATCGCATTCAGGACACCCTGAAACAGAACAATATCGACGCCAATACCAGCGTTGTGTTCGGCAGCGCCCTGTGGGCCGAAGCTGCTTTGACCGGCAACCCGGACATTCTGACCGAAGAATCCCGGCAGACGCTGAACACGTTCTATCTGGCTGCCGGGTTTGGCGATCAGGCCCCCTCGCTGGACAAGATCTGGGCGCTGTCTGGCTTGCCGGACCTGCTGCTTGCGATGAACGAACGCATCGCCGAAGGCGCAGGTGCGCGTTTGCTGGACCGGGTACGCCACCGCGCGCGCAACATCGCCAGCCAGATCCGCGCAACGGCTGTTGCCAAGACCCTGTCGGGCGGCGAAGGCGTTGTTCGCGATTTGGACGGGGCCTCGCCCGAGGACGCCATTGCCACTGTTGCCTCGGAATATGAAAAGAAAGTCGCCGACCTGACCGCCTCGTTGCGCGACAAGGTGCTGGAACGTCTGAACGCGGCTGAGGCCAATTTTGTCAAACGCGCCACCGACTCGTTGATTGCGCATCTTGAGGAGAATGGCGAACAAGGCACCTGGCAGTACGATCCGGCGGGTCTGCGAACGCTGCAAAAGGCGGCCTATTTCAGCTTTGCCCGGTCCATGAAGAAAGAGGCCGGGGCGCTTTATTCCGCGGCCAAAGCGGATGTCGAGGCGCTGTATCACAAGCTGCTGGGCAACCATCTGGGCGAGTTCAGTATCGAAGCGCCCATCGTACCCCGCGTGCCGCCCCCATTGGGCATCGGGCGCACCATCGCGCTGGACTTGCAAAGCACCTGGTGGCGCAGGTGGTGGCAACGCCGAAAAGGGTTCGAGGCCTATGCCGCCGACTATACCCGTCTGATCGCGTCCGAGGCGAACTCGATCACCAAGGATATCGAGGAAAACCAGATCGCAGCGGTTCTGGAAAACGTCCGCGCCGGGCTGGCTGATTTCATGCGCGAGCAGAAAGAGACTCTGCTGAATATCTCGGCCTCGGCTGAAAAAGGCGGGCAGACTCCGGCTCTGATGGCGAATCTGCAATTGCAGAAATCGCGGGACGAGATTCTGGGCGACATCCTGAAAGACCTTAGCAACGAAGCGGCATAAGTAGAAAAATGGCAAAAGACACACATAACCGTTTCGTTTCCCCCAAGGCATGGGAGCGTATCGAGCATTGGTCGCGCCGGAAGCCGGTTTTCGCCTTAATGGGCGAATTCAGCGCCGGGAAATCCACCCTGATGAACTTTTTGCTGCGCACGCACACCCTGCCGACGCAGGTGACGGCAACGCAGTTGCCTCCGGTGTGGTTTAGCTGGGGCAATCGTCCGGCCTATGTCAAACGGCATGATGGCAGCACCGAGCAGATCGAACTGGATCAGCTTGAAACCGTCGGCGTCAACGATGCGCAGTTCATTCGCATCTTTCTTGAGGCGGACATTCTTGAGGCGGTCGATCTGATCGACACGCCGGGTATATCAGACCCCAAGATCTCGACCGATGTATGGCAACGTGCGGTGGGTCAGGCCAATGGGGTTTTGTGGTGCACCCATGCCACGCAGGCCTGGCGCGAGACCGAGCGGGCGACCTGGGTGTCCTTGCCTGAACGGTTGCAACATAACTCGCTGCTGCTGGTGACACGGGCAGATGCGCTGAGCGCGAAGGACCGGCAAAAGGTTCTGCGCCGCGTGAACCGCGAGGCCGGGCATCTGTTCAACCGCTCGATTCTGTTTTCCGCACGTGATGCGATTGAAGCGCGCGACAAGACGGGGGATGCCGAGATGTGGTCGCGCAGCGGCGGCGGCAAGATGATCGACAGCTTTCTGGAGATCACCGAGCAGATCATGGACAACCGCGCCGATCAACTGGCGCGCTATCAGATCGACAAAAGCCTGTCCGACGCGCCCAAGGTGCAGCCGCTGCGCCCGTCGAAGACCACCGAAACGGCAGCGCCCGATGCTTCGGCCCCGCTCAAACTTGTGAACCCGTTGACGGATGCGGGCGAAGATGCCTCGGTCGTGACCAGCTTTCCGGTTCGTCCCGCGCGGGTGGAACGTCGCCCCGAAGATGCGGATCGCACACGTATCGACGCAGCCGAGGCCGAGCGTTTGCGCGCCGAAATGGTGCCCGAGTCGACGCCCGAGATTGACGAAAGCAATGAGGACGAGCTGCGCGCCTATTTCCGGGACACGGCCAATGATCCGCTGGACATCGAAGCTGTTCCCGATCCCGAGGCCGATTTGGAAGACTATGATCTTCTGGATGACGCGGAACTGGATGATGAAGTTGAAAACATCCTGGCAGACGACGCATCGGATGGGTCAGCGGATGAGTCCGAGGATCTGCTGTCATCACTGACGAATACGTTGAAGGAAACACCCGAAGCGATTGCAGGCCCTGCGCAAGATCAGGCGCAACCTGATGAGCGCAGCATCGAGGTCTCGGTATCCTCGATCACGGCACTGATGGCCGAACAGCAGGACCAGGGCGCAGAGGAATACGAGCCCGAGCCCGAAACCAGCGGTCTGGTCGAGATCAAGGCATCAGCCGATTTGGTCAATGGTCCCGAAGCCCATGTGGTCGATCTGAATGATCTGACCGAAGTGGCGGTTGGCGCGCCCTTGAGCGCCGCAGCCATGTGGGAGGAAGTGACCAAAAACGAGGATCTGCCCACGGACGCAGAAGCCTTGATCAAGGTCTTTCAGTCCTTTCTGTCCGAGTTCGATCAGATCGCCGTCGAGCATACCGCTAAGCAAGCCAGGGAAACGCTGCGCTCGATCCCGAAAACCAGCGAAAACAGCGGGGCGGAATGGCATGTCTTGTAATCGAAATCGGATTGGGATAACCGCCTATTAGTGAGGTAAAACAGTTAGTTAAATGTCAATTCAGGCTGCCTTGAACACCGCGATCGAAACCATACCCGACTGCATTGCAGCCGGGTATATCGACATGGAAACGGGGATGCTGCTGGGCACCAGCACGCCCGATCCGGACGGCGCGGTTGATCTGGATTCGCTGGCAATCGCCGTGGCGAACCTGTTTCAGGGGCGCGGGGTGGCAGGTTTTGAGGCGCTTTTGCGTCAGGCCGGAACAGAAGACGAGGACAATCCGGGATTTGGGGAAATCGCGGTGTTCTCGAAAGCCCGGCTGAACATCTTTCTGCGGACCCGGGAATATCCCGATCATGTGGTCTGCTACATCTGTCGCAACAGCGCGAACGTCGGGCTGGCGTTGACGAAATCGCATCTAAGCCTGGGGCCGGTTGCGGCCGCAGTGTGAACGGGACCAGAGGGGGTCACGGCATGATGGACACGGACATACTCGACATGCTCGAAGATATCGGGCGGTCGTCTGTTGCCCGATTGTCCCCGGCGGTGGTGATCGCGGGGGACACGGCTGCTGCGCGCCGGGCCGAGGTCTTGCGGGTGATCCGTGGCACGATTCTGCCACGTCGTCTGGAGTTCACGGCCGCCAATGGTGATTGTCTGGCGATCGAGGTGAACAGCTCGCGCGTGACAGATGTATTCCGCGTTGTCTCGGGCCCCGTGCCCCATTTTGATACAGCGGCGCGTGACGAATTGATTGAAAACATGGCGCGGCTGGTGACGGATATTGCATCTGCCCCTGCTCCGCTGGAGTTGCTGTCTCTGCAAACCGACAGGGCGCTGGAGGCTGACGATGTCGGCGTCACCCTGCGGGAAATCGAAAACGCCTGTGCCAAGATCGATCTTCCGGCGGAACCGATTGTTTCGGTGGTACCCGATGACGCAGAACCTGTTGCCGAACTGCCTGAGCCGCAATCAACCGGCACACTCGCCCAGACGTTTTTTGCAGGCGCAGAACGCTTTGCGTTTGGGTCCGTTCTGGCCTCGGCGCAGGACGGCGATATCTCTCACATGGCTGAAAAGTGCGCCCCCGGCGGGCGGTTGTCTCCGGATCAGGCGCTGCTGGCGCAGTTTGCGGCCGATTTGGCGGGTTGGGACAAAGACACACAGCCCGCGCTGGATCATCCCCAACTGATCGTCATGCGCCCGTCCGGCGGCAAGGGTGCTGGTTTGGCCGTTGTGAATGACGGCCAGCAGATCGCGATCGCTGTGCATGAAGCCCGAAAACTCGGGGCGGTTGTCAATCTTTGGGCTGCGTTGCAGGAGGCGGACGGATGATCGCCTCCAAAACATTCAAATTTTCTAATAATTCAAGTCGTGTAGTTTTATCAGGGTAACGAGTATGAGTGAATCCAATCGTCGCGAGTTAATCCGCATAGCCGAGGACATGAATGAGACGAGCCATGACGAGACCCGTCAGTTCATCTCGCGCATTGTTGGCGATCTGTCCAATCTGAAACCGTCGATTGCCTTTGTCGGGCAGATCAAGGCGGGCAAATCCCGTTTGATCAACGGGTTCACCGGGCAGGCCGAATATCTGCCCTCGGATGTGAACCCGTGGACCACGGTGATCACGGATATGCACTTTGGCCACCCCTCGGGCCGGACCGAAGGGGCCGAGTTTCATTTCTTCGACAATCACCAGTGGCAATCGCTGATCGCCGAGGGTGAAGAGCTGCGCAACATGTTCCCCGATGACGAGGACAGCTATAAGCGCGAGATGATCGAAGAGCAGGTCGAGGCGATGAAAACCCGCGCGCAGCGGCGTCTTGGCGACAGCTACGAACAGCTTTTGGGCCAGCATCACGATCTGGAAGAGCTGACCTCGGACGATCTGGCGCGCTATGTCTGCGCCGGAGATGACCCGACCGAGGATGGCCCGCTGGATCCGGGCAGCGACCGGGGTCTTTACAGCGACATCACCCGCAAGGCCGAAGTTTATTTTGATATCGGTCACTTCCCCTTCCCACTCACGGTGACGGACACGCCGGGGGTCAACGACCCGCTGTTGATCCGCGAAGAAATCTCGCGCCAGTACCTCAAGGAATCCGATTTCTTTGTGGTGGTTCTGTCGGCGCATCAGGCCCTGTCGCGTGCCGATCTGAAACTGTTCCGCCTGATGCAGGCCTTGGAACTTGGGCAGATCGTGGTCTTTATCAACCGCGTGGATGAACTGGGCGGGGGTGCCGACGATGCCACCAAGGTCCGTGCCGACGTTCTGGACGGGTTGGAACAGGCGCTTGGAAACTCGAATATCGACGTGCTGATGGGCAGCGCACAATGGGCACACTACGCGCTGACGGGCGATGAAACCGGCGTCAACCATGATGACGTTCTGGCCTGGCTGCGCGCGCATCCCGAGCAGATGCGGCAGTATCTGGACGGGGTGGAAGAGATCAAGCAAGGCCCCGGCCCGATCAGCCGCGAGGCTGTCTTGCGCTTTGCGGCCATGATCGCATCGGGCCTGCCGGACCTGCGCCGTCACGTGACGCAGGCGTTGATTGACGGGCCGCGGGATGAGCAATTGCGCATGGCGTGGCAGCACCTGAACAGCTTTGCGCAGGGCGAGTTTGAACGCTCGCAGGCGCATCTGCGCGCGCTTGAGGACGAAACCGGCGAAGCGACGGCCAGCGCGGATGAAAACGACAAAACTCTTGGCGAACTGCGCGGCCTCATCGCAGAAAAAACACAGGACATTACCCGCGACATGGACGACATCCTGTCGAACTTGCGCGGCGTGATGGATGACACCGTGGCCGAGGCGGTCTCGGTCGTTGTGCGTGGTCCCGAGGGGAAGTCACCCTTGCTGGCCAAAGGCGATACCGAGCTGAACTTTACGCCCCTGCGCGACCGGATGCGGGAACTGGTTCAGGGGGCCTCGCAAGTGGTGCGGCAGCGGATGCTCAGCGAGCTTTATGCCATCGACATGCGGTGCAATGCGGCGCTGCGCGCCCTGCCCGGTTGGCAGGAACCGGTCGACAATCGCATGAACACCAGTGCCGTGCGTTGGTTCCGCCCGGACACGACCGCGCTGACCCGTGGCATCACGGTAGAGTTGCGTGTAAACTGGCTGTCGCGCCTGATCTCGCGCAACAGCGTGGTGTCACGGGCCGAGCGGATGATTGTGCAGGAGTTCGAACTGATCGGCGACGATCTGATCGACACCACGCGGGATGATTTGCTGGAACGGCTGAATACCGTTCTGGATCACTACCTGGCCCTGTTGGCCGGGCATCTGGAACACAGAAGCGGCACGGGCGAAACCAATGCCGTTGCCGAGGCGCAATCAGCCTTTGACCGGGCGCGGCGCATCAGGGATGAGCTGGAGACCATCTTTGGACCCGGCCATTCGGAAGAACGACAGGCAGAGGCTGCGGAATGATCGACTTTCCCGGAACCGAACAGGAAGTGCGCCAGCTTGAGCGCTTTCTGACCGCAACAGAAAACATGGAGCCCGACGCGGCGCTGGAAGATATGCGCGCGCGCGCCCTGGCCCATGCAGAACGTCTGTCGAACGCGGTCAATATCGGTTTCGCGGGGGAGTTCGGGGCCGGTAAATCCAGCCTTGCCAATATGCTGGCCGGGGCAGATATCCTGCCCACGGGTCCGCAGCACCTGAAGTTGCCACTGGTGATCGTTGCCTATGCGGACGCGCCCGAGACAACCGTTGGATGGTGGGACAGGCAGCCCAAAACCTACTCCGGCATCGCGCTGGAAAAGGCGGCGGCGGATGAGCCTGATTTCATCTCGGTTGGGCTGAACACCCCTGCCCTAAAGGAAATCTCACTGTTTGATCTGCCCGGATCGGGCGCGTTGGACGATACGTACAAGCAAACGCTCGAATTGCTGAAATTCGTGGACTGCGCGATCTGGTGCACCAACGGAACCAACGCCTGGCGCGAGACCGAGCGCCATTTGTGGGCACAGGTTCCCGCCGAGCTGCGCGACAACAGCCTGCTTGCCGTGACCCATGCCGACCTGCCGCCCGTGCGCGACGCGCTGGACCGGGTTTTGGCGCGGTTGAACAAGGAGAAGGACGGCCTGTTCCGCGCGGTTGTTCCGATTGGCACCCCGGTCGCGGTCCGCGCCATGGCGCAGGAGCCCGAGCCGGACTTTGACCTATGGGAAACCTGTGGTGGTCAGAATCTGGCCGAACAGGTTCTCGAGGCTGCCTCGGACCGACGCAAACACGACCTGAACGCTGCGCGCGAAGATCTGAAACGGGACTTCCTGCCTTATCTCGAAGCCCTGCAAGGCCCTGATGCCGAGCCTGAACAGTCTGACGCGCCTTCGATGCAAGCGACGCTGGGCTCTGCCCTGCCGCCCTTGAACAATCCGATTCTGGAAGATTGGCTGGCGGCAATTGCCAGTATCTATGAGGACCTGCGCGATTCCTCATCGATCGAACCTGCGGCCTTTCTGCAAAGCTGTCAGGAAATCGTCGAAGATTTCGCCGAACGGTTGGAGCAAGGCGGCGAAATCGACCCCGAGGCTGACTGGATTCCGGCCGAGTTCGAAAAGGCCACGGACCTGCTGCTGCTGCTGCAATTCGAAAGCGGAGATGCGCCGTTGAAAGATGCGATCAGCATTCTGGTGCAGCTGGGCGATAACCTCGCCTGGGCTGGCAGCACGGTTGCTGCGGCGCAGCCAAAAACCGGAACCTGAGCCGTTCTCGCATAGATTGAGCTGCATTGCGGCGATTCGAAAACAGCAAAAACCGATTCTTAATTGTTTCGAAATCGTAGACCAAGCGTCTCAAATCGGGGCGTCAGTTTTCAAGTTTCTTAGCTATAGAGACAACATATTGTGTTAGTGGATGGTGTGGTATCTAAATATAGATATCGCACAAAAACGATCCATAGTGAAGCCATCAGGCGGCCCCAATAAAGTCAAATTTGAAACGTCTAACCGTTCTCAAGTGTCCTGCGGTTGTTTTTGGTTGTGAGTTCGTGGGCGATTTGCCCGATTATTGTACCGCAAAACGAGTAGAACGGGCGGAATGAAATGAGCCACAACCAGGCGGTCGGTGCATCGCACGACGAACCTCAGATCGAAGGACTTCAACCCGGCGCAAAGCTTTTGCGCGGGCAGTATGAAATCCTGAAATATCTCAGCAATGGTGGATTTGGAATCACCTATCTGGCGCGCGACAGCCTGGAGCGTGACGTGGTGATCAAAGAGTGTTTTCCCGGTGCCCTGTGCCGCCGTAACGGTGATCTGGTGGCGCCGAACGATCCGGCATACAAAGACGACCTGCGCGCCATCATCGACCTGTTCATTCAGGAAGCCCGCAACCACGCGCGGCTTGTGCATCCCAATATCGTCGATGTGCATCAGGTGTTCGAAGACAACGACACCGCCTATATCGCGATGGACCTGATCCGGGGGTGTGACCTGCTGGATTACGTCGAGAACCCCGAAAACGAAAGCGGCCCGGACTTTATCGTTCAGGTGACCGAAAAGATGCTGTCGGCGGTGTCGTTCATTCACCAAAGCGGGATGCTGCACCGGGATATTTCGCCGGACAACATACTGATTGACGAAAATGGCGACCCGGTTCTGATCGACTTTGGCGCTGCACGGGAACAGGCGGCCAACAAGTCCGCGGCGCTGCTGACCTTGCGGGTGATCAAGGACGGATACTCTCCGCACGAGTTCTACGTGCGCGGGGCCGAGCAAGGCCCAAGCAGCGACCTCTATGTTCTGGCCGCGACCTTGTATCACGCGATCAGCGGAGAGCGCCCGATTGATGGCCAATCCCGCCTGAACGCCTTCAACAATGGGCAGGATGATCCCTACGCGCCGCTGGCCGGTCGGTTTGACGGCTACCCCGAAGGGTTCCTTGAGGCCATCGACAAGGCGATGGAGGTTCACGCTACCGACCGCCTGCAAAGCGCGCTGGACTGGTTGCGGATGTTCCGTGGCCCCGGCGTGATGTTCGATACGTTTGCCTACCGCCCGGTTTCGGTCATCGTCGGGATGGATCGCACGGATAAAGAGGCGGAAAAAGCCCGGATCAAGGCCGAGACCGAAAATGCCGAAGCGGTCGTGACGGCGCTGCTGGCTGGAAACGCCGATATTGCGCTGGGGAACGAAGACAAAAAAGACGATGAACGGGCCAAGTTCGCTGCAAAAGAAGACACTCCGGTCGCGGTGGACACCGTGGTTCAGAGCGGGTCTGGCGGCAGCGGCAAGCTGTTGGCCGGTGTGGCTGTGGTTGCATTGGCAGTTGCCGCGGGTGGCTTCTTTGTCTTGTCGGGTGGCGACAAAGCGGATGACACGCAAACTGCGTCGGTGGTTGCCACAGATGCACAGCCAGCAGTGGTTGAGTCTGAACCCGCCGAGGAAACGGTTGTAGAAACACCCGAAGCCGCCTCCGAAACGGTGGCCACACCTGCACCAGAAGAAATTTCAGAGCCGCCTGTCGAGCAGGCAAGTTCCGACGCTGCGGAAGCGGCTGCCACAGAAGCAGCCGCCGCAGAACCGGACGCGGCGGTCAATGATCCGGCCCCCGCCGAGACCGCTGTTGCGGAACCGGCTGGTCCGGTGGATCTGGCCGAGAACCAGATCGCATTCTCGCATTGGGATGTGGATATTCCTTTCTCGATCTCGCGCCGCCGCGCGTCGACCGGGCATACGTTTTCGATAACCGGCGTTGATCAGAATCAGGACATGTCGGTCATCGGTGATTGGGTTCAGCGCGGTTCGACGATCTTTACGCTCAATGGCAGCCCGGTTCGGGGTGATGCGTCCTTTGCAACGCATGTTCTCGACAACCTCAATGTTGACCCGGACGGCTATATCCGTGTTGCGGCCCGGTATCGCCCCTTGGGTGAAACACGGGCGCAGAACGGTTTGTTGGCCCTGCCCGCCATCCGCTCGGTCGGATTGGAGAACGGCTATATGTTCACAATCCGCAGCACGGGTGACGAGAGTTGGCAGACCGTTGTGTCAGACGTTCCAGCCGAGACTGCGGGCGACCTGCAGAAAGGCGATGTTCTGCTGAGCGAGGCGCAGGGTGGTGTCGCACTCAACGGCGCAGAGAGCCTGGACGAGTTGCTGGCCGCGCTTGTTGCCGAAGAAAAATCCCAGGCCCGTTTCACAGTGACACGGAACGGAAGTGAAACGGCCGCTGTGATGCCGCTATCGCAGGAGTGATCTGACCGGTTCGAATGTGATTTGCCAGTGTGTATTTGCTGAGGATGGCCGCCTTTCAGGCCATCCTGACGGGGACCGGCCCGCCGCAGAAGGTAAGAGTTTTCCAGGTTTTTCAATATGATGAACGCCGCTGTGCTGTCTTGCGCAGAGGTATGTTGCAGCCCCCGGCACACATGTTGCGTGCCAAGAGATTGAAGGTGTCGACGCCATGTTCAAATACAAAAGCCCTCTTAGCCGGCTTCTCGAAGGCGCCGGCAAAGCCAAAGAAGACGAAGCCACGGAAACCACGTCGGCAGCGGCCAGCGAAGATCCCATCGAGGAAAAGCAGGAACAGCCCATCGCAGATTTCAACGCCCTGCGCGCGGCGCTGGCCGGCGGGAATATGTCATCCGATTCCTATGAGGAAACGGATGAATTGATGCCGGAAGAAAAGATGCCGGACTTCGCTGAGGAAGATACCGCAGAGGTTGAGGAACCGGTTGAACAGTCGATCTTCGTGGAAGACGAGGCCGAAACGGCTGACATGGGTGCAGAGGAAGAAACGCCCGCACCGGTCGCGGATGAGCAGATCGTGACCCTGCGCCTGACCACCGAAGACGCGGTTGAGCCAATCGAAGAAACACCCTCTGAGCCGGAAGCGATTGCTGAGGAACCGGTGCAGACCCCCGTTGAGGAACCGGTCGCGGAAGAACCAGTGGCAGAGGTCGTTGAAACCCCCGCCCCGGTGGCTGAAGCCGCGCCTGAAGTGACGCAGGAAGTTGAGGCAGCGCCACAGCCCGCCCCCGCGCAGGACCGCCGTTCGCGCGTCAAGACCACGTTCCTTGGGTTCGAGCGCGCCGACACGCATGTTCAGGACCTGATGGAAACCGCTGAGCCGGTCGCTAAAACCGAGGCCGTGCAAGAGACCTTCCCTGTCGGGTGGCTGGTTGTCACCTCGGGGCCCGGACGTGGGGCCAGCATCACCCTGACAGAAGGTCTGATGCAGATTGGCCGCAACGACGATCAGGCGATTCAGCTGGACTTTGGCGATACGGGGATTTCCCGCTCGAACCACGCGGTGATTGCCTATGATCCGGAAGATCGCAAATGCTATCTTGGCCATGGCGGCAAGGCCAACCTTGTGCGCCTGAACGGCAAGCCGGTTCTGAGTACTGTGGCGTTGTCCAGCGGCGACCTGATCCGCATCAGCGAAACCTCGATCCGGTTTACAGCCTTCTGCGACGACGGCTTTGACTGGCGGGATTCGTAATAGATGCTGGCGACTCCGGCATATGATATTGCACTGATCCTGAACCAGGGTCAGCGAGACACGCAGGAAGATGCCGTGGCTGCACGGATGTTCGATGCGGTCGACGCGGGTTACATCGTGATCGCTGACGGCATGGGCGGTCACGAGGCGGGCGAGGTCGCCTCGGAGCTGGTAATCGCATCCTGGCGCGAGTCGCTGGATGCGGAGCTGAGCGGTGACACCCTGGCCGAACCCGCTGCGGTTGATGCCTTGCCCCTGGCTGCGATGCTGGCCAACACGGCGATTGCGAACCACAACGAAGAAGAAGGCGGCGGCTTCAATATGGGGTCAACGCTGCTGGGCGCGCTTTTCCTTGACCAGCGGATGTACTGGATTTCAATCGGTGACAGCCCGCTTTATCTGTTTCGGGATGGTGTTCTGACACAGGTCAACGAAGACCATTCGATGGCCCCCGTGATCGATGCGCAAGTGGCCGAAGGCAAGCTGACCGAGGCGCAGGCGCAGTCCCATCCGGATCGCAATCAGCTGACCTCGGTTGTCATGGGTGGTGCGATCCCCAAGGTTGACTGCCCTGAAACGCCGCTGACGCTGAGCTCGGGTGATGTTGTGATCCTTGGCAGCGATGGTTTGCAGACCCTCTCGGACAGCGAAATCGAGGCTGTTCTGCGCGAACACAAAACCGCATTGGCACAGGAAATCGCGGACGCGTTGCTGCGGGCCGTTCTGGCCAAGGCCAATCCAGATCAGGACAACCTGACAATCGCAATCGCGAAACCGACACGACCCTAACAGGCAAAGCAACAGGACCCATGAGAAAGCACCTAATCATATCAAGCCTTGCCCTTGCCGCCGCCACCGGCGCGGCCTCGGCGCAAGAGGCATGTTCGACCTACGAGATTCAGCGCGGCGACAGCCTGCGAGAACTGACGATCCAGGTCTATTCGACCGAGGATTTCCGCATCATTTACGATGCAAACCGCGATGTCATCGGGTCCAACCCCAACATCATCCGTGTCGGTGACGTTCTGACCCTGCCCTGCCTCGAAGACGTCGGCCGTGCGGTTGCTCCGCCGGAAACCGAGGCGGAACGTCTGGCCGCCGAAATGGCATCGGAATTGGTGAAAGCCGCAGAAGAGCGTGCCGCGAAGGCGATTGCCGATGCCGAAGCCCGCGTTGCAGCGGCCGAGGCCGAAGCCAAGAAAGCCAGCGAAGACGCCGTTTCGGCGGCCAAAGCGTCGGCGGTGGAAGAGATTGAAGCGGCCCGCGCCGAAGGTGCCGCGTTGATCCGAGAGGCCCGGTCGGACGACCGCCCCGAGATCCGCGACAGGCAGATTCTGCTGATCACAGGTGGTAACTACGCGCCGTTCACCGACGAGGAATTGCCGAACCGTGGGCTTTATACCCGTCTGGTCGAAACTGCGATGCTGCGCGCCGCGCCCGAGCAGGCGTATAAAATTCAGTTCGTCAACGACTGGTCCTCGCATCTGGACCTGCTGATGCCAACGCTGGCCTTTGACGGAACCTTCCCATGGTCGCGCCCCAATTGCGAAGAGGCGGCAGCCCTGTCTGAAAGCGACCGTGAACGCTGTGAAACCTACAATTTCTCGAACCCGTTCTACGAAGTTGTGGATACGTTCTTTGCCCTTGAAGGATCGGGCTACGAACAAACGCTGACCTATTCCGATTTCGCAGGCACGACCATCTGCCGCCCCGAAGGCTGGTCGCTATCGCATATGGATGCCGTCAGCCTGTACGAGCCGGTCATCAGCCTGATGCGTCCCGTTTCGCCGGATGACTGTTTTCACGCGGTCATCGAAGGGCGCGCGGATATCGTCGCAATCGAAGCCCATCTGGCGGTCGAGGCAATCTCGCGGCTGGGCTACGAGCATCGCATCATCGAAAACCCCAACCTTGCGGCGATCAAGTCGCTTAACGTCATGACCCACAAAGATAATCCTGATGGGGAAGCGATCCTTGAGACGCTGAATCAGGGTCTGACAATCATGCAGCAATCCGGCGAATGGCGCGACATCGTGTCGTCTGCACTGCGGCATCAAATGGAAAATGGCTAAGGCCCCAAATGGCCTGACAAACGAATAGTCTGGAGGAAGTGGACATGTTTGAATTTAATCTGAAGAAAGTTGTAATGTCGGCCGGCGCCGTTACCGCGCTCAGCGCCGGTGCTGCCGCAGCACAAGAGGCCTGCACCAACTACACCGTTGCAGACGGCGACACGATGGCGACCATCGCGATTGCCGCCTATGGCACCTCGAACTATCAGCCGATCTTCAACGCGAACCGCAACATCATCAACAACCCCAACGCGCTTGAGCCTGGCCTGGTCCTTGCTCTGCCCTGTGAAGATGGCAGCCTGCCAAACGGCCAATCGGCGCAGGAAATCATCGCAGCGGAAGAACAGCGTGCGGCCAGCGTCAAGCGTTCGAACGTCTACGCCCCGCCGATCAAAATGGTTGCCGGTAACGGCTGGGAGCCGTTCACAACCGAGGCGCTGAGCGGCGGCGGCATCATGACCCGTCTGGCAACCACCAGCCTGCAGCGGGCTGGCAACAGCCGCGATTATTCGGTCAGCTTCGTAGACGACTGGAGCTCGCACTTGGAGACCCTGTTGCCGCTTGGGGCATTTGATATCTCGATCGCCTGGACCGTTCCGGATTGCACAAACCGCACATACGAATGGTCGGCTGAAACAACGGCGCGCTGCACCCAGTTTGTTGCGTCGGTTCCGGTCTACGACGTCGTCGGTGGCTTCTTCACTCTGCCTGAAAGCCAGTATGCAAGCGCAACGGATTTCAGCGATCTTGAAGGGTCCACCATTTGCCGGATGGCGGGTTGGAGCATGGTTGTTCTGGAAGAAGTTGGCTTGAACCGTGAGAACACAACCGTCGTTCAGCCCAGCTCTGCGCGTGAATGTCTGGATGCAGTTCTGACCGGCACCGCGGATGTGGCGGCGTTCGAAGTTGATCTGTTTGCATCTACCATGAACGACATGGGCCTGACCTCGGCTGACATCATTGAAAACCCATATGTTTCGACCCTGTCGTCGATGAGCTTCCTGGCGCACCGCACCAACCCGTTCGCGCGCGAATACATTGCGATGATGAACAAGGGTCTGAACGAAATGCGCGAGTCCGGCGAATGGTACGCGATCATTTCGGACTCGCTGCGCGAGCAGAACGAAAAACTGAACGCAGCTTCGAACTAATCCCTCGGTTCAGCTGAACTCACTGGGCCGGTCCTGTGACCGGCCCTTTTTTGTTTTGGAATCCCGGTCGTGCCCGCCGAATTCCAGGCCATTCGGATCGTGCAAGTGGATGGTCACAGCCAATGCCCAGCGATCTTGCGTGCCGTCCTGCGCAGGCAAGTGTACAAAAGCCAGAAATGCGTGTTTTTGGTGCCGGAAAGGCAAATGGCCAGCACCCCAAATGCTGGCCATTCAACGAGTGAGTGATTTAGCCTTGCGGCCTCACCGGTTGTAAAACTTTGTTGTCTTCAAATTACACAGATAAACCCTGCACGAGAATTAGGGGAATCCCGTAGAAACGGTAAAATTCTAGTCAAGTGCTTGTTTATGTGCGCATTTAAGTCGGTTCTTTGGCCGATCTGCACTATGTTTCACGGTTATCCAAGCCTATTGGCCGGTTTGGTACATGCCGGCGGGGTGGCGGGATGTTTCGACGGTTGATCACAACCGCACGGGGGCAAAATAATTCGCCTCAACGGCGCGATGAGCGTTCACAGAATTACCTTAACCATGTAACTGTAGGTCTGCGTAGTTGTTTGATATTTTATAGGTAAACATGGCTCGTCGCGCCTTGAAACTTCTTCTTTGTTCCGCTGGTCGTCGCGTTGGATTGCTTAACTGCTTTCGTGCGGCCGCCGAACGCCTTGAATGTGATCTCGAAATTCTTGCATGTGATTTGAACCCGGATGAAAGCGCCGCCTGCGCTTTGGCTGATCAGGCGTTTGCAGTGCCAAGAACCGACGATCCCGGTTACATCCCTGCTGTTTTACAGATCGTGCGCGATCATGGTGTGGATTTGGTGGTCCCCACGATCGATCCCGAACTGTTGCCCCTGTCCGTGGCGCTGGACGAATTCGCCGCCGCAGGCGCGCATGTCCATGTCTCGCCCCCGAATGTGATCGAGGTTGTTCGGGACAAGCATCAAACCTCTGCCGTTCTGGCAGCGGCCGGAGTGCCCGTTCCGCGCACATTGGATCACGCGGGAGTTCTTGAAAATCCAGACGGTGTGTCCTGGCCAGCATTCGCGAAACCAAGCGGTGGCAGCGCCAGCCGCGGGCTTCAGGTTTTCAATTCGATAGACGAAGTTCCCGCCGTTTTCCCCGAACCCATGATCTTTCAGGACAATCTGAGCGGACCGGAATACACGATTAACATGTTTGTCGATCAGGAAGGCCGCCTGCAAACGGTGATACCGCACAAACGGATCCAGATCAGGGCGGGCGAGGTCGAAAAGGGCCGCACGGAACGCCGCGCTGACCTGCACAAAATTGCCGAGGGGATTGTGCACGCGCTGCCCGACCTGCGAGGGGTGGCGTGCTTTCAGATCATTGACGACCCGAAACTGGGGCCATGCGTCATCGAAATAAACGCGCGTTTTGGGGGTGGATACCCGCTGGCAGACCATGCAGGCGCGCCGTTTGCGCAATGGCTGCTGGAAGAGGTGGGCGGATTGCCATCGTCCCCCCATAACGATTGGCGCGACGGGGTGCGCATGATGCGGTATGACAGCGCCGTGTATATCGATTGATGCTGGTTTTTGATCTGGACGATACCCTGTATCTTGAACGCGATTTTGCGTTCAGCGGGTTTGCGCATCTCGAACGTTGGGTCGCAGAACATTACGGCGTTTCAGGATTTGGACCTGCCTGTCAGAATATCTTTATAACCGGAGACAGGCGGAAAATCTTCAATACCGCCTGCGCTTTGCTCGGGCTGCCGGATAGTCCGGACTTCATTGATCGACTGGTGCAGGAATACCGGCTGCACGTTCCAAAAATTCAGCTTAGCCCGGACGCGGAACGGTTTCTGAATGCCGCAAGCCATCCGATGGGGTTGATCACCGATGGGCCGGAACGGATGCAGCGCAACAAGATCGCCGCGCTGGGGTTGGAAAAGCACATCGCGCATATTCGCCCCACCGGCGCTTGGCCCGAGGGGTTTGGAAAGCCGCATCCCCGCGCATTTGAAGAAATGGAAAGCCTGGCCCCCGGCGGGTCGAAAATGGTCTATGTCGCGGATAATCCGGCCAAAGACTTCGTGACGCCAAATGCGATGGGATGGCAAACGGTGCAGGTTTTGCGGGCCGGAGCCGTTCACGATCCCAACCCACCGGATCAGGCGCATGCCGCGCAGGTAAGGATCATTGACTTCGATCAGTTGCCGGACGTGATCGAGTTTTCCTGAAACATCGAGTGGCTTGGAACAATTTGATCGATGACCTGATCCCAGTCACTCAGCACCCGAGAGGGTTGCAGCCAGTACCGGTTTTCCACCGCAGATTGCCTCATTTTCGCAAGGCTGTCTTTGTCCGTCAGCAGCCCTGCCACTGCGTTCGCCAACGCCGGGGTGTCCTCCGGAGCAACGAGGATGCCGTTCTCTCCGTCCCGGACAATCTCTCGCGGGCCGTAGGCGCAATCGAAGGCCACAACCGGCAAGCCGGAAACGGTTGCCTCGGCAACCACATTGGGAAACCCTTCGAACCGCGACGGGAACACCAGCACATCTGCGTCCTGCATCCAAGCGCCGGGTCGCGCGCTTGATCCGGGCAATTGAACACGGTCGGTCAGACCCATTCGTTGAACCTGACGCTCAAGCTCATCGCGTTTTGGGCCATCACCAAAAATCGTCAATTTGGCGTCAGGCACTCGGCTGATGATTTCGGGCATGGCATCCAGCAACAGGTCAAACCCCTTTTGCCATTCCAACCGGCCCACGGCGACCATGTTTGCGGCCCCCTCCCCCAACGTGACATCCGAAAAAGGCGCGCAAGGATTGGGAATGACATGTGTGTGGTTCGCCAGAGCGTCAGGTAAATCCTGACGGGCGCGTTCGGTTTGCATCACGATGGCCGTGGCCGAGCGGGCCAGTGTATTGAACCCTTTCAACCAGATCGGATGGGCGTGCTGCGCTTGCGGATTGTTACGCTCTGACACCAAAACGGGGACGTTCAAACCCGTGTTTGCCAACAGGGTCAGCACGTTGATCTTGGTCAGGAACGACATAATCAGATCGGGTTGCACCTGCCGTACAGTCTGCCGGATATGAAGCAATCGCCGAAATTGCACCAGCTTTGAGAATCCGTCGCCGGGGTGAATGACATGCAGGTTCGTCGCCTCGGGGTAGTCGAAATACGAACTGTTGTCGGGGGTTGCCATCCCGACGATATGCACCTCATCCCCAAGGCTCAACCGATGCTCGGCGATCATCGCGATGTTTTTTTCCGCCCCACCTGCACCAAAACCGCCTTGAACCATTAACAATTTCATGATGGGTTACTCGGCCGCGTTGTGCAGACGGCCACTTATTCCGCTATCTGGCAAATCTGCGTGTTGCGATTGGGCGTCCGGGATGGTGTGTAATGGATGGGGCGCGTTCACCTCTTTCTCGATCAACGGACGGTTCAGGTCTTTGGATTGAAGGAAGATCCGGCCGATATATTCGCCCAGGATCCCAAGGAACATGGCGTTCAGGGTCATCGACAACAGCAACAGGATCGTTGTCGTCGCAAAGCCGCCGGGCCAATCCTGCCCGAAAAACAGCTTCCCGATGATGTAGCCCATCATCAGCAAAAAGGTCATCAGGCCCACGGTCAGGCTGATCATCGAGGCCAGTCGCAACGGCAGCAGCGAATGGTTGATCAACCCGTCAATGGCCAGCGACAGCATTGCCTTGAACGGAAACTTTGACTCGCCTGCGGTCCGGGCATCGCGATCATATTCAAACCCGACCTGCTGAAATCCCATGCCGCTGATCAATCCGCGCACATAGGGCGAGCGGTCGTCTACAAGGCGCAGTTCGTCCAGAATGCGGCGATCCGTCAGGCGGAACTCACCCGCGTTTCGGGGCAGATCGTCATTGCTGATCATGTCGATCAACGCATAGAAACCCCGCCGGGCTGCGGCCACAATCGGACCGTCGGGCAGGCTGCGGCGAATGCCATAGACGACGTGATTGCCCTGCCGCCACAAGTCCAACATCATCGGGATCAATTCGGGCGGGTCCTGCATGTCGCAATCCAGCTGAATCGAACATGCGCCGTTGGCAGACCGATACGCAGTCAGAACCGACGATTGATACCCCATGTTTCGGGCAAAGCGGATGACACGGACCCGGTGATCCTCGGCTGCGATCTCGGACAGAATGTCAAAGGTGCGGTCCGTCGAATGGTTGTCGGTGAAGATGATCTCGGGCTCGTAATCGGGCAGATTGTCGAAGACGTTGACAACCCGGTCATAGGCCGTTTTGACGTTGTCTTCCTCATTCAAGGCCGGAATTAGAATGGATACCAGTGTCATGCGCGCGCTCCCGCCGTCGCTGATGATGCTTTAAACTGCTTTGCCCATTGAAAAGTGCGTGTCAGGCCGTCCAACAGTGAAATCGCGGGTTGCCAACCATATCGCGCCTTCATCTGGCTTGCGTCGGGCAACAGGACATTTGGCTCATCAACCGGTGCATCGCATTTTAGCATGCTTTCACCGGCTCCGGCCAAAGTTCTTAGATGCTGAACCACCTCTGACATCTCGGGCGCATGGCCCGTGCACAGGTTGATGACCGGGCCCGCCTTTTCAGGGGCGTCTGCGATTTCCATCAGGCCCTGAACGACGTCATCCACATGGATTAGATCCCGCCTGTCATGGGGCCGCCGAAGGTGAACGGGTCTGTTGCAGAGCAGGTTTTCAATAACCTGAGGGATCAGAAAGTCTTCGGATTGTCCCGGCCCGTAGGTCAAAGCCAGACGTGTGGTTACGGCGACAAAGGGCAATCTGGGCGCCGCCATCTCAAGGTATTTCGTGCCCGCTAAAAGAGATGTTCCGTAAGTGTTTATCGGATGTTCCCGCTCTGTTTCTACGAAAGGTAGGGGAACATCACCGTATTCTGCGATGGTACCGGTTCGGACAAAGGCCCGAGGCGGCGACGCGCAGGTCGCGGCCGCCTGGATCAGACGGGTCAAACTCTTGAGGTTTTCGTCGATGCTGTGATCCAAGTCCGAAAGGTCTGGCGCGTTCGAAAACCGGGTTCGCGCCGCTGTGTGAAACACCGTGTCCGGAGCAAAATCCTGAAAGCAGTCGCGCAGCGCGTGCTCGTCAGAATAGGCGCAGCGATACGTCGCAACGTCTGACACAGCAGTCCCGAGACGGCCGAGCGATGATCCCGGCCGTGTCAGGATCGCAACCTCATCCCCCCGGTCCAGACAGGCCCGAGTGAGGTGCGATCCGATGAACCCTGATGCGCCTGTTATGAGGACACGTGCCATCGCCGGATCCTCAGGGAAGGATAACCGGCATTGGCAGCGGGACGATGAATTTTCCGCCCTGGGCTTCGAACTCGGCCATTTGTTCGCGGATCTCGTCAAAGAAGTTCCAGGCCAGCACCAACAGGTAATCAGGCTTGCGCTCAAAAACCGCTTCGGGCGGCAGAACCGGGATCAGCTTGCCGGGCGAATACAGCCCCTGCTTCAGCGGGTTGCGGTCGACCAGGAAATCAAGCGTCTCAACCCCGATGTCGAAATAGTTCAGCAACGTGTTGCCTTTGGCCGGTGCGCCGTAGCCTGCGACTGTCTTGCCGTCGGCTTTCAGGTCCGCCAGAATTTTCAGCAGGCTGTCGCGCAGCTCGTGCACGCGGTCGGCGAACTCTTCGTAACTGGCGCGGTCGGTCATGCCTGCCGCCGCTTCGTCGGCCAGCATTTCGGCCACGATGGGCGCAGGCGTTTTGTTCAAAGTTGCGCGCTGCATGAACACCCGCATCGAACCGCCGTGGACCGGCAGTTTGGTCACGTCGACAACGTCCAGACCCACCGCTTCCCCAAGCTTGACGATGGACAACAAGCTCAGTTCCGAGACGTGCTCGTGATACACGTTGTCAAATTCATTGGTTTCCAAAATGGCCTTGCCCCAAGGCACCTCGATGATGAACACACCATCGTCGGTCAAAAGATCAAGGACACCGGCGGTGAAACCGTGCAGGTCGTCGATATGGTTAAAGGTATTTGTTGTCGTGATGACGCTTGCAGGGCCTTCCTGTTCGCGCACAGTCTTGGCTGTTTCCGGGTTAAAGAAATCAACATGGACCCGCACGCCACGCTCATTCGCGATTTTGGCAAGGTTCGCCGCCGGATCGATCCCAAGACATTTGCCGCCCAGCCCGTTTGCGTGGGACAGCATAAGCCCGTCGTTACAGCCGATATCCACGATCATACCGCCTTGCGCGCGATCAACCGCCACCTGGGCGAGCCCCGCGAAATGGGTATGCATCGTAGCCGCGCCAGACGGCACGTAGAGGTAATCGGTGAAGAAATCAGCCGGAACCTGGTCGGCGACCTGTATCAGGCCACAGTCCAGACAGGCCTGCGTGTTCAGCGGAAATGCGGGTTGCGGTTCCGACAAGTCCTGCGTTTTGGCGAACATATTGGCCGGAGGGTGATTGCCCATCGGCAATACCAGCATCAGATTTTCTGATTTACAGGCCCGGCACGTTGTGCGGGATGTTGGACGTACACTCTGCATATTCATCACACTACCTTCATTTCAATTCAATATGCGCAAAAAGCGCGACAGCTATCTGTTTTAGGTTGCGTACCGTTTGCGGTTATGTGTCCGGCAACCGGTATCTCAGGAAGTTCTGCGTCACAGAATTGCTTAGCAGATGGTTCAAACACAGCGTTGCCTTGGGGGCGTATTACCAATCTGTGCCTGTGTCTTTTTCCTTTCCTCCTTTTCGGCGAATGCGACCCGATGATTTCGGATCAAAACACCTTTTGCTTGAACACCTTCTGATACAGCCAGGTTTCGACCGTTATGTGCGCCAGATGCGCGACCAGTACGCCCAGCGGAATTGTCACCAGGATAAAAATCGAAACCGACAGCGGAAAGTTCGAACCGAACCACCCCATCTTTTCGAAGACCATGCGCATTGGCAGGTACACGTAGGGGTGTGTCAGGAACATGCTGTAGCTGATCGTGCCCAGATAGAAGATCCATTTGCTGGAAAAAACGCGGCCACTGATGCTGCCCGGTGATATGGCCAGCATGAAATACAAGACCGAGAACACGATGGTCAGTGTCACATTCGGATCGACGAAATCTGACGGGATATAGAGAACCTTGCCAAGTTGCAGGAAATAGACCGCGCCACCAAATGCCAGTATCTCGCCAACCGGAACCAGTTTGCCGGTTGGAAGCATGCCCCGATCTGCAAGCAGCCGGATCATCACGCCGCCAAGGAAGAACAGCGTCGCCGGGAAATAGAGTGTGAAGGCCACCGCAGCCAGTACCGACAGCACCAGACCGATCTTCGATGGGCGATGGATGGCAAATGCCATGACCAACCCAGTCAGAAGGTAGAACCACATCTCATAGACAATGCTCCAGGCGTTGGGGGTCAGTTGCCCGGTATTGGTGAAATTGGTCAAGAACGTTAAGGCCAGAAAGATCTTCCACGGGTCCTTCAGTTCCGGCGCCGTGTTGGTGACCGCGTTCAACACGATGAACAACATCGTCATGGCAAAGAACAGCGGATAGATCCGAATCAGACGTCGCGCAGCGAACCCGCCCGGCGAATATTTGATCGAGCTGGGAAGGATGACGAAGCCGCTGATGATAAAGAAGAAAAACACTACATTGGTTCCGAAGTTCCAATAGTGTTCGAGACCCGCGAAAACAGAAGGATCATCTGCATAAGCGTTCAGTGCGGTCCCCCCGGCCAGATGGGCAATGAACACCATCAGCGAGGTTACGCCCCGAAAGGCATGCACCGTCATATTGAACGACGCGGCATGCCCTTTCGGTGCCGCCTGCGCCTTTGCTGAACCCTCAGCAGGCGCGGCGATCTCCGGAGAAACCTGGGTCTCTCTGACGTCGGTCATGCAGGGACCTTCCTTGCGCCATGCGTTTCGGCGAATTTGTTAAAGGTTTCATGCATATAGGCAATCTGCGCGTCGTCCAGACCGTGGTGGCACGCCAGAAGGATACCGCCACGCATCACCGCATCGGCGGCGGGATAGCCGTCGGGGCTGGTTTGGCACGTGACATTCTTCATGGCCGGTTGTCGCAGGATGTTGCCGGTAAAGACGGGGCGGGTCTGGATGTCCGACTTCTCAAGATAAATCTGCAATTCGCGGCGCGTGAACGGCGCGCCTTCGCGCAGGGTCAATGGGAAGGCCAACCAACCGGTCCGCGAACCCGGCAGTTGTTCGGGCAGGATGAACCAGTCTTCATACTGGGCAAAGAACGCCCGATGCGCGGCAAATGCCTTTTCGCGAACCTGAATATTGTTGTCCAGTTTGCCCAGTTGAACCAAGCCAAAGGCGGCGCTGATCTCGGACGGTTCCAGATTGTAGCCGAGGTCTTCAAACAGGAATTTCGCATCATACTCGATACCGTCCAGCATCACGTTGAAGCGGTTCTCGATGGCCTCGGATTCCACAAACAAGGACGACGAACGCCCCCATGAGCGCAGCAACAGCGCTTTGCGGCCCAGATCGTCATCATTGACGCACAGCATGCCGCCATTGCCCGCACCGTTGATGACATGGCTGCCATAGAAGCTGGTGGTTGAGACGTCGGAATAGACACCCGTGCTGGTTCCATCAATTGTCGCGCCCAGCGTATCGGCGCTGTCTTCGATCACTTTCAGACCATGGGCATCGGCCAGTTCGCGGATACGGCGCCAATCGGGCAGGTTGCCAATCAACGATGGGATCATCATGGCCGAGGTTTTCGGCGTGATCATCCGTTCGATGGCATCCACATCGATATTGTAAGTCCCTGGGGCCGCATCGACAAATGCGGGGATCAGGCCCTGTCGGACCAATGGGGCCACGGTTGTCGCAAATGTCAGCGCAGGCGTAATGACCTCACTGCCTTTCGGCAGGTCAAGGATTTCCACGGCGAGGTAGTTGGCCGATGATCCGGAATTGACCATCACACCATGGCGCTTGGCAAACAGGGCCGAGACCTGCTGCTGCATCTCGCGCACTTTGGGGCCCATTTGCGTGGATGTTTTCAGCACCTCGACCACGGCATCGATCTCTTCCTGGCCATGCACTGTTTGCCCGTAATTCACTCTCATTAAAGTCGTCTCCTTAGAAAACTGCTACTGGGCCGCAAGCGGCGGTTGCGCGTACCGCTGCGACGACATCAAATTGCTGTAGTGATCGATCTGCGCATCGGTCAGACGCGCCATATCCTCGCCCGAAAGCTGAGCCTTGTACCATTCAACCGTCATTCGAATGGCTTCGGACAGGTCCAGTTGCGGCCGCCAGCCCAACTGTGACTGGGCCTTGGTGCTGTCCAGCCGAAGCAGCCCGGCTTCGTGCAAATCATCCGGCGGGGTGCCAAAGGTAAACTTGGGCGCGCCGTCCCCCCAGG
Source organism: Ruegeria sp. C12 (assembly GCF_056537745.1). Classification (NCBI taxonomy): domain Bacteria; kingdom Pseudomonadati; phylum Pseudomonadota; class Alphaproteobacteria; order Rhodobacterales; family Roseobacteraceae; genus Ruegeria; species Ruegeria sp. C12. The sequence goes on from NZ_JBQFSA010000006.1 coordinate 85,480, forward strand.
TCTCGGTCATTATCTGCGACAGGCTACGGACATTCACTGTTCCGGATACATCCGGCCCGAAGTTCCACGCGCCCGCAAAATCCTGACCGGACCCCAGCAGCCGTGCCGCTAGGGCCAGATAGCCTGACAACGGCTCAAGCACATGTTGCCAGGGCCTGATGCTGTTGGGGTTGCGAATATGAACCGGCGTGTTCTCTGCCGCGGCGCGGATGATGTCGGGGATCAAACGATCCTCGCTCCAGTCCCCGCCGCCAAACACATTGCCCGCCCGTACGGTGGCCAGACGCGGGCCGTCTGGGTCGGCAAAGAAGGAATGCGCGTAGGACTGCGCCAACAGCTCGGTACAGCCCTTGGAGGCGCTATACGGGTCTTTGCCGCCCATGGGATCGTTTTCGCGATACCCCCAGACCCATTCCTTGTTGTCATAGCATTTGTCACTGGTGACAACGACAACCGCCTGCAAGGATTTCATCCGCAGCGCGGCGTCCAGAACATGCGCCGTGCCCGAGACGTTGGTGGCAAATGTTTCCGCCGGGCTTCGGTAAGATCGGCGAACCAAAGGTTGCGCGGCCATGTGAATGACCAGATCGGCATCCACATCCGCAAGCGCCTTGTCAACCGCTGCCGCATCGCGAATGTCGGCAAACCGACTGTCGGTGAAACCGTCGACCTTGCACAGGTCAAAGAACCCCGGCCCCGGCTCAGGCGGCAGGGAAAGTCCGACGACGTCTGCCCCCAGCTTTCTGAGCCAGGCACAAATCCACCCGCCCTTGAAACCGGAATGCCCGGTTACAAGAACCCGCCGCCCGGCAAAAGCGGCGTCAAACTGAGGATCGACTTGGTCCGTCATGTTCCGATCTCAAATCGCCAGTGCAGGATAGCTTTCGTCGCCCTCGTCGCTGAAATTCATCCAGGGCGGCAGTTCATCGTCGCACAAGGCGTTCAGCGTGTTCCGGTCGCGAATGGTGTCCATCGGATGCCAGAACCCGTCATGGCGGAAGGCCATCAACTCTCCGTCGCGGGCCATCTGGGTCAGCGGCGTCATTTCCAGCGGTTCATTGTCGTCGACCATGTAGTCCAGAACGCCGGGTTCGAAAACAAAGTAGCCGCCATTGATCCAGGTATCGCGCTTGCGCACCTTTTCGGTGAACGCCTCGACCCGGTCGCCTTTGATTTCGATGTTGCCAAAACGCGCCGGAGGTTGAACGGCCGTCACAGTCGCCAGTTTCCCGTGGCTTTTGTGGAAATCGATCAGCGCATTGATGTCGATATTGCCCAGCCCGTCGGAATAGGTGCACATGAACGGCTCATTCGGGTCCAGCCACTCTTTCAGTCGGCGAATTCGACCGCTTGTCATTGTGTGCGCACCCGTGTCGACAACCGACACGTTCCAGCCGCCGGGGGCCGAGGGCACAAGCTTGAGCTCTCCGGTATCCAGAGCGACCGAGATGTTGTTTGCGATAAGATGGTAATTTGCGAAAAACTGTTTCAGCAGCAACGCTTTGTAGCCCGCTGCAACCACAAAATCCTTGTGGCCGAAATGACTGTAAATATCCATGACCCGCGCGATGATAGGACGACCGCCCACCTCGACCATGGGTTTCGGGATCGAAACCGTCTCTTCGGCCAGACGTGAGCCCAGTCCACCAGCCAGAAGCACCGTTTTCATCGTTTTTCCTTCCTTGTTAAAATCAACTCAAAAAATCGAGAACCACCCAGAAGGATGCCCGACGCGTCGGTTACATCGTCACTTCGTGGGAAACGAATCGAGCCTTTCGCGCTCATTGACCCGCCTCCTTCGGCTTCAAGTATACCACACCTTGGCCGTAGCGATTATCAAGACCCGCGATTTCGGCCTTTTGGTACCCATTCGTCAACGCGTACTGCAACAATGATGCTTCCAGCGTTGAATCGTATCCTAAAACGAAAGCGGCAGGCGGGGTTTCGTTGAACAAATCTTCAATCTGGTCGTCACCAACAATCTGGTAGTGCTGCGCCAACTCGGTTGGCGTAAATTGCGCGATGCGATACGCAAATGGACCGGTCGCGAATTCAGGATAGACAGGCAGATCCGCTTCCAGCGGGTATAGCGGCACCAATGTTGCCACAGGCCCTTCGGGTTGACCGCTTTGCGCGATGGCTTGTTGCAGGGCGGCTCCGCCTTCAACGAATTTCTGGGGTGTAAATTTGCTTGGGTTTGTGGCCGCGAGCATCCCCAACCCAAGACGCGGCAATCCCAGCACCAGCATCACAAGGATGCCCGCCCTGATCATTGGAACGACTTGCTGACGGCTGGCGGCGGGCAAAAGGCGGTAAATCAGCGCCAACAGGATCGGAATGCACACGATCGGCTGGACATAATATTGCGGAAAGCCCGGCGTCGGTACAAATGCAAACACCGCCGTAAGGCACATGATGGCCAGAACAACAATGGCCTGTCCAATCCCGGAATTTGCCAGCGCCCCCGAGGACACCCTCAGGCTTGCCACCATCAATACCAAAGTTAGCAGCACCAAAGTCAGGACAAGGGATGACCCCGAAAGCCATGCGGAATAGGCAAGTTGAAGCTTGCTTGACAACCCAAGCGCCAATTCCGGCTCGGACGCGGCGTTGGCCTCCCAATACGCGATATGGGGGCCTGTGTGAAACTGCAGGACATGCGCGATGAACAGTTGAGGATCGGACAGCAGGTACCAAAACAACGGCACAGCCCCCAGCAATCCGCCAACCAACAACGGCAGAACAACGCGTTTCAGACGTTCGCTGAACGTGAATCCTGCGGGTAGGAAGAACGCGGCGATTGCGATCGGCGGAATGAACATCACCGCACTGACCTTCATGCCTGCGGCAATCGACAACAGGACACCAGCCAACACCAAGCGCCAGGGTCTGAGTTCGGTTTCCAGCGTCTCGCAGACAAAAAGCCCAATACCCAAGACCGCAAAGGGCAATGGCAGAAGGTTGTTGGTTGCGGCCATCCCGGCCTCGGTCAGGAACGATTCACTTGTGAGCAGAGCAACCAGTGAAAACGTCGCCAGAAATCCTGATCTGGTCAAACGGTAGGTCAGCCATCCCGTGCCGATCAACAGCAACAGCCACGCGGCAAACACCCCGAACCGAGCCGAACCCAAAAGGCCAAACCCTTCGAACAGGGTGTTGAACCCAAGAAAATACCAGGCTGAGTACGGCACATGGTTGTAGAAAAAATCGGAATACAGGCTTTGATCCTGCATCAGGCTGCTTGGGGGGACAAACATCAACTCGTCCCGGCGCAGCCCGTAGCTCATCAAACGACCAAACACTGAGACCAGCAGAAACACCAAGCCCGAGATCGTCACCAGATTCAGCAGCAGACGCCAAACGTTCAGCCGTGAAGGGGCAACCCTTGCACCTGAGGTCTCGTATTGAAGATCGCTCATGACGGGTCTTCTCCGAAAGCTCGGACCTGCAGCGCCCATGAGATCAAGAGGTAGGACATCACCACAATCGGACCCAACGCGATTGCCTGAGCCAGATAGGCGTCAAGTCCCGCTTGCATCAGCCAGTGCAGCAACACTGCGTTCACAAAGTATATCAGAACATAAGAAGAGGCATAATAGGGAAGACGTCCATATCCCTGCACACCAAAGACATAGCGTTGGTGAATGCGGAAATTCCACAAGACGCAAAGGGTAAACTGCAGCAATAGCGCAAGCTGGGCCGGGACGTTCAGAACAACCAGCGCGGCGAACACAAGGTACCCGAACGCTGTGTTTACCACACCGCTTCCCAAGAACCGTATGAGCCTGGATCGCATTTCCGGCGGTGACTCCACTGGACTCAGATAGGATCCTGCAGTTTTGCTACGATCACTAAACAACGTATTCAAACCATTTAACCAATATTCGTCAAAACTATGACGAGAACAAAAAACCGGGCAGCCAATCAGCTGCCCGTAGTAGCAAATTCCCCAGTTTGAGGCAGAGGAGCCTTCCCTTTCATACCAGCGACAGCAGGTGCAACAGATACACGGGCCGGCTTGTTTTTCAGGTCCGAGACGTCAATCGGGCGCAGCCCGTTCACGCCATAACCTGGCACAAGCTCTTTCAGAAGCCGTTTGGCGGTCAGCTCGTCACATTCGATTGCCGCCGCTTCCAGCTTGCGGATCATGGCCCGGAGTCTCGCAGCCGGAACACCTTCCGGGCGCGCCGAACCGACACCCGGAATACCGCTGTCATGGCGCTGTTCGGACGCGTCAAACAGTTCTTCGAACAGTTTTTCACCCGGACGGGCACCGATGAACTTGATGTCGATGTCCTCATACGGCTTCAGGCCTGCCAAACGGATCATCCGCTCGGCCAGATCAACGATTTTTACCGGGCGACCCATATCCAGAACAAAGATCTCGCCATGGCTTGTGTCTTGTTTCAGGCCACTGGCAGCCGCGACCAGAGTCAACTGCACGGCTTCGCGGATGGTCATGAAGTATCTCTCCATGCGCTTGTCCGTGACCGTCAGCGGCCCACCGTTCGAGATTTGCCGCTGGAACAGCGGGATGAGCGAGCCGGACGACCCCAGAACGTTGCCAAAGCGGACCGAGAAGAACCGGGATTGTTCTTCCGTCTCATTGGTAATTCTGTCCTGCGCCTGAACATAGAATTCAGCCACCCGTTTCGTCGCACCCATGACATTGGTCGTGTTGACCGCCTTGTCGGTCGAGACCTGAACCATGGCAATTGCGCCAACATTGCGGGCTGCGTCGGCCACATTGCGCGTGCCGATCACGTTCGTCAGAACACCTTCGCAGGGGTTCAACTCGACCATCGGCACATGTTTCAGCGCCGCGGCGTTGAACACCAGTTCCGGGCGGTGCCGTTCGAAGATTGCGTTCACACGGGTTTTGTCGCGAATGCTGGCGACATACATCCGGCGCGGAACGTCGGCGAAATTCTGCGACAGATCCATGTCGATCGAGTAGGCGTTGAATTCGCAGTTATCGATCATGACCAGCTCGGCCGGATCAAACGAAGCGATCTGACGGCTGAGTTCGCTGCCAATCGATCCCCCTGCGCCCGTCACCAGAACGCGGCGGCCCTTGAACATCTCGCGCAGCATCGACCGTTCGACTTCTTTTTGCGGACGATCCAGGATTTCTTCGGGGTCAACATCCTGACCCTTTCCGGTGTCGTGATCTTCCAGACCGGGAACGCGCGAAACGGAAATCCCGTTGGCTTCGCACCAACGTGTGATCCGACGAATGCCGTCGCTTTCGAAATGCGTCACGGGCTCGGTCAGAAACAGGCGCCGGGGCAGATTGTTCCAGGTTTCGAGTTTCTCGATGACTTTCTCAGAGTCCAGCAAGGTGCCAATGATCTGCACATCGTGGAAATACAGGCCCTGTGTGTTGCGGGCATCATCGATAATGCCAACCGGCTGGAATTTGGAGTCGGTGTTGCGCAGGGACCGAACAAACAAGTCGCACGCAGCGCCCGTTCCGACCAAAAGAACCGGCACTTTCGTCTGCGCCTGGCAATGGGCCATCAGGCTGGCGTTTTGCCGTGTCAGCTCGCGGCTGCGCGCGACAACCCGCAATGCGCTGAAGCACAGGATCATGACACCAAACTGAATGACGTAAACCGCAAACGGAACGCTTGCCGTGACGGTCAGGATCGACCCGATCGCCGCAAGACAGCACGCTGCCAGCCCCGCGCCACGCATGATCAACACAATATCCCGAAGCGAGGTCGAGCGCGCATGACGACGGTAGACACCGGCCAAGGGGAAAACCACCAAGCCAATAATACATGACAGAATGGCCAACGGTCCGGTTGCCGGAACCAGATTTTCAGCAATGGACCCGCCACCGGCCAGGTTCAGCGCGACAATCACTGCAAATGCGGACGCGACAAGGTCACCGATGACAAGCCGGTGATTTGCTCTTAGCTCGTTGAAGATTTGAGACTGCCAAGACTGGAACCCCGACAGCAATCCCCCACTTTCCTTAAATTTATTTCCCTGAGACCCAGCCCCGGAAGAAACATAATCGAAGTCACTCATACAAACGCTCCCGCGCTGCTACACACCTCTTACTGCTGGTTTGACGGATATTGGTATTGGCGCAATTTTCGCACCGCAGACATAGAACTCAAAAAAACAACCGACTAAACGCCAGCTGGTCGATTTTGTGAATCGTACTGTCTTACCCCCTCCACCTGTGCGCCTTAAAAACCTCGCCCAGGCTTGATTAACCATCTCACTCGCAGCTGCCGACAATCGGCTTACAAACAACCATCTCTGGTTCTAACTATGCCCTGACGTTACCACAGGGCAAGGCGGAACAAAAAGTAATTTTTTCACACAAGGACCCGTGAGGGGGTCTGACCCCGAAAATTTGATGTAAAACACTGGTAAAGAACATTTTTATGTCTGATTTTTGGTCATTCAAAGAGCGTTTTTTGAATATGATTTGCTCAAAAAAGCCGAGAACAGTTTTGATGCTTGGCCGGGTCCGTTTCCTTTCCGGAAACAGGGGTGCCATGTGTCACTTTATTAGGCCACTGGGCGACTCGGCAGCCAAAGGTTTACGGGAATCTCTCGCTGCGGTGACGGTAATTTTGTTTAATCGTGTCAACAACTTAATTGTCTCTTGCGAAAGATGTAATTTCCTCGGGCGAACTCAGTGTCTTTCACGCTGCGCTGGTCAGACTGAAAATTTCCACGCCTTGAATTCACGAGAACCTTGCAAGGCCTTCCACTTTGCGGACAAGGTAACACGCAGTTCGAGTCACTTTGTTGGACGAAACCGCTGTGAAGGTCGACGTTTAAATTAAATTGATCCGTGTGCTAGTTATTTAGGCGTTCCGCCGTAGTGAAACAGTGAGCTTGGTCGTGAATAGAGTTTTCGAAGTCTTCGTTTGCATTCTGGCTGCTTTGCTGGCTGCACCGTTCTTCGTCATTGCCTGCCTGATCGTTATGATGAATCTGGGTTTTCCCTTGTTTTTCAAGCAAACACGCGCCGGTAAGTCCGGCGGGGTTTTTAGCATCTACAAACTCAGGACAATGACAGACGACCGCGACTCGGCAGGTAATCTGCTGCCCGACAGCGAGCGGCAAACCCGTGCGACGGCCATGTTGCGGCGCTTGCGGCTGGATGAAGCGCCGCAGCTGCTGATGATCCTGCGCGGCGATATGGCCCTTGTAGGCCCGCGCCCGTTGCTGCCGGAAACGATCCAAGCCTTTGGTGAAGCCGGGCAGATGCGGTGCACCCAAAGACCGGGGCTGACCGGATGGGCGCAGGTAAGCGGCAATACAACACTGTCCAATCAGGAAAAACTGCAGCTTGATTTGTGGTATGTCGCCCACCGGTCTTTTGCGTTGGACCTTCAGATCATGGCCGAAACAATCCGTGTGGCGATCCGGGGCGAACATCGCCGCCCTGACCGAATTCAGGCTGCCGAATCCTGGGTCAACGCCAGTACGTCCTTTGAATTGAAGGAGACGACCCCATGAAAACTGTCTTTGTTGGTGCGGTCGAAGGGTCCCACGTCGCCTTGTCCGCCATCTGCGCAACCGGCTTTGTGCCGGAAATGGTGGTGACACTGCCGCGCGAACTGGCGCATCGGCATTCCGATTTCGCGGACCTGACCCCTGTGGCCGAGCGCTATGACATTCCGGTTCACTACACCGCCAAAAGCGATTCTGCCGGAACCCTGAACGCAATCCGCGCGGTGAACCCCGATTTGATTCTGGTGATCGGATGGTCGCAGCTCTGTGGGCCGGAATTTCGCGCTCTGGCCAGGATCGGGTGCGTGGGCTTTCACCCCTCCGCCCTACCGCGTTTGCGGGGCCGTGGTGTCATTCCGTGGACCGTCTTGCTGGGGGAACGCGATGTTGGTGCCTCGCTGTTCTGGTTGGGTGAAGGGGCCGATGATGGCCCGATTGCAGCCCAGGCCCGGTATGCCGTGGACCCGGACACGGTCACCGCGCGCGAGCTTTATGACCGCGCCCTGCAAGCCCTGACAGAGTTGCTGCCAAAGCTGTTGGCTCAAATAGAGGAAGGGGATGTTCCGGCCGCCCCTCAGCCCGAAACAGGGATCAGTATCTGCGCCCGTCGTCGTCCGGAAGATGGCCGGATCGACTGGACCCAACCCGCCGCAGAAATCCATCGTTTGATTCGGGCCGTTGGTCCCCCCTATCCGGGGGCGTTCACGCATGGCTCGGACGATACTGAACTGGTCATTACCGAAGCCCGCTTTTCACCCCGTAAAGGGTATTATATCGGCCTGCCCGGGCAGGTTCAGGCTGTCGATGGGCATGTGTTCACCGTCTATTGCGGCGATGGTCAGTGTCTGGACATAACCGGCTGGTCGGGTGCCGAGACACCCCCTGCCCTTCATTCAAAACTTGGATTTAAAGTATGAGTTTCCCTGGATTTTCAACCGCAGACCAAGGGCCCGTTCTGGTCGTCGCCCCCCACCCCGATGACGAGGTGCTGGGCGCGGGCGGTACCATTGCCCGGCTGGCCGATGAGGGCCGCGCCGTTCATGTTGCCATCGTCACCAAGGGCCAACCCCCCCGCTTTAGCGAAGAACAAATCGCAGGCGTGCGTGCCGAGGCGCGCGCCGCCCATAATGTGCTGGGCGTGACCCAGACCCACTGGATGGACTTCCCTGCAGCAGAACTGGCCGAGCATCCGCATGGTGCATTGAATGCGGGGCTGGGAGAGCTCATTCGCAATCTCGACCCCTCACTTGTTCTGGCTCCGCATCCGGGTGACATTCACTTGGACCACCAACTGACATTCCTGTCGACCCTGGTTGCAAGCCGCCCGTATCAGTCGGCGTATCCGGCGACCATTGCAGCATATGAGACGCTATCCGAAACCAACTGGAACGCGCCCTACCTGACACCACCCTTTGTTCCCAACGTTTTTGTAGACATATCGGACACGCTGGAGCGCAAGCTTGATGCATTCCAGTGCTTTGCCAGTCAGGTCAAAGAGCCGCCGCATGAGCGTTCCGTGGCCAGTTTGAGAGCATTGGCGACCTTGCGCGGCGCGACCGTACATCGCCACGCCGCCGAGGGGTTTGTTCTGGTTCGGTCCGTGACCTAAGCGTTCACGCTTTGCCGTAACGCCGCATTGCCGATTTTCACCACGGTTTCCGCCAATTGGTGGGTTCGATCCGCCGACCAGGTCGGGTCCACCAGAAACGCCAGACTGGTCTGTCCCAGTTCCTGCGCCACCGGTAGCGGTTTGTCAGGCGTCAAGTTGTATCTTTCGAAAACGCCTTCCCGGTAAATCTCTGAACAGCTTCCGCTGAATATGGGGAACCCGGCCTCTGACACTTCTGCGATTATTCTGTCGCGGCTCCAGCTGGCGCTCAGGGCCTGAGGTTCGACAAACGCGTAAAACCGATAGTAGGCATGCGTCAGGTCCTCCGGGGGCATCGGCACACGAAACGCCGGACAGGCCATTAAAGCGTTTGCCAGAATCGTTGCGTTTTCCGTCCTGTGCTGGCGCCAGCCGTCCAACCTTTTCAACTGCACCCGACCTATTGCCGCCGACATTCCGGTCATCCGCAAATTTGTCCCCGGTTCGGCACTGTGCAGCCAACGGAAGCCGGGGGGATGGTCCTTGCGATGGACCTGATCATAGCTTTTGCCGTGGTCCTTATAGCTCCAGGCGCGGGACCACAGATCATCGTCATCCGTGACCAGCAGACCGCCTTCGCCCCCGGTCGAAATGATCTTGTCCTGACAGAAGGAAAAAGACCCAAACGTGCCGAATGTTCCGACGTGACGGTCCCCGATCATCGCGCCATGCGCCTGCGCGCAATCCTCGATGACCCACAGGTTGTGGGCTTTCGCAAGCGCCATGATTTCGGGCATATCCGCAGGCCAACCAGCAAGGTGGACCAATATGATGCCGCGTGTCTTTTCCGTCAGCACCGCTGCAATCGTCTCGGGCGAGAGGTTCTGAGTTTCGCGATCCACATCCGCAAAAACCGGTGTGGCGCCGGCCATCAGCACGGTGCTGACCGAGGCGATAAAGCTGCGGGGTGTCACAATGACTTCGTCGCCCGGCTGCAAGTCAAGCACCTGCAAGGCTGCGTCCAACGTCACGGTGCCATTCGCCATGGCAATCGCATGGGCTGAACCGGTGTAGGCGCGATACTCTTGCTCGAAGGCGTTTACATCCGGTCCCGTCCACGCATTGACGCGCCCGGACCGCAGAACCCGTTCAACCGCGGAGATCTGTTCTTCATCAAAAACTGGCCAAATCTGACTCATTACTCTTCCTATGAAACTGAAAGACCCGGGACGACCGAAGGCTTTCCCAACTTCAAACGCCATACGTTACACAACGGCTAATAGAATTGCCTGCGTGCAGCATAAACGCCAAGTCTTAAATCATCCAAGTGGGAATAGCAGGACAATGTTCGCAAATCGGGCGGCACCGTTTCAACAATCCGAAGAAGGCGCGGCGCTGTCTCCGAAGACTTAACAATCGCGTGAACCGTCAAATCGATACTGATCCAAGTTCAGCTGATTTTCGCCTGCTCTGGTCATATTCCCATCGCTCTGTTTTTGAACAAGAAATCGACGCGATCCAAAAGCTTGACGCGGGCTGCGATCTGTTCGTGCTCTGCCTTTTTTCGCGATGTTCGCCTAACTGTGAACTCGGCCCTATACTTGGTTCGCTTGACATGAAAGACAGCCTAAACCAGCATAAAATTAACGTCAGATCTTAGTGTGAACATTTGTTGATGAGTGATTTTTCTAACCTCTCGCCCGGTTCGGGTTGTGATCCGTCAGCGGGCCCGCATTCACATACAAGAAAACCCAAAATCGTGTTCGTCGGCAGCCTGACGACGTCACTGACCAACTTCCGCTATGACATTCTCAAGGAACTGTCCCAGCGCGCAGATGTTATTGCCTGCGGCCCGGAACGGCACCCCAAAACCGAAGCTACTTTGGCCGATCTGGGAATTGAGTTCCGACAATTTCCCTTGTCACGGGCCGGGTTGAACCCGTTTCAGGATCTGTCGTCGCTTCGGTCCCTGATCCGGATCTGCCGGGACGAACGGCCGGACATGGTGGTCTCGTACACCATGAAACCGATGATCTTCAGCGGGCTTGCCGCGCGGCTGACCGGTGTGCCGCAAAACTATGCGATGTGTACCGGGCTTGGATATGTGTTCTCGGAAGACGATCAATCGTTCTTCCGAAATCTGTTGCGCAAACTGTCCGTCGCCCTGTACCGCATTTCGCTGAAAGACGTGGATGAGGTTTTTGTCTACAACTCTGTCGATGCGGCAGAGTTCCGATCCCGACGCCTGATCTCGTCTGACGTTCCCATGCTTCAGATTCCCGGCTCGGGCGTCAATCTGGAACATTACCAGCATTCTGAACCACCCAGCGGCCCGCCCGTCTTTCTAATGGTTGCGCGCCTGCTGCGGTACAAAGGCGTTTTCGAATATGTCGAGGCCGCCCGGATGCTGCGGCAGAAATACCCGGATGCGCGGTGTCAGCTTTTGGGCCCGCTGGACGACAACCCCAATTCGGTCAGTGCCGAGCAATTGTCCCAATGGCAAAAGGACGGCGATATCGAATATCTGGGGGAAACGGATGACGTTCGCCCCTATCTGCGGGATTGCTCGATCTTTGTGCTGCCGACGGCGTATCGCGAAGGTATTCCGCGTTCGATCCTCGAGGCGATGTCAACCGGGCGCGCGGTCATAACTACCGATGCGCCGGGTTGCGAAGATGCGGTGTCTGACGGGCAAACCGGCTTCATTGTTCCGATGCGGAACTCTCAGAAACTTGCTGACGCGATGCAGCGTTTTGTCGAAGACCAAGGCCTGATTGCGACTATGGGTCGTGAGGCGCGTCATCGGGCGGAAAATGAGTTCGATGTCGCGCGGGTCAACACGATATTGCTGCGGAAAATGGGGCTGATGAGCGAACACGAAAGCTTGCCGCCATCAGGACTGTCGATCCAAATGGCGGCAAACGAGGCGTAGAGCCTGTTAAGCAACCGAAGGGTCAGGGGAACCGGAGCGAACCGCGGGCTCGTCGGTTTTCACAAACTCCTGCAGGCTGGTCCATTGCCGCGATATTCCCGGCATATATCCATTCAGTTCATCAGCGTCCTTGGCAAAAAACTCTGCCATTTTCCGGGACAGATCGGCCGGCAATGGGGGGTATTCCACCTTTCGCGCCACGGCATTGCGCACGGCCTGCACCGGCCAGGTATTTCGGACAGGATCCAGCAACGGCCTTACCGGGCCAAGCACCCGGCGCAACCCGCGCGGAACCAAGGGAATTTCCTTATCCTTCACGCGCGTTTGTAGCGGAGGGTTCAGCGTACCCGCAAATCCGATATGGCCGCTGACCTTGGCCAGCTGCTCTTGCGCAGCGGTCCGGACGTCTTCGTAAGCCAGCAGCAAAACGTGATCTGCCGGAAACAGATCGTAAAAGCGCCGCAGGTGGAAGGCATATAGCCCGTCATTCAAAAACCGTTGATCGGCGGCGCGGTCCGGGTCCAGATGAGCGTAGATGTCGTCATTCACCTCACCCCGGCGAAACAGCATGCAATAGTCCGAATAGGCACGTTGCACAGGATCGCGCATCTGAACGATCAGTCGCACACCCGGACAATCGCGTTTGATCCGCTCGGCCGCCTTGGGTGCCGTCATATAAGAGTTCGATTTCTCACCAACCAGCTGAGCGCCGCCCGCGGCCTCAAAATAACTGCCATACCAATCCGGCCCGCGTTCGTATTCACGAGAGAAATAATGCAGTTCCGGATCCGGCATGAAAATTTCCTCCGTCTCCATCAGCGACATCTGCAACCAGGTCGTCGCGCATTTTGCGGCACCGATGATCAGAAAATCCATTTGTCTTTCAAGCGGCATTAATCAGGCCCCTTCGCTTAACAATGCTTTCATAAATTGAACTGACCCGAGCGACATGCACATCGCGGCTCATGCTTTGGTGCACGTTATCTCGTGCCGCTGCCGTCACTGACTTTTTCAGGTCCGGCGACTCCAGAAGCTGTCGTACGGGGTTAACAAATGCGGACGGGTCATAGGGATCCACCAAAAACCCGCTGCGACCGTTTTCGATTGCCTCGGGATTGCCGCCATGGTTGGTCGCCACAACAGGTGTTCCCAGATGCATGGCTTCGATCAATGTCCGGCCAAAGGGTTCGTCCAGTGCCGTGACCAACAGCGCGTCGACACCTGCCATGGCCTCAGCAATGGGCGACCTGTGACCCATCAGGTGGATTTGTTCGGTAATGCCCAAAGTGCGCGCCAAATCCCGGCATGTGTCTGCCAAACCTATATCGGCTGTCTCTTCCTGACCAAACACCACCCCGTGCACGGGGCGGTCCGGAATGGCGGCAGAAATCTCTGCCACTGCGCGGACGAAGTGATCTGGCCGTTTTCTTGTGTTGAGCAGGCCAAAATACCCCAGCAAGACCGCATTCTCGGGCAGGCCCAATTCCGTGCACAAGGCTGCGTGACAGGTCGAATGTTCGGGCGGATCGCTGGAAAAATCGAACGGGCTGCGCACAACTTCGAACCGGTCATCTATTGGCCGGATCGGTTTAATGGGACGGGCAAATTCGGAAACCGAGAGGATCTTGTTGGCAAAGATCGGCGCAATCTTGTTGATGCCCGAGGCATCAGGCCCCTGACGATGATACCAGACAAACCGGGTCCCCGCCAAACGCGCCGGAAGCGCCCAGTTGGCATGCATGCGCCCGTCATTTGTGGTGACGATATCGATGTTAAGCTGTTTCAGAATTCGAACAAAGCGGGGCACCGAGCGGGTCAGATATTTCGGAAGTGAGGCGTCACTGTCCGAACGGCTGTAAGACGGTGCAATAATGCCGGGCTCGGTGATCAACTGATAATCCAGCCCAAGGGACGAGATATATTCCCCCAGATCACCGGCTTCGCGATGCAAGGCAATGATGGGCTCAAACCGCGCGCGATCAAGGGCCGCCACAAGGCTCAGCGATGAGATATGACTGCCCCCGATCTGATCCCCGCCGACATAGGGAAAGAACACCCGGATGGGATTTGGCATAACAATATTCCTGACTATTCAGTGTTTGGTGATAAAATAACGGTCCGGCTAACGACCAATGTGTCGCCGGGAAGCAATGCGCCAACGGCATCAAATGCGTCGGACAACAGCTTGGATTCTCTGGTAACGCTGTATTCAATAACGGTTTCACCCACCGGCTCGGCATCAGTTGCAAGACCCGCCGCGACCACCTCATTATGTAGGGTCTGTGCCGTCGCAAGCCGCGTGCGCAACGTGAGCAATTCTTGCTCAACCTGATTAAGACGGGTCAGGGCCTGCGATCTGGCCGTATCTACCAAAGCCAATTCGTCCCGTTGCGCGCGGTTGAGCTGTTGCTTGGCATTCAGCAACGCAATCTCCAGATTGAGCCGCTCGGATATCAGGTTGCTGAGCGAGATATTCAGCGCCGTGACCCGCGCGTTGACCGCCAGCCCCCGTTCCTTCAGTTCATTCACACTTTCCAGATCTTTCCGCGTAAACTCGATCTGTTCTTCGCGCAGCTTCAGTTGTTCTTCCAGGCTTTTGATCTGCTGCTCCTGAACCTCCTGCAATTCGCGAAGGCTGACCCCCTGCCCGCTGCGGGCCGTCTGGGTGGCCGCAAGGATTTGACCTTCCAGCCCGCCGATCTCGGCGGTTCCATCCTGATCCTCGGAAGACAGGGCATCGAGATCGGTCGTAAGACGCTCGCGCTCGTTTTCCAAAGCTGCGATTTGCGTGGTCAGCAAACGGATTTCGCCGCCCAAGCTGAGAGTCTGAAAATCATTCCCGGACCCCAGCTGCAATGGCGGTCGCAAGGGGCCACCAGCCAGGGCCAAAGCCTGCTGTGCCGTCAGACCGGGCCGGAACGGATAGGCGCCGGGGGCCGTGACATCGCCCAGAACATAGACGGGCAGATGGTCGATCACCTCAATCGCGACATGTGGCGGTTCAGCAAGACCCACCTGCCGCCGCAAACGCGTTTCTATCAGCTTGGAGAGGGACTCCAGCGTATTCCCGGTGGCTTGAATCTGTCCCGCAAGCGGCACCATCAAGGTTCCGTCCGGGCCGATTTTGTATTCGCCCGAGACCCCGTCCCATTGAACAAATGACGACACAACAGGGTCCCAGCGCATCGCGCGCAGCAACAGGCGGTCATGTTCAAGAAGCTCATAGCTTTCAGCATGCGCAACTGCCGGGGCGTAGCCCATCGACATCAGGGCGCAGCACAAAATAAGTCTTATGAATTTCAATGCGTGATCCTCCCGGTACGCGGTGTTGCAGTATTGTTTTGGTGATTGGCCAGACCGGTTCTGAACTCGGCCATGCACGATGCGCTTAGCGATAGTGCAAGGATCAGAGGAACATTCCAGAACCGGGGATAAAAGGCCGGAAACATGTTCAGCATGACGCTGTAGACCATCAGGATGGTCAGTGTGATCGCGGGTACCTTGCGGGACCCGTTGGATGCAAATGCCAGCCATGCAAGATAGATACCTGTCAGGATAAAGCCGACAAGCCCGAGGAGCGAGATCAACCCACCCTCGGTCAACGCAAGAAGATACATGCTGTGAACCGGTGCGCCATGGTCGCTGACGGTACGGTATTGTTCGGCACCCAGCCCTAGGAACAGAGTATCCTGCGCGACATGCAATGCCTCTTGGATCAAGAAATACCGGCCATCGAATGTGCCGGCTTCGCTGATGTCGCCATCAACCAACGCGCCAAGGACCCGGTCCTGAAACACTTCGGGCAGGAAATACTGGCCAAATTCAAGCATCGAGAACAGGGCGATCAGGAACCCGACCAGGGTGATCACAATGCTGCGCCTCGTTCCGCATAGGAAAACGATGATGATGGTGCCAAGCGTGCTGATCAGCAGGCCACTGTTCGATCCGGTCAGAATGACCCCGTAATAGAGCGCCGGCAGACATATGACCAACCAGATGGCCTTGATTTCTTTCAGATAGTACAAGCCCAACGTAAGGATGATCGCGATCGCGGCCAGTGTGGCACATTCGTTTTCACGCTCGATCAGAGATCGCATCCTGCCGTTGTAAGACAGCAGGCGCGGCCCCGCGTCTTCGACGAAGTGAACGATATAGGCGCCGAATACCATCACAAAGGTGATGGACACGATCAGCACCCGCAGCAATGCGATCACCTGCGGGTAGCTTCGTGCCCCCAGCAACAAGGGTAGCAGCATCAGCGAAAAGAAATACTGCGATACCACGGTGACCAGTTCGACCGGATTGCCGTTTACCAGCGAGCTTATAGTCAGCCCCCCGGCGAAAAGGAAAAAGGACAGATACCACATGCCACTGGCGCGGCCAAAGTAGTTGAGAGGCAGACGTTGCTGAGACACCAGAACAATAACGGCGATCACCGCGCAGGCGTCAGAGGCTGTGAAATAGACCGCTTGCAAGCGCAGGTAATTGATGGGTGCCAAAGCAACCACAAGGAACAGAAAGAACCCTTCCAGCCCTGTCAAACCGGCGCGTCTGAAACCGAAGACATCCGGCACCTGAAAACCGCTGTGTTGAGCCGGTTTGACGGGTTGGTGCAAAGCGTCAGCTTTCACGAGGCACCCCCTTGTTGACGGCTGCACTGACAGCCCGTTTCAACACGATACTACACAAAACCAACCAAATGGCGTTACAAATCAAGTGCGACGCAGCAGCCCCGGCTACCCCGAAAGTTGTGACCATCGGGTATATCAGGACAAAAAACAGCCCGGTAATTAGGGCACCGATCCTGACCATCGCGCGGTCCTGTTCCAGGCTCAGCAGCGCGGGGTTGACGATGCAGCCAAACAGATAGAACCCAACGGCCACAGCCTGAATTGCAACAACAGGAACTGCAGGGCCGAATTCCGGCCCGAAGAACGCCAGAATGATCTTATCCAGCTGCCAGATGACCGGTGTCAGCACCAGCACCAGCACCACCGCAAATCCGGCGCTTATGTTGCGCAGGATTTTCCCCAGCTTCGCGACTTGTCCGCGTGCCGAAAGCCGCGTGAATTCCGGGTAGATCGTTTGGCTGAGCGGGCGACCCAGTCGCAGTGCCGCATCTCCGCAGCGCCGCGCGATATGGTAGTAGCCAACCGCAGTTGCCGGAACCATTGCGGCAAGAATAATGACGTCCAACCGTTGCGAGGTTTGGCGTAAAATGACCGAGAGGTTGCTGTTCCACATGAACCGCAGGAATCCCGGATTCTCGGCCAGCGTTTCCCGGATACCGCCAAACTGCAACCGATGTCCGCGTTTTCGCATCTGGGTCAGGCCCACCAGATAGGCCAATGTGCCGTCCAGCAGACTTATGAGAACGAAAATCGCGGCAAACCCCACAAGACCCAAGTCCAATACCCAGGCCATGATTGCCAGAAACGCCCGAAACGCCGCTGTTGCACTGTCCAGTTTGGCCAGAATGTCAAAGCGGTCATAGATGCGAAGCAGTGAAATACCTGTCGCCCGCAGCGACAGGACACAGGCTGCCGCCCCGACCGGCAACAGCCAGAAATAGGTGTCTTCCAGTCCAAGCAATGGTGCCAAAATGGGCGCGAGAAGAAATGCCACGGTGGCCGCTAGCACTCCGCCAGCCAAGTCCACGAGCACGGACAGGCCGATCAACCGTCCGAAGCGATCCACCTCATCGTTTTCCAGCGCCGTACTGGCATGTCGAATGACGGCCTGCCACGGCTCCAGATGCAGCAATCTGGCCATAATTCGGCTGTAGGCCTCCAGAACAGCAATCAGCCCCAGCCCCGCCGCACCCAATGCGCGCGCGCCAAAGGCAAGATAGACCATTCCAAGCAGAGCAACCGCAACCTGTGCCGAGAAAATCCACTTGAGATTGCGCAGAAGGCGCTTTTTCAACGGCTCATCGCGAAGCCCGGATGACAGGCGCGCAGTCAAGACAGGTCTCCGGCCATGATGGCAAGCCATGTTTCAACATGGCTCAACCCCGTTTGCGGATCCAAAGCCCACGGATCATCAATGCGGTTGGGATCCAGCCCATCGCGGGTTTCTTCCCAAGCATCGGGCAAACCGTCCAGATCGCTGTCGGCGACCGGATTGTCAGACGTAATATCGGGCCAGCCGCCAACTTGCTCGACCTCGTCGATGATCTGACCGGTGCAGTTTTGAACATCCCCGATAATAGCCGCATCCAAACTGTCCGGTTCGCGGTGCCCTTCGATCCGGTCCCCTGACCGGCTCAGCACCGTTTCAAGCGCTTCGGCGGCCGGGAGGGGATCTGTCGTCAACGGCCAGCTTCCGGGAGGAACCTGTTGCTGTATGGCGGTCACGTCCAAAACCTCGAACCGGCGCGCGCGGCAGCCGTCGGGCGTGTCTGCAATGTTGCCCTCGGCCCAAAGAGCAACGGCGTAGTCATCCTCCCACTCGAACACCTGAACGGCTTCGGGCGTTTTGCGGATGGTATCGGGGCCGGTCAGGGCGACGTTCCCGATATAGGCGATAGAAGCGTCGCCCAGCAGGTCGTAGAACTCGCCAAACTGGCTGATTGGATTGTAGAAAACGTTGTTGATGACCTCGACCGGGCCAATATCAGTTGCCTTGATGTCCGGCTGCCGGTCGCGGTGATGCGCAAACAGATTTCGGATCAATGAAATCCGCCCGCACGCATTCGTGGGACCTTCGTCCGAGCAGATCAGCGCCCCTTTTGAATGGCGCCCTTTGGGATGGTTCGAACGATCCAGGCTAAGCGCAACAATACTGTCCGCCAGTGTTATGTCCTGCGCGGTCGCGTTCGAGACGTGAATGTTGACCGTCTCGTCCGAGGCGAACGCCAGGGACAGGTTGCCAAGATAGACGCGCTGACCGTTTTCTACCGTTACCGCATCCACAACCGATGACTGTTCATCCGTCACCCCGGGACGCGCCTTCAGAAAGCGCACCACGACATCGTTCACGTTCTTCAATATCAGCGTGCCGACTTTCCCTTCGACAATCCGCAGCTGTATGCCATCCCCGGGCGCAGTCTGTCCGGCGATATAGGTGTTTGGTCCAACCCAAATCGCGTTCGTCAGGTCGATAGTCCCGCTAACCGCAAAGACACATACGCGCGGGGGGCCGTTGCCTTCGGCACATTCCCGAAGCGACCCCGGACCACTGTCGTTTAGGTTGGTCACAGTCAGAACACTGCCGCCCTTCCAGCCGACAGCACCAGCGCCATAGCCTACGGCACCCGGAAAGGCAGACTCTGCCGCGACATCTTGCGCCAAAAACAAAGCAACGCTCAGGGCAATGACGGTCGACGCGCGCGCAATCAGCTTAGTAGTAGCCTGACTTATTGTAGGAATAATAGTCGGCGCCACCGCCATAACCATATCTCCTGTGCTTGCGGGTGTTCACGTCGTTGATAATTGTTCCCGTGACGTCAATTCCGTTACGCTCCAGCTTGTCCACGGTGTCGCGCAGGACGGCCTCGCTGGTATTGCCCCAACGCACAACGATCAGGGTTTTGTCGACAAGGTCGCCCAGCCGGCACGCATCATGCACGATCAGAGTTGGCGGAGTGTCCACGATTACCAGATCGAAATGCTTGCGCAGCTTGGTGTTCAGGCGCTTGAGCGTGCTTTTTGCATTGGCCGGCGACTGATCGTCCAGCATGTGCAGCGACAGAAGGTGGAACGCAGTCTCGCCGTTGACGACAACCGGCTGAGGTACAACTTTATCTGCCAAAACATCCGCGGCGCTTGCGGGTTTGGCATCCGACCCAACAAGCTTGGTCGCGCCTCTTTTGTGGTTGTCCAGATCAAGCACCAGAACTTTCATCTGCTCTTTTGCAGCGGCCGCAGCGATGGAAACGGCGACGGTGGATTTTCCTTCGCCGGGAAGGCCGGATGTGATCATGACGATCTTGCCATCCGTGACCAGATTGAACCAAAGCGTCAGGAACCCGCGCAGCGCCTGAAAGAAGGACGGGGTCGCGTCGCCCTCGAGGAACCAGGACGACGAATTCTCGCGTCCGAAAAATGTGCGTTCCTTGATGCTTGGCAGGAACCCGAAATTTGCAAGGCCGGAGATTCGGGCGGTCTGGCGTTCGCTCCAAAGACGGTAGTTCAGGCCTTCCAGCAACAGCGCTGCGATGAAGGCCAAGGCCAGACCGGCAACACCGCTGACCGCAACCGCAACACGCGGGTTTGGCCAATACGGCTCAACAGGAATGCGCGCGAATGAGACCTGACGCGCGCCTTGACCGGCAAACTCCAACTGTGTCTCAAGCTCATTCAGCTTTTCGATTGAGTTCTGATACCTGAGGCGCAGCAGTTCAATCGACCGCTCCATCCGCATCAAGGCCAGTTCCGAGCGTGTGCGCTCATGCAGTGCGACCTGAATCTCGGCCAGTTCCTTCGCAACACGGTCGGATTCGTCTTTCAGCGCCTCGTCGTCCTTGACGGCATCATAGATCGAAGACAGGCGGTCGTTTTCAGCCCGCAACCTGTCAGGCAGGGTCAAATCATCTAGTTTGTTTTGCCGAATGAACGCCGCCAGTTGCAGTTCGGATTGCGAGAGTTCTTCGCCCAATTCACTGACCCGCGTCCGCAGAAAGGTGATGGAGTCCGAAATCAACTCGGTCCGCTTCAGCTTTGAGCGCAGGATATAGGTCTCGGCAACGGTGTTCGAAAACTTGGCGGCCAGAAGCGGGTCGTTGGATGTTGCGATAATCTCGATGGCCAGGCTTTCGCCCCGGCGAACCACCTTGTACGACCCCAGCGTTTTGTCGATGACCTTTTCTCTGCGATCTGCTGTTGAGCCGGGCGTTCCAGGATCCGCATATGGCACAAAGGTCGGATCATTGAACAATGACATTGCTTCGGCCACATCTGCCGCAAACTCGCGGGACCGCAGAATATCCATCTCGGTTTCGATAACTGCGCGGGTCAGTTCAAAGGTTTCCAGTTCAACCTCGGTCGCGCTGACCCGGGTCTCGAGCATCGTCATGACAACGGTTGAAACTGTGCGGTAGCGTGGCTCGAGCAGGCGAACCGCCAGGAATGTAATCCCGACGACCACCGCAACAATGGCCAGCATCATTGGCATATGTCTTCGCACAATGTGCGAAACGCCATCTAATCCGACGCGACCTTCACTTTGCGACACAACTGTATGTTCAATTCTCTCTTGAACCGTCATATTCAAACCCTTTTACCGCGATAGCGGTACACTCACTCTTAAAACTTCCGGGGCTCGAACGTGCATTTGCCGAATAACCGAGCCCGCCAGCCTGAGTTCACAGAAACCTAGGCAGACTTCGACAAACCACTATTGCTCGACGCCTTAACATACATCGCCTTAAGATAGGCATCCTCGTGCAACTGTATATACCTCTCGGCAGAAAATTCCGACTTAATTCTTTCACGGGCCAGTTGGCCCAATTCCGCGCGCTTGCCCGGCCCCGCATCCAGAAGTTGCGCCACGGCCCCGGACTGAGCGTCCGGATCAGCCGGTGGAACGACAAGCCCGGAGTTGCCGACAAGAAAGCCGCTGTCACCCACATCCGTTACGACGCAGGGAACCTGGCATGCCATTGCCTCGGCCACCGCCAGTGGGAAGGCTTCGCCCCAGGCTGAAGACAGCAGAAAAATATCGAGGCCCGGCACCAGTTTTTCCACATCGGGTCGGCCTTCGAATGCGCTGACCCTGTCGCTAATGCCCAAAGCACTGGCCTCGGCCACCGCAGGGCTTGTCGTGGTGCCCTGCCCAAAGATTACCGCATGCACATCGTAGCCCGATTCAAGCAGCTTTGCCGTTGCCCTGACCATCGAAACATGATCCTTCATCGGATGGCTGCGGGCAAAATTGCCGACAAAAAACCGGTCGTCGTTTACGCCGCACAGATCCTCAAGCCGCTTGCGCGCCGCATCGTCCGGGCGAAACACATTGGTGTCGATCGCATTGGGGATAAGCGCCGAATTCGCGCCCGAGAACCCAATAGCCTCGTGCTGTTTGCGCGATACGTCCGAACAATAGGTAATCTGCCCGGCAAAGCCTGACAGTTTGGCCAGCGCGCGTATCAGAATGCGGTTTGAGCGTTTCTCGTTCTGAATGTCCTGCAAGGAATGGTGCACCGCCCAGACAAGGCCGGGTTTCGAAGTGATGCGCCCGGCAATTGCCGCCCAGGCTGCCATGCATCCGTGATACATCCATCCATGCACGACGTCCGGAGCGTGTTCCTTGACTGCGCGCCGCAGGTTCACCAGCGAGCCCGGCGTCACCTGCCCTTCCCGCAAATTCAGCGAAGTGACATTGACCCCCAAAGAGCGGATCGGCTCTGCAATAACGCCGTCACCCATCAACGAGACCACCGAATGATCGCGGGCGTCAGATCCCAACGCCGCTAAATATCTTTGCAACATAATTTGGGCACCCCCAACATTGGTGCCCGTAATCACATGAACAACTTTCATTAAAAATACCTGCTACAAATCAAACAACGGAACAATGATGTAGTTCACAATTCTAAAGAATGAGCCTGCGAAGTCTTGGATTGCCACTGGTTTGTGACGGAAAGTGCGGTTTCCAGATTATTGTTGAAGGAATAGCTTCAATCATTTCGAATCTACTTTGATCGTCAGCTTCACCTATTTGAACTCACATCGGCTATAAATTGACAATTAATTACAAATACTTAAAGCGTTATGTGCGCTTCCATAAGCAGCACCGTCACCAACGGCTCAGTTCATAAACCCCCTTTGTTGCAATCCTGCTGCGATGGCCTCGGCCGCCAGCGACGCCCCGGCCGGGCTGAAATGCGCGTCTGACGCGTACAAATCCTTGGGCCTGGGATGCGCTTCAAACTGATCTGTCAGGTCGATCACCGCCAGCCCAACCTCGTCGGCGGCGCTTTGAACCAAGTCTCTGAGCGGGTCGTGCAGGAAGTCCTGCGAAATCAAACCACTAAAACGGTCGACCGGGGGCACGAAGACGATAACAAGCTCGCCCCCCCATTGCGCCACTATGTCCTCAGCGAGGCTGAGAATATCCTTGTACTCGGGTTGTGGCGCGACCGCCTGCGGGTAGTGAAGCCCCAACAGCTTGGCCGTTTTTTGCAAGGCGAGGAAGTTTCGAACAACACGTCTGGATTGGAAATAGTGGCTCAGGGACAAGTCCATGCTGCCCCACTGTTGATCAATCTGATCTGTCAGCGTTGCAATCTGCTGATCCGATTTGGCGACAGGCCCGAAATCCACCCCGTCTTCCAGAGCTTGTGCAAGCCACGGCATTGTCAGTTCGCGGTTCAGGTTTCGCCAGTCATTGCCTGCAAAGAACACCATTATCGTCAAATCCGGCTCAAAGGCCGGGCCATAGCGCCCCAAGACCGCCAGTTCGAACAAGGGCCCGGCGCTGCGGTGCCCCAGATTCAACAAGTTGGGGGAATAGGCGCGCAACTGGTCCGCAAGGTGTTCACCGTCTTGCAGGCAGAACCCCTCAACAAACGAGTCCCCCAGCACCAAAACCTCAATGTCGCCATCATAGACAGAGTCGGGATTCCGGAACCCTAACCTGTCGGGCTCATACGTGACCGGCTGGCCATCCAGCGAACACAGAAACATCTGGTTCTTGGGCTGCGGTGCCAAAACCGCCTTGCTCAACTGTTTCAGTTCGACTGCGTTATTGACGCTTTTCAACGTCGCAGCGGGCGGCAGGTTTTGCAGATACGGTGCCAGATCAACATCGTCCTTCACAATGCCGACCGACCCCAATTCGCCTTGTAGAGATTTGACGCTGATATAGCCTTCGAACAGAAATAGCGTCGCCAACAAGGTGGACATGCAAATCCCGACCATCAGCCGTGTGTCGCGTCGTGTGAACACTGCAGCAAGCACCAAAAACAGGCCCAATGCAGCCGGAATCAGAACATAGCGCAGCAACCGCGCGGTGCCGGCGGCGTATTCGGCGAAGTTGACCAGAGCGTAAGCCGCCGTGGCAAAAAAGTACAAAGCCGGGATCAAGCACAGAATCCGGCCTAACCGTTCGCCACGCCCAACGCTGTCCAAATGATTGCTCCCGTTCATGTAGAAACTCTGCCCTTGGCCCAGCGACCGAGGCGCATGGGCGTTAAGTCTCTGATAATCTGCACGCATTCCTGAAATGCAAGACAAGTCGTTCAAGCTTTTTCAACGGCTGCGTGAGTGTTGCCAAACTGAACCTTGAGTTGTGCTTTTTCCTTAAACCTTAATTAATTTGGAAACGAAAAACAAAGGGCAGGCCGATAAAGGCCCGCCCTTTTTGGTTTTGCTCGATCAGTGACCGGGCCGAAGCACGGTTATCCGGTCGGCTTTGGTTTAGCCTATGATCGCGTTGAGTGTTGCGCTGGGGCGCATCACCGCAGCGGTTTTTGTCGGATCGGTATGGTAGTAACCGCCCAGGTCAGCCGCTGCACCTTGCGCGCTGGCCAATTCGCTAAGGATTTGCTCTTCCTTCGCTGCCAGGTCTGCCGCGACGGGTGCGAACTCTGCCGCCAGTTCCGCATCGTCCGACTGCGCGGACAGTGCTTCGGCCCAGTAGCGCGCGAACCAATAGTGGCTGTCGCGGTTGTCGGGCTGGCCGACCTTGCGGCTGGGCGAGCGGTTGTTGTCCAGAATGCCCTGCGTCGCGGCCTCGGCTGCGGCACCCAGTACACCCGCCTTGGCGTTGCCCTTGTTGTCGGCCAGGAAGTTCAGGGATTCACCCAGCGCGCAGAACTCACCCATCGAATCCCAGCGCAGGTGGTTTTCCTCAACCAGCTGCTGCACGTGTTTCGGGGCCGAACCCCCCGCGCCGGTTTCGAACAGACCGCCGCCATTCATCAGCTTGACGATGGACAGCATCTTGGCCGAGGTGCCCAGTTCCAGGATCGGGAACAGGTCGGTCAGGTAGTCGCGCAGCACGTTGCCGGTGATGGCAATCGAGTCATTGCCTGCCGTGATGGTTTCCAACGACTGGCGGGTCGCCTCGCGCGGGGCCATGATCTGGAACTTGTCCGCTACGCCTGCAGCTTCCAGCACTGGTGTCACGTATTTGATCAGCTCGGCGTCATGGGCGCGGTTGGCGTCCAGCCAGAAAATCGCCTCGGACCCCGTCAGGCGCTGACGATCCATCGCCAGTTGGATCCAGTTCTCGATGGGGGCCTTCTTGACGGTGCAGGACCGCCAGATGTCGCCCTGTTCGACCTCATGCGAATGCAGCGTCTCGCCATTGGCCAGAACGATGCGGATGGTGCCATCAGCAGGGGCCTGGAATGTGGTCGGGTGCGAGCCATATTCCTCGGCCTTCTGTGCCATCAGGCCGACGTTTGCGACCGCACCGGCAGTGGCCGGGTTCAGCGCGCCGTTGGTTTTGAAGAACTTGATGGATTCATCATAAACCGGCGCATAGCAGCGGTCGGGGATCACGCAGTTGGTGTCGCCCTTGGCACCGGTCTCGTCCCAGCCCTTGCCGCCCGCGCGGATCACGGCGGGCATCGAGGCGTCGATGATCACATCCGAGGGCACGTGCAGGTTGGTGATGCCTTTGTCGCTGTCGACCATATACATGGACGGACGGTCGCCCTTGATCGCGTCAATGGCCGCCATGATGTCGGCATTGTCCTGAACACGCTCAAGCAGGTCGCCAAGGCCTGAGTTCGGGTTCACGCCCAGTGCGTCCAGCTCGGCACCGAATTTCTCGAACACCGGGGCCAACCACGCTTTGACCGCATAGCCAAAGATGATCGGGTCGCTGACCTTCATCATCGTGGCCTTCATGTGCAGCGAGAACATAGTGCCGTCTGTCTTGGTGTCCTCGATCGCGTCCGCCAGGAACGCAGACAGCGCCTTGACCGACATGAAAGTTGCGTCGGCAACGGTGCCCGTCGCAAGCGGCCAGCCGTCTTTCAGAACGGTCACGCTGCCATCCTTGCCGACAAATTCGATCTTCGCATCACCGGCTTGTGCCGCAGTAATGGTCGCCGATTTCTCGTTTGCGTAGAAATCGTTACCCGGCATGGACGACACTTTGGTTTTGCTGTCCGAGGACCACTCACCCATCGAATGCGGGTTCTTCTGGGCATAGTTCTTCACCGCCCGCGCCGCGCGGCGGTCGCTGTTGCCTTCGCGCAGAACCGGGTTTACGGCCGAGCCTTTGATCGCGTCATAGCGCGCGCGGATCGCCTTTTCCTCGTCGGTCGAGGGTTCTTCGGGGTAGTTCGGAATGTCATAGCCCTGCGATTGCAGTTCCTCGATGGCCGCCACAAGCTGGGGTACCGATGCCGAGATGTTCGGCAGCTTGATCACGTTCGCATCCGGTGTCTTCACCAACTCACCCAGAGCGGCCAAATCATCGGTGATGCGCTGCGCGTCTGTCAGGTCTTCCGGGAAGGTTGCCAGAATACGGCCTGCCAGCGAAATATCCTTAGTGCCAACACTGACACCCGCCGCCGAGGCGAACTTGCGAATGATGGGCAGAAACGACGCGCTGGCCAGTTCGGGCGCTTCGTCTACAATGGTATACAATATGTCGAAGTTCGATTTATCTGCCATATTCTTTTACCTTTTTTAAGCCTTTCGGGGCGTGCGATCCAAGAGTTGGGGCCACATCAGCGTGGCGCGGTAGGGGCAGACCAATGCTATCGCCCCTGGGTGACTCTGTTTTGACAGGGCCTCCCATAAATGAGGTTTGGATTGGAATCAATCACCCAAGGGCGCGCGTTTTGCCACGGGTGGCAGGATCAGGTCGCGAAGGATGTCGGATGCAAGCGACGGGCCCGCCGCTTAGCGAAACCGCTGACCTGTCTCGGGATCAAACACCATCGCACGCTCGGGCTGGACCGAGATGCCGATGCGCTCGCCCGTTGTGCTGCGTTGGTCGTCGCGTTCCTCGACGATCAGTTTGTCGCCATTGGGTGTCAGCAGATAGGAATATGACACCCCACCCAGCGCTTCGGTCAGATCAACCGTGCAGGTTTCGGCAGAGCGGTCGATCTGGATGTGTTCGGGGCGCATGCCCAAGGTTACCTTCGACAGACCAGCAGGAACCGAGGCTGAAACCGGCAAGGGCTGGCTAAGTGCGGGGTGCGTGACATGGCCGTCGGCATAGTCGCAGTCCAGGAAGTTCATTGCGGGCGAGCCAATGAAACCGGCAACAAAGCGGTTATCAGGATCGCGGTACAGGTCCATGGGGGCACCCACCTGCTCAATCCGGCCATCGCGCAGCACGACGATCTTGTCCGCCATTGTCATCGCCTCGACCTGATCGTGGGTTACGTAGATCATCGTCGCGCCGATTTCCTGATGTAGACGGGCGATTTCGACCCGCATTTCGACCCGCAATTCGGCGTCGAGGTTCGACAGCGGTTCGTCAAACAGAAACACCTCGGGGCCGCGCACGATTGCACGACCGATGGCAACGCGCTGACGCTGCCCGCCGGACAGGGCCTTGGGCTTGCGTTTCAGGTATTGATCCAGCTTCAGGATGTTCGAGGCGTCTTGAACCTTCTTGTCGATCTCACCCTTGGCCACGCCGTTCATGCGCAGCCCAAAGCCCATATTCTCGGCCACTGTCATATGCGGATAGAGCGCGTAGGTCTGAAACACCATTGCCACGCCGCGCTTGGCTGGGTCCATATGGGTCACCTCGCGCGCGCCGATATGGATTTGGCCTTCGGACGTCTCTTCAAGCCCCGCGATCATCCGCAGCAGCGTGGACTTGCCACAGCCCGAGGGGCCGACGAACACGCAGAATTCGCCATCTTCGATCTGCAGATCAATGCCGTGAATGACCTGAGTCTGGCCATACCGTTTGATCGCCTGGTTCAGAGTTACACCTGTCATGTCCCTTGCATCCTATCGCTATAGGCATCCCGGCGGGTTTCGGGGAACCGCCACGCCTGCGCCTCGGCCCCGATCTGTTCGGCCACGCGCCGAACCCGGGGAACCCAGGCTTCCAATTGCTCAAAATTCATTCGATCTGTTGAACCGGTCACGGAAATCGCACCCAGCATTCGCCCGCCCGAGGTCAGAATCGGGCAAGCGATACAGATAATGCCGGGCTCGTGTTCTTCGTCATCCACGGCGAAACCGCGCTGGCGGATCAGGTCTAGATCGGCCCGCAGCGCCTGCTCGGACGCAAGCGTTTTGTCCGTGAAACGGTGGTAGCTTTGCTGCGACACCGCCTTGTTCAAAGCGTCTTCATCCAGAAAGGCCATCATCGCCTTGCCGACGCCCGTGCAATAGGCCGGGCCGACTTTGCCGGCTTGCGAATACATCTCGACCGGCTGCGCCGCGTTGCGCTTGTCGACATACAGGACCTGACTGGAATCAAGCTGCGCCAGATGCACCGTCTCGCCCGTTTCCTGGCTGAGCGCATCCAGAAAAGGGCGCGCAATCGGGGCCAGAGAGCTTTGGGTCCAGGCGGTATGTGCCAACCGCACCAGCCGCAAACCGGGGGTATATGTCTGACGCTCGGGCTCATACGACAGCATGCCTTGATTGGTCAGGGTTTGCAGAAACCGATACAGTGTCGCCTTGGGAAAGGTGCTGCGGTCCAGCAATTCCGCAAACCGCACGGGGCGCCCGAACGACGCCACCTGATCCAGCACATCACATGCTTTGCCTATTGTTCCGTCACCTGCCACGGGTGCCTGTTCTCCTCCGTTTGACCGCCGCCATTCTCATCAGGGTCTTGACAAGACTAGCCGAGTCGATGTGTAGTTTTCAATATATAAAACTAGGTTTCAATATTTGGAACTACAAAATGGAAGCTTAAGGGAGGAAACCATGCATTCCATGTTCAAGCGCACTGCGGCTGCTTTGGCGGCCAGTGTGGCACTTGCCGCGCCTGTTGCGGCCGAGTTGACCGGTGAACTGCGAATCTTCCTCGATACATCGAACCCGGCGCCGCGCGCGACGATGGAAGCGATGATCGAGCGGTTCGGAGAGCAGCACCCGGGGCTGGAGATCGAGACCACCGTGATCGACCGCGAGGCTTACAAGACCCAGATCCGCAACTTCCTGACGGCGGATACGCCTGATGTGGCCACCTGGTACGCGGCCAACCGGATGAAACCTTATGTCGAGGCGGGGCTTTTCGAAGATGTTTCCGACCTGTGGGCCGAGCCTGAGATTGCCGACAACCTCGCCTCGACCAAGGGCGCGATGACCATCGACGGCAAACAGTGGGGCGTGCCCTATACCTACTACCAGTGGGGCGTTTACTATCGCAAAGACATCTTTGATGAACTGGGCCTGACCGAGCCGACCACCTGGGAAGAAGAACTGGCCAACTGCCAGAAGATCGTCGATTCCGGTCGTGCCTGCTATACCATCGGCACCAAGTTCCTGTGGACCGCCGGTGGCTGGTTCGACTACCTGAACATGCGCACCAACGGTTTCGACTTCCACAACCAGCTCGCCAATGGCGAAATCAGCTGGGAGGACGACCGGGTCAAGCAGACCTTCGCCAACTGGAAGCAGCTGATCGATATGGGTGCGTTCATCGACAACCACCAGACCTATAGCTGGCAAGAGGCCCTGCCCTTCATGGTCAATGGCGAGGCCACGGCCTATCTGATGGGCAACTTTGCTGTCGCCCCGCTGCGTGAGGCTGGCCTGACCGATGACCAGTTGGACTTCTACCAGTTCGTCGCCATCAACCCCGATGTCGAACTGGCCGAAGACGCGCCGACCGACACGTTCCACATCCCTGCCAATGCCTCGAACAAGGAAGCCGCGCGCGAATTCCTGCGCTTTGCGGTTTCTGCGGATGAGCAGACCGAGATCAACAACGGTGCAAACCTCGGGCAGCTGCCGGTGAACGCACAGTCTGCTGTGGATGATGACAAGTTCCTGCAGCAGGGCTTTACCATGCTGTCGTCGAACAGCCCGGGCGGCGTTGCCCAGTTCTGGGATCGTGACGCGCCTGCCGAAATGGCAAAGGTGTCGATGGAAGGCTTCCAGGAATTCATGGTCAAGCCGGACAATGCTGATCGTATCCTGGCCAAGCTGGAGCGCGCACGTCAGCGCATCTACGACAACTAAACGGACAGGGCCGGGCTGAAGCCCGGCCTACGCCAAACTGCAAATGTAAGGCGGGCTTCATCCCGCCACCCCTCAGCCGGAATGCCGCCATGACCATTGCCGCAGACGCCCCAGAACAGGAAAGCTGGTTCCACCGCAACCAACAGCGCATCGCGCCGTGGCTGTTTCTGGCCCCGGGTCTGCTGTTCTTTATGGTCTATGTGATCATCCCGGTTTTCCAGTCCTTCAACCTGTCGCTTTATGAATGGGACGGGCTGGGGGCTGCGGAATATGTGGGCTTCCGCAACTACGAGGACCTTTACTGGGAATGGGTTGACCGGGATGCGTTCTATATCTCGCTGAAAAACAACCTGATCTGGCTGCTCCTTTACTTGCTGGCCATCCCGGCGGGCCTGTTCATTGCGCTGTTCCTGAACCAAACAGTCTGGGGCATCCGCCTGTATAAATCGTTGTTCTTCTTCCCCTTCGTGATTTCTCAGGTCGTTGTCGGCCTCGTTTTCACATGGTTCTATGATCCGACCTTTGGTCTGCTGAACGAGTTTCTTGGCTTCTTTGGCATGGGCCCGCTCAACGTGCTGGGCGATGAGAGGTTCGTCACCTACGGCATCATCTTCGCGGGCCTTTGGCCGCAGACCGCGTACTGCATGATCCTCTACCTGACCGGCCTGAACGCCGTGGACCCCGAACAGATCGAGGCCGGACGGCTGGACGGTGCAAAGGGCGGGCGGATGCTATGGCACATCATCCTGCCGCAACTGCGCCCGGCCACCTTTATTGCCTTCGTCGTCACCATCATCGGCGCACTGCGGTCGTTCGACCTGATTTCGATCATGACCCAAGGGGGGCCGTTCGGGTCGTCCCGCGTGCTGGCCTATTATATGTTCGAGGTCGCCCTGTCCGAATACGGCTTCCGCATGGGATACGGCGCTGCCATCGCGGT
This sequence comes from Ruegeria sp. C12, assembly GCF_056537745.1. Lineage (NCBI taxonomy): Bacteria > Pseudomonadati > Pseudomonadota > Alphaproteobacteria > Rhodobacterales > Roseobacteraceae > Ruegeria > Ruegeria sp. C12. The sequence continues at coordinate 116,490 of NZ_JBQFSA010000006.1, forward strand.
GATCCTGTTCCTGATCATGCTCTGCTTCATCGCCTACTTCCTGTGGTCGATGTATCGCGAAGAAAAGGGGCACTGAGATGTTTCCCAAACCCATCGAAAAACAACCCCGCGCGGCGCAGATCACCTATCAGGCCATGTTGCCGGTCGCCCTTCTGTTGTGGCTTGGCCCTCTGCTGGCGGTCGCCTTGTTCTCGGTCAAACCCGCTGCGGATTTTACCAATGCGAACTACTGGGGCATGCCGTCCAGCTTTGAGGGCGCGTTCAACTACGGGCAGGTCTTCTTCAACTCGGACATGCCGCGCTATCTGATGAACTCTTTCCTGATCACCATCCCAACGGTGATCGGATGTGTCGCGCTTAGCTGCATGACCGGGTTCGCGCTGGGGATATACAAGTTCAAATCGAACCTCTGGATCTTCTTCATGTTTGTCGCGGGCAATTTCGTGCCGTTCCAGATTCTGATGGTTCCCGTACGCGACCTGACGCTGGAATTAGGTCTCTACAACACCAAAACCGGGCTGGTCTTGTTCCACATCGCCTTCCAGACCGGATTCTGTACCCTGTTCATGCGCAATTTCATCCGCGCCCTGCCTTTTGAACTGATCGAGGCTGCGCGGGTCGAGGGTATCAGCGAATGGCGCATCTTCTGGTACGTGGTTCTGCCACTGATGAAGCCCGCGATCGCGGCGCTCAGCGTGCTAATTTTCACCTTTATCTGGAACGACTATTTTTGGGCCGTGGTCCTGACCCAGGGTGCCGAAAGCCAGCCTGTCACCGCAGGTATCACCAGTTTCAACGCGCAATTCCGCGCCGCCTATCAATTGATGAGTGCCGGTTCCATCGTCGCGGCTCTGCCGCCGGTGGCCATGTTCTTCCTGATGCAGAAACACTTCATCGCGGGCCTGACCCTCGGTGCCGTAAAATAACGTCAAACCAAAGGTTTGCAAAATGACCAAAATCGCCTTTGTCGGAGCGGGCTCAACGATCTTCATGCAGAACATCGTGGGCGACGCGCTGCTGACCCCTGCGCTGGCCGACAGCCACTTTGCGCTGATGGATATCAATCCCGAACGTCTGGCAGAAAGCGAAGCGGTGGCCCGCGCCATGATCCGCTCGGTCGGTTCGGGCGCAACCGTTTCAACGCATATTGACCGCCGCGCCGCGCTGGACGGGGCCGACTTTGTCATAACCGCCTTCCAGATCGGCGGGTATGAGCCCTGCACGGTCACCGATTTCGAGATTCCTAAACAATACGGCCTGCGCCAGACCATTGCCGACACGCTGGGAGTCGGTGGCATCATGCGCGGGCTCCGCACGGTTCCAGTTCTGTGGGACGTGGCGCGAGATATGATGCAGCTTTGCCCCAACGCGACGCTGCTGCAATACGTCAATCCGATGGCGATCAACACATGGGCGCTGGCGGAACAATTCTCGGCGCTGAAACAGGTGGGCCTGTGCCACTCGGTCCAGAACACGGTCGAGGAACTGGCCCATGATCTGGACCTGCCTAAGGACGAATTCCGCTACAAGGTTGCGGGCGTCAATCACGTCGCTTTTTTCCTGAAACTGGAACATCAAGGCCGCGACCTTTACCCCGCGCTGCGGCAAGGCTATGCCAGCGGTCGCCTGCCCAAACCGCCATTGCTGATGCCGCGTTGTCCCAACAAGGTGCGTTATGAGGTTATGGACCATCTTGGCTATTTCTGCACCGAAAGCTCGGAACATCTGGCCGAATACGTTCCGTGGTTCATCAAGGACGGGCGCTCGGATCTGATCGAGCAATTCTCGATCCCGCTGGACGAATACCCCACCCGCTGCATTGAACAGGTCGCCAACTGGAAAGAGCAGGCCAAGACGCTGACCGATGGCCGTGACATCACTGTCACCCGCAGCCATGAATTCGCCGCCGATCTCATGAACGCTATCGTCACCGACACGCCCTATGTGGCTTATGGCAACCTGCCCAACACTGGCCAAATCCCGCAACTGCCCCTTGGCGCTGCGGTCGAGACCCCCTGTCTGGTGGACAGCAACGGGGTGCAGCCTTCGGTCGTGACCGATATCCCACCCCAACTGATCGCGCTGATGCGGACGCAGATCAATGTGCAGGAACTAACGGTGCGCGCTTTGGTCGAGCAGAACCCGGAATATATCTATCATGCTGCCATGATGGACCCCCACACCGCTGCCGAGTTGGACCTGCGCCAGATCCGAAACTTAGTTGACGATCTACTGATTGCGCATACCGACTGGCTGCCGGACTGGTGCAAACCCGCCAAGGCCGCCTGACCCCAAGAGTAGAAGGCTGACAAGAATGACAAAGAAACGCCGCTCAGCGCATTGGTACGGAAAGCTCGACAAGGATGGGTTCATCCACAGGTCCTGGATGAAGAACCAGGGCTTCCCCGATCACGCCTTTGACGGGCGGCCCATCATCGGCATCTGCAACACCTGGTCCGAACTTACCCCCTGCAACTCAGGCCTGCGCGATCTGGCCGAGGGCGTCAAACGCGGCGTGTGGGAGGCCGGAGGGTTTCCGGTGGAATTCCCCGTCATGTCGCTGGGCGAAACCCAAATGAAACCCACCGCCATGCTGTTCCGCAACCTGCTGGCCATGGATGTCGAGGAATCGATCCGTGCCTATGGCATCGACGGCGTCGTGCTGCTGGGCGGGTGTGACAAGACCACGCCGGGGCAGTTGATGGGCGCTGCGTCAGTCGATCTGCCGTCGATCGTGGTCAGTTCCGGCCCAATGCTAAACGGCAAGTATCGCGGGCAGGATATCGGTTCGGGCACCGACGTTTGGAAATTCTCCGAGGCCGTGCGCGCCGGAGAGATGACGCTGCAGGACTTCATGAACGCCGAATCTGGTATGTCGCGCAGCGCAGGGGTTTGCATGACCATGGGCACGGCTAGCACCATGGCCTCTCTGGTCGAGGCGATGGGCATGTCCCTGCCCACCAATGCCGCCCTGCCTGCCGTTGACGCCCGCCGCATGGCGCTGGCGCATCTGACCGGCAAGCGGATTGTCGAGATGGTGGATGAAGACCTCAAACCATCCGACATTCTGAGCAAAGAGGCGTTTGAGAATGCCATCCTCGCCAACGCCGCCGTAGGTGGGTCGACCAACGCGGTGGTTCACCTTCTCGCGTTGGCGGGTCGGGTGGGCGTGGACCTGACGTTGAAAGACTTTGAGATCGGTTCCGAAATCCCCCTGCTGGTCAATTGTATGCCTTCGGGCAAGTACCTGATGGAGGATTTCTGTTATGCAGGCGGCGTGCCGGTGGTTCTGAACGAACTCAAGCCCTTCCTGCGCCCGGCAAAAACGGTGCTGAACAAGGATATCTCGGCCCATTACGAAGGGGCTGAATGTTTCAACAATGACGTGATCCGACCCTTCAATGGTCCGGTGAAACCCGCCGCTGGCCTACGCGTGCTGCGGGGCAATCTGGCACCGAACGGGGCCATCGTGAAGCCTTCGGCGGCCACAGATGCCTTGCTGGAAACCGAAGCCGAGGCTTACGTTTTTGAGAATATCGAAGACCTCAAAGCCAATATCGACCGTGATGACCTGCCGGTGACGTCTGAGACCATTCTGGTGCTCAAAGGCTGCGGCCCCAAGGGTTATCCGGGCATGCCCGAGGTCGGCAATATGCCGATCCCTGCCAAGCTGGTGAAAGAAGGCGTGCGCGACATGATCCGCATTTCCGACGCGCGCATGTCGGGGACCGCCTATGGCACTGTCATTCTGCATGTCAGCCCCGAGGCGCAGGCGGGCGGTACTCTGGCGTTGGTCAAAACCGGCGACCGCATCCGCGTTTCGGCCAGTAAGGGCGAGTTGGAACTTCTGGTCGATGAAAAGGAACTGGACGCCCGCCGCGCGGCATGGCAACCGGACGACCCGCACTACACCCGCGGCTATGCAAAACTCTATATCGACCACGTGCTGCAAGCCGATCAGGGCGCAGACCTTGATTTCCTTGTCGGCAAAGATACCCGCCTTGTGACCAGAGAGAGCCATTGATGACCCAACCCGCCACATTCCATGACCTGAACGGGGCGTCTGTCTATATCACCGGCGGCGGCTCGGGCGTCGGTGCAGCCCTAACGGATGGGTTCCTGGCGCAAGGGGCAAACGTTGCCTTCATCGGCCGCTCGGACGCCAGCGCTTTTGTCGAAGAAATGCGTGATAAACACGGTCGCACCCCGCTGTTCATGCAGGGCGACATGACCGACACCGAATTGTTGCACGCCACCATGCAAAAAGCCGCCGAGGCGCATGGACCCCTGAATGTGCTGATCAACAACGCGGCCAATGACAAACGCCACTCGCTGGAAGAAACCACCACCGAGTTCTGGGACTGGATGATCGAGGTCAACCTCAAGGCCTATTACTTCGCCTGTCAGGAAGCCGCGCGACAAATGCAGGATAAGGGCGGTGCCATCGTCAATTTCAGCTCGATCAGTTACATGATGGGCAATGCGGGCTATCCGATCTACACGACCTCGAATGCTGGGATCACCGGCATGACGCGGTCCTTGGCGCGCGAATTGGGGCCGCAGAACATCCGAGTGAACGCCTTGGCCCCGGGCTGGGTGCTGACGCAGAAACAACTGGATATGTGGGCCACGCCCGAAGATCTGGCCGCCCATATGGATCGCCAATGCCTGAAAGAACACCTGACGCCCGAGGACATGATCGCACCGACCCTGTTTCTGGCGTCTCAGGCCAGCCGCGCCATGACCGGGCAGTGCATGGCCGTTGACGGCGGCGTAGTGGTATCGGGGTGACGCGATGAAGACCGAATGGATTGCTGTCGATTGGGGAACCTCTCACTTACGGGCCTGGGCCATGCAGGGCGACACGGTGCTGGATCAGGCGCAGAGTGATCTGGGCATGGCCCGAGTTGCGCCGGGCGCGTTTCAATCTGCGCTGCTGGCGCTGGTGCAAGATTGGCTGGGCGATGCGCCCGTCGATGTCGTCGCCTGTGGCATGGTTGGCGCGCGGCAAGGCTGGGCCGAAGCGCCTTATGCCGCTGTGCCCTCGGCCCCCGTACCAAATGCGCCGGTTCGTGTTCCCGGCACCGATCCGCGTATCCGGGCCTTTATCGTGCCGGGTCTGAAACAAGCGACGCCGCCAGATGTGATGCGGGGCGAAGAAACCCAGATCGCCGGATTTCTGGCCGGGCACCAGAACTGGGACGGTGTGCTGTGCCTGCCCGGCACCCATACCAAATGGGTGCAGGTCAGCGCGGGCGAAGTGATCAGCTTCCGCACCTTCATGACGGGCGAGATGTTTGACCTGCTGTGCGGGCAATCGGTTCTGAAACATTCGGTCGGCGAAGGTTGGGATGAAGCGGCCTTTGCCGAGGCTGTGGCAGACACCTTGTCAAAACCGGAAAATCTGGCGGGCCGTTTGTTTGGTCTGCGCGCAGCGGACCTGTTGCAAGGGCAGGACAAGTCCATCGCCCGGGCGCGTCTGTCCGGCCTGTTGATCGGGGCCGAACTGGCTGCGACCCGGCCTTATTGGCTGGGCCAGCAACTGGCCATAATCGGTGCGGACGAGGTCTCGAAGATCTATGCGCAAGCCCTGCAGCAACAGGGCGCATTCGTCGAGACGGCGGATGCCACGCTCTCCACTCTGGCCGGTCTGGCACTGGCCCGCACGCTGACGAAGGAAACCGCATGAGCCGTCCGATCATCGCCATTCTGCGCGGATTGAAGCCTTCGGAGGCTGAAACCGTTGGCCGTGTCATCATCGAGGCGGGCATAGACCGGATCGAGGTGCCGCTGAACTCACCCGACCCGCTGGACAGCATCGCCCGATTGGCCTCTGCCTTCGGAGAGCAGGCGTTAATAGGTGCGGGGACGGTGTTGACCGTTCAACAGGTAGAGGATGTCGCACAGGCCGGTGGGAAACTGATTGTGTCACCGAATTTCGACGCCGAGGTGATTGCGCGCACGATTGCGCTAAACCTGCAAAGCTGGCCGGGTGTATACACGCCGACCGAAGCTTTTGCCGCCTTGAAAGCCGGGGCCACCGGTCTAAAGCTGTTTCCGGGCGTCACCGCCGGACCATCCGGTCTGGCCGCGCTGCGCCCGGTTCTGCCGCAAGGCACACTGGTCTTCGCTGTCGGCGGTGCAGGGCCCGAGAATTTCGATCAGTGGCTCGCCGCAGGCGCAGACGGGTTCGGCATTGGGTCGGCCCTGTTTAAGCCGGGTATGGACATCGCCGAAATCTCGGAACGGGCCATCCGGATTGTTGCCGCCTATGACGAGGCCGTGGGATGAGCGCCGTTTTCGACAACCGCCCCTGCGAATTGGGCGAAGGCCCGCTGTGGCACCCCGAACGGCAACAGCTTTTCTGGTTTGATATCCTGAACAAGCGACTGATGACCCAGGAAGCAGGCGAACAGAAAAGCTGGGACTTTTCCGAACATGTCTCAGCCGCGGGTTGGGTGGATCACGATACGTTGCTGATCGCCTCCGAAACCGGGCTGTGGCGGTTTTCCCTGACCACGGGGCGCAAGGATCTGGTGGTGGCGCTGGAGGCCGACAACCCGATCACCCGGTCGAATGACGGGCGCGCGGACCCGTGGGGTGGGTTCTGGATTGGCACCATGGGCAAGCGGGCCGAGCCGGGTGCCGGTTCGATTTACCGCTTTTGGCAGGGTGAGTTGCGCCGCCTTGTTCCCGATGTGACCATCTCGAACGCGATCTGTTTCGCGCCGGATCGATCATGCGCCTACTATGCCGACACCAAGACGCGGCAGGTCATGCGCTGGCCTTTGAACACCGAAACCGGATGGCCCGAAGGCGAGGCGTCGGTGTTTCTGGACCTGTGGACCGACAGGCTGAACCCGGATGGCGCAGTGGTCGATGCGGCGGGCAATATCTGGATCGCGCAATGGGGCGACCACCGGGTTGCCGCCTATGACCGCTCGGGGAAATACCTGCATTCGGTGCGTTTCGATGCGGCCCATACCTCGTGCCCGGCCTTTGGCGGCGATGAACTGACAACGCTTTTTTGCACCACAGCCCGCGAAGGGCTGAGCACCGAGGCGATCCAAACCCAACCTTCCAACGGAATGACCTTTACCGCGCCGAATGCCGGTCAGGGTCAGGCAGAACACAGAGTCCTCTTATGAAGCCAGAACTTGGCGTTTGTTATTACCCCGAACACTGGCCCGAGGCTGTTTGGGCCGAAGACGCTGCGCGCATGATTGAGGCGGGCTTGCGCTGGGTGCGGATCGGTGAATTCGCGTGGAGCCGGATGGAGCCATCGCCGGGCGAACTGCAATTTGACTGGCTGGATCGGGCTATCGATACGTTGGGCGCGGCAGGGTTGAAGGTTGTTCTTGGTACGCCAACGGCCACGCCCCCGCGCTGGATGCTGGACAAGCACCCGGATATGCTGGCCGTCGATGCTCAGGGGCAAACGCGTAAATTTGGATCACGGCGGCATTACTGTTTCAGCCATCAAGGGTATATTGAAGACTGCGCGCGGATCACCCGGATCATGGGCGAACGCTATGGCCGCAATCCGCATATCGCCGCCTGGCAGATCGACAACGAATATGGCTGTCACGACACGACACTTAGCTACAGCCCCCCTGCCCTGAAGGCGTTTCGGCGCTGGTTGGCGGATCGCTATGGTTCGGTCCAGGCGCTGAACGAAGCGTGGGGGAATGTGTTCTGGTCGATGGAATACAGCAGTTTCGACCAGATCGACCTGCCCAACCTGACCGTGACGGAACCCAATCCGGCCCATGTTCTGGCCTTCCGCCGATTTAGCTCGGATCAGGTGGTGGCGTTCAACAAGGCGCAGGTGGAGGTGCTGCGGGATCAGACCGATGCGCCCCTGCTGCACAACTATATGGGTCGCGTGCTTGAGTTCGACCATTTCGATGTGGGGGCCGATCTGGATATCGCCACCTGGGACAGCTATCCGCTTGGGTTCCTGTCGGATCGGCTGGAGGACAGTGCGGAGCACAAAACCAAATACCTGCAACAGGGCGATCCGGATATGCAGGCCTTCCATCATGACCTGTATCGCGCTGTCGGGCGGGGTCGCTGGTGGGTGATGGAACAGCAACCCGGCCCGGTGAACTGGGCCCCGTACAACCCAGCCCCCCTGCCCGGCATGGTCCGCCTGTGGTCGCTTGAGGCCGTGGCGCATGGGGCCGAAGTGGTCAGTTACTTCCGCTGGCGGCAAGCGCCCTTTGCGCAGGAACAGATGCATGCAGGATTACTGACGCCGGGCAATCGCCCTGCCCAAGCTTTGGCTGAGGCGCGCCAGACAGCCGATGATCTGGCCACCTTGGGCGCGGTTCAGCAGGAACAGGCCCGCGTGGCGATCCTGTTCGACTATGCCTCGGATTGGGCGTGGAAAACGCAGCCTCAGGGTGCCGGGTTTGACTATTTTCGGCTGGTATTCTCGGCCTATCGCGCGCTGCGGCGGGCCGGGGTGTCAGTGGATTTTGCCCCGGCGAACGCCGTTCCCGACGGCTATGCGATGATCCTTGCACCGGGGTTGGCGACGGTGGATGAGGGCCTGGAACAGCGTCTGTCAGACGCCTGCGATCTGGCCATTCTCGGCCCGCGAGCCGGGGCCATCACCGGCGATTTCCAAATCCCCACGACGGGCCGCCCCGGTTTGAACGGTTTGGACTGCGAGGTCGATCTGGTCGAGACGCTGCCACCGAATATCCAGCGCCCTGTGGCAGGTGGCGGATCGGCACAGCACTGGATCGACCGGGTATCCGGTGCCGCCCCCGACCTGCTGAGCTTTGAGGATGGAACCCCTGTCCTGAAAGGGGACGGCGGATTGTGGTATCTGGCCGGGTTCCCGGATGAGGCGCTGTGGGACCGCGTGATTGCGATGGCTGCGGAAAAGACAGGGCTGATCCTGCATCCCCTGCCCGACGGGTTGCGAAAGCGTGAAACGGCCCAGCAGGTTTTCCTGATCAACTACAACGCCGAAGCTGTTGAATGGGACGGTCATTGCATTGCGGGTTGCGATGTCCTGATCCTGAAACGCGCTCGGCCCGAACGGATCTAGCTTCCGTCCGGGCCGAGGCTTTTGTTCAGAGCCTGCGATTAGTCGCTTTGCAGACTGTTGGGGTCAAAGGCCCCGCCAAAGCCGCCATTGTTTGATGGCTGCTCTTCGGTCTCTGACTCATCGTCTTCGGCCTCTCCGCCACCCAGCGCATTGGGGGCAAACACGTTTCCGAATCCGCTGTTGTTCGACGGTTTCGGCGCGGTTTGCGTTGTGCCTTGTTCGGCCTCTTCCGCCTCGCGCTGTTTGCGGCGCTCCTCACGCTGCTTGCGCAGTTCCTGAATGCGCTGTTCGGCTTCCAGCTGTTTTTGCTCGCGCACGTCGGCGATGCACTGACCGGGGTTGTAGGCCGTAGCCGTGCCCACGACCGTGATCGTCGCAACCGCAAAGACCACCAGCAGAACCGCAGCCATATTGCCCGCGAAGAAGCTGGGCAGTTTGATCTTGCTTGCCAGTTCCTCAACGGTGGCGTTCTTGCGCGCTGCGGCCACCAGTTCCTGACGCTTCAGCTTGGCCTCGTTCAGCAGGGCAAAGAACACCGTCAGAACCACGATGATAAAGGCCAGCGCCGAGATCGAAGGCGTGATGCCATAACGCACCTTCTGCGCCAGTTCGATGGTCAGCGTCGGGTATTCGCCAAAGGTGAAGGTGGTGGTGTTGTAGTTCTCGAACGAGGCGAGAAACGCCAGCACCGCCGCCGACGCAATCGCCGGGCGCATGAAGGGCAGCAGGATCTTGCGGAACGCCTGCGCGTGGGTTGCACCCAGGTCCAGCGCCGCCTCGGTCAGGGCCACGTCATAGCGTTGCAGACGCGCCACCAGAACCAGCATGCAATAGCTGGCGATAAAGGTGGACTGGCCGATCACCGTCAGGAAAATCCCGTTCGACAGCACGCTGTCCGCACCCAGGCCCAGCATCCGGTTGATCCGGTCCCAGAACACCAGCGTCGAGATACCCAGAACAACACCCGGGATCAGGATCGGTGCGATGATGATCGTGTAGTAGGTGGCGCGCAGCTTGGGCCAGATCTGCGTCAGCAGCAGCGCCCCGGCCAAACCCATCGCCACCGACAGAACAACCGTCCCGGCCCCGATGATCAGCGAGTTCTTGATGCCGTTCAGGATGCGTTGATCCTGAAACAGCTCTCCGAACCACTGGAAGGTCAGGCATTCCCACGGGCTCATCCTGGGGAAGCTGGGCGAGTTGAAGGCGGTAATCGACATGATCACCAGCGGTCCCAGCAGGTACAGGAAGAAGATCGTCAGATAGACCCAGATACTTATGCGGAGGAAGGAATTATTCATTTCCCGATATCCCCCATGTTCACCTTGAACAGGCGCATCACGGCCAGCACGAACAGGATACAGGTCACCAGCAGCACGATGGCGTAGGCGGCCCCTTGTGGCCAGTCATTGTTGTCGTTGAATTGCTGATAGATCAGCTGCGTGAACCACAGGCTGGACGGCCCGCCCAGAATTTGCGGCGCGGCCAGCGCACCGGCGGACAGCATGAAGACCATCGTACAGCCCGAACTGATGCCCGGCTTGGCATAGGGGATCACGACCCGCCAGTGAATGCGCCACCATGGGGCACCCAGATCGCGCGCGGCCTCGATCTGATTGCCGTCGAGACTTTCGATCACGTTATACATCGGGAAGATCATCAGCAGGATATAGGCGTAGCCCAAACCGGCATAGAGCGCGATGTCGTTGCGGATGAAATCGAACGGCGTATCCCAGATACCCAGACCCATGAACAGGGTGTTCAGAACCCCGGTCTCACCAAAGATGATCCGCAGGGCAAAGGCGCGCAGGATCTCGTTGATCCAATAGGGGATGATCAGCATGATCGCGAAAATGCGGATGTGATTGCCCTTGGACTGACCCAGGTAATAGGCAATCGGGTAGCACAGGATCAGGTTGAAGATCGTCACACAGACCGCCGCCAGCAACGTTCGGAAGAACACGCGCAGATCGACTGCGTTGTAAGCCTGACTGCCGCCTTCGGGGCCGTAGATCAGGTATTTGTAGTTCTCCAGCGTGTAAACGTCCTTCGGGCCACCAATTTCAGGCGGCGGCAGGTTGGGACGGAACGAGAAGTCCAGCATCGACAATTGCGGCAGGATGATCAGGCCGATGGTCCAGAACAGGACCAGACCAAGGATCATCAACCCCATGCCGGTGCCATTGCGGTTGAAGAAGTCTTTCAGAAATCGGGGCATCTGTTGAACCCCTTACTCTGCCGCCAGTTCACCCGCGGGAACCAGAACCGCATTGCGGGCCTCGTATTCCAGCGTGATGGTCTGGCCGGTGTGATCTTCGAAGGATTGCCCCAGGTTTGGCAGAGATACCTTGATCTCTTTCCCGCCGTCGCCTTCGGTGAAGATGTTGAAGACGTTGCCCTCGAATTCTTCGTGATTGACGCGGGCGGTGACAAAGTGATCTCCGGTCGCGCCATCCGGGGCAATGGCAAAGGCTTCGGGGCGGATGAACATCATCGCGTCATCGCCCTCTTTCATCTTGCCCTGATTGGCGGACGAAATCCGCGCCACCAAATCGCCCGAGCGGTTGGTCGCGATCAGCGCCTCGTTGCCCATCACCTGTTTGATCTTGCCACGGAACACGTTGTTTTCGCCCACGAATGAGGCCGCAAAGGCCGTGTTGGGATCGTTGTAAATCGTTTTGCCATCGGCAATCTGGTCGATCACCCCGGCGCGCATGACAGCGATATTGTCCGACATGGTCAGCGCTTCACCCTGATCGTGGGTGATGTAGATGAAGGTGATGCCGACACGCTGTTGAATTTCACGCAGCTCGGTGCGCATGTGCTGGCGCAGTTTCAGGTCCAGCGCCGAAAGCGGTTCGTCCAGCAGCAACACGTCGGGTTCGGCGCACAGCGCGCGGGCAATGGCGACGCGCTGACGCTGACCGCCCGAAAGCTCGCTGGGCAGTTTGTCGCCCTGCCCCGGCAGCGCGATCATGTCCAGCAACTCGTCCGCGCGTTTGCGGCGTTGCGCGGCGCTGGCCCCCTTGATCTCCATCGAGAAGGTGATGTTCTCCCACACTTTCATCAGCGGGAACAACGCGAGGTTCTGGAAGATCAATGCGGTCGGGCGTTTGTTGGGTCCGATCCCGCGCATGTCATTGCCACCGATCAGCACCTTGCCTTCGCTGGGATCAAGAAACCCCGAAACCGCGCGCAGGATCGTTGTCTTGCCACAGCCCGAGGGGCCAAGAAACGAAAAGAAATCGCCCCCGTTGATGTTCACATTGGCATCGCGCACGGCGACGAAATCGCCGAAACGGATCCACAGGTTTTCCAGATCTACTCCGACCCCTGCACTCATTTTAGATATCTCCGTCTGGGGCACATGACTTTCGCACCCTGATAGGCCTGTCGCGCCACAAGGGCGCGCAGGGATCAGCCCCCCGCATATGCAAGGGGCCGGGGTTCGAAACGCTTAGGCGCTTTTGAACTTGTTGACGAACTCGGTGCGGGTTTCCGCATACCAGGGCGCTTCGGCAGGCCACGGGTTGAGGTTGGCCAGCGAGTCGCCCGGATAGGCCTCGGCAAAGTTCTTCTTGTAGGTGTCGCCCGAATACTGGTCGGCACCAAGAACGGGCGAGTTGTACCCGTGGCTATCAATCGCAACACCGGCCGGCTTCGCCTGATAGGCAAAATCGATGAAGGCATAGACCTGATCGATATTGGCAGCACCCGTTGGCATCGAGATACCGTCGACCCAAGCCATCGCACCTTCGACCGGTGCCTGATAGTGCACAGGCTCACCGGCCGATTTCAGGGCCAGCGGCGGGCCGTCCCAGGTCTGGCCGACCACAACGCCTTCGTTCAGTAGGCCGTTTTTCTGCGTATCCGCGTCGTTCCAGATCAGCTTGATCCGATCCTTGCGCGCCACGCACCAGTCGGTGATCTGACCCCAGACCTTGCGCATGGTGTCTTCGTCACCATAAGCGGCCCAGACCGAACCCGGCTCCATCTCGCCCGAGCGTTCCATGTAGAGACCCGCGCCCAGCATCATCGAATGTGCACGGCCCATGGTCTTGCCCGCGTTCTCTTCCGACCAGACGTCGCCATAGGACGGCGCGTCGCCTTCCGGCAGCCACAGGTCGGTGCGATAGGCGATGCCTTCGGTGCCCCAGATATGCGGCAGCCAGTGTGCGCCGCTGTCACCAAAGTTCCACGCGTCGGTGCCGATTTTGGCCATTGCCGGGTTCACCAGATCAACCGGAACCTTGTTCATGTCGAACGGTTGCAGCAGTTCCAGCGGTTCCCACTGAAGCGAGCGGTTGTTGGTGGGCGAGACGATGTCAAAACCCTGGCCCTTGGTGGCCTTCATCTTGTTGATGATTTCTTCGTTCGACCCGATACCGGTGTAGTTCACCTTGATGCCGGTCAGCGTCTCGAATTCCTCAATGAAGCTGGGCGGCAGGTAGTCCGACCACATCAGGATATTGATCTCACCCGACGACGCCAGCGCGCTTTTGCTGTAAAGCGGTGCGGCCAATGCAGCCGCGCCTGCGCCTTTTAGCACCGTGCGTCTGGAAAGGGATTTCCGTTCTACCATTTTGATGTCTCCCATAGTTGGACGTTTGTTTTTGTTATGTGATTGCAGGCCAGAATGTTGCGGCAGAGCTTTTTGTCCAAAAGTGACAGTTGCCAGTTTCCATGAGTCCAGTTTGCAGCCACGTCCGGTGTTTTCCGTGAGGGTGTCACGACTCGTGCCAGACAGCGATACCATAGGGCGGGATTCTCGAACTACCAATAACGTACTGGCGTGAATCGTCGAATTTAAGAACCTGTTCATCGGGGCCGAAGTTAAAGGCAAAGCCCAGATCACCCCGGCGGGTGATCCGCAGATCAGGCCCGCAGTCCGTTTTCCGTAGTCCGGCCCAGTCCAGAACGTCTACCAAAACAGCCATTAACAGGTCGCCGCGCGGGATCATGGCCAGATAAGTCGCCCGGTCCGACCGCACAATCGCCGGGCTTCCATCCCGGTAAGCGCTTGAAAAACAGCCAAGTACCTGATCGCCGGTCTCGATGACCTCGCGCCAGCCCGTGAAGGGATACGCCGATCCATCGGGCATCCGGACGGATTCCTGTACCAGATCGGGAAGCGATTCCACCCGCAGAACCCGGACACCCGCCAGATCGGACAACACGCCAGGCGCCAGATTTGATGGCGTGTGCATGTCATGGGTCTTGCTGCCAGCGCGCGCGCCGATCAGCAGTTTGGCCTTGCTGGCCTGAAGCTTTTCCGCCAGTGCAGGCGAGACGATCATGGCCTGAGGAATCACGATCAGGCGATACCCGGACAGGTCGTCATCTGGCCCTATAAAATCCAGATCAACCCCCTGCGCGCGCAATCCGGCATACCATTCCCGCAGGATATGGGCGTTTGGAAAGGCGTCATCATGGGGCAGAATATCGGCGGCCCAGATTGAGGTATAATCCAGCAATATCGCCACCTGCGCCTTTTGCCGCTTTACCGGAGGCAGCGCATCGCGCTCGGCCGCGACCTGTTCAAGTTCAATTGCCGCCTGATCTGCGCTGCCATCAGACCGCAGCAGCGCGGTGTGATATTGCTCTTGCGCGAAGCGGGCCTGCCGCCAGCGAAAGAACATCACCGCCTGCGCACCATGGGCATATGCGGCCCATGTCCAAAGCCGGATCATGCCATCCGCAGGCGAGGGGTTCTTCTCGGCCCAGTCCACCGGGCCGGGCTGCTGTTCCAGCACCCACATGCGCCCCCGCCCTTGCGAGCGATAGAGGTCGCAGTGAAACCCCTGATAATCCGGCGCGCCGCTACGGAGATAGCGGTGCTTGTCCGCGTCCGACAGGGTCGATCCCAACAGGTTGCCCAGCGGGTAACTGTCAAACCCGACAATATCCAGATCCTTGGCAACGGCGTGGTGATCGAACTCGAAACTACCTGCCATGAAGTTGTGGGTGATGTCCCGGCCCGGCGCATGTTCCCTTAGAATATCCGCCTGCGCCTTGTTGAAAATCCGGACCCGATCCGAAGAATAGCGCGCGAAATCCAGCGCATGGGTCGGGTTCGGCGTCGCAACCAGCCCGTTGGGCAATTCGATCTGGTCAAAGCTGGAATAGAGCATTCCCCAGAACACCGTACCCCATCTTTCGTTCAACGCCTCAATCGAGCCGTAATGGTCCCGCAACCAACGGCGGAACCCGTCGCGGGCGGCGTCCGAGTAGCTCAGCACCGTGTCGTGGTCATTATACTCATTGTCGATTTGCCAGGCATGAACATGCGGGTTCTGGCCGTACCGCCGCGCGTATTCGGTCGCGATACGTCGGGCTTCTTCCAAATAAACTTCGCTGGAAAAACAATAATGCCTGCGCGAACCGAACCCGCGCACGCGACCGTCAAGGCCGACGGGCAGAATCTCGGGGTGTTCGTCGATCAGCCATTTTGGCGGCGAGGCTGTCGGCGTCGACATCATCACACGCAGGCCCGTATCGCCCAGAATACCGATCACCTCATCCAGCCAGCCCCATTCGAACTGACCGCGCTTGGGCTCGATCAGCCCCCAGGTGAATTCGGCAATGCGCACCCAATCCAGCCCCATTTCGACCATCCGCGTCGCATCGTCACGCCATTGGGACGGGTCCCATTGTTCGGGGTAGTAGCAAACACCAAGTTCCAACCGGCTCATCTGGTGTCCTTCGCGGTGCGGCGTTCGATCCATTTCAGGAAGCTGGCGCAGCCCAAAGTGATCACGACATACAGGATCGCCGCCGTATTGAAGGGCGCAAAGGGCAGGAAGCTGGCGGCCTGAAACTCTCGCATCCGCTGGGTCATGTCACGCACCGACAGGATCGACAGCAGCGAGGTGTCCTTGATCATCGCGATGAATTCGTTGCCCAAAGGCGGCGTCACGATCCGCAGCGCCTGCGGTAGCACGATCAGCCGCGCTGTTTGCCAACGGGACAGGCCCAGAGAGTTGCCTGCCTCCAACTGTCCCTTGGGGATGGCTTCGATCCCGGACCGGAAAATCTCGGCCATGTAAGCGGAATATCCGACCGAAATGGCGATAATCCCCCGCGTCATGTTGGTCATGTCGATACCGCCGCCGGTCGCATCTTTCACGGCCCCGGCCAGAGGCAGACCGATATAGAGGATGATCACCAGCATCGGAATGCCCCGGATCGTGTCCACAAAGAACTCAGCCCCAACCGCAAGCGGATGCAGTTTGTGTTGCGCGCCACCAATAGTCAGGGTCAGTAGCAGGAAACCGAACACCGCAAAGGCCAGCGCCGGATTGCGGAACTTGTCCGGTAGAAAGCTGGTCTGCCACAACACCGGATAGCCTTGTGTATGCGCCTCGACCGGCACAAACGCACCCGAGACGCTGTCGACGGTTTCGATCTGCTCCAACGCGCTGGCCGCATCGGTTGCGCTGCGGATGCGGTATTGTTGATCTCCTCCGCCGTCGAATTCGCCAAACCGGATGATATCGGCCTGCGCTTGCGGCGTGCCGCGCACGATGGCGATCCGCGCCTCGGTGCTGCCGACGAGGATATAGCTCACCTTTGGCTGCATGAAGAAAAACGTCGAAATGGCCAGCAACGACAGGCTGATCGCCCCGTAGATCATCGTCGTACGCGCCCTGGCCTTGAACGATTGCAGCCCCACCCAGATCAGCCCAAGGATGGCCGCAAATATGTAGGCAAAGATCGCCGCGCGGAATGTGATGGCGACGCCGGTGGCAAACTGCCAATGGGCCATGAACATCAGATAGAACAATGCGGCCCCGGTCAGGATTTCAAACCCCAACTGCACATACCCGCGCATCGGATTGGGCAAACGGCCCGAGACCGAACACAGCGCAATGATCACTGCGTAAGCTGCCAGCAAAACCTGTAAACCCGTCTGCACCTGCGCGACCACCTCGGGGAACAGCACCCAGGTTTGGTTGGACCGGTCAATCAGGGTCGACGTGTTTTCGCTGAGGGCATGAAAGAACACGGATTCGGCGAAAGGCATCAGCATTTGCGGTGCGACAAGGGCCAGTATCGACAAGCCAACCGCCACCGGAAACGCTGCCAGCGCGGCGAGGCGCAACCAAAGGGGGGCTTGCGATTGGAACCGGGTGTGCCGGGCGCAGAGGTATCCAAGGATTGCGGCCGTCAGGACCAGCAGAAAGCCCACAAAGATCGGCCCTGCATTGTTGCCGATCCCCAGAATGGCCACCAGGGACCGCAGGTATTTCGACGACGTGGCGAACAGGTAAATGATAAACGGCGCGGCGGCGAGCAACACAAGGTTGCTCGGGCGGATCGAGCTGAGGCGCGACATGGGGTTCTCCGCTAAGTCAAAGCCCCGGCGATTGGGTCCGCCGGGGCTGTTCGTGTCTTATGGGATTAGTTGGTGCCCCAGTATTTCGCTTTCAGTTCGTCCAAAGTGCCGTCTTCCTGAATGGCGGCCAGCCCGGTGTTGATCGCATCCACGGTCGGGTCGCCTTCCTGAAACACGATGCCCAGCGGGTCGGATTGCAGGCCGGTGATGCCCACGGTCAGCTCTCCGGCGAACTCCTGCTCGTAAGCCGAAGCCGAGGTGCCGTCGATGATCACGCCCTGCACATCGGCGTTTTGCAGCGCCAGAATGGCGGCCGAGAAGTTGTCATACAGGCTGACATTCTCGCGCCCGACCAGTTCTTCGGCCAGTTGTGCGTTGGTGGTGCCGGTCTGCGCGGCCAGTTTCTGACCCCCGGCCTTGAAGTCATCCAGCGTCATGTCGCCATTGTCCACCTGCAGCAGGATGGCCTGGCTGACGATGATGTAGGGTTCGGAAAAATCCATGGTCTCTTCGCGTTCATCGGTGATCGACACACCCGAGATCACCAGATCGAACTCACCCTGCTGAAGCGCGGCAAAGATGCCGTCCCAGGCGGTGTTGACGAAGTTGGGCACGCAATTGACCTTGGCGCAGATCGCATTCATCACGTCTACGTCGAAGCCCACGATCTCACCCGTTGTTTCATCCACGGTTTCCATCGGCGGATAAGTGGCATCCGTCCCGATCTTCAGCACGCGGCCTTCAAGATCAGCGGCAAAAGTTGCGGGCGCGGTCATCGCGGCAAGGGCCGCTGCGGCAAATAGATGTTTGAACATGTTCGGTTTCTCCTTTGTTGGATCAGTTGGATTGCGCCAGTTCCGGCGCGGGGGTGTCAGGTTGCCGCTCGATTAAGGTGGGCCTGATCTTTTTTTGAATTTCTGACGGGTCGGCCCCGTCCAGGGATTTCAGCATGAACTCGCCCAGCAGACGGCTGGTTTCGCCGATCGGCAGGTAGTAGGTGCTGGGCGGCGGCACGAAATACTGGCTGAGTTGCAGATCGTCGGTCGATATTACCACCACATCCCGCCCGACCTGCACGCCGGATTTGGCAGCCGAGGACAAAACGCCCAGCGTCATCGCCTCATTGGCGCAGATGATTGCTGTGGGTGGGTTTGAAAGCCTCGTAAATGTCTGGAAAGCCATTTCACCCGACAACGCGGTGGTCGGCCCGTTGAACATGAGGTCTTCGGAAAATCCGATCTGCGCAGCGGTCAGAGCCTGCACATACCCCTCTTCCCGTTGCGACGCATAGATCAACTCGGACGGTGGATTGACCAGCGCGATCCTGCGGTGCCCCAAACGGATCAGTCGCCGGGTCGCATCAAATGCTGCCGCCTGACTGTCGAAATCAACATAGGGGTGGGGTTGGGTGGCATCGCTCATCCCATATGTCACAAAGGGAAAGTTCTGTGCTTGCAAATACGCAATGCGCGGATCGTTCCTGAGCGTACCCGAAAAGATCACCCCATCGGCCAGACCCTCTTGCACGATATTGCGCAAAGTGGTCATGGCGCCGTTCAAGTTCGAGACGCTGAATACGCTCAGTTGATAGCGTGAGCCCTGCAAGGCGCCCGATATTCCGGACAGAATACGTGTGAATTCAACACCTTCCCACTCCTCAGGCTCATGAGCCGAGACGCCAACCAGAACCGCAATACGATAGGATTTGTTGGTGCGCAGTTTCAGGCCGTCCAGATTGACCCGGTATCCCTGCTCTTGCGCAACCTTCTGGATCGCCTCGCGCGTTTCGCGCCTGACAGATGCGTCATCGCGCAAGGCGTTCGAGACGGTTCCAACCGAATAGCCCGTTTGACGGGCAATCGACTTGATCGTCGCCCGCGCCATTACGCGGCTGTCCTCAGCTGTTGTTCCAGAAACCTGCGCCCGGTTTCCAGCGTGGCCTTGAGGTCGGTGCTTTCGTCATGTTCGACAAACAAATCCGCGCAGCCGGTCCGCGCAAGGGCCGCCAACAAAGGCTCCCAATCAACGACGCCCTGCCCCAGATCGCGCCAGCGATCATCGCCTTGCTCGGTCGGATCGACATCCTTGGCATGGATGGACAGGATCGAACCCGCGTGGCGCTGAACCATGACCACAGGATCCAGACCCACCGCCACAACCCAGCCAATATCGGGCTGCCAGTAGATGTTGCCTTGCGACAGAATCAGATCAAGCGGGGTGTCACCCGCCTCGCCCTGCAGATCGAAATCGTGGTTGTGATAGCCCAGCCTGACACCCTGCGCGGCCAAACGGGTGGCCCATTCGGATAGCTGATGCGCCACCTTGGACCAGTCTGCACGAGATTTTGGACGCATCTCTGGTGACAGCCAGGGCATGATCGCCACCGGGCAATCCAACAGGTTCAGAACCGCTGAGACCTCGTCAAACCGGTCTTCGAACTCTTCCCAGTCAAAATGGGCAGACCGAACCCGCAGGCCCGAGCGTTGAACGATCTCTGCCATCTGGGACGGCGTCAGTTCGTGTAAGCCCGTCGTCTCGACATCCGCAAAACCGCAGGTCGCTGCCATGTCCAGCTGATCGGCCAGACCCCCGCAATGCCGGACTGTGTAAAGCTGCGCGGAAATACGCATATCCCACCATTGAAACGTTTCAAATATGGTGGAATACGAGGGGCGCGCTTGTCAAGCACTCCGCACGGCCCTTGTTTTCGGTTATTTTCGCATCGACATTCCGTTGTGGAACAAATGCACCTTGTCCGGGGCGGCGGTCACCGACGCGGTCTGGCCCCGCAGGTTTCGTTGCACGCCGGGCAGTTTGGCGATGACCGATTCTGCCCCTTCGGATTTCTCGAAATAAAGCAGTGTGACCTCGCCCAAGGCTTCGGTGAAATCGACGGTGCCGGACAGGATCGGATCGCTGTCGGTCAGGACAAAATCTTCGGGCCGAACGCCAATATTGACCTGTTTGCCTTCGTCCCCAGCCTCGGTCGGGATTGTCGAAATCGCCGTGCCGCCGGAGGCTAGCGAAACGGTCGTCATTTGCCCGGTGCCTGTGATTGTGCCCGGCAACAGGTTCATCGAAGGCGAGCCGATGAACTGCGCCACAAACTCATTGTCCGGCGTTTCATAAAGCTCCAGCGGCGTGCCGACCTGCGCAATCCCTTTATTGGCCAGAACCACGATCCGGCTGGCCAGCGTCATCGCCTCGACCTGATCGTGGGTCACGTAGATCATCGTGCTGTCAGGCATCGCCTCTTTCAGGCGCGCGATCTCGATCCTTGTGGCCACGCGAAGGGCGGCGTCGAGGTTCGAAAGCGGTTCATCGAACAGATACACCTTCGGGTCGCGCACAATCGCGCGCCCGATAGCAACCCGTTGCCGCTGACCGCCTGACAGCGCTTTGGGCAAGCGATCCAGAAACGGTTCAAGCTGAAGGATTTTGGCGGCGCGCTCGACCGAGGCATCGATCTCGGACGCTGGCATCTTGGCGATTTTCAGGGCAAATGCCATATTCTCGCGCACGGTCATATGCGGATAGAGCGCATAGGATTGGAACACCATGGCGATGCCGCGCTGTGCAGGCGGGACTTCGTTCATGACCTGCCCTTCGATCTCTAGCGTGCCACCAGAGATCTTTTCCAACCCTGCGATCATCCGCAGCAAGGTGGATTTACCGCAGCCCGAGGGGCCGACAAAGACAATCAACTCACCCTGTTCAATATCCAGATCGATATGTTTCAGGACATCAACAGGACCATAGGACTTGGCAACGTCCGTCAGCTTGAGTTCAGACATAGCTTTACCCCTTTTCCCTGATCATCAGGCAGAATTGTGCTTCGTTCAGTGTGACTTGCCCGGTACCATCCACCGCGCCAAGGTCCTGACCAATTGGCCGCCAGTTACCTTCCGGCAGGCGCAGATCGGCACTGTCCGAGCCCAGATTGAAGGCGCAGAACACCAGTTCGGTTTCATCTTCACGCAGGAAAGTCAGGATCGGTCCGGTTTGCTCCATCCGCGTCTGCGTGCCCGAGGCCAACGCGGAATGCGCCTGACGCAAGGCAATGGCACGGCGATAGTGGTTCAGCATCGACATCGGATCATTTTCCAACCGATCCACCGCCTGTTCAGCCTGCGCCCCGCTTACCGGCAACCATGGCTCAGTTGCGCTGAAACCGGAATGTTCATCCTGTGCGGCCCAAACCATCGGCGTCCTGCAACCGTCGCGCCCCTTGTATTCGGGCCAGAACTCGATGCCGTAAGGGTCTTGCAGCTTTTCAAAGGGTACATCCGCTTCGTGCAGACCCAGCTCTTCGCCCTGGTACAGACAGGCTGAACCGCGCAGGCACATCATCAACACAGCATGTTGCCGGGCGGCAGCCTCGGTCAGATTCCAGCGCGAGGCATGGCGGGCGACGTCGTGGTTCGAAAACGCCCAGCAAGGCCAGGCGTCGCCTGCTTTCGTTTCCAACTGATCAAAGACCTGCTTGGCGTAGTCGGCCGTCAGCGCGCGCTTTTCCAAAAACTCGAACGCGTAGCACATATGCATTCGCTTATCGCCGGTGGTGTATTCGCCCATGATCTCAAGCCCGCGTTGGGCATCCCCGATCTCGCCCAGACAGGCGCGGCCTTCATATTCGTCGGTCAATGCGCGAAGACGTTCCAGAAACGCGATGTTTTCCGGCTGGCTTTTTGAGAACAGGTGATCCTGATGGTTATACGGATTAACCGCAGGCGCGATCGAGGCGTTGCGCTGATCTTCGGGCAGCGCCGGATTGTCCCTAAGCGCTTTGTCGTGGAAATAGAAGTTGATGGTGTCCAGGCGGAACCCGTCAACGCCCATATCCAGCCAGAACCGGGCAACGTCCAGCAGCGCGTCCTGCACTTCAACGCAGTGAAAATTCAGGTCCGGCTGCGAGGTCAGAAAGTTGTGCAGGTAGTATTGCAGGCGACGGGAATCCCATTGCCAGGCCGAGCCACCAAAGATCGACAGCCAGTTGTTGGGCGGTGTGCCGTCCGGCTTGGGGTCGGCCCAGACAAACCAATCGGATTTCGGATTGTCTCGGCTGGCCCGACTTTCGCTGAACCACGGATGCTGGTCCGAAGTATGCGACAGCACCAGATCGATCATGACTTTCAGCCCCTTGGCATGGGCCTTGGCCAGCAGGTCCTGAAAATCGGCCAGCGTGCCGAACATCGGGTCCACGTCCCGATAGTCGCTGACATCGTAACCGAAATCCTTCATCGGAGATTTGAAGAAGGGCGAAATCCAGATCGCATCCACGCCAAGCGACGCGATGTAATCGAGCCGTTGAGTGATGCCTTTCAGATCCCCGATCCCGTCGCCATTGCTGTCCTGAAAGCTGCGCGGATAGATCTGATAGATCACACCGCCGCGCCACCACTCGGACGTTGCTTTGGTCGAATTGGAAATATCCTGGATGTTTTGCACGTTCATCAGACGCCTCTATTTGACAGATCCGGCCAACAGGCCCCGGACCAGATATTTTTGCATTGCGAAGAACACGACCAGCGGCACGAAGATCGACACAAAGGCCGCTGTCGCAAGGATTTCCCAATTGCCGCCTCGGGTTCCCAAAAGCTCGACAATCCGGTTGGTCATTACGGTGGTCTGACCGGTTGCATCGATCAGGAAAACCTTGGCGACCAGCAGGTCGTTCCATGTCCACAGAAACTGGAAGATCGCGAATGAAGCCAGCGCCGGGAAGCTGAGCGGCAGGATCAGCTTGGTGAAGATCTGGAACTCGGTCGCGCCATCGACGCGGGCGTTTTCGATCAGATCACGCGGCAATCCGGCCATGTAGTTGCGCAGCAGGTAAATCGCCAACGGCATCCCGAAGCCCGTATGGGCCAGCCAGACACCCAGATAGCCTTTGCCGATCCCGATGTTCAGGTGGAATTTCAGCAGCGGTATCAGCGCCAGTTGCAACGGCACCACCAGCAGGCCGACCACCGCCGCGATCAGCAGCGCCCGGCCCGGAAAATCCATCCAGGCCAGCGCATAGGCCGCAAAAGCCGCCACAAGGATCGGGATGATCGTCGCCGGGATCGTCACCGTCAGCGTATTGAAGAACGCCTTGGCCATATTGTCGTCACCGCTGTTGCTCAGCAATACAGTGCCGTAATTCTCCATCGTGAATTCCGACGGTACTTTGGCGGTGACAAAGACACGCGCGCCACGATTGCCGGTGAACGCCTCGGAGTTCTCCATTCGGTAGTTGCCGTCTGCGTCCACGGTGATTGTACCGCCCCTGCGCAACTCCGCCACATCGCCGGGTGCAAAGGCATCAATCTCACGCGCGCTGATCCCCCATTTTGAAATCGTCGCCTGCTGCGCTTCGTCGAACAGGTTGCCCTCGATCACATAGAGATCACCCTGTTGCACTTGAGTTTCGGGCGCGGCGGCGCGGATCGTCAGGTTCTGTTCCGACGGGAACATGGCGCGCCACCAGCCGCTGCTGGAAATCTGATCCGCCGTGCGGAACGAAGAGATCAACAGCCCCAGTGTCGGCACCAGCCACAACACGACCAGAAAGATGACCGAGCCATGAACCACCCATCTGAGGGCGGGTTTGGTTCCTGCAATATCGCTCATACCCGCTACTCCATTTCCTTGCGCGCATTGCGCACGTTCCAGACAAGGATCGGGGTTACCAGCAGCATGATGACCATGGCCGAGGCCGAACCGACCCCCCAGTCATCGCCCCGGAACAGCTTGTCATACATGTAATTGGCCAGGACCTGCGTCTCCCACTGGCCATTGGTCATAGCAAAAACGATGTCAAAGACCTTCAGCACCGTGATCGTGATCGTCGTCCAGACCACCAGAATGGTTGTCTTGATCTGCGGCACCTTGATCTTGAAAAAGATCTGAAACGGGTTCGCCCCGTCCAGAATAGCGGCCTCGATCGTTTCTTCGGGAATACCCCGCAGGGCTGCCGACAGGATCACCATGGCAAAGCCGGTTTGGATCCAGATCAGGACGATCATCAGGAAGAAACTGTTCCAGAACGGCACCGTCAGCCAGGTCTGCGGCTCGGTCCCGCCAAAGAAGATATAAAGCGCGTTCAGGATGCCGATCTGGTCCTGTTCGGCTGGCCGGGCGTCATAGACCAGTTTCCAGATGACCGATGCACCGACGAAGGAAATCGCCATCGGCATGAAGATCAGCGATTTGGCAAGATTGCCCCAGCGGATGCGGTCGGTCAGTTGCGCAACCAGCAGACCAAAGGCCGTGGACATCGCAGGCACCACGATCAGCCACAGCATGTTGTTGCGCATGGCCTCCCAGAATTTCGGCTCGGCTGCCATCTGGCCGTAGTTTTCCAGCCCGACCCATCTGTACCCGCCGCCGGGCACGCGTTCCGTGAGGGACAGACGCAAGGTTTCAACCACCGGATAGGCCAGATACAGCCCAAGTGCGGCCAGCGCGGGAAACAGAAACAGCCAGGGCCGGATCATGTTCGCGCGGTTGATGTTGCGTCCCGCATTCGGCCCGCGCGGCGGGAACAGGACTTTGTCCAGAAACTGGTTCGAGAGGTAGAAGTAGCCCACGCAACCCGACACACCGATGATGATGGTCAGCAGGCCCTGAAGTGCCGGTGTCATGACGCCCTCATGTGTTTGGAAACGGGGCAGCCGGTGGGCCGCCCCATAACATCAGTTACTTCGCGGCATCCCACGAGGACTGGATTTCGCCGGTGACTGTGGCGGCATCTTTCGCGCCCGACGAATAGTCGACCATACCGGTCCAGAAGGTCCCCGCGCCGACCGCACCGGGCATCAGGTCCGAGCCGTCAAAGCGAAAGGTGGTGGCATTGGTCAGAATCTCACCCTGTCCGCGCTGCGTGTCATTGGCGTAGTTCTCGGGGTTTGCCCCCAGATGCGGGGTCAGGAACCCGTCCTGCGACATCATGATCTCATGCGCGAAGGGGGTTTTGAGGAATTCCATGAAGGCCTCGGCCGCCGGGTTCGGGTTGGTGATGGTGAACAGCGTGCCCGCACCCAGAACCGGGGTGCCCAGATCCTTCTCGGCATAGGCCGGGAAGTAGAAGAAATCGGCATCCACACCCAGTTCGGTCCCTTCCGGGAAGTAGGCCGGAATGAACGAGGCCTGACGGTGCATCATGCAGGCCGGCGGGCTGTCGAACAGACCCTTGGGGCTGTCGCGGAAATCAATCGCGGCGGTGTCATCGGCATCACCCACGACGTAGTCGTCATTGCGGGTGAAGCTGCCATATTCCTCGATCGCGGCGATCACGCGCGGATCGTCGAACTTCATTTCGTTCGAAACCCACTGGTCATAAACCTCGGGCGGCTGGGTGCGCAGCATCAGATCCTCGACCCAGTCGGTCGCGGGCCAGCCAGTGGCACCACCAGACGCCAGACCAACACAAAGCGGCGTTTCGCCATCTTCGACCATCTGGTCCATCAGTGCTTTGAACTCTTCCATGGTCTGGGGCACTTCGTAACCGAAATCCTCAAAATTCTCGGGGATGTACCAGACCAGGGATTTCACGTTCACATTGAAGAAGAAGCCGTAGAACCCGTCTTCACCTTCGGCATTCTCGAATGTCCCAAGATCAACCCAGGACTGCCCGGCGGCAAAATTCTCTTTGATCCAATCCGCCGACCCTTCGGCCAGAGGTGTCAGATACCCGTTCTTTGCCATGTTGGCGGCAAGGCCGGGCTGCGGAAAGACAGTCAGGTTGGGGGCCGACCCGGCGGCAGCGTCAATCAGGATCTGCTGTTCCAGCGAATCCGACCCGACATAGCTGGCATTGGCGCCGGTTGCATCGATGAAATAGGCCACGAGGTTCTCGAAAGAATCGCCCTCACCCGCCAGCCATGGCCCGAAAATCGTCAGGTCCTGACCGGTCAGGTCATGAGCATCGGCAAAAGCCTGCAACCCATCCCAATCAAAGTTTCCATCGCCGACCGCGTGAATCATTTCACCTTCGGCATGCGCGGACCCGGCCATCAGGGCGAGCACCGCCGCGCCTGCATATAGCGAGTGTTTCATCAATAATCCTCCCAAGACAACAACGCGCTTCTGAGATTCGTTTTTCAAAGCGCTTTGGATGCGGAACTTTATCCGCTAACATTCAGCCTCTGTCAACAATCTGTTTCTGATACTGCACTATGGTTGGCAGAGTTCGAATTGACGGAATACAGGTTGACGAATGGTCGATTTGGCCACAAAACAAGTTTAACACCTCATTTGAAGGCGCTTTGAACCGCTCATGAACCTGAAACAGCTCTCGGAAATCCTGGGTCTTTCACAGACAACCGTCAGCCGCGCGCTGAACGGCTATCCGGAGGTGAGCGAGGATACGAGGGTTCGGGTTCAGGCCGCTGCGCAGAAACATGGATACCGACCGAACAGCCGGGCCAAAGGGCTGGCGACGGGCAAATCCATGGTGATCGGGCATGTGATCCCCAGCTCATCCCAGCATGAAATGGTGAACCCGATTTTTGGGGATTTCGTCGCCGGTGCTGCAAAGAAATATGCCGAGCATGGCTATGACATGATGTTCACTAATGCCGACGACACCTCGATCGAAGAAGCTTATCGCAGCCTGTTTCAACGCGGCGCGGTAGATGGGGTCGTGCTGCAAGGTCCCAAGGTGAACGAGCATCGGATTTCAGTGCTCAGCCGCATGTCCGTGCCGTTTATCGTGCACGGACGTTCAACTGGGGTGGACATGCCTTATGACTGGATCGACGTGAACAACAAAAGTTCGTTTCAGCGCGCGACCCGGTTTTTGCTGGATCTGGGCCATCGCCGCATCGCGCTGATCAACGGGCTTGAGGATATGGATTTCGCCCATCGCCGCCGCGACGGCTATCTTGCTGCGCTGGCGCAGGCCGGGCTGGAGCTGGATCCCGATCTGATGCGCAGCGCCGAAATGACCGAAGTTTACGGCCATCACGAAACCCGCGCCATGCTGGCGCTGGACAATCCACCCACCGCAATCCTGACCTCCTCCATGATCTCGGCCATTGGTGTGCGCCGCGCTTTGGAGGAGGCCGGTTTGCAGATGGGCCACGATGTATCCGTGATTGCCCATGACGACGACCTGTCCTACCTCAAGAACGGGCAGGACGTGCCCATTTTCACAGCCACACGCTCATCCGTACGTCAGGCAGGGGAACTGGCCGCCGACATGCTGATCGAGCGCATCAAGTCCCCGAACGATCCGACCAAAACCAAATTGCTCGAGGCGGAACTGGTCGTGGGCAGATCAACCGGCCCGGTGCCAAGCAGGTAACAAAATGAAATACACCCGCGCTGATTTCCCCAAGGATTTTCTCTTTGGTGTGGCAACTTCGGCCTATCAGATTGAAGGCCACGCGAAGGGCGGCGCTGGCCAGACCCATTGGGACACCTTCGCCGCCTCGCCCGGCAATGTCGTGCGCTGCGAAAACGGCGATCTGGCCTGCGATCACCTGAACCGGTTCCCGCAGGATTTCGATCTGGTGCGCGATGCCGGGTTTGATTGCTATCGCTTTTCAACCAGCTGGGCGCGGGTCATGCCCGAGGG
Source organism: Ruegeria sp. C12 (assembly GCF_056537745.1). NCBI lineage: Bacteria > Pseudomonadati > Pseudomonadota > Alphaproteobacteria > Rhodobacterales > Roseobacteraceae > Ruegeria > Ruegeria sp. C12. The sequence continues at coordinate 144,447 of NZ_JBQFSA010000006.1, forward strand.
GCGCGGTCAGGTCAATCAGGCCGGGCTGGACTACTACGACCGCCTGACCGATGCGCTGCTGGATCGCGGTATCCGCCCCTGCGCCACGCTTTATCATTGGGAATTGCCTTCGGCCCTGGCCGACCTCGGCGGCTGGCGCAACCGCGATATTGCCGGGTGGTTCGCCGATTTCACCGAGGTCATCATGGGCCGCATCGGCGACCGTATGCACAGCGTCGCCCCGATCAACGAGCCCTGGTGCGTGAGCTGGTTGAGCCATTTCGAAGGGCACCACGCCCCCGGCATGCGCGACATTCGTGCGGCGGCGCGCGCCATGCACCATGTTCTGCTGGCCCATGGGCGCGCCATTCAGGCCATGCGGGGGCTGGGGATGAACAATCTGGGCGCGGTGTTCAATCTGGAATGGGCCGAACCCGCCGACAGCAGCCCAACAGCGCGCGAGGCCGCCGATCTTTATGATGGGATTTACAACCGGTTCTTCCTGGGTGGCGTCTTCAAAAAAGCCTACCCGCAGAATGTGCTGGACGGGTTGGAAAAGCACTTGCCAACCGGTTGGCAGGACGATTTCGAAACGATCGGAACGCCAGTCGATTGGTGTGGGCTGAACTATTACACCCGCAAGCTGATCGCCCCGTCCGACACCGCATGGCCCAGCCTGAAAGAGATGCCCGGCCCGCTGCCAAAAACGCAGATGGGGTGGGAGATCGAGCCGACGGCCCTTTCCCGTTTTCTGACCCGCACGGCGCGGGATTACACAGGGGACCTGCCGATCTATGTCACCGAAAACGGCATGGCCAGCCCCGAGCGGCAGCAGGATGACGACCGGATAGAGTATTTGAATCAGCATCTTACGGCGGTGCAGACTGCGCTGGAACAGGGCGTTCCGGTCAAGGGGTATTTCATCTGGTCGCTGCTGGACAATTACGAATGGGCGTTCGGCTATGAAAAGCGGTTCGGGTTGGTCGATGTGGATTTCGACACGCTGGAGCGCAGACCCAAAGCCTCGTTTAACGCGCTGAAATCGGCGCTGGCGCAAGGTGAACCCGTTGCGGTGCCCCTGGCACAACCGGCAGGTGCGGTGCATGCGCATTGGAACCTTGTGGCAGATATCGGCGGCACCAACACCCGGCTTGGGGTCATCACAAACGGAGAGCTGACGGATCTGCGCAAGCATCCGACAGGGACTCTGCCCGACCTGCTGGAGGCGTTCCACAGCCTGCGTGATGACGTCGGCACCGACCCTCAGGCCGTTGTCGCCGCAGGTGCAGGCCCGGTTCGGGATGGCGTCATCCAACTGACAAACGCCCATCTGGACCTGTCCGAGGCCGAGTTAGCCAAGGCCACAGGTGCGCGGCATACCTATGTGATCAACGACTTCACCGCTGCGGCATGGTCCGTGGCCGAGGCAACGAAGGCCGATGTGGCCGTGCTGCAGGGCGACCCTACACCGCCAACCGGCACCCGTCTGGTCGTCGGCCCCGGGACCGGTCTGGGCGTCGGGGCGCTGTTGTATTCGGAAGGACATTACCACACAGCCTCGGGCGAAGGCGGTCATGTCGGTGTCTCCCCGCGCCACCGGGACGAGGTTGATATTTTCGAAGCTGCCCGCCACATCGCGCCGGACTGTTTCTTTGGCGACAACCTGACGCTTGAAGCTGAAATGTTCCTGAGCGGCACGGGTCTGCCTGTCCTCTACCGGTCCATCGCGATTGCGGCTGGTCAGACAGACACCCCTCACCTGTCGGCAAAGGACATTCTTGACGGCGCCCGCAACGGATCGGATGCGCATGCCATCAAAGCGGCAGAGATGTTCACGACCCATCTGGGCGCTCTGCTGGGTGATCTGTCCGTCACCTTGATCCCCCGGGGCGGCGTGTTTCTGGTGGGCGGTGTGGCGGAGAAGAACCGCTGGCTGTTTGGCGAGTGCTTTCTGGATGCCTTCAATCAAGGCGGGCGATTCAGCGATTTGCGGCAAGGGATGAACCTTTATATCTCGGAACAGGTCGAATTTGGCATTGTTGGCGCTAACAACTTCTGTAAAAATGCGCTCATGCGGTAAAACCGTGTGACCATTTCCAAAGAAGGACCGCGGGATGATCCTGTGTTGTGGCGAAGCCCTGATCGACATGATCGCCGAACCGACCAATTCGGGCGCGCAGGGCTATGTGCCCCATTCCGGCGGCGCAATTTTCAACACGGCCATCGCGCTGGGGCGCTTGGGCGCGCCGGTGGGGATGCTGACGGGCCTGTCCTCGGATATGTTTGGCGCGCAATTGGCGGACACGCTGAAGGCAAGCCATGTGGACACCTCGCATGTGATTGTCAGCGACCGCCCGACCACTTTGGCTTTTGTGAAGCTGGTGGATGGGCATGCCTCGTACAATTTTGTTGATGAAAACACGGCGGGGCGAATGTTGCAGCCCGAGGATGTGCCGCAGCAATTGCTGGCGACCTCGACCCTGTATCTGGGGGGGATCAGTCTGGCCTGTGAACCCTGTGCCGATGCCTATGCCGCGCTGCTCGACCGTCATGGCGGCGACCGCGCGGTGATGCTGGACCCAAATATCCGGCCGGGGTTCATCAAGGACCAGACCCGCTATCGCACCCGCCTGAATCGCATGATCGCGCAGGCCGATATCGTCAAGGTTTCGGACGAGGATCTGGATTGGATCATTCCCGGGCCGGAAACCCATGCCGAGAAGGTGCCCTTGTTGCTGAAGGCCGGGCCGTCCGTGGTGATTGTGACACGCGGCAGTCAGGGGGCGACAGGCTATCTGGCGGACGGGTCCGAGACCTCGGTGGCGGTCAAACCGGTGCAGGTTATCGATACTGTGGGCGCCGGCGATACGTTCAACGCGGGCGTTTTGGCCGAACTCCACCGCGCCGGGCACCTGAGCAAAGAGGGCCTGCGCGCCTTGACACCTGATAGCCTGCGCGCGGCTTTGTCCCTGGGCGCCGATGTCGCCGCCGTCACCGTATCCCGCGCCGGGGCAAATCCGCCCTGGGCGCATGAGCTTTGATCCCACGAGGGAAGCGACATGAAACGATCCGACATCAACGACATCAAGACCGAGGCGCAGGCCTTCATCAAATCCTTCGGCGCGGTCCTGCCGCCCTTCGCCGACTGGTCCCCTGATCAGATGCGCAGCGCAAAGGCCGACACGATCCGCGCCCGAGGGTTGGGCTGGGACATTACCGATTACGGTCAGGGCAAGTTTGATGAGCTGGGCCTGTTCCTGTTCACCCTGCGCAATGGCGACGTGAATGATCTGAACCAGGGTCGCGGTATGCTCTATGCCGAGAAACTGCTGATTTCGCGCGACAAACAATTGTCTCCGATGCACCGCCATATCATCAAGGCCGAGGACATCATCAACCGGGGTGGCGGTGATCTGGTGATGGAGATCTACGCCTCAGACCCCGAAGGCGGCATTGATCGCGACAATCCGGTTGTTGTGCCCAGCGATGGCTGCGACGTGACCATCACGCCCGGCGAATTGCTGCGCTTGAAACCCGGCGAAAGCGTTACCCTGATGCCCGGTATCTGGCATGCCTTCTGGGCCGAGCGTGGCGATTGTCTGATCGGTGAAGTCTCAACCGTCAATGACGACCGCACGGACAATGTGTTCGAGCAACCGATCCCCCGGTTCGCGACCATTGAAGAGGACGCAGCGCCGGAATTTTTGCTGGTTGCGGACTACTAAACACTCAGTCCGCGTCGCCAAAATCTCGGCCAGAACGCTTGACAATTAAATCCGCGACAGACTAGCTGACCAGCGATGGTTCCCGTAGCGATGCCTGCGGGATGAAAATGGGAATACGGTGCGGCCCTGCGGCCAAATCCGTGACTGCCCCCGCAACTGTAAGCGCAGAGCGACGCCAAATCACCACTGGCCTGAACAGGTCGGGAAGGTTGGCCAAGCCACGACCCGCAAGTCAGGAGACCTGCCATCACCTGTGCAACCAACCCGGGGCGGGGCGTCCTGGAAGGAGGATTTGATGGCTCAATTTTTCGCCTGCGGGCGTGGCGTCTTCTTTTCGCGCGGTTTCCGCAGCGGGGACAGCCATGTCATCCCAAGCTGACCACTTCGTCCTGATCTGTTCGACCTGTCAGGGTGAAATCGAAGCCAAGGCAGCCAAGGCCAGTTTGGACGCAACCCTACCACCGGAGTTTGCGACCCGGTTGATTGCCTGCATGGCAGGGTGCGAACGCCCCATGACCGTTGGGCTGCAAGCCGAAGGCAAGGCGCAGTATCTGTTCGGCGATATCCAAAGCCCAGCCGATCTGGACGCGATTGCCGCCTTTGCCCGTCAGTTCCGCGACAGTGACGACGGCTGGACCAGCGCAACCGACCGGCCCCCTGCCCTGCTTTACAAAACTCTGGCGCGTCTGCCGCGCCTGTCATCGAAGGGTGAGGCATGAGTTTTCTGGTTGCCAAAGGTCTGGAATACTACGCCCTGAACGGGGATGTGTTGCTACAGGATGTCTCCTTCTCGTTGGATGAGGGGTCGATCCTGGCCGTTGCCGGGCCAAACGGGGCCGGGAAAACCACGCTGTTGAACCTGCTTTGCGGCCTTGAACGTCTGGCCCTGGGCGATGTGACGATCAAGGGGCAAAGCCTGCGTCAATTGTCCGCCCCGGAACGGGCACGCACCATCGCCGTGGTCGGGCAGCAGGAACTGCCTGACGGCCGGTTGAAACTGCGCGACTATGTGGCCCTTGGGCAAATCCCGATTCAGGCCGACCGGTCCGCCGAGGATCATAAGGCCGATCTTGAGCGGGTGCTTGAGATCACCGAACTGGTCCCGCTGGCCGATAAACCGATGCAACGTCTGTCCGGCGGGGAACGTCAGCGGGCGCATATCGCACGGGCTCTGGCGCAAAGGCCATCGCTTTTGTTTCTGGACGAGCCGACAAACCACCTCGACCCCGACGCCAAGGGCCACATGCTGTCGCTGGTGGCCGAACTGGGCGTGACGGTTGTGATGATCGTGCACGATCTGGTCATGATCCCCGAATTCGCCACCCATGTCGCTTTGATGAAGGCAACCCGCATGACCGGCTTCGGCCCGGTTCCCGAAGTTCTAACACCCGAGCGTGTGCGCGATACGTTTGGCGTTGACTACCTGTGTTTCCAGCACGAAGGGCGCGTGATCCCGGCGCTGGATATCCGAAAACGAAAGCTGTCATCTTAACAGGAGAATTTGATGATGCAGAAATTCTGGTCCGTAGTCCTTGTTTCGGGCCTCGCGAGTGGTGCGGCGGCACATGAAGTGACCGTCGACAATTGCGGAGAACCACTGGTGTTCGACGGCACGCCCGAGCGGATTGTCGTGCACGACATGAACATGACCGACATGGCCTTTGCGCTGGGTTTGCAGGACAAGATTGTCGGCCTGACCGGCATTACCGGCTGGTACAAGACCAGCCCGGATTTCGATGCAAAACGCGGTGACATCCCGGAACTGGCGCCCAAATACCCCACCGTCGAAAATCTGGTCGCGGTCGAGCCGGATATGTTCTTTGCCGGTTGGTATTACGGCATGCAGCCGGGTGGCGAAGTCACCCCCGACACGCTGGAACCCTTTGGCATCAAAACCATGGTCCTGACCGAAAGCTGCGTTCACCTGAACAAGGACCGCCCCGAAGCCAGCATGGACCTTCTGTTCGATGACGTGCTGCGTCTGGGCAAGGTGATGCATGTGGAAGACAAGGCCGAAGCGTTGGTTTCGGGCTGGAAAGACCAGCTGGCGGCCATCGAATCCAAAACCGCAGACCTGCCGAAACCCCGCGTCTTCCTGCTGGACGGTCCCGCCGATGCGCCCTTTACCGCCGGTAAATTCGCCATTCCAGACGCCATGATCGAGGCTGCGGGCGGTGTCAGCGTCACCCATGACATGGACACCAGCTGGGGTCGCACCTCATGGGAAGCAGTGGCCGCCGCAAACCCCGAATTTCTGGTCCTACTGGACTATCAGACCGGGAACGGTGCCGAAGACACGTTCAAGTTCCTGCAGGAGCATCCGGCCATGTCCCTGACCGATGCCGTCAAGAACGAACGCTGGATCGGTCTGCGCTATGAAGAGCTGACACCGGGACCGGCAAATATCGACGCCATCGAAAAGATGGTTTCGGCCATGCACCCGGAGCTCAACTAAAATGGCTCAAACGGGGCGTGCGGTCCTGCTGGGGGCGGTCATTCTGACCGCCCTTTTGCTGCTGTCCGTTGTCTATGGCACGACATCCATTCCTGTCGCAGACGTAGGCACAGCGATCATGCTGGGCACCGGATTGACCGAAGGCGAGATGTCCCCCCTGCATCGGATCGTGTTCGACCTGCGCCTGCCCCGCGCCCTATTCGCGGCGGTCATTGGCGCTGGTCTGGGTGTGGTCGGCGTGGTGCTGCAAACGACCACGCGCAACGATCTGGCCGACCCGTTTCTGTTTGGCCTGTCTTCGGGCGCAGCCGCCGGGGCGGTTCTGGTCATCACGGTAACCGGGGACGTGCTTGGCATCTGGACCCTGCCGCTTGCTGCCTTCTGTGGCGGCTTGATCGCGTCAGGCATCGTTCTCGCGCTGGTTCAGGGCTTGCGCACAAGCGCGCCGGAAAAGCTGATCCTTGCAGGGCTTGCGGTCTCGTTCCTGTTTTCTGCCATCACCAACTATCTGATTTTTTCCGGCGACAGTCGTGCCGCGCATTCGGTGATCTTCTGGATGCTGGGCGGTCTTGGCCTCGCGCGGTGGGAGACCTTTCCCCTTGTCCTGATCGGGCTTGCGATGATCCTGGGCTATTCACTCTACCGCAGCCGCTGGCTGGACGCGCTGCTGACCGGGGATTTCACTGCTGCTACGCTGGGTATCCCGGTTCAGGGCCTGAGGTTTCGGATGTTCTTTGTTGCGGCTCTGGCCACGGCAAGCTTTGTCTCGGTCGCGGGCGTCATTGGCTTTGTCGGCCTGATGGTCCCTCACATCGCCCGAGGCATTGCCGGAACACTGCACCGCAATCTGTTGGTAACCTCGGCCATCGTGGGTGCGATCCTGCTGACGCTCTCCGACATCCTGTCGCGCTTGCTGCTGGCCCCGCAGGAACTTCCCGTCGGCATCGTCACCACATCCATCGGATCACTGTTCGTCTTCCTGTACCTGTTCAAATCCGCCCGCAACGACTAAGCCTAGTGCGTGCCGCGTGGCACGAAATAGGGATCGACCATGATCGTCTCGCTGGTTTTGGCGGGATCGGCCAGCCTGCGTTCCAGCAGCGCAATGACCTGATCGACAGCCTCAGCAATCGGGTTGTTGACCGTGCTCAGGTTGAAGATCGGCCATCTGGCCATTTCGATGTCGTCGAACCCGACCAGCGACAGCGCGTTTGGAACGTCCAGACCCATCTCGCGCGCCGCTGTCAGCGCCCCGATTGCGCTGGCATCATTGGCGCAGATCAGCGCGTCCAGCCTGTGCTGTCCCAGCAAGGTCAGCGCGATGTCCCGCCCGGTCTCGACCGTGAAATCTCCGGTCTCTTCCGCCACCAGTCCAAGGCCCGCGCGTTCCAGCACCTCGATCACACCCGCCCTGCGCTCGGCCGAGGATGAGAAACTGGGCGCGCCACCCAGAAATCCAAACCGTGTCCGACCTTTCCGGATCAACGCCTCAGTCGCAAGTCGCGTGCCTTGGGCATTGCGGCAGCACACGTTGTCGACCCCTGGCGCCTGCACAATGCGCCCGGCAGAAATCATCGGCACGCCCAGCTTGCTGCATCGTTTGACCAGCGCCTGAGGCATACTGCCCCCGCGAAGGATCAAAGCATCCAGCGGATAGCGCAAAACCTGCTCGATCGCGTCTTCTGCACGCTGATCCCCACCGTCGATGAGAATCGGCCATTTGTTCAAAGCGTTCAGTTTACCGACCAAAGCACGCACAAATTCGGAATCAAAATCGCTGCGCATATTGCCGACAAACACCGCCACAAGGTGCGAGCGTCCGTCCTTCAGACCGGCGGCCAAAGCGTTTGGCTGATAGCCCATACGCTCGGCCATATCTTCGATTATTTTTCTTTTATTTTCATCAAGATATGCGCCGGGTGTAAAGGCGCGGGAAACGGCCGATCGAGACACCCCAGCCGCGTCCGCGACGGCCTGCGCAGTGACCCTGCGGCGCCTTTCGGCGGGTTTGTCACGATCCTGAACCACGCTCAACCTGTCCTTCGATTTGGTGGAATTTGTCAATATTGCTAGAAATCTTTCACCGAACTGTCATACGTTAACACTATGTGGGCACGTGTGCAGATTCCAGACGCGTCCATGATGCAGGTCGGAGGCTGCGCGCATCAAACGCCGCAGGGGAGCCTGCACAATAACCTGGCACAAATTTGCCACCGGTCCCTTAGCTGCAAGGGGCCGACACCGAACCGGAGGATCGAAATGACCAAACTGAAGTTTTGCGCAACGGCTGCCGCACTCGCGTTCACCGCGACCACAGTCTTTGCAGAAACCGAAATCACCTGGTGGCACGCACATGGCGGGCAATTGGGCGAGACCGTCAACAAGGTGGCCGAGAAATTCAACGCGTCGCAGGACGAATACACAATCACTCCGATCTACAAAGGCAGCTACGAAGAGACGCTGACCGCTGGTATCGCGGCCTTCCGCGCCGGTGAGCAGCCGAACATCATGCAGGTCTTTGACGCGGGCGCTGCAACCGTGATCGCCGCCAAGGGCGCAACCGTTCCGGTACAGGACCTGCTGGCCGAAAACGGTGTCGAGTTCGACATCAACGACTACATCGCCGGTGTGCGTTATTTCTATGCCGACAGCGATGGCAAGATGATCGGGATGCCCTTCAACTCGTCGACCCCGATTCTGTACTACAACGTCGACGCGCTGGAAGCCGCTGGCGTGACCCCGCCGAAGACATGGGAAGAATTCCAGTCGACCACCGCCCCGGCGTTGAAAGAGGCGGGCTATATCCCGCTCAGCCAATCGCACCTGCCCTGGATCTTCACCGAGAACTTCATGTCGCGCCACAACCTGCCGTTTGCGACCAACAACAACGGCTATGACGGCATGGATACCGAGATTCTGGTGAACAACGACGCGATCAAGGCGCACTTCACCGCCGTGACCGAGTGGAAGGACAATGGCCTGTTCGAGTGGTACGGCACCGGTTGGGGTGACAACGCCAAGCCGTTTGAAGAGGGCAAAGTTGCCATGTGGCTGGGCTCGTCCGGTTCGTTCGGTGGCCTGTTGCAGAAAAATCTGGGCTTTGAATTCAGCGCGGTTGAACTGCCCTATTGGGAAGCCGTGACGCCCGAGCCGACCCAGACCTTCATCGGTGGTGCCGCCCTGTTCGCGATGGCCGGCAAATCGGACGAAGAAAACAAGGCAACTGCCGAGTTCTTCCGTTTCCTGACCGCGCCTGAAACCCAGTATTTCTGGCATCAGGAAACCGGCTATGTGCCGATCACCGAGGCCGCCTATGACGTTGCCAAGAAAGACGGCCACTATGACCGTTTCCCGGCAGCCGAAGTCGGTGTGAACCAGTTGCAGGCGAAAGCCGGTGACAACACCAAGGGCTATCGCATGGGCTTCTACGTGCAGATTCGCGACATCATGAACCGCGAATATGGCCGTATCCTGACCGGTGAAACCGACGTGGACACTGCGTTCCAGACAATCGAAGACGAAGCCAACGAATTGCTGGCCCGCTTCGCAAAAACCCAGGGCTAAACCCCGGGATCACCCCCAAGATGGTCGCGCCTCCGGGCGCGGCCATCCCCCATTTTCGCAACTGGACGGGTCATGAAACGCGCGGGCTTCGACACTATCTGGCTTCCTGTGGCATTGCTGCTGCCACAGCTGATGATCATCGCAATCTTCTTCTACTGGCCTGCGGGTTGGGCGTTGCAATCGTCCTTCTTTCTGCAGGACCCGTTTGGCTTCGGTTCGACCTTTGTAGGGGCGGATAACTACACCTCGTTGCTGGGTAACGATCAGTACAAGCGCATCGCGTGGTTCACGATTGTCTTCTCGGTCCTGGTCACATTCTTTTCGCTGTCCATCGCCCTGCTGCTGGCGGTCAAGGCCGACAAGGTGATCCGGGGTGCCAAATCCTATCGCACGCTTCTGATGTGGGTCTACGCCATCGCGCCACCGGTCGCCGGGTTCTTGGGCATCCTGTTCTTCGACCAAAGCACCGGCCCGATGACCAAGTTCTTCCAGATGTTTGGCTGGGATTTCAAACTGGGCGTCGACTACAATGCCACCGCAACCGCGATGATCATCGTCGCCGTCTGGAAACAAATCCCGGTCAATTTCATCTTCTTCCTGTCCGGCCTGCAGTCCATCCCGCGTTCGGTCCGCGAGGCGGCGATGATCGACAACCGCTCGGCCACCGGTCGGTTCTGGCAGGTGACCTTTCCGCTGCTGGCCCCGACCGCCTTCTTCCTGCTGATCATCAACATCACCTACGCACTGTTCGACACGTTCGGCATCATCGATGCGCTTATGAAGGGTGAGCCGGGGAACAACCCGATGACGCTGGTCTATAAGGTCTATCTGGACGGGTTCCGGGGCAATGACCTTGGCGGCTCATCCGCGCAATCCGTTGTCCTGATGGTTCTTGTTCTGATCCTGACCGTCTTTCAGTTCCGGCTGGTTGAACGCCGGATCCACTATACGTGATGGGGGCGCAAAATGGCTGACACAACCCTTGAGACAACCCAAACCACCCGCCGCCCCCGCAAGATCAAATGGAGCGCGGTTGGCGATCACACCGTCCTGATCCTGGGCTCGCTGCTGATGATGCTGCCGCCGTTGCTGGCGCTGACCACGGCCAGCCATGATGCGGTGACCATCCACCGGCAGGGCATTCAACTGGGCCTTGGCGACGATCTCGGCAAGAACTTCAACGCCGCCATGTTCGAAAAAGGCGGCTTTACCCAAACCGTCGATGGCACGCTGATGCTGATGAATTCGTTCATCCTTGGCATTGGCTTTGCGGTGGGCAAGATCATCATCTCGATGATGGCCGCTTATGCCATTGTCTATTTCCGCCTGCGTTTTGCCACGCTGGCCTTCTGGATCATCTTCACCACGCTACTGCTGCCGCTTGAGGTGCGGATTCTGCCCTCATACGAAGCGATCCAGAAACTGGGCCTGACGAACACCTATACCGGCCTGATCGTCCCACTGATCGCGTCCGCTACAGGCACGTTCTTCTTCCGGCAGTTCTTTATGTCCGTGCCCGAGGAACTGGCCGAGGCCGCCCGAATCGATGGCGCAGGGCCGTGGAAGTTCTTCATCGACATCCTCGTCCCGCTCAGCCGGACGATGATTGCGGCGATCTTCATCATCATGTTCGTCTTCGGCTGGAACCAGTATCTGTGGCCAACGCTGATCACTACGGATGAAAGCTTCTTCACGCTGGTCCGGGGCATCAAGCAGATCGTGCTGACCTATACCGACAGTCAGATCCCCGAACACGGGCAGGCCTTGGCGCTGGCGATCGTTGCAATGATCCCGCCGGTGGCCATCGTCATCTTCTTCCAGAATTGGTTCGTCAAGGGCCTCACAGAATCCGATAAATAAGGAAACACGCGCATGGCTCAGGTCTCGTTAGAGGGCATCCGCAAGGTCTATCCCAACGGCTTTCAGGCGGTTGAGACCACCAATTTCACCATTCAGGACGGCGAGTTTGTCGTTCTGGTCGGCCCCTCGGGCTGTGGCAAGTCCACGCTTCTGCGGATGATCGCGGGGCTGGAGGATATCACCGAAGGCACGCTGAAAATCGGCGACCGGGTGGTGAACGATGTGGACCCAGCGGATCGCGACATTGCGATGGTGTTCCAGAACTACGCTTTGTATCCGCATATGACCGTGCGCAAGAATATCGGTTATGGGCTGAAAAACCGGGGCACGCCCGCGTCCGAGATTGCGGCCAAGGTCGAAGACGCCGCCAAGATGCTGAATCTGACCGAATATCTGGACCGCAAACCGGCGCAACTGTCCGGTGGTCAGCGTCAGCGCGTTGCCATGGGCCGCGCCGTTGTGCGCGATCCGGCGCTGTTCCTATTTGATGAACCTCTGTCCAATCTCGACGCCAAACTGCGCAATCAGATGCGGATCGAGATCAAGGCCCTGCAACGCCGCCTTGGTACGACGGCGGTTTACGTGACCCACGATCAGGTCGAAGCCATGACCATGGCCGACCGCATCATCGTCCTGAACGCGGGCAAGATCGAACAGATCGGCACGCCGTCCGAGATTTACCACAACCCAGCCTCAACCTTTGTGGCATCCTTCATGGGCGCGCCGCCGATGAACCTGATTGACGCCGAAGTCGATCAGGGCCAGGTGCGGATCAATGGCTATGACGGGATCATGACCGCGCCGGCCTCGGCCAATGGCCCTGTGACGCTGGGCATCCGGCCCGAAGACATTGAACTGGACGGTCAGGGCTCGGTTCCGTTTCAGGTTGATATACTCGAAGAACTGGGCGCGCACCGGCTGCTGCATGGTCAGCTTGGCGGTCAGCCCTTTACCGTCTTGGTAGGCAAGGACCATGCCGCCCAGACCGGCGAGGCGCATATCACCCTGAAACCCGACGCGCTGCGTCTGTTTGATGTGGAAACGGGAAAAGTCATTTGATTACAGACGTTATGGACGCCCTGCCCGCTGTGACAGCGGATCAGCGGGCGCATATCCTGTCGGCGCCGCGCACGGCCGCTGCTCATCGCGAGTTGCTGGGCGGCATTCCGGCGATGAACGCGTTGCAACAAGGCGGTCAGGCAACAGCCACGCACTTGCCCGCGCAGTTCAATGTTGCGGCGTGGAATGTGGAACGGTGCCTCTTCCCCGAGGCGACTGCCGCCCATCTGCGCCCGATCCGACCGGACATTGTTTTGCTGTCCGAGGTCGATCACGGCATGGCCCGCACCTCGCAACGGCACACGACCGAAGCCATGGCCGAGGCCTTGGGCATGGTCTATGCCTTTGGTGTCGAATTCCACGAACTGGACCTTGGCGGCCCGACCGAACGCAGTTTTTGCAAGGACGACTTCAACACGCTGGGTTGGCATGGCAACGCCATTCTGTCCTCGGTTCCGTTCCAGCGCACGGCCCTGATCCGTCTGGACGATCACGGCCATTGGTTTTCCTGCGATGAAGGGGCTGCCGACCCGGATCAGCCGCGAGTCGGGGGCCGTATGGCACTCGCTGCCATCGTGCCGACGGAAAACGGACCAATCTGTGTGATCTCGACCCATCTGGAAAGCAATGCGGATGCTGCGCACCGGCACACCCAATTCGTTCTTCTGCTGGATGCAATCGACAGGTTTGCACCGGGCCTGCCGGTTCTGATCGGTGGCGACCTGAACACCGGCAACCACCTGCCCCCGGATTTCAACTGGCAGGACGAAAGCCTGTTCAGCTTGGCCGAAACGCACGGATACGACTGGGGTTTTACGATCGATGGCCCCACCACACGGCCCAGCCTGATCACCCCGCACCCGCAGCGGGTGATGAAACTTGATTGGCTCGCAGGCCGGGATCTGAGCTGCATCGACAAAGGGTTGCTGACATCAATCTCGGATGAGGGCACGCCCCTGTCCGATCATGACTGCGTCTGGTGTCGCGCCAGCCTTTAGACGATTTGGACAAAGGCCGGGTTAACCCCCGGCCTTTTCCCGCACTGCTGCGCCGTCCAGACCCTGACTGTTTGACAGCAATTCCTGCACAAGCGGATTGGGGAACCGCCGCTTGAACGTGACTGCGTGAAAGTTCTCTTTGATGCGCGGATGCTCTTGCGCCTCGATCAACCGGCCCGAGGACAACTCATCCCGCACCACAATCGGGGCCACAAGGGCCAGCCCAATATCTTCACGTGCCAGCAGGCGCATCATCGCCATGTCATCCACTTCGGCCACCACCTGCGGACGAACGGACATCCGGCTGGCCATTGCGTCAAAAGCCGTGCGCACACTGTTTTTGCTGGTTGGCAGGATGAACGGTTGTTCTTCGAGCAGCGCCTTGATGGGGCGCTTGGGATCCAGCCGCGCCGGGGTGCCGACAATGCTGACCGGTTGTTCCGCCAGATGATGGGTGACGAAACTGGTCAGGCTGTCACTGGCCGGTTCGTGGTTCATCAGGACCAGATCGAAATTCAGCGTCTCAAGCCCTTCAAGCAACTCACTGGGGCTGCCGGAACGCAAGATGACCTCGACATCCGTACGGGCCAGAATGGGCCGCAAGAACCCGATCTGAAAGTTGCGCGACAAGGTCGACTGTGCGCCGACACGCAGCGCCTGCCTGGCGTTTCCGGCATCCTGCAACGTTGCCACAAGCTCTTGCCCTGCCGCAAAAATTGCGTCCGCGTGGTCCAAGGCGATGTGCCCGGCCTCGGTCAGGTGCAGCTTGCGCCCGCGCCGTTCGAATAGCGGGTGGCCCAGCCTCTCCTCCAGCTCTTTGATCTGAACCGAAAGCGCCGATTGCGACAGGTTCAGTCGCTGGGCTGTTCGGGTCAGGTTCCCATCGTGGGCGACGGCCCAGAAATAGCGGAGGTGATGATAGTTCAACGGCATATCGTTCTATTTAAATGAACGAAAACATCAGAACAATGAATTTTTCATTGGGCTGCACGCGCAATATGTCCTGCAAAACGGGCCGAGTCAGCCCAAGACCAAAAGGGACGCGCAAAATGCTTCATCTGTTTCTTCCATTGTTGAGCCCGCTGATTCTGCTGGCATCGGCGTATTACGCCAGTCGCCATCCGGGGTTGCGGCCGGGCAATGTCGCGAAACTGTCCGAATGGGCCGCCCTGGCCGCCTTTGCGGTGGCTGCTATCTCGGCGCTGGTGCTGGTGACGCAGGGTTCCGGCACATCGCCGCTGATTGGCTTTTTGGGTCTGGGGTTATCAGTGCGACTGGATGCAGTCAGCGCCATCATGCTGGTGCTGGTCAGCTTTATCGGCTGGATCGTGTTGCGCTACTCGGCCACTTATATGGACGGCGAAGCGCGTCAAGGTGCGTTCACAGGCTGGATGTCTGCCACGCTTGCGGCCGTTCTGCTGTTGGTGATGTCGGGCAATCTGGTCCAACTGTTGGCGGCTTGGATCGCGACCAGCCTGATGCTGCACCAGTTGCTTTTGTTTTACCCAGAACGCACCACCGCTCGACGTGCTGCTCGTAAAAAGGCCGTGGTGGCGCGGATCAGCGAAGGCGCGCTGGCCGTTGCGGTCGTACTGCTGCTTGCCAGCTACGGCACCACTGACATTGCGACGATCCTGTCTTCGGCCCAAGGAAACGCCCTGACCATCGTCGCGGCCTTGCTGATCGCGTTGGCTGCGGTCATGGCCTCGGCCCAGTTCCCGATCCATGGCTGGCTGACCGAAGTAATGGAGGCCCCGACCCCGGTATCCGCCCTGTTGCATGCAGGTGTCATCAATGCCGGTGGCTTCCTGCTGATCCGCTTCGCGGACGTCATGCTGGTCGCCCCGGGGATCATGGCAATGCTGGTTATGCTGGGCGGGTTCACCGCGCTGTTCGGCGGGTTGGTCATGCTGACGCAACCGGCTGTGAAAACCTCGCTGGCGTGGTCCACCATCGCGCAGATGGCCTTCATGATCATGCAGTGCGGTCTGGCGCTGTTCCCGCTGGCCCTGCTGCATATCGTGGCGCACTCACTGTACAAGGCGCACGCCTTTCTCAGCGCGGGTGAGGCCGTGCGGAACGTGGCCGCAATTCGCCGCCCCGGCCCGGTTGCGGTGCCAAGCGCACGGAATGTGGTGCTGGCCTTTGCCACGGGCATCCTGATCTACGGCATCGTGGCGGCGGTGTTTGGCATCGACGGCAAGTCGGTCCAGGCCATTGCCCTGGGCGTCATCCTGATCTTCGGCGTCGCCTACCTGTTGGCGCAGGGTTTCGCGGATGCAGCGCCCGGAGCACTGACTCGTCGCACGGTGATCTATGCCAGCGTCACCTCGGTCAGCTACTTTGTGCTGCAAATCATCGCGCAAAAACTGACCGCAGGCACCCTGCCCGCGACCCCGGTTCCGGGACCGTTGGAATGGGCGCTGATCATCCTCGCCCTCATCAGCTTTGGCGCGGTCGCACTGGCGCAATCCACCTTCCCGCTTTGGGCCTCGCATCCTGCAGCGGCGGGCATCCGGGTGCATTTGTCGAACGGGCTTTACGCCAATGCAATCTTTGACCGGCTGCTGGACGGATGGTCCAAGCGGCAGACTGTGTAAGAGGGGTTCCCAAGATGTATATGAAGCACGAAAGCTATCCCGCAGCCCTTTTGGAACTGGTCGCACTGGCCAATGACGCGGCCCGTCAGATCCCGCCTCTGTTTCCCTTGTCCTCGAACGTCGCGGTGAACCCGTTTCTTGGGCAAACCAACGCGCCTTTGGCCGTAACCGCCGCGCGGCTTGGCCGGGTTGCAGGAACGCGGATCATGCCGGATCGCAGGGCGTTTGCAGAAAAGTTGAACGCCGGAGAGATCACCGAAGCCGATCTGCTTGAAGCACTGGCCCATATCGACAGCCCGTTTGACACACCGTCGCCAGAGGATTTGGCAGCAGCGCTTGAAACCGAGGCGGCACATCCCGCACCTCTGCCCACTGTCGCTGATCTGGCCGCAGAAGTTTCGGGGATCGACTGGCCCGGCCTGATAGACGAGCGGATCGGAGCCTGGGCCGCCAGCCACTTTGATCAGGGTCAGGCGCTGTGGCAGGCCAACCGCACCGGCGGGGCCTATATTGCCTGGCGTGAATTCGCCACACGTGATCTGACGCTCGAGATACACGGCCTGAAAGGCTTTGGTGCTTTTGTCGCCGGCACCAACCGCTCGCAATGGCGGGCGATTGGCCGGGCGTCCGAGGCGCTGGGGGTGACGCCCAAAGCCGCTGGAACCGCCTTCCACCGCTGGCTGATGACGCTGGGCGGATGGGCGCAATATGCGCGCTATCTGCTGTGGCAGGCCGAGCTTGAAGGCAAGACCGATACAACCACGACCGAGTTGCTGGCCATCCGCATGGTGTTTGAAGAGGCGCTGTTCGACCTTTATCGCGATCAGATTGCCGAACGCTGGGCCGAGACCGTCGCGCAACACGAAACCCCAGTTACACCATCCCGCGATATGGTGATCGACGCGGTGCTGCAGGATGCCGCTGAACGCGCGCAACAACGCCAGCTGGGACAGTCGCTTGCCAAGCGGCTGCCGCGCAAGATCGCGGGCCGCCCGATGGTTCAGGCCGCGTTCTGCATCGACGTCCGGTCAGAGGTCTTTCGCCGCGCCCTGGAGGCGCAGGGCGAAGGGATCGAAACCCTCGGGTTCGCAGGCTTCTTCGGCCTCGCCAGCGCCCACAAGGCGGCGGGTTCGGATGTGACCGAATTGCGGGGTCCCGTGCTGCTAAACCCCAATGTCTGCTCGCATGCGGCTGAGGATACGCAGGCCGACCTCAACCGCCGCTATTCCGCGCGGGCCAAGCGCGCCTGGGGCCGGTTTAAGCTGGCCGCGGTGTCCTCTTTTGCCTTTGTCGAGGCGACAGGACCGGTCTATGCCGGAAAGCTGCTGCGGGATGCGCTGGGGAAAGGACATGGTGGGTCTACGTTCGATCCTGCACCCAAGCTGGACCCATCAATTGACCTGCCCACACGGATCGCATCGGCAAAAGCCATCCTTGGTGCCATGTCCCTGACCAGCAACTTTGGCCACATCGTCATGCTGACCGGTCATGGCGCGGATGTGACCAACAACCCGCATGAAAGCGCCTTGCAATGCGGTGCGTGCGGCGGCCATGCCGGAGATGTCAGCGCCCGCCTTCTGGCAGGTCTTTTGAACGATCCAGCCGTGCGCAACGGGCTGCGCGAAGAAGGGATCGACATCCCCAGGGACACGCTGTTCCTGGCCGCCATGCACCACACGACAACGGATGAGGTGACACTGTTCGATCAGGACCAGTCGACCGGCCAATGGGCGCAGAATATCGCGCAACTGAAGATGTGGCTGCAATCGGCTGGGCGGCTTGCCCGGACCGAACGCTCAACACGTCTGCCTCGGGCCCGAGGGGCCCGCGACATCGCCCGCCGCGCCACCGACTGGGCCGAACTGCGCCCCGAATGGGGTCTGGCCGGATGCCGGGCCTTCATCGCTGCACCCCGATCCAGGACGGATGGGACCGGCCTGTCAGGTCAAACCTTCCTGCACAGCTATGACTGGCGGGACGATACCGGGTTTGGCGTGTTGGAACTGATCATGACCGCCCCGGTCGTGGTCGCAAGCTGGATCAGCCTGCAATATTATGGCTCGACCGTTGCGCCGACCCTGTTCGGCGGCGGCAACAAGCTGCTGCACAACGTGGTAGGAGGCATCGGCGTGGTCGAAGGCAATGGCGGTGCGCTGCGCCCCGGCCTGCCTTGGCAATCGGTGCATGATGGCGAAACCTATCAGCACGACCCGCTGCGCCTGTCGGTGGTCATCGAAGCCCCGCGTGAAGCAATGAACGACATCCTGAGACGCCATCAAAGCGTCAAAGAGCTGTTCGACAACCGCTGGCTGCACCTGATCGCCATGGACGAAAACGGCGATCTTGCCTGGCGCTACACGAAAGACCTTGAGTGGGTCCCTATGGTCAATTCCGAGATCAGAGAAAACGCCATCGCAGCGGAATAACCGCATCACATGAAAGGCCCGGCGGGGAAACACGCCGGGCCTTGTGCTTTACAGCGCCGCTTTGAACAGCTGGGTCAGGTTTTCCCTGGTCAGTTCAATCGGATTGCCGCCACAGGACGGATCAATGATCGCACCTTCGACCAGTTCCGGGATCGACGCCTCGGTCACGCCCAGTTCGAACAACGTGCGTGGGATGCCGAGCGAGTCGTTAAGCTCCTGCACAAAGTCCCGAAACCCGTCGAACCCGCCGTCGATGCCCAGATAGGCTGCGGCCGACTGGAACCGGTCAGCAATGGCAGGGGCATTGAACTCCAGAACGCTGGGCATGCAGACGGCGTTGGTGGTGCCGTGATGGGTGTTGAAATGCGCGCCGATCGGGTGACTCATGGCGTGGATCGCACCCAGACCCTTCTGAAAGGCGGTCGCGCCCATGGCTGCTGCACTCATCATATGGGCGCGGGCTTCGATATCGGTTCCATCGGCATAGGCGCGCGGCAAGTAGTCCTTGACCAGCCGCATCCCCTCCAGCGCAATACCCTGAGACATCGGGTGGTAGTGCGGGCTGGAATAGGCCTCGACACAATGGGCAAAGGCATCCAAACCGGTGCCTGCTGTGATGAACTTGGGCATCCCGACGGTCAGTTCCGGGTCGCAGATGACCACCGAGGGCAGCACTTTGGGATGGAAGATGATCTTCTTCACATGGGTTTCGGAATTGGTGATGACGCTGGCGCGGCCCACTTCCGACCCGGTCCCGGCGGTGGTCGGCACCGCAATGATCGGCGCAATCACGTCGGCATTGGCGCGGGTCCACCAGTCGCCAATATCCTCGAAATCCCAGACGGGCCGCGTCTGACCGGCCATGAAGGCCACCATCTTGCCCAGATCCAACCCCGAGCCGCCGCCGAACGCAATCACCCCGTCATGGCCACCCGCGTTATAGGCCGCGACCCCCGCATCAAGGTTCTTTTCATTTGGGTTCGGATCCACATCCGCAAACAACCCGCGCCCCAGACCGGCGGCCTCCATGATATCCAGCATTGCGACGGTAATCGGCAGATCTGCCAACCCCTTGTCGGTGACCAGCAGAGGGCGCTTCATCCCGGCCGCCGCGCAGGCCTCGGGCAATTCCCGGATGCGGCCAGCACCGAATTTTATCGCGGTCGGGTAGGACCAGTTTCCAACAAGGCTCATGATGTCACCTTCTTCAGATGGTAGGATTTGGGGCGGGTCAGGTTGTGATAGCCGATAACCGAAAGGCCACCGCCCCGCCCGGTATTCTTGCAGCCGGTCCAGCACAGGCCGGGATCCAGATAATCGGCCCGGTTCATGAACACGGTACCAGTCTCGATCTGGTCCCCTACCCGCGCCGCGCGATCCACGTCGCGGGTCCAGAGGCTGGCGGTCAGGCCGAACTCACTGTCATTCATCAGCGCGATCGCTTCTTCGTCGCCGGACACTTTTATGATGCCCACCACGGGACCAAAGCTTTCATCCCGCATCACCCGCATATCGTGGGTCACATTGGTCAGGATCTGAGGGGTCAGATAGGCGCCGCCATCATCTTCGGCGAAAGTGTCGATATGGGCCACAGCGCCATCGGCCACGGCCGCGGCAATCTGCTCCCGCACCTCATCGGCAAATCGCACGTTCGCCATCGGACCAAGTGTTGTCTCGCTATCCAGCGGATTGCTCAGCTTATAGCCCTTTACGATCTCAACCGCCTTGGCGACAAAATCATCATAAAGACTCTCATGCACGTAAATCCGCTCGATCCCACAGCAACATTGGCCCGAGTTGAACATCGCCCCGTCAATCAGCGTATCGACCGCAGCATCCAGATCGGCATCCTCCATGACGTAGCCGGGGTCCTTGCCGCCCAGTTCTGTCCCGACGCCGGTGAATGTCCCTGCCGCCGCGCGCTCCATCGCCTGACCGCCACCGACCGAGCCGGTGAAGTTCACAAAATCAACCGCATTGCCTGCGATCAGATCATTGGTCACGTCATGGCTCAGAAACACGTTCTGGAACACATCCTCGGGCACACCCGCCGCATGGAAGGCCCGCGCCATGCGCTCACCCACCAACAGGGTCTGCGTCGCATGTTTCAGGATCACCGTATTGCCTGCGATCAACGCCGGAGCGACCGTGTTGATCGCGGTCATGTAAGGGTAGTTCCAGGGCGCCACCACAAACACCACCCCATGCGGAATGCGCTTGATATACCGCCTGAACGTCTCATCCTCGCCCACCGCGATATCCGCCAGCGCGCCTTCAGCGATCTCGGCCATATGGCTCGCACGTTCGTTGAACCCGCCAAACTCACCGCCATAGCGCACCGGTCGGCCCATCATATGCGCAAGCTCAGGTACGATCTCATCATTCATCGCGCCCACAGCGGCCACGCCTGCCATCACCAAATCAATCCGCTCCTGCAACGGTCGCGCAGCCCAGCCAGCCTGCGCCGCCCGTGCCCGGCCAGCAACCTCAAACGCCGCCTCCGGCGACAGCACCTCGCGTTCCGCAAAAACCGACCCATCAATCGGCGAGACACATCGCAACATCTGCCCCATATCCACTCCATCTACCAGAAACGCAGGGTCCCCTGCTTCTTCTGTTCAAAAATACCTCGGGGAGCGCGAAGGGCTGGCCCCTCGCTCCTTCCCTTTACGCCCGCTCAAACCCGCGCGCAATTTCCCAATCGGTCACCACACGCTCGAACTCTTCGATCTCAACCTCAGCCGCGCGCGCATAGTGATCCACCACCTCATCCCCCATGGCAGCCCGCAACATGGCCGACCCATGCAACGCATCCCGCGCCGCGCGCAGGTTGCCCGGGATCATGCCCGTATCGCCCTGATAGACGTCACCTGCGGCAGGCGACTGTAACTCCAAACCTTCCTCGATTCCTGCAATCCCGGCGGCCAGCATCCCGGCCATCGCCAGATAGGGGTTCATGTCCGAGCCCGGTATCCGGCACTCCACCCGCACCGCCTTGGTGCCATCGCCGCACAGGCGGAACCCGGCGGTGCGGTTGTCCACCGACCAGATGATCCGCGTCGGCGCAAAGCTCCCCTTCATGAACCGCTTGTAGCTGTTGATGTAAGGCGCCATGAAATAAGTGTAATCGGCGGCGTATTTCAAAAGACCCGCCATGTAGCTTTTCATCAGCGCCGACATACCCAAGGCATCCGACTGGTCATAAAACGCAGGCTGCCCATCCTTCCACAGCGACTGATGCACATGCGAAGAACTGCCCACCTTTTCATGATGCCATTTCGGCAGGAAGGTCGCTGCGTGCCCATGCTGCCACGCGATCTCTTTCACTGCATTTTTGGCAATCGAGTGATATTCCGCTGTCGCCATCGCCGGTGCGTATTTGATGTTCAACTCTTCCTGCCCGGTCTCGGCCTCACCTTTCGAGTTCTCGACTGGAATGCCTGCATCCCACAAATGGTTGCGGATCGGGCGCATCACATGCTCTTCCTTGGTGGTCTGAAGGATGTGGTAATCTTCGTTATAGCCCGAGATCGGCTCCAGATCGCGGAAACCTTCCTTGCGGATCTGGTCAAAACTCTTTTCGAACAGGAAAAACTCCAGTTCGGTCGCGCACATCGCCTCATAGCCCATGGCTTTCAGGCGGTTCACCTGTTTCTTCAGGATCGAACGCGGCGCGTGCGGCACCTCTTCATGCGTATGATGATCCAGCACATCGCACATAACCATTGCGGTGCCCTCAAGCCACGGCACCGGGCGCAGCGTGCTCAGGTCCGGCTTCATGACATAATCGCCATAGCCCCGCTCCCAACTGGTCGAGGCGTAGCCGTCCGGTGTGCCCATCTCAAGATCGGTCGCCAGCAGGTAATTGCAGCAATGGGTCTCTTCCCACGCGCCCGAAACAAAGTGGCCCGCATGGAACCGCTTGCCCATCAGGCGGCCCTGCATATCGACCATGCAGACCAGAACCGTATCCACTTCGCCCGCAGCGACCTGCGTCTTGAGATGTTCGAAGGTAAGTGTTGCGGTCAAGATGCGTCCTCCCTGAGTTCCTGAATGGCGGGTCTGAGCAGCGCCAGTATTTCATCCGCCACCGTGGCAACCTGTTGATCTGAACGCAACAGATCGTTGCGCACTTCGATCATGACATTCGCCAGTCCTCGGCTGATCGCGTGCAGGCGCAGGGAATGGGTTACACCGTCCAACGGCCCATAGGGCTCGTTCCGCTCGATCCGGCGGCCCGAGACCTGATCCACGTGATCCAGCATCAGATCGACCAGACGGCTGTCCTCATCATGCAGCAAGCCGATTTCGACGGCGCGGGGTTGGCCGAAATAGATGGGCGTAAATGAATGGACCGTAACCAGCACCGTATCAGGCCCGCGCGCGCCCAGAACCCGCGCGACGGCGTTGCAGAACGGATCATACACGGTTGTCATGCGCAGCCTGCGCTGTTCGGGGCTCAGAGCAACATTGCCCGGCACCTCGATCAGCTCGGATTTCACCGGCATGGCACTGGCGGCTTCAGGCGGGCGGTTGCAGTCATAGACCAGCCTCGACACGGTCGAGGCCACAGCGGGCGCATCCAGTGCCTGCGATAAACGCATTGTCAGGTCGCGCGCACCGGGATCCCAGGCAGCGTGACTTTCGCGATCCGCCTCGGCCAGTCCCAACCCTTCGTAATAAGGTGGGATAAACGCGCTGGCATGTTCGCACAGCAACACCACGCGCCCCGCCCCATCGGGGTTAATGATCTCAACAGTAGGGCGGCTTTTCAATTCTCGGCTCCATCGGTTAGGCGTTCAGCAGGCTCAAAAGCTCGGCGTGCAATTCGGGGGTTGCGGCTGACACAACCGCCACGTCGGATTGCATGGTCAGGGCCTGCCCCTTCCAATCGGTCATCACCCCGCCAGCCGCCTCGATCAGCGGGCAGAGTGCAAGGTAATCATAGGGTTGAAGCTCATAATCCACCACTGCATCCACATGCCCCGCAGCCAGCAGCGCATGAGGGTAGCAATCATACGCAAAGCGGCGGGTCTGCCCGGCTCGCATCAGACGGTCAAAGACCAACGGTTGATCGCGGTATATCTTGTCGCCCTCATTCACATACAGGATCGCCTGATCCAGACGTGTCACGTCCGAGGTCTGAATGGCTCGATCGTTCAGCGTGGCCCCGCTGTCACGCGCGCCCACAAAGGTTTCATTCATCGCAGGCATACCGACGATGCCAAGCTGCGGCTGACCATCGACAAGATGCGCCAGAAGGAACCCGAACAGGGGATGCCCGGACAGGAACGAACGCGTGCCGTCAATCGGGTCAATCACCCATAGATGTCGCCCGTCACCGTCTTCCTTGCCGTGTTCTTCACCGAAGATACCGTGATCCGGGAAGTGCCGGCGCAGATAGGCCCGCACTTCGGCTTCCACGCCCCGGTCGGCCTGGGTAACAGGGCTTTCATCCTGTTTGAATTCCACCCCCAGCGTGCCCCGGAAGTACCGCATCGCCGCCTGCGATGCGATATCCGAGATCGCCTTTGCGTGGTCTTCAAGCGCCATGGCATCCAGCATGTCAGGTTCCTTTTGACTGCATTCGGGTCACGCCTTGATCCGCTCCATTTTCGGATCGTAAAGCGGCTGTAGCGAGACCTGACACGGCACGCGTCGGGTCGCAACCTCAAGCTCATAAGTGCCAGAGGTGACAAACTCCGCATCGACCCCATCCGGATTGCGGACATAGCCGTAGCCGATGGATTTACCCACCGTGTAGCCACACCCGCCCGAGGTCAGCCAACCGACGCGTTTACCGTCGCGATAGATCGTCTCGCGGCCCAGCAGAACCACATCCGGGTCGACGGTGAAACAGGCCAGCATCTTTTTGACGCCCTCGGATTTTTGTTTTTCAGACGCCGCGCGGCCTTTGAAATTGACATCCTTGCGCAGCTTCACGGCCCAGCCCAGCCCGCTTTCGAACGGCGTGTGATCCGGCCCAATCTCGGCCCCCCAGGCGCGATAGCCTTTCTCAAGCCGCAGCGATTCAATGGCGCGGTAGCCTGCGTTGACCAGTCCATGGGGCTGACCCGCCTGCATCAGCGCGGCGTATACCGTCTGGGCGTATTCCACCGGCAGGTGCAATTCCCAACCCAGCTCGCCCACATAGGTCACGCGCAAGGCTTTGACCGGGCAACCGGCGATGCCGATGGTGCGGATCGTGCCGAATTTGAACCCGTCATTCGAGACATCATCGCGCGTCACCGCCGCCAGAATATCCCGCGCCTTTGGTCCCATCAGCGACAGCACGGCGTAGGATGAGGTGATGTCGAACAGCTGGCAATTCATGCCTTCGGGGATATTGCGGCTGATCCAGTCGAAATCATGGGTGGCAAAGCCGGTGCCGGTGACGATGTAGAACTCATCATGTGCCACGCGGCCCACAGTCAGGTCACATTCGATTCCGCCCTTGTCGTTCAGCATCTGGGTATAGGTCAGCGCGCCCACCGGCTTGTCCACGTCATTGGCGCAGATCCAGTTCATCGCCGCCAGCGCATCCGGCCCCTTCAGGGCAAATTTGGCAAATGAGGTCTGGTCGAACAGCACCGCCGCCTCACGCGCTGCCTTGTGTTCCCGGCCCACAGCGGCGAACCAGTTCTGTCGTCCAAAGCTGTATTCGTCCTTGGGCGTCTCACCCAGCGAGGTATCCGCATACCAGTTTGGACGCTCCCAGCCCAGTTTCTCGCCAAAACACGCGCCCTGCGATTTCAGCGTGTCATAGAGCGGCGATTTCCGGCACGGACGCCCCGAGTCATGCTCCTCATGCGGCCAGCCCATTGTGTAGTGCTTGCCATAGGCCTCGACCGTGCGGGTACGCACCCAATCGGTGTCGAAATGCGGGCGGCCAAAGCGGCGAATATCGGCAGACCACAGGTCGAACGGCGGCTCGCCCTTATGCACCCATTCCGCCAGCGCCATACCCGCGCCACCTCCAGCGGCGATGCCAAAGGCGTTGAAACCCGCGCCGACGAAGAAATTGTTCAATTCGGGCGCTTCACCGATGATGAAATTGCCGTCGGGGGTAAAGCTCTCCGGCCCGTTGGTCAGGGTTTTGACACCTGCGTTTTCCAAAGCAGGCACACGACCCAAAGCCAGTTCCATCAACTGTTCGAAATGGTCGAAATTGCTGTCGAGCAGCGTGTAGTGAAAGCCCTGCGGAATGCCCTTAGTCGCCCATGGGATCGGGTTCGGCTCGTACCCGCCCATGACCAGCCCGCCGACTTCTTCCTTGTAGTAGGTCAGCCGGTCGGGGTCGCGCAGGGTCGGCAGGTTCCCGGGCACGTCAAAGGGTTCCGTGACCATATACTGATGTTCCATCGGCACCAGCGGCACGTTCACCCCGAAGCGCCCGGCGAAGGTGCGGGTCCACTGACCGGCGCAGCAGATCACCTTTTCGCATTCGATGCGGCCATGTTCGGTGATCACGGCGCGGATCTTGCCATCTTCGATCTCGATATCGGTGACCTTGGTGTCCTCGAAAATCTTCGCTCCGGCCATGCGGGCACCTTTGGCCAGCGCCTGCGTGATGTCCGAGGGGTTCGCCTGACCATCCGTCGGCAGATAGGCCGCACCGATCACGTCCGAGACATCCATCAGCGGCCACAGCTCCTGCGCCTCGGACGGTGTCAGCAACTGCATGTCCAGACCGAAAGAATGCGCGGTGGTGGCCTGTCGTTTGACCTCGGTCCAGCGTTCCTCGTTACAGGCCAGCCGCAACCCGCCGTTCATCTTCCAACCTGTGCCGAGGCCGGTTTCTTCTTCGATCTTGTTATACAGATCGACCGAATAGCCCAGCAATTGCGTGATATTGGCGTTCGAGCGCAACTGCCCCACCAGTCCGGCGGCGTGAAAGGTGGTGCCCGAGGTCAGTTTCTTGCGTTCCAGCAGCACCGTGTCGGTCCAGCCCAGCTTGGCCAGGTGATACGCGGTCGAGCAGCCGATGATCCCGCCGCCGATAATGACGGCTTTGGCTGTTGTCGGAAGGTCGGTCATGTCTGTCCTCAGGTATTTTTGAAATCGGTAAGGGCCGCGCGGAACCGCGCGAGGTTTTCGGCGGTGTAGGCCGCATAGTCAAAGTCGATATCCGAGGTGATCTCGGACACCATGCTCCACATCGTTTCGCGCAGCAGCGAGGCGCATTTCATCGCCGTATAACGGTGGCGCAGGTCGTCGGTGACAGGGTTCTGGAAATAGGCTTCCAGCATCCAATCTTCTTGATCCGGTGAAAGCCCGTTGTTCGAAGCCAGCCCGCCCAGATCGAACAGCGGCGAATTGAACCCGGCATAGTCGAAGTCGATCAGCCACAGGCGGGTGCCATCGTCCAGAAAGTTGCCGCAGAGCAGATCGTTATGACCGAAGACCATGTCAAAAGGTGCTGCCTCGGTTTCCAGATCGTTACCAGTTTGCACCAACTCCGGGATCAGGGCCACGTGGACGCTGCCGCGTTCCGCAAGCGTGGCGGCATAGTCGCGGATGACGTGGAACACCCAGAATACCAGAGACGGGCCGCGCAGGTGTTTGGGCACCTCGATATGGCATCGCTTTACCAGATCCAGCACACGGGGCAGCATGTCGGGGTGGCGCACGTCCTCTTCCGTCAGGGTGCGGCTTTCGACGAATTCCAGCACTGTCAGATCGCCCGAGGCATGGACCACTGCGGGGGAAAGGCCCGCGGCGTGGGCGGCTTTCGTCGCAGCCAGTTCGTTAAAGCGCATCACCTGATGCAGTGGGATATCGTCGCCGACACGGACCACATAAGATCCGCTGTCATCGGTCACTTTGTAATTCACATTGGTGATGCCGCCGGTCAGCGGAGTGGCCTCGATCTCGCCCTGCCAAATCGGCAGATCGCGGATGCGGGCCATCACATCGGATTGGTTCATGTCAACTCTCCAGTCCAAAGCGGATGCGGGCCTGACGGGCGCTGGCGTTGATCAGCCGGTCGGCGATGATGGCGATGAAGGCAATCGACAGACCGGCCACCAGACCCCGACCGGTGTCGGCCTTGGTCAGGGCGATATAGACCTCTTGCCCTAGATCGCGGGTGCCGACGAGGGCGGTGATCACCAGCATCGACAGCGCCAGCATGATGGTTTGGTTGATGCCCAGCAGGATTTCCGGCAACGCCATCGGCAGACGGATATGGCGCAGCAGTTGCGCGCGGGTGCAGCCCGAGACCAGACCGGCCTCGATCAGTTCTTCGCTGACCGACCGTACCCCGTGCGCGGCATAGCGCACCGCTGGCGCCAACGCGTAAAGGACAATGGCGATCAGGGCGGTGAAATCGCCGACCCGGAACAGCATCACCACGGGGATCAGGTAGACAAAGCTGGGCAGGGTTTGCAGCGTGTCGATCAGCAGGTTGATGACCGTCCCGGCCCGTTTGTTCAACGCCGCCAGCACGCCCAGAGGCACCCCGATCAGCGTCGCCAAAATCACCGACGCGCCGCACAGATAGACCGTGACCATCGCCTTGGACCACAGACCCGATACAAGGATCAGCGAGGCCATACCGCCACACAGCAGCGCCAGCCGCCAGCCGCCCGCGTGCCAGCCCAGCAGGGTCAGCATCGCAATCGCCCATGGCCATGGGATGCCCAGCAGCACCGTCTTGATCGGGATCATGAACCACGTCAGGAAAAAGACCTTGATCGCCTCGAACGTGTCGAAATAGTTGACGTTCAGATATTCCACCGTGTTGTCCCAGAACGCGCCCGTCGTGATGGTCTGGCCTTCGGGATATTCCAGCAGCAGGGGCGAGAACTGGCCCAGCACCCATGTCAGCACCAGCAGGATCAGCACCAGAACCGTGCGGCGATGTCGTGCCACCCACGAGCCGGGAACTTCATGATGCACCTGACCCATACGCTCGGCAAAGGCCTGACTCAGCCGATCCACAGCGATGGCCAGCACCACGATGGCGATACCCGCCTCGAACCCCGCGCCGATATCCAGACGGCGCAGCGCGGCGAGGACGTCGAACCCCAGCCCTCCGGCCCCGATCATCGAGGCGATGATGACCATATTCAGCGTCAGCATGATCACCTGATTGACCCCCACCATCAGGCTGTGACTGGCCGAGGGCACCAGCACGCGCCACATCAACTGCCGTTGGGTTGTACCCGCCATGCGGCTGAAATCGAGGATTTCGGGGTCCACGCCCTTCAGCGCCAGCGTTGTGATCCGCACCATCGGTGGGGTGGCGTAGATGATCGTCGCCACCAGCGCCGAGATCGGGCCAAAGCCGAACATGAACAGGATCGGCACCAGATAGGCAAAGATCGGGATCGTCTGCATCAGGTCCAGAATGGGCGAGATGATCTTTTCGAACAGTGGGTGGCGATAGGCGAGAATGCCCAGCAGCAACCCTCCGCCCGCGCCAATGGGGACGGCGATCAGGACCGAGGCCAGCGTCACCATCGCGCTGTCCCATTGCCCGAAGACGGCCAGATAGATGAAACAGGCCCCAACCAGCGCCGCCAGCCCCCAATCGCGGCAATACTGCCCCAATGCGATCACGGCGGTGATCACCACGATCCAGCTGATCGCGGGCAGGATGACCTGCGCGTCATTGCCCTGACCGCTGACAAATCCGTCGGCCAGCAGGGCCAGCACCAGATTATAGGGCTGCTCGATCAGCCAGGCGATGGCGCGGGTGACATCGGTGAACGAGACCGGGCCAATCGCGGCATCCTCGATCAGCCAGGTCATTGCCGAGGAGATATAGGTCTTGAACGGGATCACCCAGGCCGAGGGGAACTTGGTCAGCCAGCGCGCATCCAGAGCCTTGCCCAGATCGCGGCCGAACCAGCCCAGCAGGATCGTGATCAGCACGAGCGACAGGATGGTAATCTGACTGCGGCTCAGGCGGATCATGCGGCGTCCCCGTCACCGAACAGCACATGCGCCACGGCCTTGCGGTCGATGGCCCCGACGATCTGGCCGGTGTCGTCTGAAACCGGGATCGGCGCATCGGCCGCGATGATCCGTTCCGCCACGTCCGAGACGCGGGTAGATTGCGGGATCGGGTCGCCCTGACCATCCGCACCGGCGGCCATCACGCCGCCAACGGTCAGAACCTTCGAGCGGGGTATATGTTTCGTAAATTCAGCCACATAATCAGTGGCCGGGTGCATCACCAGCTCTTCTGGCGTGGCGATTTGAATCACCTCTCCGTCCTTCATGATGGCGATGCGGTCGGCCAGACGGACAGCCTCTTCAAAGTCGTGGGTGATGAAGACGATTGTCTTATGCAGCCGCTCCTGCAGGCGCAGAAACTCATCCTGCATTTCGCGCCGGATCAGCGGATCGAGCGCCGAGAACGGCTCGTCCAAGAACCACAGATCCGGTTCCGTCACCAGCGAGCGGGCGATGCCGACGCGCTGTTGCTGGCCGCCTGACAATTCGCGCGGATAATAATCCTCGCGCCCTTTCAGCCCGACCAGTTCGACCACTTCGCGGGCTTTGACCTCGGCCTCAGCCTTGGGTGTGGCCTGAATGGTCAGTGGGAACATCACGTTCTGCAAAACGGTCAGATGCGGCAGCAGGGCGAAATGCTGGAACACCATGCCCATCTTGTGACGGCGGATCTCGATCAACTCCTTGTCGCTGGCGCGCAGCAGATCGGCATCGTCGAACAGAACCTCTCCGCCCGTGGGTTCGATCAGCCGCGACAGGCAGCGGACCAAGGTGGATTTGCCCGAGCCGGACAGGCCCATGATGATGAAAATCTCACCCTCTGCGATGTCGATATTGGCGTTGCGCACCGCGCCGATCACGCCCGCCTTGCGGATGTCATCAGCTGACGGGTTCGGATTTTGCCGCAACAGCGCATCCGCATTCGGACCGTAGAGTTTCCACACGTTACGGCAGGACAATTTGGTCTTGGGGGTCATCTGGGACGTCCGATTGAAAGGCCGGGTAAGCCGGAGCGGTTGGGGAGAACAGGGTGACCGCTCCGGCCAATGCAGATTACTTGGAGATCCAGCCAGACCAGCGGTCTTTATTGGCCCCCATCCAATCTGCAACAACGGTATCAATCTCTACGCCGTCCAAATCTGCCTTGCCGACCATCGCGCTCATCTCATCGTTATTGATGCTGTAGGCTTCGATGATGTCATACGCACCCGGCCATTTTTCCTGCAAACCGGACCAGGCCGCCTTCCAGATCGGGCCGCGCGGCTTGCCGCAGTCATAGGCCAGATCGGGGTTCACCCCGACTGACGGATCTGCGTAGCATTCCGGGGAAAACGGCGGGAATTCAACGAATTCGCCATCATATTTTGCCGGTGCCCAATGAGGAACGTAGACCCACAGCATGATTGGATCTTCGCGCTGATAGGCGGATTCCAATTCGGCAAACAGAGCCGCATCGGTGCCTGCGTGGACAACCTCGAACTCAAGCTCCAGCGCTTCGACACGCTCTTCGTCGAACCCGCCCCAGGTTACCGGGCCGCCCACATAGCGCCCGTTCGGCGCGGTTTCGGCGGTGGCAAATTCCTCGGCGCAGTCTTTCAGCGCCTCCCAGTTCGGCAGGCCAGGGCAGCGGTCTTTCATGTAAGTCGGATACCACCATTCCTCGATCGCCATCAGCCCGGTTTCGCCCACGTTCACGACGTTGCCCGAGGCTGTCGCCTCATCCAGCGCCTCGCGCCCGGTGGTTTCCCAGATCTCCATCGCCAGATGCAGATCGCCGGTTTTCAGGCCCGCGAATTGCGCGATGTAATCAGCCTGCACATATTCGACGTTATACCCCGCCTCTTGCAGGATCGAGCCCATGATCTTGGTGTTGATCAATTGCCCTGACCAGTCATGCAGCGTCAGCTTGATCGGGTCCGAGGATTCCACAGCCCCCGCCGAGGTCACGCCCGCAACCGCCAAAGCCAATACGCTAAGTCCCAGTTTGAGTTGCATTATACCATCTCCCTGTCGTGGTTTTTCTTTGTGAATCGGTGGTATTATTGAAAGACGACCACATTGTGGGGTTTTGTGTCAATAAAAACCACGTTAAGCCACACAAATACTCTCAAATTAAAACTTAACCGCGCAAATTCTGGCAATTGCGTTGCTTTATGTGGTAGTTGTGGTACCCCTAGTGCCAACTACTGCCATCACCATGGACCCAATGAACCTAAAAACCACAAATCAGCGAGAAGATGAGATTTTGCGCGCCCTGTTCCGGTCGGGCGGATCCTGTCGGGTCAGCGTGCTGGCCAATGAACTTGGCGTGACGCTGGAAACCATCCGCCGCAATGTGCGCAATCTGGAAGAGCGCAGTATCGTCCGCAAAGTCCATGGCGGCGTTCATCTGGTCGAAAACTTGCTGGAACCTTCGCTGGAAAGCCGGTTGGACAGTAAGGTCGACGCCAAGGAAAAACTGGCCAAAGCCGTCGCCGAGATCATCAGCGACGGGGATTCCCTGTTCCTCGATATCGGGTCGACGACAGCATATGTGGCGCAGGCCCTTCGGGATCATAAGGACCTGTTTGTGGTGACAAATTCAGTTGTCGTGGCCAACACGCTGGCCGCGCATAACAACAACCGCGTGTTCATGGCCGGGGGTGAGCTGCGCCCCCATGACGGCGGCGCGTTCGGGGTGGAAGCGCAGGAGTTGATCAGGCGATTGAACGTCCGCTTTGCGATCCTGTCGGTCGGGGCGGTAAACGCCGATCTGGGCTTCATGCTGCATGATTTGCAGGAGGCCAACCTGGCGCGGATCGCAATCGACAACGCTCAGTTGCGTGTGGTGGTGGCCGATGGCGAAAAGCTGGGCAAACGGGCCCCCGTGACGCTTGAGGTTCCGTCGAAGATCAACCTGTTTTTCACCGACACCCAGCCGTCGCAGGGCATTCGCGACATGTTGGCCGAGAACGAAATTGATCTGGTGGTAAAGGACTAGCCTTCGCGTTTCTGGGCAATGATCCAGACCGGATGGTAGGTCAGCGGCACGCCCTGCCCGTCGCCGAATTCCGACCAGTATTCCTGCTCGAACCGGGCCAGCGTCGACTTGGTCCAGGCACGCTGCGCGCGGCCATTCACGCCGGTATTCCGCAGGTGCCGCAGCACGTCGCGCGGGGTGGCAAAGTAGGAGGGCCGCAGGCTCTCACCGGCGGATTTGACGATCAGTACATCTTCGATAGCTGCGCGCAGTTCCTCCGCCCCACACAGGCCCGGTGCCTGCGCAGCGGATCCGATCTGCCGCAGTTCCTGATACTGTTTGGGGCCGAAACCAGACACGGCAAACCAACCGCCGGGGGCCAAAGCCTTGGCCGCTTTGCGCAACAGATCAGCCGGGTTCTCCATCCACTGGATCATCGAGGCAGATACCAGCAGATCGATATGCGCGGGCCAGGATACCTGCCGCGCGTCACCTTCGATAAATCCGGCATCCACCGCATGTGCCGTTTCGCGGGCCTGCGGGGCGATGTCGTTCAGGCTCAGGTGATCAACCGAGAACTGCGCGCGCAACAAACGGCTCAGATGCCCGGTGCCGCAGCCAAGTTCGAAGCCCGCCCGATACTGATTGGGCGCGCCCAGCCGATGTAACTCGTCCACCAGCTTCTCGGCCACCCAGGCCTGCTGGTTTGCCGCATCGTGATAGGTGTGAAAACTGCGGCTGAAACTGCGTTGCACCTTGTCTGTCAGATGGACTGTCATGCAAACCACTCCGCCCAGCTTTGACCCGCCGCAAACGGGACATGAGGGGTATCGACGCGCCGGATAATGTCTGACCGATCCGCCCATGCGGCCTCTTGCGCGGTGGTGGGGATGACGCGATCCCGCTGCGGTATCCAGATGCGGTCAAAGCCGGGATCGTGGGCCGCGCCCCTGTCGATCACGGCAAGCAGTTCGGCACGTGCGGCGGCAATGTCCAGCGCGGGTGCCTGCCCAATCAATCCGGCCCGGCGGCAGAATTTGGTGAAACTCGCCTCTGACAGGTTGTCCGCCGTAGCGCGGATCAGGTCGGGTGCGATGCCAAATTCGGCGCTGGCCGGGTTCAGCGTCCCGCTGACGGCAACCAGCCGGTCAGGCCGGAAACCGGTCTGCGCCAGCCAATGCGCTGCCGAGGCAACCCCGAAAGAAAACGCCAGAAGGCGAACGCGATCAAACCCATCCAACGGTAGTGGCGCATCGATCTGCGTGTAATCCTGAACAAGCAACAGGTTGTCCGCATCGGTCAGACCATCAAAAGGCGCAGCCCCCAGTGCCCAACCCCCAAAGACAAGGGTCAGGTCGGTCCCGTCCGAGCGTGACAGCCACTGATGCTTCACTGCGCACCTCCGGCCAGCGCGACCATGGCCGCCGTGACGCGGCTCAGTTCATCAGCCGAGATGATGTAGGGCGGCATCGTGTAGATGTTGCGCGCAAAGGGGCGCAGCCAGACGCCGGTTTGCGGGGCAAGGCGGTGTGCGATCCGGGGATCAACGGTATCCTTCATCTCGATCACGCCGATCGCGCCCAGGACCCTGACATCGGCGACGCCCGACAGGTGGCGGGCCGGTTCCAGTTCGATCCGCATCTGGTTTTCGATGGCAGCCACCTGCCCGGTCCAACGACCTTCGGCCAGAAGGCTAAGGCTGGCCGAACCCGCGACACAGGCCAACGGGTTGGCCATATAGGTTGGACCGTGCATGAACACGCCCGCCTCGCTGTTGCCGATGCCATAGGCGATCTTCTCACTGGTCACCGTCGCCGCGAACGAAATATGCCCGCCCGTCAGCGCCTTGCCCAGACACAGGATGTCAGGTGTAACACCCGCATGATCAATGGCAAACAGCTTGCCGGTGCGGCCAAAGCCGGTTGCAATCTCGTCAAAGATGATCAGAACGTTGTGGGCGTCACACAAGGCCCGCGCCGCGCGCAGCCATTCGGGGTGATAGAAATACATCCCCCCAGTGCCCTGCACGACGGGTTCAAGGATCAGTGCCGCAAGCTGGTCGCCCTTTTCGTCAAGCAGGCGTTCCAGCGGCTCAAGACCGTTTCGCGCTGAATCCTCGGGCCATTCGTCGTCCAGCCGCACATGCGGGCGCGGCAGGAAGTGCTGGATCGACAATGCACCACGGAACAGCCCATGCATCCCGGTGACCGGGTCACAGACGCTCATCGCTTTCCACGTATCACCGTGATAGCCGCCCCGGACGGTCGCAAACTCGACCTTGCCGGTGCGGCCATGGGCCATCTGATACTGCACCGCCATTTTCATCGACACCTCGACCGAGACCGAGCCGCTGTCGCAGTAGAATATCCGGTCCAGCCCCTCGGGCAGCATGTCGACCATCCTGCGCCCCAGATCGATGGCCGGGTGATGGGTCAGACCGCCGAACATCACATGCGGCATCTTCTCCAGCTGACGCTGCATAGCTGAGGTAATCTCGGGGTGCTTATGCCCATGGATCGCGCACCACCATGAGGACATGGCGTCGATCATCTTCGCCCCGTCTTCGCGGTACAGATACACCCCCTCGGCCCGGTCGATCAGGTGCATCGGGCCGGGATCAGCCACGTTGGTATAGGGGTGCCACAGGTGGCGGGCGTCAAAATCCAGCGGGGTCATAGCGCCCCCCGGATGGCATCGACATCGATGGCCTGGAATGCGTTGGCCAGAGCGTCACGCGACAGGTCGGGCAGCATGGGCAGACGCCCCAGATGGCGCACATCGCACATCTGGACGATGGTCTGTTCCACATCCGGCTCGGGTTCACCCACAAAAGCCACGCCCACCACCTGGCACCCTGCATTTCGCAGCGCCATCAGAGACAAAGTGGTGTGGTTAATCGTGCCCAAAGCGGTCCGCGCGACCAGTACAACCGGGGCCTCCCATTGCGCGATCAGGTCCAGATAGAACAGCTTGCGGTTCAGCGGCACCATCAGGCCCCCTGCCCCTTCGACAACCAAGGGCCCGTCAACCTGCGGCAGGGACAGGCGCTTTGCATCGATTTCCAGCCCCATATCCTCGGCGGACAGATGGGGTGAGGCGGGCATGTTCAGTCGGTAGGCCTCGGGCAGAACTTCGGCACCGGACAGGTCCCGAACGATGTCGGTGTCAGTGGCGTCTTCCAGCCCCGACTGCACCGGCTTCCAGTATGTCGCACACAAGGCAGCGGTCAGCCCGGCAGAGAAGACGGTTTTGCCGACACCCGTATCGGTGCCGGTGACGATCAGCGCGCTCATGCGGCCTCCGATTGCTGTTGGGCCAGCGCGGTGAACAGGGCCGAGATGTCGGCATGATCCACATTGCCGGTGATCGAGATCCTCAGGCGCGACGTGCCGCGCGGAACGGTGGGCGGGCGGATGCCGCGCACGTCAAAGCCACGCTCTTGCAGGGCCGAGGCCATGGCCATCGTGCGCGCCTCATCGCCCAGAATGACCGGGATGATCTGGCTGTTCAGGGCAGTTTCGGCGATGCCCTGCTGGCGCGCCACCGAATGTGCATGGCGAATGCGGCCCTGCGCGGCCTGTACCAGCCCTGTGTCCGAGGCCAGCGCCTGCAAAGCTGCGCGCACCAGCGCTGCGTTCAGCGGCGAAGGAGCGGTTGCGAAGATGAACGGTCGTGCGCGGTTGATCAACGCGTCGATCATCACCCGAGGTCCGCAGATCAATCCCCCGGCGACACCCAACCCTTTGCCGCAAGTGTGCAATGTCAAAAGTTGCGCGTCCAGATCATGCGCCAGACCTTCTCCGTGCGCGCCATAGACGCCGGTGGCGTGCGCTTCGTCCACAACGAGAATCGCATCGAATTCCCGTGCAAGGGTCGCGAAATCCGATAGCGGGGTAAGATCACCCTCCATCGAATAGACGCTTTCGACGGCAAGCCAGATTTGCCCGGTGCCCCCTGCCGCACGCCATTCTGCCGCCACCGCCCGGGCATCGCTTACATCATTGTGCCGGAACGACCGCAGATCCGCGCGGCTGGCGCGCATCCCTTCATGGGCGCTGGCATGGACCAGCGCGTCGTGCAGAACCAGATCATCTGCCGCCGGAAGGGTGGAAAAGATCGCCTGATTGGCCTGAAACCCGCCGCCCATGAACAGGGCAGCCTCGGCACCGAAAAACGCGGCGGCCTCATGCTCCAGCACTTCGTGTTCGGGGTGGTTGCCGCGCAGCAGGCGCGACCCGCCGGACCCCACTGGCACGCCACGCGCCACCGCGTCCTGCGCGGCGTCCCGCAACAGTTGCGAGCTCGCCAGCCCCAGATAGTCGTTCGACGCAAAGTCCAGCCCTTTCGCCGCCGCCAAATGGCGACGACGATGGCGCGCATCCAGCGTGCCAAGCATCGACTCCAGCCGATCGACTGCTGTCATTCGGCAGCTTCCGTCTGCGCGTGATCTTCTGCCGTCTCGGGCTGAATGCCCAGCTTGGCGAACAGGATCGAATCCACATCCTCTTCGGGGTTTTCGGCCGTCAGCAGCGTCTCACCCACAAAGATCGAGTTCGCACCGGCAAAGAAACACATGGCCTGCATCTCATCGCTCATGTCGCTGCGACCGGCGGACAGACGCACATAGGATTTCGGCATCAGGATCCGGGCCAGAGCGATGATCCGCACAAACTCAATCGGGTCAATCGGCTCGGCATCGGCCAGGGGCGTGTCCGCCTGCGGCATCAGCATGTTGATCGGAACCGAATCCGGTGCGGGCTGCATGTTGGCCAGCGTCAGCAACATGTCGATGCGGTCGCCCGAATGCTCACCCATGCCCAGAATACCGCCCGAACAGACCTTGATCCCGGCTTCCTGCACACGGTTCATGGTGTCGATCCGGTCGCTGAAGGTGCGGGTGGTGATGACCTCGGAATAATAGCGTTCCGAGGTGTCGATATTGTGGTTGTAATAGTCCAGCCCCGCATCGCGCAGTTGTACGACCTGAGTGTCATCCAGCATGCCCAACGTCATGCAGGTTTCCATGCCCATCGCCTTGACGCCTTCGACCATGGCGACCAGTGCAGGCATGTCACGGGGCTTGGGCTCGCGCCACGCCGCACCCATGCAGAACCGCGTCGCGCCGCCATCCTTGGCTTTCTTCGCCTCGGCCAGAACGCGCTGGATCTCGATCAGTTTCGACGCCGGCAGGGTCGAGCCGTTGCGGGCCGATTGCGAGCAATAGGCGCAATCCTCGGCACAGCCGCCGGTTTTGATCGACAACAGCTTTGAGGTCTGAACCTTATTGGGATCAAAGTTCTCGCGATGCACGGTTTGTGCCCGGAACAGAAGATCCATCAACGGAAGGTCATAGACAGCTTGCGCAGTTTTGCGGGTCCAGCCGGAATGGGGGATGATCATTTTATCTATAAAATTTCCTGCAGCTTGCGTTGCTTTGGAGTTATTATCGATAAAATGTTTTGACGCAACACTCTTTACGCCAATCACCCCAATATGACGCATCGTCGTTCTGTGACGATCTCGTACGCAATTGAGAAACAAGGTGTCAGCCCAGAATGCCCGGCAGCCGCAACCCGTGTTCGCGCGCGCAGGCTTTGGCATCCTCGTACCCCGCATCGGCGTGACGCCAAACGCCCGAGGCCGGATCGTTCCACAGAACGCGCTCCAGCCGTTTTGCAGCCTCATCCGTGCCATCAGCGCAAATCACCACGCCTGCGTGCTGGCTGAACCCCATACCGACCCCGCCGCCATGGTGCAACGACACCCATGTCGCCCCCGAGGCGGTGTTGACCAGCGCATTCAGCAGCGGCCAGTCGCTAACCGCATCCGAGCCGTCCTTCATCGCCTCGGTCTCACGGTTCGGGCTTGCGACCGAGCCCGAATCCAGATGATCGCGCCCGATCACCACCGGTGCTTTCAATTCGCCGTTGCGAACCATTTCGTTGAACGCCAAACCGGCGCGATGGCGGTCGCCCAACCCGATCCAGCAGATACGGGCGGGCAGGCCTTGGAAGGCGATCCGCTCCTGCGCCATGTCGAGCCAGTTGTGCAGATGTGTGTTCTCGGGGAACAGCTCTTTCATCTTGGCGTCGGTCTTGTAGATATCTTCCGGGTCGCCCGACAGCGCGCACCAGCGGAACGGGCCGATGCCACGACAGAACAGCGGGCGGATATAAGCAGGCACGAAGCCGGGGAAGGCAAAGGCGTTTTCCAGCCCCTCATCCTGCGCCACCTGCCGGATGTTGTTGCCGTAATCCAGCGTCGGCACGCCTGCGTTCCAGAAATCGACCATCGCCGCCACGTGTTGCTTCATCGACGCGCGCGAGGCTTTTTCAACCGCCTTGGGATCGCTTTCGCGCTTGTCCTTCCACTGCGCCATGGTCCAGCCCAATGGCAGATAGCCGTTGACCGGATCATGGGCGCTGGTCTGGTCGGTGACGATGTCGGGGCGCATGCCGCCTTCCTGCATCCGCCGATAGATTTCGGGGAAGATTTCGGCTGCGTTGCCCAGCAGGCCGACCGATTTCGCCTCACCCGCCTTGGTCCAGCGGTCGATCATTTCCAACGCTTCGTCCAGCGTCTCGGCCTTCTCATCCAGATATCTGGTGCGCAGACGGAAATCGATGCTGTCCGGGTTGCACTCGACCGCCAGACAGCAGGCCCCGGCAAAGACCGCCGCCAAAGGCTGCGCGCCGCCCATGCCGCCCAAACCGCCGGTCAGAATCCACTTGCCGGTCAGGTCGCCGTCATAATGCTGACGCCCGGCCTCGGCAAAGGTCTCATAGGTGCCCTGAACGATGCCCTGCGTGCCGATATAGATCCACGAGCCAGCGGTCATCTGGCCATACATCATCAGGCCCTTCTTATCGAGCTCATTAAAGTGATCCCAGTTCGCCCAATGCGGCACCAGATTCGAGTTCGCGATCAGCACCCGAGGCGCATCCGGGTGGGTGCGCACAATCGCCACCGGCTTGCCGGACTGCACCACCAGCGTTTCATCCTCTTCCAGATCCTTGAGGCTGGCGACGATGGTGTCGAAATCCTTCCACGTCCGCGCCGCGCGGCCAATACCGCCATAAACCACCAACTCATGCGGGTTTTCGGCCACGTCCGGGTGCAGGTTGTTCATCAACATCCGCAGCGGCGCCTCGGTCATCCAGCTTTTGGCGTTCAGTTCGGGCCCGGTGGGCGGGTACACGTCACGGGTGTTTTTGCGAGGGTCAGTCATCGGGCAAGCTCCAATGCGGTGTCGTGGATAGCGTCGAGTATATCTTTCAGCCAGCGGCGCAGGCGCGTGGCTTTGCGTTCGTCATAGGACCACGGCGGGCGCTCGGCGGTCAGGTAGGTGGATTGGGCCAGTTCCATCTGAATGGCGTGCAGCCCTTCGGCAGGGCGGCCATAATGGCGGGTCGTCCAGCCGCCCTTGAAGCGCCCGTTCAGCACTGCGCTATAGGGCGATGAGGCTGCAAACTCATGGGCAATGGCCTCAATCTGCGGCGCGCAGGTTTCGCCGTTATTCGTTCCGAGGTTCATGTCCGGCAGCGTTCCGTCAAACAGGAAGGGGATATGACTGCGGATCGAGTGGCAATCATACAGCACCGCAACACCGTGGATCGCCTTGACCCGCGCCAGTTCGGCCTCAAGGGCGGCGTGATAAGGCGCGTGGAAGGCGGCGCGGCGGGCGGCGATGTCTGCCTCGGACGGCGGATCATCCCAGATATCCTGCCCGTCAAAATCCGTCAGCGGCACCAGCGTCGTGGTGTTCTGTCCGGGGTAAAGCGACACGCCCGACGGGTCGCGGTTGGCATCAATCACATAGCGGTGGAATGTGGCGCGCACAGTCGTCGTGCCGGGGATCAGACCGCTATACAGCCGGTCAATGTGCCAGTCCGTATCGGCCAGCGCCCTGCCCCGGTCGTTCAACCGGGCCTCGACCTCGGGCGGTACATAGGTGCCGGTATGGGGCAGGCCCAGCACGATGGGGCTGTCGCCCTGCGTGACCTCAACCGGGTCGATCATGCGCCAAGCTCCGGCATGTCTATACCTGTGCCATGGGCAATCTCACCGTTGGCAATTAGAGCATAGGCGGCTTCGATATCCGGCGCGGTATAGCGGTCGTCGCCCAGGGGCGGCACCATAGCGCGCAGGCGCGCCATCACGCCCTGCAGGGTCTCGCTGGTGGGCAGCGGCGCGCGGAATTCGACGCCTTGCGTGGCGCAGAGCAACT
Organism: Ruegeria sp. C12; assembly: GCF_056537745.1. Classification (NCBI taxonomy): domain Bacteria; kingdom Pseudomonadati; phylum Pseudomonadota; class Alphaproteobacteria; order Rhodobacterales; family Roseobacteraceae; genus Ruegeria; species Ruegeria sp. C12. The sequence goes on from NZ_JBQFSA010000006.1 coordinate 185,261, forward strand.
CGACCCCAAGAATGCGTTCAAGATTGGTCACCATCTGCCCCAGACGCCGCGCGCCATGGGCGGCCATGCTGACGTGATCCTCCTGATTGGCAGAGGTGGGCGTCGAATCCGTCACGCAGGGATTGGCCAGATGCTTGTTCTCGCTCATCAGCGCGGCCGTAGTGACTTCGGCAATCATCAGGCCCGAGTTCAGCCCCGGATTGGGCGTCAGGAAGGGCGGCAGATCAAAGCTGAGCACCGGATCGACAATCAGCGCGATGCGGCGTTGGGCAATCGCCCCGATCTCGGCCACGGCCAGCGCGATCATGTCGGCGGCAAAGCCCACCGGTTCGGCATGGAAATTGCCGCCGGAGACGATCAGCCCGGCCCCGGACAGGACCAGAGGGTTGTCGGTGGCGGCATTTGCCTCGATCTCCAGCGTGGTGGCGGCCTGACGCAGCACATCCATCGCCGCGCCCACCACCTGCGGTTGGCAGCGAATGCAATAAGGGTCCTGAACCCGTGTGTCGCCCTCACGATGGCTTTCGCGGATCACCGACCCGGCCAGCAGCGCGCGCATGGTGGCCCCGGCCTCGATCTGGCCGCGATGGCCGCGCAACGTATGGATTTCCGGTTGCAATGGGGCCGTGGACCCCATGATCGCATCCGTGGTCAGCGCCGAAGTCACCAACGCGCTTTGCGCCGCCTGCCACGCACCAAACAGACCCGCCAGCGCAAAAGCGGTCGAGAACTGGGTGCCGTTGATCAGCGCCAACCCTTCCTTGGGGCCGAGTTCCACCGGGGTCAAACCGGCGGCGATCAGCGCCTTGTGGCCGGGTATCACCTCGCCGCCATATTCGGCTTCACCCGCGCCCATCATGACAGCCGCCATGTGCGACAGCGGTGCCAGATCGCCCGAAGCGCCCACCGAGCCCTGCGCCGGGATCACCGGGGTGACGCCTTTGTCGAGCATGGCTTCAAGCAGGTCGATCAGTTCCAGCCGCACACCGGACGCGCCACGCCCAAGGCTGAGCAGTTTCAGCACCATCATCAGCCGCGCAACCGCGCGCGGGATCGCAGGACCGACACCACAGCAATGAGACAGGATAAGATTACGTTGCAGGGTCGCCGTATCCTCGGCGGCAATCTTGACGCTGGCCAGTTTGCCAAAGCCCGTATTGACCCCGTAAACCGCCGCCTCACCCGCCGCAGCCTCGGCAATGCGCGCCTGCGCCGCTTCGATGCCGGGGCGGCAGGCCGGGTCAAGCCGCACCGCGCATTCCTCGCGGTAAACCTGTTCCAGTTGCGCCAGCGAGACAGCGCCGGGGGTTAGTGTCAGCGGGGTCAAAACGCACCTCCGATGATGCGGGCGTGAAGCGGGTTGAAGCCGATGCGATAGGCGAGTTCCGCCGGGTGCGAGACGTTCCAGACCGCGAAATCGGCGCGCAGGCCGGGGGCAATCTGGCCGCAAGCGCTCAGACCCAGCGCGCGGGCGGCGTTGGTGGTGACCCCTTGCAAGGCCTCTTCGGGCGTCATGCGAAACAAGGTGCAGGCCATGTTCATCGCCAGCAGCAAAGACGTCATCGGGGCAGAGCCCGGATTGCAATCGGTCGCCAGCGCCATCGGCACATTGTATTTGCGCAGCAGGTCGATCGGCGGGGCCTGTGTCTCGCGCAGCGTATAGAACGCTCCGGGTAGGATGACGCCCACGGTACCTGCCTCAGCCATGGCCTGAACGCCGTCTTCATCCAGATATTCGATGTGGTCCGCCGACAACGCGCCATATGAAGCGGCCAGCTTTGCACCACCCAGATTAGACAGTTGCTCGGCGTGAACCTTGATCGGCAGACCAAGCTGCTGCGCCACATCGAACAACGGCACCAACTGGTCGGGCAGGAAGGCTATTGCTTCGCTGAACGCATCTACCGCATCGACCAGACCCTCGGCATGGGCGGCGCGCAGGGTCGGGATGCAGATTTCGGCGATGTAATCTGTGGGCCGATCGGCAAATTCCGCAGGCACTGCATGGGCACCCAGGAAACTGGTCACCACGCGCACCGGGCGGTGTTCGGGCAAAGCCCTGGCCGCGCGCAGCATGGTCAACTCGGTTTCGTGATCCAACCCGTAACCCGATTTGACCTCGATCACGGAAACGCCCTCGGCCAGCATCGCGTCGACGCGGGGTAGCGCCTGCGCGATCAGGTCATCGACACTGGCCGCGCGCGTCGCCTTCACGGTCGAGATGATGCCACCCCCGGCCCGCGCGACCTGTTCATAGCTGGCCCCGTTCAGGCGCATTTCGAATTCGGCCGCGCGATGGCCGCCATGCACCACATGGGTGTGGCAGTCGATCAGTGCTGGCGTTACCAAACGGCCCTCCAGTGAGGTTCTGGGCAGCGCCGAATACTGTGCAGGCAATTCCGTCTGAGCACCGACCCAGACAATCCGACCGCCCTGAACGGCAATCGCGGCCCCATGGATCAGCCCGTATGCGGCCTCACCCGCCATGGTCGCGGCATTCAGGTCAGTAAACAGGTGGTCGGGGGCCTGCATTCGAATCCCTCTCGTGAAATTCTCTCTTTTCTGGTACAGGTGTTTATGCTTTATGTCTATCCATAAAACCGGAGGCAAATATGACCACCATATTCGCAAACCGCGCCCTGCTGGCGGATGGATGGGCCGAAAATCTGCGGCTGGAGGTTCAGGACGGGCGCATTTTACGCCTGACGACGGACGCGGCAGCCATGCAAGGCGACACCCGCGTCGATACCTTGCTGCCCGCGCTGTCCAATCTGCACAGCCACGCCTTTCAGCGCGCGATGGCCGGGATGACCGAGTACCGTTTGGCGGGTCGCGACAGTTTCTGGACCTGGCGCGAGTTGATGTACCGCTTTACCGCGCATTTGACGCCGGATCAGGTGCAGGCCAGTGCCGCGCTGGTCTACCTTGAGATGCAGGAGGCCGGATATGCCGCAGTCGGAGAGTTCCATTACCTGCATCACCAACCCGGCGGGCAGCCCTATGACCGGCTTGCCGAACTCAGTGACCGGATCATGGCTGCCGCTGGTGAGACCGGGATCGGGCTGACTCACCTGCCGGTGCTTTACAGCTACGCGGGCGTCGGGGAAAAACCTCTTGAGGCCGGACAGGCCCGGTTCGGCAATGATGTGGACCGGTTCTGTGCGTTGGTCGATCAGTCGCGCGGCGCGCATGGCGAACTGCCACCGGACTGCCGCGTTGGCATCGCGCCGCATTCCCTGCGCGCCACCTCACCCGCCGATCTGGCGCAGGTGATCGCCGCGCAAGGCACTGGTCCGATCCACATCCACATCGCCGAGCAACCCAAAGAGGTGGCCGAAGTACAGGCCGGTCTGGGCGCGCGCCCGGTAGAATGGCTGCTGGCCAATGCCCCCGTCGATGCCAATTGGTGCCTGATCCACGCCACCCAGATGACCGAGGCCGAGACCCGCGCTATGGCCGCCAGCGGGGCCGTCGCAGGCCTGTGCCCCATCACCGAGGCCAATCTGGGTGATGGTCCGTTTAACGGCCCGACGTATCTGGCCGCTGACGGGACGTTTGGGGTCGGCTCGGATTCCAATGTGCTGATTTCTTTGACGGAAGAACTACGCACGTTGGAATATTCCCAGCGGCTGCGTGATCTGTCGCGCAATGTGCTGGTTGTGGGTGAAGGCTCGGTCGGGCAAACGCTCTATTGCGGCGCGGCCATGGGTGGCGCACAGGCTTTGGATCGCGATGCGGGCCAGATCGCCGAGGGCAAGCTGGCTGATCTGGTCGCCATAGACAGTCAAAACCCGGCGCTGTGTGCGCTGCGATCCGATCAGGTGCTGGACGGGTTGGTCTTTGCGGCCAGGGACTCGGTCGTGACCGATCTTTGGTCCGCCGGGCGGCATCAGGTGCGCAACGGTCGCCATATCCATCGCGACCGGATCATCGCCACGTACCGAACCGCGATAGAGGGGCTTTTGTCCGCGCTGTGATTAGGTTGATAGCTTTGCATCCAGATTTAATCCGGACATAATATGAATAGAGGCAGATATTAAGTGAGCAACCCGTGACCGTGCCAAAGACAATGGGCTTTCAGGACATACGCGACGAGGTTCTGAACCGCATCCAGACCCGCATCTGGCCACAAGGCAGCCTTTTGCCGACCGAGTTGGAGCTTGCAGCCGAGTTCGGTTGCGCCCGCGCCACTGTCAATCGCGCTCTGCGGGAATTGTCCGAGCAAGGGATCATCACCCGCAAGCGCAAGGGCGGCACGCGCGTCGTGACCACTCCGGTCAAGCAGGCCAAGCTGCCGATCACCGTGGTTCGCCAAACCATCGAGGATATGAATGCCGAATACCGCTATGCTCTGGTCAGTCGGACCCTGATTGATTGTCCCGCATGGTTGCAGGCCAAGCTGGGTCTGGCCGAGGGGGCTCAGGTCCTTCACCTGCACTGCATGCACCACGCCGACAACCGCCCCTTTCAGTTCGAGGAACGCTGGATCAATGTCGAGGCGGTCCCCCATGTGGTGGACGAGGATTTCCTTGCAACCGGACCCAACGAATGGCTGCTGGCCGAGGTGCCCTTTTCAAACGCGGAGATCGCCCTGTCGGCGGTTCCGGCCACGGGGCATTTGCAGGATTTCCTGTCCGTCCCGCCCGGAACGCCGCTGTTCCAGTTGGAGCGCACGACATGGTTTCAGGCCAAACCGGTGACATTCGTGCGCATGACCTTCCATCAGGGATACCAGATGCGCACCACTTACTGAGGCCAGGGCAGCGAGTAGGTTTTGACATTGGTGAAGAACTTCATCGCTTCGATGACACCTTCTTTCACACCATTGCCGCTGTCCTTTATGCCCCCGAACGGAGACATCTCAATCCGGTAGCCCGGTTGCTCCCAGATATTGCAGGTGCCGACGTGCAGCCCGTTGATATAGGCAATCGCGCGGTTCAGATCGTTTGTGCAAACGCCCGATGACAGGCCAAACGGCGTGCCATTGGAAATTGCCATCACCGCGTCGTCATCGTCGGGGACACGCAGGATGGGGATGATGGGGCCGAAGGTTTCCTCCATCACCAACGCACTATTGTAGGGCACGTGATCAACCACGATTGGGGGCAGTAAGGCCCCCTGTCGCCCGGGGTGATACAGAACTTGCGCGCCCTGCCGTTCGGCATCCATCACGCGGGTTTCAAACAGCGCCGCAGCCTCTGCATGGATCACGCAGCCCAGTTCCGTTTCCGGGTCCTGCGGGTCGCCAAAACGGATGGCTTTAGCCTTGTCCAGCACGAAGGGCACAAAACGATCTGCCACGCTGTTTTGAACCAGAATACGTTTGACGGCGGTGCAGCGTTGCCCGGAATTGCCCGTTGCCCCGGCAACCGCAATGGCCGCGGCCCGGTCCAGATCGGCGTCGCTCAGATCGTTCAGCACAATCAGCGGGTCGTTTCCGCCCAGTTCCAAGGCCTGCCGCTTGTACCCCGCCTTGGCCGCGATACTTTTGCCGACGGGAACGCCCCCGGTGAAGGTGATGATGTCGATATGGTCATTGGTGACCATCTCATCCCCGATCTCTTGCGGCCAGCCGGTGACAACCTGAAACATCTCGGGCGGTAAACCGGCCTCATACAGAATGTCGGCCAGGCTGAGCGCGGTCAGAGGGGTCAGTTCGGTCGGCTTGCAGACCATGCAATTGTTTGTCGCAATCGACGGCGCGATCTTGTGGGCGACCATGTTCAAAGGGTGGTTGAACGGTGTGATCGCACTGATGGCGCGGACGGGTTCGCGCTTGGTGAAAATCTTGCGGGGCTTGCCGTTGGGGGTCAGGTCGCAGGAAAAGACCTCGGCATCATCGCGCAGCGCCTCAGAGGCGGCGAACTGAAACACATCCTGCGCCCGTTTGGTTTCATAGATCGCGTGCTGATGGCAAATCCCAAGCTCCAGCGTCAGCCATTTCGCGAGGTACTCGCGCCGCTCACCGATCAGGTCGCCTGCACGCTGCAAGATCTGGCTGCGCTCATAGCGGGTCAGTTGGGGTGTGTAATTGGCGGCAATCTCGAAGGCCTGTCGAACGTGATCGACCGAGCCTGCGGGAACAGTGCCGACGACCTCGTTCGTGTAAGGATAATGGACCGGAATGATGGCCTCAGAGAACACCACCTGCCCGCCGATGCGCATGCCTTCGTTCCGAATGTCCACTGCCATCTGCCTACCCCAATTGCCACGGGTCAACGGATAGAACTGCCCTCCGCCCTGCGTCAACAATCGGTTTCGAGAAAACTCAGGCTTGGGCAAGTGCGGGGCACTGCCCCTGATCGGCGGGAAGCTCGGACCGATAGGTCGGAATAACCCCAACCGGCGGCTTTTCCCGGATGTATTCCCCTATCCGCGCCAACATCGGTTTTCTCGGGCAATTGGGGCGTGTAGCAGCCCCCAGATCGCGCAGATGACCGGGCGCGTCGAACGGAATAAAGCACAACGGCCAGTTGTCGCGCTTGAATTGCTCGGCCGCCAAAGCCGAGACAATGGTGCAGTCATCCGAATGGCAGATATGACGGCAGATCGTTTCGAACCGCAGGGCAGTCAGGTCAAAGCGCTTGCTGATCCGGGTTGAGGGGTCATGTTTGGGCAACCGCTCCTCAAGCTCATAGCCAAAACTGTGCGGCAGGCGGATGAAATCATGCGGCGGCACGTCTTCCGGGGCGATCGAGGGTAAGGTGCACAGCGGATGCCCCTGTCGCAGCGCCAGAAACAGCGGCTCGGACCAGATCGAGGTGAAATCCAACGCGGCACTGTTGTTGATCTTGGCCACCAAAGCCATGTCCAGCGCATGATCTTCGACCATCTGCAGCATGTTCTGCGGCAGGTCTTCGATCATGGTGACACGCATGCGCGGGAACAGCGTGTTAAACAGTTCCGAGAAATACTGCGTCAGATAGGGGGCCAGCGTGGGGGTCATGCCGATGGTGAAGGGCACAGCCTCGGGGTCGCGGAACTCGGTCGCGGTATCGCGGATCTTTTGCGCGTCGGCCAGAATGCGCGCTGCGATGTCCACGATCCGCGCGCCGCAGGCGGTCGGGCGCACCTCGTTGTTCAGCCGCAGGAACAATTCGGTGCCAAGCTCATTCTCAAGCTTCTTGATCTGGTTGGACATCGCCGGCTGGGACACGTTGCACGCCTGCGCGGCCTGACTGAACTGACCGTGTTTGGCAATCGCAAGGACGTATTCCAGATCACGGATATTCATTTTGGCAAACGTCACAATTGGAAATGGGAACACTCATGCCGTCAAAATACGCCTGAGGGGCCGGATTCAGAAGACCTGCGCCCGAAATCCGGGGGGATAAACGCTCACTTCCGTTAACAAATCTGTCAACTTTCGAAAATGAATAGGGCAAACCGCGTCGCGTGTATGCGTGAGGCGCCTTGTTTTTCGGGGTTTGAAGGTTTCAGACCTCACGCGTTTTGTGACTATTTGCATCGGTTATAGCCCCGATTTGGACGATGAATTTCCGCCGCCTCGGGGTGGGGCCTACTCCTTTGATGCGTCGGCTGCCCAAGCATTCGGGCCGCCTGCACCACGCAACAAACCTGACGGAGTGACCCATGCTGTCCCAATTCGTAGAAAGCCTGCGCGCCCGTCTCTTGACCACGTCAACCTTGGCGCAAGAGACGACCCGCGACGGCCAAACCCTTTTCAACAACTTCTTCCAGAGCACGGTGGTGGACGACACCCCCGCCTTTGTTCTGGCCAATGATTTCTCGCGCCTGCTGAACTTTGGCGAGATCGTCACCAACAACGCTGTTGCCGCTGTTCAGGCGCAGGGGCAGGATGTTGACATCTTCAATTTCCGCTCGGGCGTGATCGACGCCAATAACGGCCCGGACGCGCTGGCAACCGGTATTCAGGTCACCGGCAGCGCCGCTGTGCGCAACTTTGGTGCCATTTCCGGCGACTTCAACGGTGTTCAATTCCTGGGCGCAGACAGCTCGGGCAGCCTGGACAATTTCCGGGGCGGCGTGATCAGTTCCGATAGCCGCGCGGTGGACATCCAAGGTCAAGGCATCGATTTGCGCAACTTCGGCGACATCGTCGGCACCGGCGACCAGCGCAATGGCACGATCTACACCAACAGCACTGCCGAGGATATCTCGATCTCGAACTTCGCGGGCGGGACCGTGGATGCCGGTGAGGGCAATCAGGGCGCAGGCGTTTCGCTTCAGATTGGTGATGAGATCGGCGACCGTGTGGAAACCGATGTGTTCAACGGCTTTGGCGCGACCATTCAGGGCCGGGGTCAGGCGGCGTCGAACACCGCGCTGGCGGGCGACGGTATCCGCATCGACAATGGCGCCGAAGGCACCATTCTGGACACTGAGATCGTCAACAGCGGCCTGATTTCTTCGGAAAGCACCCAAGGCACCGCTGCTGGTATCCGTATCGCTGACGGTGCAAACACCGAAGGCGAGATTCTGAACACCTCGACCGGTGTGATCGAAGGCGCTGCAAATGGCCTGTATATCGGTCAGGGCGCGCATGATCTGGACGTTCTGAACTTTGGCACCATTCAGTCGGACAGCCGCGCGGTGAATATCGATGGCACGGGTGTCAACCTGATCAACGGCGGCGACATCCTCGGCACCGACGATCAGCGCAACGGCACTGTTTATGCCGATGGCACAGCCGACGACTTCTCGGTCAACAACCTGGCCACCGGGACCATCGACGCGGGCGAGCACAATCAGGGCTCGGGCTTTGGCGTCGAAATCGGCGGGGCCGCAGATGGCGCGAATTCGTTCACGCTGGACAATGCCGGTACAATCCAGGGCCGTGGCAACGCAGCCGCAGGCACCAATGCGGCGGGTGATGGCGTCCGGATCGGCAATGTTGGCAATGTCGGCACCACTGACGCGATCATCAACAACACCGGCACCATCGACTCGGAAGGGGCAAACGGAACCGTTGCGGGTGTGCGTTTTGTAAACGGTGTTTCGTTCCAGGGTGAGTTCAACAACTCGGGCGATATCTCGAGCGTTCAAAACGGTGTCTATTTCGGCAACCCCGTTGCAGGCGAAGGCGCAGATCACACCGGCGGTGTGTTCAACAACCTGGAAGGCGGAACCATTTCGTCGGACAGCCGCGCGTTCAACATCGACGGCATTGGTCTAGAAGTGAACAACGCCGGTGACATCGTCGGCACCGACAGCCAGCGCAATGGTACGGTCTATGCCGATGGCACCGCGCAGGATTTCACCTTCAACAACCTTGAAACCGGTGTTGTTGACGCAGGCGAAGGCAACGAAGGTTCGGGCTTTGGTGCTGAGATTGCAGGCGAGAATTCCTTCGAGCTGAACAATGACGGCACAATCCAGGGCCGTGGCAATGCGGCGGCAGGCACAAACGCAGCCGGTGACGGTATCCGCATTGGCAATGTCGGCAACGCCGGGACTTTCTCGGGCACCATCACCAACGCGGGCGTGGTCGCCTCGGAAGGGGCTAACGGTACCGTCGGCGCATTCCGCGCGGTGAACAACGTCAACTTCCAGGGTCAGCTGATCAACGAAGAAGGCGGTCTGTTCGAAGGTGGTCAGAACGGTGTGTACTTTGGCACCGGTGATCACGCTGGCGGTTCCTTTGTGAACCGAGGCACCGTCACCTCGGACAGCCGTGCGGTGAACATCGATGGTAAAGGGCTGGAGGTTGTCAACGAAGGCGAAATCCTGGGTACCGGCAACCAGCGCAACGGGACTGTCTACGCTGATGGCACCGCTGACAACTACACTTTCAACAACTCCGGTCTGGTGGATGCGGGTGACGGCGACAACGGGTCTGCCGTTTCGCTGCAAACCGGTGACGTCTCGGGCGATGTGGTTTCGGCCGCGATCCTGAACGAAGGCACGCTGCAAGGTCGTGGCGACGCGGTCGAGGGCAATCAGGTCGGCGACGGTCTGCGCCTGTTCACCAGCCAGGATGATGCCTCTTTCGCCGGTGTTGTTGTCAACGAAGGCCTGATCGCAGGGTCCGAGGACTCGGACGCGGCAGCCGGTATTCGTATCGATGGCGGCCTGAACCTGCTGGGTGCGATCCTGAACGAAGGTGAGATTCGCGGCACGGTCAATGCAATCGACGCCTCGGACGCAGCCAGCGTGACCATCGTCAACGACGACGAAGGTGTGATCAACGGCAACGTTCTGCTGAGCGATGGCGACGACATCTTTGTCGATCTGGGTACCACCAACGGTGACATCGTTGGCGGCGCAGGGGATGACGTGCTGATCGCAGGCGATGGGGACAATGTTCTGACCGGCGGTCTGGGCAATGACTTCATCGACGGTGGCGACGGCATCGACACAGCCGATTTCTCGGATCTGGATGTCGCGGTCGAGGTTCGTCTGGACGCCAACGGCAACGGCACCGCCACACGCGATACGGGCTTCAACATCTCGGTCGTCGATGCGGTTGTCGCAGCACCGGGTCAGTTCGGGTCGGCTATCGAAGATGGCGCTCAGTTCGTGGAACAAGCGGTTCAGGGCAACCTGTACTACAACATCCACACCTCTGAGTTCCCGGGCGGTGAAATCCGCGGGCAACTGCTGGTCGATAGCGACGTGACCGAGAACGGCATCCGTACCGTATCTCTGAGCGGCGGTCTGGACGCGGCGCAAGAGCCTGGGCCGACCTCGGACAGCGACGCCACTGGTGACGCAACCGTTGTCATCACCCAGAACCTAGCGACAGGCGAGGTCACCTATTCTAGCGAACTCAGCGTTGTGGGTCTGAACGAAGCCGACCTGAACACGCCGATCCCGGGTGTTGTCTCTGCCATCCACCTGCACAATGCACCGGCGGGCGCGAATGGCCCGGTCGTGCAGGACACGCTGGTGGACGCGGGCGCCACGCTGGACGTCAATGCCGTGGGTGGCATCGGTGTCATCGGTCAGGACGTCATCGAGAACCAGATCGAGACAGACATCCTGCAATCCATCGAGAACGTCATCGGCTCGGACGATGGTGATGTGATCTTTGGCAGCGATCTGTCCAACGTTCTGAACGGTGGCGAAGGCGACGACCTGCTGAACGGTGAGGGTGGCGATGACATCCTGATCGGCGGCGCAGGTGCAGACACCTTCTCGTTCGGTTCGAACTTCGGCAACGACGTGATCCAGGACTTCGAAGTTGGTCTCGACCAGCTCCAGTTCGGTGACTTCGGTCCGGACTTCGGCGGCGCGCTGAGTGTCGCGCAGGATGGCAACGACGCTGTCATCTCGTTCGGAGGCGAAGGCTCGGTCCGTCTGGCCGGTGTCAACAGCACCGACCTGAGTGACGACGACTTCGTCGCGTAACCAACTCCAATCGGGGCGGCCCTCGGGTCGCCCCGTTTTTGATCAACCGGAAAGGGCTATCCGATGTTCAAGAAATCCAACCCCGTCGAAACCGCTTGGGCCGCGCTGCGCAAAGGCTTTGTCGCCGTCGCGCTGTTCAGCCTGTTTCTGAATCTGCTGATGCTGGCCGGGCCGCTTTACATGCTTCAGGTCTATGACCGTGTACTGACCAGCCAGAACATTGACACGCTGATCGCACTGACCCTGCTGTTGGGCGGCGTGTTTGTCGTGATCGCCTGCCTCGACCTGATGCGGATGCGCATCCTTGGCCGTCTTGCCGCCCGGTTCGAGATGTCTGTCGGCGCCCCAGTCCTTGGTGCGGCCATGCGCCGCCGGGTTCAGGGCCACGGTCAGGCCGGTGAAAATCTGGTCGAAGACGTCAACGGATTTCGCGAATTCATTTCGGGCAGCACCCTGACTGCCTTTTTTGATGCGCCATGGATCCCGATCTATCTGCTGGTCCTTTACGTCTTGCACCCGCTGCTGGGTCTGTTGGGGCTGGCCGGAGCCGTAACCCTGACCCTCATGGCGCTGATCAACAACGCCCGCGCCCATACTCCGATGCAAAACGCCGCGCAGGCGCGGGGACGGTCGGATGCGTTGTTCGACACCAGCGACCGCAACGCGGAACTGGTCCATGCGCTGGGGATGAAATCCGATCTGGTGCGCCGCTGGACCGCGCTGCAGATCGATGCGCACAGGCACAAGACCAAGGCCGCTGACCGGATCGCCAGCTTTTCGGTCATGTCCAAAACCATTCGCATGGGCCTGCAATCCGCGATTCTCGGACTGGGGGCCGCCCTTGCGATTACCGGCGAATCCACCGCAGGCGTGATGATCGCCGCCACAATTGTTCTGGCCCGCGCCCTGTCGCCCATCGACCAGTTGATCGGCCAATGGCGCGGCTTTCTGGCGGCGCGCGGGTCCTATGCCAAGATCAAGGCCCTGACCGACGAATTTGCCGAGACCCCGCCCAACCTGCATCTGCCCCGCGCGTTCAAATCCCTGAACGTCCGCATCGCGCAGGCCGGGCCGCCCCGCGCCATCAACGCCACGATCCGATCGATCGATTTCGCCCTGGACGCGGGCGATGTGCTGGCGGTCATCGGCCATAGCGGCTCGGGCAAGACCACGCTGGGCAAGATGCTGGCGGGCATCTGGCATCCGCAACGGGGCGAGGTTCTGCTGGACGGCAGCCCGATGGCCAAATGGAATGCCGAGGATCTGGGCAAGCAGATCGGCTATCTGCCACAAGACGTTGAGCTATTCGACGGAACGATCCGCGAAAACATCGCGCGCTTCTCGGTCGCCATCGACGATGCCGAGGTTCTGCGCGCCGCGCGCGAGGCGGGCATTCACGAGATGATCAACGCCCTGCCCGACGGCTATGAAACGCGCATCGGTCAGGGATTCTTCCTGTCCGGCGGTCAGAGGCAACGTCTGGCACTGGCCCGCGCGCTCTATGGCGATCCGTTTGTACTGGTCCTGGACGAGCCCAATTCCGATCTGGATGCCGAAGGCGAACACGCATTGCGTGAGGCTATTCTGGCCGCTCAGGCGCGCGGTGCCATTGCCATCGTGATGACCCATCGCCCCGCCACCCTTCAGGCCGCAAACAAGGTCATGGTCATGCGCAACGGGGCCCAGACTCAGTTTGGTGACAAAGAGGATGTGCTGAAGGTCAACCGCCGCAACGTATTGGAGACGCAAGCGAAACCCACACCCCAGCCCGCCCCAGCCCCCCAAGTCACAGGAGCCGCACAATGAGACAGCTTTTTCCACACACCCAATCGCAGAACACTCTGACCCTGAATGACGGGCAGATGATCGACATCACCGAAACATCGCCCGGTATTGCGCGCTATGTCCTGTTTGGACTGCTGGCCATGGTGGCTTTTGGGGCTGGTAGCGTCTACTGGGCATTTGCCTCGAAACTCGACGGGGCGGTGGTGGCCCCGGCCTCTTTCGTGGTCGAGGGCGACCGCAAGACGGTCGAGCATCTGGACGGCGGCATCATCCGCTCGATCCTGATCGCGGACGGGGATTTCGTCGAACAGGGACAGCCTCTGATCCGGCTCGACAGCACCGAGATCGAAGTCGATCTGAACGTGTTGGGCAGCCAATTGGGCGAGCTGTCGGTCCGCCGCGCGCGGTTGATCGCGCAGATGACAGGCGAGACCAGCTTTGACGAGGCCGCAGCCCTTGCCCAGTTCTCGGCCAACATGAACCGGCTGCACTGGTTCCCGGCCTATCTGACCCAGAAACAACTGTTCGACGCCGAAGCCCGCGCCCGCCGGACCGAGGCGGACATCAATGCCCAACGCATCACAGGGCTGCGCGATCAGATCGCCGGGCTGAGCGAACAGCGCCTGAGCACCCAAAACCAGATCACGATCACGCAGGTCGAATTGGACAACCTGCAGGGCTTGCTGGACAAGGGTCTGGTTGCCGCAACCCGTGTCAGCGCCCGGCAGATCGAGCTTGAGCGTCTTTCGGGCGTCGATGCCTCGCTTCGGACGCAGATGGCGCAGGCTGAGAACCAGATTCATGAGCTACAACTGACCCTGCTCAGCCAGCAAAAGCTGCGCGATGAGGTCATTGCCGGTGAACTTGCGGTGGTCGAGGCGCAACTGGACCTGATTCGCCCGCAATATGCAGGCACCGCCGAACGACGCAGCCGGATCGAGCTTGTGGCCCCGGCCAGCGGGCGCGTGGTGAACCTGACCGCCTCGACCACGGGCGGTGTGATCCGGCCGGGTGAGCATATCATGGACATTGTTCCCGCCGACCAAGCGCTGATCGTCGAAGCGCGGGTGAAAACCGCTGACATCGACAAGCTGCATGTCGGACAATCCACGCGCATCCGCCTGTCGGCCTTTGCGCAGGCCGATGTACCCGAAGCCCATGGCCAGATCTTCGATATATCAGCGGACGTGCTGGAGGATGAACGGACGGGCGAGCCCTATTACCAGGCCCGCGTCAGGCTGGATGCGGATCAACCCGCGCCGGTTACCGCGCTCGATCTTGTTCCGGGCATGCCTGCCGATCTGTTCGTCAATACCGGCGAGCGCACGGTGATCGCCTATCTGGCGCAACCCATCAGCGACCGGCTGGCACGAACTTTCATCGAATAAAGGATTTCCAAAGACCTGTGCCTTAGACCCAATACTTACCGAGTGCCATTTTAATGAGTGAAGGATGGCCTGCACCGCAAGCCCCGGTGCAGGCCATCAATTTTCAGGCACCATAGCGGGCCAGGAACATATCCACGGCATGCAGCGCGACTTCGTCAATCTCGGCCTGGCTGAACTCTTTCTGGATGCCAAAGGCAGCGCGCACCCACAGCCGAACCTTGCACAGTTCGGCAAATTGCTCGGCGGCAATCTGGACATCTTCAATCGCAAGTTCACCTCTGACAACGGCCTTTTCCAGATACTCTGCAATCTTGCGCTGTCCGTTCTGAGGTCCGGCCTCATAAAATGCCTGCCCCAGTTCCGGGAACCGATCCCGTTCTGCGACACAGACCCGGAAGACCTGTTGATTAAAGTCCGATACAAAAAACCCGACCAACTGTGTTGCGGTGATGGTCAACACCTCACGTGCTGGCTTGGTTTCATCGATCATCGACAGAACACGCTCGGCCATAAGCCGGCACTCGGTCTGTGCCACCTCGACAAACAAAAGCCGCTTGTCCGGGAAGTAGCTGTACAGCGTCGCCTTGGACACACCCGCCGCACGGGCGATGTCGTCCACACTTGCGCCTTCGAACCCATCCGCCATGAAAACCTCTCGGGCCCCGCGCAGAACCTGGTCGAATTTTCGGCCGGTGCGCAGGATGGTAGCGGTCTGGGTCATGTCGTCTCCTGATGCTTGAGGTGGTCCGAGTTTATAAACCGTTCGGTTCAGATACAAGGATTCTTGGCCATTGCGCGCAGTTTGACGTCACGATCCTGTGAAATCCGGCACTCCCAGCACGGTCACCCCTGTCCCAAGACCGGGCTTGCAGCAGGCCCAAACCATGCTAGGACAAGACCCATGGTCGAGGTCTTTCTGCGCACGCTGCCCTTCTTTGCGATCATCGGCCTGGGCTATTGGGCCGGGCGCACCCGGTTTTTCTCGGCCGAGGCCACCGCCTATCTGACCAAGTTCGTGTTCTTTTTCGCACTGTCGGCAATGCTGTTCAGGTTCGCAGCCACCCTGCCCTTTGCCGAGATTTTCAACGGCCGCCTGATCATCGGTTACCTGATCGGAACGCTGGCGGTCTATTCCCTTGCCACCTTTGTCGCGTGGTTGCGCGGCATGGACATCCCCACCGCAGCGGTCGAGGCGCAATGTGCCGCCATTGGCAATGTCGGATTTCTGGGCCTGCCGATGCTGGCCCTGCTGCTGACCGAGGCCGCAATTGGCCCGGTGATGCTGGTGCTGGCGGTTGATCTGGTGGTGTTTTCCTCACTGATTGTCATACTGATCAACGGTGGGCGGGACGGGAAACTGACCCCTTCAACGCTGCGCCTGATCGGGATCGGATTGCTGAAAAACCCGATGATCGTGTCCATTTCCGCCGGTCTGATCTGGTCAGCCTTGCAAGTGCCGGTACCCGGCCCCCTGAATGATTTCCTGACCATTCTGGGCGGGGCCGCAACGCCCGGCGCGCTGTTCGCCATCGGAGCCTCTCTGGCCGGAAAATCCGCCGAGCGCGTCCACATCGCCGCCTGGCTCAGCTTTTGCAAGCTGGTCATCCATCCCGCCTGCGTGGCCGTGGCCGTAATATGGCTGGTGCCCGTCGAAGCCTTTCCGGCGGCGGTCGCAATCGCTGCGGCGGCACTGCCCGTGGCGGGCAATGTCTACATGCTGGCCGCGCATTATAATGTCGCTCCGCACCGCGCGTCAGCCGCGATTTTGTTGTCTACTGTGGCCAGCATCCTGACCGTCCCCGTGGTCATTGCCTGGGTCGGCACCTTCTGATCTTCACCTTTTCGAAAAATACGCGCGACGAAGGTGCCCGGACTTTACGTAGGGGCCTTGGACCGTTAGCCATGGGCGAACCCTAACGTAAGGAAAAGACCTGATGGAAACCCTTTCGGAAAATGCCTGTTTCGGTGGCGTGCAGGGCGTCTACCGCCATGCTTCGACCGCGTGCCAATGCGACATGACCTTTGGCCTGTTTCTTCCGGCCGAGGCAAAGGACGGCCCGGTTCCGATCCTGTGGTATCTGTCGGGCCTGACCTGCACCCATGAAAACGCGATGACCAAGGCGGGGGCGCAAGCCTGGGCTGCTGAACAGGGCATCGCAGTCATCTTCCCCGACACCTCGCCGCGCGGCGAAGGCGTGGCCGATCACGAGGATTACGATCTGGGCCAGGGTGCCGGGTTCTATGTGAACGCTACGCAATCCCCCTGGGCCCCGCATTTCAACATGTGGGATTATGTGGCCGAGGAGTTGCCCGCCTTGGTGGCCGAGAATTTTGCCATCGACATGGACCGTCAAGCCATCACCGGTCATTCGATGGGCGGCCACGGTGCGCTGACGCTGGCGATGAACCTGCCGGGACGTTTCCGGTCGGTGTCGGCCTTTGCGCCGATCTCGAACCCCACCGGGGCCGAATGGGGCCGCAAACAACTGAGAGCCTATCTGGGCGATGACGAAGCGGCCTGGGCGAAACATGATGCGTCCCTGCTGATGAAGGAAAAGGGGTTTGATGGCCCGATCCTGATCGACACCGGTGCAAGCGACCAGTTCATCGACCTGCTGCGCCCCGAAGCGCTGGCCGCCGCCATCGCCGAGCGTCGCCAGCAGGCCACTTATCGCCTGCAACCGGGCTATGATCATTCCTATTTCTTTGTGTCCACCTTCATGGAAGACCACATCACCTTCCATGCCGAAGCGCTGTACGGAGACTGAGGCATGAGCGATTATGACTACGACCTGATCATCATCGGGTCCGGTCCCTCGGGGCGGTCCGCCGCGATTCAGGCCGGTAAGCTGAAGCGCCGCGTGTTGGTGATCGACCGCAAGGATCGGTTTGGCGGCGTGTCGGTCCATACCGGCACCATCCCGTCGAAAACCCTGCGCGAGACGGTGCTGAACCTGTCCGGCTGGCGCGAGCGCAGCTTTTATGGGCGGTCCTATCGCGTCAAGGACCAGATCCGCGCCGAAGACCTCAAGGCCCGTCTGCATATGACGCTGGATCATGAGGTCGATGTGCTGGAACACCAGTTCAATCGCAACCACGTGGAAACCCTGAACGGGTTGGCCTCGTTCGTTGGCCCGCATGAGATCGAAGTTGCCACCGATGCCGGTGAGAAAACGCGCCTGACCGCAGCCAAGTTTCTGATCGCCACCGGAACCAAAACCTATCGCCCCGATTATGTGCCCTTCAACGGCAAGACCGTCGTGGATGGTGACGATTTTCTTGAGATGGCCGAGATTCCACGCTCGTTGGTCGTCATCGGGGCTGGGGTGATCGGGGTGGAATACGCCACCATGTTCTCGGCGCTGGATGTGCGGGTGACGTTGATCGAACCACGGGATACCTTCCTCGATTTCATCGACAGCCGGTTGATCCACGATTTCACCCATCAGATCCGCGAGAACGGTGTCGATCTGCGATTGGGCTCTGCGGTCGAGAAAATCGAAGACACCGGCGACCACGTTGAAGTCACGCTGGAAAACGGTCGCCACGTTCGCGCCGAAATGCTGTTGTTTGCGGCCGGGCGGATGGGCGCGACCTCGGCGTTGAATCTGGACGCGGTCGGGCTGGAAACAGACCACCGCAACCGGATCAAGGTGGATCGCAAGACCTATCAAACCTCGGTGCCACATATCTACGCAACCGGCGATGTGATTGGGCACCCTTCACTGGCCTCTACGTCTTTGCAACAGGGTCGGGTCGCCGCCTGTCACGCGCTGGAAACACCGACCTTGCCTGAGAGCCCCTGGTATCCTTATGGCATCTATTCGGTACCCGAGATTTCCACCTGCGGCATGTCCGAGGAGGAGTTGCAGGAGCGTGGCATTCCCTATGAGGTCGGCGTGGCGCGGTTCCGCGAAACCTCGCGCGGGCATATCATGGGGTTGGAACATGGCATGCTGAAGATGCTGTTCTCGCTGAAAACCCGCCGGGTTCTGGGCGTGCAGATCGTCGGTGAAGGCGCGACCGAGCTGATCCATATCGCGCAGGCCGTGCTGAACCTGAAAGGCACCGTGGATTACTTTGTCCAGAACACGTTCAATTATCCAACGCTGGCCGAAGCCTACAAGATCGCCGGTCTGGACGCATTCAACCGAATGCCGATTCCGGAAGAGTTCAAGGTGAAAAAGAAGCCAGCGGCGACGAAAGAGGCAAAGAAGGCGTGACAACGCTCTATATCGATGGCGATGCCTGCCCCGTGAAGGCCGAGGCCGAGCGGGTGGCGACACGGCACAAGGTTCCGATGGCGCTGGTGTCGAATGGCGGGCTGCGGCCTTCGGCGAACCCTTTGGTGCAGGTGGTCATTGTCTCGGAAGGGGCTGACGAAGCGGATAAGTGGATCGCCGAACGCTGCGGGCCAGGCGATGTGGTGGTCACATCCGACATCCCCTTGGCTGCAAAATGTGTCGAGGCCGGCACCCGCGTGCTGCGCCCCAACGGCGAGGCGTTCACCACCGCCAATATCGGTCAGCAACTGGCGATGCGCGACCTGATGGCGGACCTGCGCGCGGCAAATCCGTTGGGTGCAGGGGGCGGGGGCAAACCCTTCAGCAAGGCCGACCGGTCCCGGTTTCTGGACGCCTTGGAACGGGAACTGAGGGCTGCAAAACGGGCATAGCCCTCCCGCCCGTCGGCGATGCATCAAAGATGCATCTTCTCCGGTTGGGCCGGGCAGCGCTGCGCGCTGCGGTTGGTGCTTGAACTTGGACGCCGGGCTTGGTTCAGTCGGCCCGGCAGGAATTTGAAGCAGGAACACAACATGCCCATCCAAGCGGTCATTTTCGACATCGGCAATGTACTGATCGAATGGCAGCCCGAGCGCTACTATGACCGTGTCATCGGCGAGGATCGCCGCCGCGCGATGTTCGACGAGGTCGATCTGCACGGCATGAACGATCTGGTGGATCAGGGCCATCACTTCACCGATACGATCTACAATTGGGCCGAGAAATATCCCAATTGGCGCGACGAGATTCGCATGTGGCACGACAAATGGATCGAGCTTGCCGCGCCTGAAATTCCGCATTCGGTCCGGTTGCAACGGGCATTGCGCGCCAAGGGCGTGCCCGTTTTTGCGCTGACGAATTTCGGTGTGCAGAATTTCGACTATGCCACCACCGTTTATCCGTTTCTGAACGAGTTTGACCGGCACTATGTCTCGGGCCGGATGAAGATGGTGAAGCCCCATGTGCCGATCTATGCACAGGTCGAGGCCGATTGTGGCCTGCCGCCCGAGACATTGCTGTTCGCGGACGACCGGATCGACAACATCGAAACCGCGCGGTCCCGTGGTTGGCAGACGCATCACTTCACCGGCCCGCAAGGCTGGGCGGATCGCCTGGTTGCCGAAGGCTTGCTGACCGAAGAAGAAGCCCGCTAGGCTGCTGCGGGTGTTGCGCCCCGGTTTTCGCGGATCGGCAGATGGACGATGGCACTGAACGCTCCGACCGCGACGCCGATCCACCAGACCATGGTGTAGTCGCCATAGACGTCATACATCCGCCCACCCAGCCAGACGCCCAGGAACCCCCCGATCTGGTGGCTGAGGAAGATGAAGCCGTAAAGCGTGCCCATGTAGCGCAAGCCGTAAAGATGCGCGACAAGGCCCGAGGTCAGCGGCACCGTCGCCAGCCACAGAGAGCCCATGACGATTGAGAAGATGATCACCGAAGTTGGCGTGATCGGCATCAGAATGAAGGCTGCGGCTGCAAGGGTTCGCGCTGTGTAGATTGCGGCGAGCAGGTATTTCTTGGGGAAGTGATTGCCCGCCCAACCTGCCAGCAACGTGCCGCCGATATTGGCAAGACCCACAAGCGAAATCGCTACGGCACCGAGGGCCGACGTCGTAGTAATGCCAAGCGAATGCAAAACACCCCCGGGCTGAATAGGGCCGCACATCTCGGTCACGATAGCCGGGAAATGGGCGGTGATGAAGGCCACCTGATAGCCACAGCTGAAAAAACCCAAGAAGATCAAAGCATAAGACGGGTCCCGGAAGGCGCTGCCCAGGATCTGGCTCATGCTTTCTTCCAGCTCGGCCTTGCTGACCGGTTGCGGCGCGCGCATAAAGGGCAGCGTCAGAACAAGCGCAAGGATCGCAACGGCGAATACGATAAACACCTGTTGCCACGGCAGGAAGGTGAGCAACCATTCAGCAGTTGGCGCGCCGATGACCTGACCAAAACTGCCCGCAGCAGTCACAATCGCCAGAGACATCGACCGGTTCTTGTCGGATGAGGCGCGGCCAACCACAGCCAGAACAACGCCGAACCCGGTGCCTGCGATACCAAAGCCCACCAGCCAGGCGTACATCTGGTGCCCAAAGGGCGTGATCGACCAGGCCGACAGAACCATACCTGCGGCATAGGTCAGTGCACCCAGGATGATCGCCTTTCGATCACCGATCTTTTCGGCAATCGCAGCAAAGATTGGTTGCCCAATGCCCCAGGCCAGGTTCTGGATCGCAATGGCCAGGGAAAAATCGGTGCGCAGCCAGCCGAACTCATCCGCAATCGGGATCTGAAACACCCCGAACGAGGCGCGCACAGCGAAGCTGACCGTGATGATGATACACCCCACGATCAGGATCGGATTCAACAGTCGGGCGGATTGCGACATGAGGACCTCGGGGCGCATTGATCCGGCAGACGTTAGCGGATTCAGACGGCCCGTCAATTCAACAGATTTGCGGTCACGCATCAGAAATATTGATGCTCTAATCAACCTCAAAAGCAAAGGGCCGTCTGGTCGCGAATTACAGGCGGCCAAGTCGGACGACAGGGTCTAGACGGGCTTTCTAAGGTTCAACGTCGCCAAGGTCTCGCCCATCGCATGGTTCCACCGCTCTCGCAGCATGTGGTTTTCGGTGCGTCTCAGGTTCATGGATTTCAGAAGCTCGAACCGTTTCGGATCATCGCCCCCGAACGAGGCTGCCACGCGGGGCCACCAATAATCGACCGAGCTTTGCATCGCGTCCGCCTCGCCCGCAGCGATCAGCTTGGTTGCGCCCTCCAAGGCCAGATCGCCGTGGTTCGCCTCGATAGGCGCGATGATCCGGAAAGCCTCGGCCAGCGGCTGATACGAGATCGTCGAAAACTCGGCCAGTTGCTCGGCGACGGCTCGGCTCATCAGCAGGTTCATGACGACGGCATCTGTCCAGCCGCTGATCGGGTAGTTGAACACCGCAAGGCGCATGTCGTGTTTGCTGCGGGTCGCGCCAATGTCGGCATCACGGTCCAGACGCGCGGTCCAGGGGTGATGGGTGGCGTATCTTTCGGTGTCTGCCCCGAACTCACCCATGATCTTCAGGACGCGATCCGCGTTGTCGGTTTTCTCCAGCACGATCTTGGCGGCCGCTATACGTTCCTTGATGCCCGGCCCCTGATTGATGATGTCGGCAAACCCGGCGGCCCCGGCCAGTTCGCTATCGACGAAAGTGGCCATCAGCTTCATCAGTTCGGCCCGGTATCGCGGCGGGACATTGGTTGGATTGGTCAGCACCCCGCCTGCGGCCAGATAGCTGTCGAGTGTCATTGTATCGCTCATCAATCCCCTCCTGTCACTGATCGTAGTCGACGACGACGCGGTCGGTCACCGGATAGGCCTGACAGCTTAGGACATAGCCCTTTTCGACCTCGTAATCCTCAAGCGCGTGATTGGCGAGCATTTCGACCTCGCCCTCGAGCACGCGGCAGCGGCAAGTGGAACAAACTCCTGCCTTGCAGGCGTAAGGCGCGTCCATGGCGTTTTCCAGCGCGGCTTCAAGAATGGACTGATCCTTGGGTAGGGTCATGGTCTGGGTGGCCCCGTCCAGCGTGATCGACGCACTGGTCTGATTAGCCTGCGTGCCCGCCTGCGCCGCGCTTGCCTTGCGCTTGGCCCGGCCCGGTTGGGCGCTGGCGAAAAGCTCGAACTTGATCTGGCTGTCTTCCAGCCCGTGGTCGCGCAAAGCGGCGGCAATCCCCAGCATCATCGGTTCCGGCCCGCAGATAAAAGCGGTGTCCACGTTTGTGATATCGATCCAATGCTTGAAAAGCTGACCGCATTTGTCCTGCGTGACCAGACCGGTGAACAAGTCGATCTCTTGCGCGTCGGCTTCGAGGATGTGGATCACGTTCAGGCGACCCATATAGAGGTTTTTCAGGTCCTCCAGTTCTTCCCGGAACATGATCGTGTTGATGCCTTTGTTGGCATAGATCAGCGTGAAACGGGATTTGGGCTCGCGGGCCAGCGTGGTTTTCAGAATCGACAGAACCGGCGTGATGCCCGAGCCGCCGGCAAAGCCAAGATACTGTTTCTGCGCATCTGCATCGATGGGCGCGTGGAAGCTGCCCATTGGTGGCATCGCCTGCACGACGTCGCCAACGGTAAGTTCTGCATTGGCCCAGCTTGAAAAGGCACCGCCCTCGACGCGTTTGATACCAACCTGCAAAACACCGTCATCCTTGCCCGCGCAGATCGAATACGATCGGCGCAGTTCCTCACCGTCAAAATCACGCCGGAACGTCAGATACTGACCGGCAGTAAAGTCGAACTGATCCGCCGCACCGTTTACCGGCTCAAGTGTCACCACAACCGCATCGCGGATGGTCTTGTGGATGTCGGTGACTTTCAGATCATGAAAACGTGCCATCCGGTGCTCCTCCTCAGATGCACTTGAAATAGTCAAAGGGTTCCAGGCAATCGGTGCAGCGCCAATGGGCCTTGCAGGGGGTCGAGCCGAACTGGCTGACCTTCTCGACCGCCTTGCTGCCGCAATGGGGGCACCGGTCCGGGCCGCCCGCCGGTTGCGGCGGTGCAATGCCATAGTCTTCCAACCGGGCGCGGCCCTTATCGCTCAGCCAATCGGTGGTCCAGGCGGGGGCGATGCTGGTTTCGATCCGCACA
The DNA here is from genome assembly GCF_056537745.1 of Ruegeria sp. C12. NCBI lineage: Bacteria > Pseudomonadati > Pseudomonadota > Alphaproteobacteria > Rhodobacterales > Roseobacteraceae > Ruegeria > Ruegeria sp. C12. Next base: position 208,708 of record NZ_JBQFSA010000006.1, read on the forward strand.
TCCCCTATCCCATGATCGCGCAGGGCGGTTTCGATATCCATGCTGATCACCGACGTCGCCGGGCAGCCGGAATAAGTTGGTGTGACCGTAACAACCACCGTCTCAGCCTCCCACCGCACATCACGGACAATGCCCAGATCCACGACCGAGATCACCGGGATCTCGGGGTCGGGAACGGCATCCAGCCAGCCCCAGATCTGTTCGGTCGAGGCCTGCATCACATCTCACCACTTCGCGCCGGGATAGGCGCGTTGCAACCATTGCATCTGTGTCAGCAGGTGGCCCAGATGCTCGGTATGCATCCGCCCATCGCGCCCGCCCTTATGGGCAAAGCGGTTGTCCGGAATGGTCAGCGTTGCCTTGGTCAAAACAAGTTCAACCAAAGCGTCATATTCGGCGCGCAGATCGGACGGGTTCGGCGCGATCCCCGCTGCAACCATCTGGGCATCGATATCGTCGCTGACAAACATCTCGCCCACGTAAGGCCACAGGTAATCCAGCGCCTCCTGCATCCTTGCGTGGCTTTCCTCGGTCCCGTCACCAAGGCCCACCACCGTGTCGCCCGAGCGTTCCAGATGATAGGTAACTTCTTTGCTGGCTTTCGCGGCGATGGCCGCAACCCGCTCGTCCGAGGATGTCATCAGACGCCCCAGCATGATCGAATGCCATGCGTCGAACAGGAACTGGCGCATCAGCGTACGGCCGAAATCGCCGTTCGGCACCTCGACCAGCAGCACATTGCGGAAATCCCAGGCATCGCGCAGAAAGGCCAGATCATCGGCGCTTTTGCCGCCATCGACCTCGCCCGCAAGGCCAAGCCACATCTGGGTCTGTCCGATCAGGTCCAGCGCGGTATTGGCCAGCGCGATGTCCTCCTCCAGCACGGGCGCATGGCCGCACCACTCGCTGACGCGGTGGCCCAGGATCAGGGTATTGTCCCCCATCCGCAGCAGGAATTGCAGCAAAGCGTCGTTGGAAACCGAAACACTCATTACATCGCCCCCACGTCTTCGGGAATGTCGAAGAAGGTCGGGTGGCGGTACACTTTGCTTTCACTGGGTTCATACAGCGGGCCTTTGTCGCTGGGTGAAGAGGCCGAGATGTTGTTGGCTTCGACCACCCAGATCGAAACGCCTTCGTTGCGGCGGGTGTAAACGTCGCGCGCGTTCTTGATCGCCATTTCCGCGTCGGGCGCATGAAGCGAACCGACATGCCGGTGGCTCATCCCATGCTGGCCGCGGATGAAGATTTCCCACAGGGGCCATTCGTTGTTCATCGGGTTTCCTCCTTTGGGCAAGCTTATTCCGCCGCCAGATTGCCGGCGCGTTTCTTGCGGGCATGGGCCAGTAGCCCGTCGCGGACCCACTGGCCGTCATCCCAGGCCTTGTTGCGGGCGGCCAGACGATCCACGTTGCAGGGGCCGTTGCCTTTGAGCACGTCGAAGAACTCGGACCAGTCGGGTTCCGAGAAATCGTAATGCCCGCGGTCCTCGTTCCATTTCAGGTCCGGGTCGGGGATGGTCAGACCCAGATACTCGGCCTGCGGCACGGTCTGATCGACGAATTTCTGACGCAGCTCGTCATTGGTGTTGATCTTGATCTTCCACGCCATCGACTGCGCCGAATGCACGGAATCCTTGTCGGACGGTCCGAACATCATCAGCGACGGGAACCAGAACCGGTTCAGCGCGTCCTGCGCCATCCTGCGCTGCTCGGGCGTGCCTTCGGCCATCTTGCGGATCGCGTCATAGCCCTGACGCTGGTGAAAGCTTTCTTCCTTGCAGATGCGGATCATGGCGCGGGAATAAGGGCCATAAGACGTGCGCTGCAGCGGCACCTGATTCATGATCGCAGCCCCGTCGACCAACCACCCGACCGCGCCGATATCGGCCCAGTTCAAGGTCGGGTAGTTGAAGATTGACGAGTATTTCATGCGCCCGTCCAGCAGCATCTCGGTCAGTTCATCGCGACTGACCCCCAATGTCTCGGCCGCGCAGTACAGGTACAGCCCATGTCCGGCCTCATCCTGCACCTTGGCCAGAAGGATCGCCTTACGCTCCAGCGTTGGCGCGCGCGTGATCCAGTTGCCTTCAGGCAGTTGGCCCACAATCTCGGAATGCGCGTGCTGCCCGATCTGGCGGATCAGGGTCTTGCGATAGGCCTGAGGCATCCAGTCCTTGGGTTCGATCTTGATATCCGCGTCGATCCGCGCCTGAAATTCCGCCAGCTTTTCCGGATCGTCGTCCGACGCTTCGGATTTTACCATCTGAGCGTACATGTTCCGTCTCCTCCGTCACACGCGTTCAAGAATAAGGGCCGCGCCCTGCCCGACACCCACACACATGGTGCAGAGCGCATAGCGGCCCCCGGTTCGTTTCAACTGATAGGCCGCGGTCAGCACCAGACGCGCGCCGCTCATGCCCAAGGGATGGCCAAGCGCAATCGCGCCGCCATTCGGGTTTACGTGCGGTGCATCATCGGGCAGGCCCAGTTCCCGCAGCGTCGCCAGCCCCTGGGACGCGAAGGCTTCGTTCAACTCTATCACGTCCATCTGTTCGATGCGCAGCCCCGCACGAGCCAAAACCTTGCGCGTCGCAGGCACCGGGCCGATCCCCATGACGCGCGGCTCTACCCCCGCGACCGACATGCCCACCACGCGGGCCATAGGGGTCAGATCGTTCTTTGCCGCTGCCGCCTCATTCGCCATCAGGATCGCGGCGGCCCCATCATTCACGCCCGAGGCATTTCCCGCCGTAACCGTCTTGTCCGGCCCGTTCACCCCTTTGAGACCCGAAAGCTTTTCTGCCGTTGTTCCCGGTCGCGGATGTTCGTCGGTGTCCGAGACAATCGGATCGCCCTTGCGCTGCGGGATCGAGACCGGGGTGATTTCGTCCCTGAACACGCCCGCTGCATGCGCGGCCTGCCAACGGGCCTGGCTGCGCGCGGCAAAGGCATCCTGATCCTCGCGGCTGATCCCGTAATCCTCGGCCACGTTATCAGCGGTTTGCGGCATGGAATCGATGCCGTATTCCTGCTGCATCTTGGGGTTCACAAAGCGCCAGCCAATCGTTGTGTCATACACCGCATTGCTGCGCGTGAAGGCGGACGTCGCCTTGGGCATCACAAACGGCGCGCGCGACATGCTTTCTACACCGCCCGCGATGGCCAGATCGTAATCCCCCGCTTTGATCCCACGCGCGGCCATTCCGACAGCATCCATGCCGCTGGCACACAGGCGGTTTATCGTTGTTCCGGGAACGTCAATCGGCAACCCGGCCAATAGCGCGGCCATGCGTGCCACATTGCGGTTGCTTTCACCTGCCTGATTGGCGTCGCCATAGATCACATCATCCACGCTGGCCCAGTCAACCTGGGGATTGCGGGCCTTCAGGGCGGCCAGCGGGATGGCGGCCAGATCATCCGTGCGCACAGAAGACAACGCTCCGCCATACCGTCCAATCGGAGTGCGCGTCGCGTCGCAAATGAATGCGTCCATCTGTAATGTCTCCTGTTCGCAGGAACCGTCATTAACCGTCTGGTCGGTTAATAAATGCAGATCCGATTCGAGGCAAGCCTTATGTTACCATATCATCGCCTGCTTCGCATATTGTGTAACATGATTATCCATGCCTATGCCGCCACAATGGTCGAACCAACCCAAGCCGCTGGTTTTGTGCCTTCACAGGTCTGGGCAACCGGCCCTGCGTCAATCGTCCAGCGCGGCTTCCAATGTTGCAAGATCGGGGCGGGGCAGCTTGTCCAGCAACCGAAAGACCGCCTCGCGGCACTCTTCCCCCTTCCAATCCGAAGGCAGAAACGCAGGTGGCAGGGCCGGGTGGCGCAGGATCAGACGCCGCCACCCGTGCACGATCAAAACGCGCAACACGGCAGTTCGCAGCACATCGTTCACCCCTTTTGCGGGCAGAAGGTGTTCGACACCCTGAATCGAGTTCCAGAACTGGTCATACGCCGTTTTCAGGGCCTCTGGCCCGCACAGATCACGCAGCCAATCGGGTGCCGCGATGGTGATGCTTTCGATGCCCAGCAACTCCTCCAGCCCGTCCGGGATCGGGCCGGGCGCCATGGCTGTTGTGGGATTCACCGAGATATAATCTCCAGTCAGCATCAAATCCGACAATTCTTTCCGGGAACTCTCGGTATTGCTGGCAATCAGCACATGCCACACATCAGGCTTAGTCGTTTCGCGGGCATAGATACGCGGCGCGGCAGCCGCGCTTTGGCTGCGGCCGAATTCGGTGAGGCGATGCACACTGTTCCGCCCCACCCGCGTACTTTCGATCCAACCTTCCTTGCGCAACCGGTGCAGCGCGACACGCGTCGCTTCGGCCTTGATCCCGGCCAGAGCGGTGAGCGTGGTAATCAGCGCACCACTCACCTGATCCGACCCGTTCTGCGCCAGATCGCCAAAAATCGTAACCAGAACCGACCACACCCGCTGCGTGCCCGTGTTGGTCAGTTGGCTGACGCAGGTTTCGAACCAATCAGGAGCCGTATCTTTCATAGGCCAAGTATAATCGGGCCGGACGGAATTTCCATCCGGCCTTGTGGGTCTAGTAGGCGACCATGGTCAGCAATTCGTACTCTGCGACCATATCATCATCCTGCTGGGTCAGGGTGACATGCCAGCGAACCTCGCCATATTCGTCATTGCGCTTGGTCTTGCTTTTGACCGTCAGGCGCACCTTGATCGTATCCCCCGCCTCGACCGGTTTCATGAAGCGCAACCCGTCCAGGCCGGTATTGGCCAGAACCGGCCCTTCGTTCGGCTCAACAAACAACCCCGCAGCAAAGGACAGCAGCAGATAGCCATGCGCGACACGGCCCGGGAAGAACGGGTTTCGTTCCGCTGCGGCCTGATCCATATGGGCGTAGAACGTATCACCGGTGAAATGGGCAAAATGTTCGATGTCCTCCAGCGTGATGGTGCGCGGGTCGGTGTGGATGGTCTCACCAATCGCAAGGTCGTGGAACCTGCGGGTAAAGGGATGTGCGGGACCTTCGATTTCAGCAGCACCCGGCACCCATTTGCCGCCGATCGCAGTCAGCAGATCGGGTGAACCCTGAATGGCGGTGCGCTGCATATAGTGTTTCACACCGCGCACGCCGCCCATTTCTTCGCCGCCCCCGGCGCGACCGGGTCCGCCATGGACCATATGCGGCAAGGGTGAGCCGTGGCCGGTGGATTCGGTCATCGAGTCGCGATTGTTGAAGTAAAGCCGCCCATGATAGGCCCCCGCCCCCATCGCAACCTGCCGCGCCACATCCGGGTCATGGGTGATAACCGACGCCACCAGCGACCCCTGCCCCCGGTTCGCCAGTTCGATCGCATGGTCGAGATCGCGATACCCCATCACTGTGCTGACCGGACCAAAGGCTTCGGTGTCGTGCACGCGCTGTGCCGTGTCCGGGTTGGCGCAGTGGTACAGCATGGGCGGCAGAAACGCGCCTTTCTCGGCATCCGCGCCATCGACCGTGAAATCATCCGGGTCGCCAAAGACACGCTCGGCCTCTTGCCCGATGATCGCGGCCTTTTCCAGAACGTCGCGTTTCTGACTGGTCGAGACCAGCGCGCCCATGCGCGTGGTCTCCAGCTTTGGGTCTCCGATGGCCGTTTTGGCCAGCCGCGCGGACAGCGCCTCGATCACCGCCTGCACTTGCGACTCGGGCGCGATGATCCGGCGGATTGCGGTGCATTTCTGACCCGCTTTCGTGGTCATTTCACGCTGAACTTCCTTGACGAACAGGTCAAATTCCGGCGTGCCCGGCTGCGCATCCGGGCCGAGGATCGAGCAATTCAGGCTGTCCTGTTCCGCCACAAAGCGCACCGAGTTCTGCAAGATTACAGGGTTGGACCGCAGGTTCAGAGCAGTATCGGCAGACCCTGTGAAACTGACCACGTCCTGCATGGTCAGGCGATCCAGCATATCGCCCAGCCCGCCCGAGACCAGTTGCAGCGCGCCCGCTGGCAAAAAACCCGAGTCCAACATCAGCCGGACACAGAGTTCAGTCACATAGCAGGAATTCGTCGCTGGTTTCACAATCGCCGGAACACCCGCCAACAGGGTCGGTGCCAGCTTTTCCAACATCCCCCAGACAGGAAAGTTGAACGCGTTGATATGAACCGCCACGCCATGCAGCGGGGTGCAGATGTGCTGACCCAGAAAGGTACCATTGCGCGATAGCTGCTCGACCTCACCATCCAGATACACATGCCCGTCCGGCATCTCGCGCCGGCCTTTCGAGGCAAAGACGAACATCGTGCCGATACCGCCGTCGATGTCGATCAGGTGATCCGATTGCGTGGCGCCCGTGTTGAAGGACAGGTCATAAAGGGCCTGCTTGTGCTGACCCAAATGCAGAGACAGCGCCTTGAGCATCTTGGCCCGCTCGTGAAATGTCATCTTGCGCAAGGCCGGGCCGCCGACGTTGCGCGCGTGGTCCAACATCGCCTGCACGTCCAACGCGCTGTTGCCCGCCGTGGCGATCACCTCGCCCGTGACAGCGCTGGCAATGGTGCGGGCCCCTTCGCCGGGCGAAACCCACTCACCGGCTGCGAAGCTGGAAATCTGTTGGATGGTCATGAGCGTCTCCTCATCTGCATGGCGATCTTCGCGCAGCCCTTTGCCGGTCTGACGAAATGATATTTTAAACCGTACGGTCGGTCAATAAATTCCCGAGCCGCTTCCCCTGAACCAAACATCTCAAACCTGCGCGGGCAGTCGCGCGAAGCCGCGAAACCGGATCCGCCCGCCGCGTTCGGCACCTTCCGTGATACGATAGTTGGGGAACCGCGTCAGAAAACGCCCGACCGCAACGCGCCCCTCCATCCGCGCCAAGGTCAGGCCGACGCAGGTATGGGGTCCACCGGCAAAGGCGTGATGTTTGTTGGGGCGGCGGTTCAACTGGACAGCATCGGGCCGGTCGAACTGCCGAGGGTCGCGGTTGGCCGCGCCGATGCACAGGTGAATGTCGGTCCCGGCCGGGATTGTTTCTCCGTGAAACGACACGTCTTGGGTGGTCAAACGATTGCCAAACTGGTTGGGGCTTTCCAGCCGCAGAAACTCATCCACTGCGGTGGTGATCAGATCGGGGTCGGCCAGCAACTCGGCCCGTTTGTCGGGGTGGCGGTCCAGCAACTCTAGCGCGTTGCCGATCAGGTTGGTGGTGGTCTCATGCCCCGCATTCAGGATGAAAATGCAGTTCTGATACAGCTCGACCTCGGTCAGCCCGCCATCGGTGTCGTCCTGCATCAGCCGCGTCAGGACATCCGTCGCGGGGTCTCCGGGATTGGCGCGGCGGTCTTCTACGATATGCCTCAGGAAATCCTTGAAGTCGGATACCGAGCGGTTGCCCCATTCTTCCTGCTCTGGCGTCAATTTGGGCTCCAATGCGCCGAGAATGGCCAAAGACCAATCGCGCAGCGGCCCCCGCTCGGACCGTGGAATGCCCAAAAGGTTGCCGATGATTTCTATCGGGATCGCACCGGCAAAATCCTCGATCAGTTCCACCGTGCCCTTCGCCTGCATCTCGTCCAGCAACCCATCGACCAGCTGGATCAGCCCCGGCTCCATCTGCGCCAAAGCCCGCGGGTTCATCGCGCCGACCATCACCTTGCGAACACGGGTGTGCAGGGGCGGGTCGTTGAACACCAGGCTGGTCGTGTGATGTTCAAACAAAGGGCTGTCGACCCCGTATTTGGGGCCAAAAACCGCCTTTTTATCAGATATGAACCGGTCCGTGTCCCGATACACTAGATCCAGATCATCATATCGCGACAGAACCACAGATCCGTCGGGCTGCCAGCAGACCGGCGTGTCCTCGCGCAGCGTGGCGTAGATTGGATACGGGTCCGCGTGGAAACCTTGTGGCAATGCGGTCAGAGAAAACATCAGTGACCCATCGCCCCCATATGTTCGGGCAGTACCAGTACCAGCCAGGGCACAAGAACGATCAGAGCCAGACGGAAGATATCCGCCACCCAGAACGGCGTGACCCCTTTGAAGATTGTACCGGTCGATACATCGCCGACCACGCCTTTCAGGATGAACACGTTCAAACCGACAGGGGGCGTGATCAGGCTGATCTCGGTGACGACAACGACGACAATACCGAACCAGATCGGGTCATAGCCCAGCGACGTGACCAACGGGAAAAAGATCGGCACTGTCAGCAGCAACATCGACAGCGATTCAAAGACGCAGCCCAGAATGATATAGATCCCGAGGATCATCAGGATGACCACGAAGGGTTCCACCTCATACGCCGTGACCAAGGCGATCAAGGCTTCGGGCAGACCGGCAAGGTTGATGAAATTCGAAAAGATCTGCGCCCCGATCAGAACCGAGAACAGCGCCGCCGCCGTAAATGAGGTTTCTTTCAGCACCTCAAAGGTGGACCCCAACGTAAGCCCACCACGGGACAGTGCGATCAGGAACGCGCCCATTGCACCCATGCCCGCAGCCTCGGTCGGGCTGAAGGTCAGGTTCAGCGGGTAGAAATCGAACACACCATACAGGCCACCGATCACCAGAAAGAACAGCAACAACACGGCCCAGACCGAGCGCAGTGCTGACAGACGCTCGCCCCAGCCATGGCGTTCGCCCGCCGGGCCGGACTCGGGCCTGCGCCAAACCGTCCACCGCACGGCAAACAGGTAGAACAGGATGCCCAGCACACCGGGAATGATACCCGCGACGAACAGCTTGCCGATCGAGGTTTCGGTCAACAGGCCATAGATCACAAGGATCACCGAAGGCGGGATCAGGATGCCCAGCGTGCCGCCTGCCGCAATCGACGCTGTCGACAGCTCATCCGAATAGCGGTAGCGACGCATTTCGGGCATGGCGACCTTGGACATGGTTGCAGCCGTTGCCAGAGACGAACCGCAAATGGCCGAGAACCCGCCGCAGGCCGCAACCGTCGCCATGGCGATACCACCGCGAAAGTGCCCCAGAAACGCGTTCGAAACCGCGTAAAGTTCACGCGCCAGACCGCCTTTGTTCACGAACAGGCCCATAAGGATGAACAACGGGACAACCGACAGGCCGTAATCCTGCGCCGTGTCGGTGATCTGACGACCGACCATCGACATCGCGGCCTTCAACCCGCGCTCGGACAAGATGCTGCCGCCGCGTTCATAGGCAAAGCCCAGCGTCCCGACCAGGCCCATTGCAAACACGATGGGCAGCCGCAGCAGCACGAGGACAAGAACAAGGGCAAAACCGATCAGTGCGGCAGTCATCAGGCGTGCTCCGACAAAGCGTGAGGGGCAAAGATCTGCAGAAGGCCGGTGATGATCATTGCGACGGCGGTGATCGCAGTGAAACCGGCGATGAACCAACCCACGTAGAAAACCGGGATCGACAGGTATTCGGTGACATCACCATAATCCCGCGCGCGCTCCGCCAGAACCCAAACCCGCTGGATTGGCCAGATCAGCATGATGCCGGACACCAGATAGACAATCGCATCGCGCACCCGGCTCAGCCGCAGGCGCGAGAATATCCCGTCCGTCAGGTCCACCGCGATCTGCCCCTTCCCCGCCGAGATCATCGGCAGGACCGAGAACACCAGGATCGCCATCAGAATCCGCGTCAGCTCGGTCGCGGCCTCAATCGGAGCATTGAAGACAGAGCGCAGGATGACGTCGAAAAAGGTCATCACCATCAGGATGAACAGCGCCACACAGGCCAGCACCGTCGGAATGATGCTGACGCGACGCGCAAAGGTCACGAGAGATTGCATGATTGGTCCCCGGTGGGTGAAACTGGCTGGCGGATCGATCCCGCCAGCCAAAGCGCGTTATTGCGCAGCCATTTCATTGACGATCATGTCATAGGCGGCCTGCGCATCGACGCCGACACCGTTGACCTCGTCAATCACCTTGGCGCGCACATCCACTGCAATTGCATTGAACTTCTCCAAATCCTCAGCCGAGGCCGTGTTGATCGCATTACCCTCGGTCCCTTCGGTGGCTTCCCGGCCAATCGCGTCAATCTCATCCCAGATCTTGCCGATCTCGCGGCTGAGCGGTTCGCCGAAGACGTTCTCTTCCAGCGCGGCCTGCAGGTCGGCGGGCAGATCGGCAAAGGTATCCTCGTTCATGATGAAGGCGAACGACCCGCGATACAGACCACCCGGAACCTCGTAGACGTTCTGCGCCACCTCGGTCAGCTTGAAGCCCTTGCGGGATTCAAAGGGCATGACCACGCCATCGGCCGCTTTCGAGGCCAGTGTTTCGTATACTTTCGGCGCAGGCACCTGAATACCGGTCGCCCCCAGCGCCGTGCCGACATCACCGCCAACACCGCCCGGAATACGAACCTTGAGGCCCGAGACCTCGTCCAGCGCGGTTACCGGGCTGCTGGAATGCAGCTGCGCCGGGCCATGGGTATGCAGGGCGATCACTTTCACCCCGCGATGTTCATCCGCTGCCTTGAGGTGCTGGTCATAGGTGCGCCAATAGGCAACCGAGGCATCCTCGGCCGAGCCTTCATATCCGGGCAGTTCGATCATTTTGGTGGTGACGAACCGGCCCGGTTGATAGCCGTGGAAGATGATCGATGCATCCGCCGCGCCGTCCATGATCAGGTCCATCTGCGCGGGCGGAGGGGCAAGACCCAGTTTCAATTCGGCAGTCACCTGACCATCGGTGGCGTCTTCAACCATCTCGACGAATTTCGGCCACATTTTGGCGTTGATACCATGGGTCGGCGGGGCCCAGCTGGAAATGGTCAGCGTGTAATCCGCCGCCAGCGCTACGGTGCCCGAAACGGCCAGCGCGGCCGAGGCCAAAAGCGTGCTCAACTTGGTAAGTTTCATGGTTCTGTCTCCTCCCTGTGAAACATGACTCGCAAATGCGTTAATGGTCGCTTTTGTAACCATCAACATGTTAAAGACCCTCAAGCCCTTCAGCGATGCGCCAAGACCCCGGACTTTCTGCAGCGACGGTTGCCATGGTTGCGCGGGTGACGTCCGGCCCGATCTCTTTGCAATAGGCCATCGGCCCACCGCGCCAGCGCGGAAAGCCGTATCCTTGGATTTGTACCATATCGACGGCCTCGGTGTTTTCCGCGATCCCCTCTTCGAGGATCAACGCCCCCTCATTCGCCAGCACGGCGAGTATGCGCGAGGAGATCCCGTCATCCGAAAAAGCGCGGCGAGTAATGCCCTGCTGCGCGGAATAGGCTTCGATCAGCGCCTCAACCTCTGGATCGCGGATCGGCTCGCGCTTGCCATCTTCGTAGCGATACCACCCTTTTCCCGTGCGCTGGCCAAGCCGGTCCATTTCACACAGCTGGTCCGCGATGGTCACATAGCGTTCGCCCGGATCGCGGGTTGCAGCATTGCGCTTGCGATTGGCCCAGGCGATCTGAAGGCCGGTCAAGTCCTGCAACTCATACGGCCCCATGGGCATTCCAAGCGCCCGCATGGCCCGATCCACCTGATAGGGCAGCGCCCCGTCCGCCAGCAGATAATCGGCCTCGCGCCGGTAAGCGGCCAGCATGCGGTTGCCGATAAACCCGTCGCAAATGCCCGACAGAACCGAGATCTTGCGCAGCTTTTTACCCAGCGCAAACCCGGTTGCTATCACTTCGGCCGAGGTGTGCGGGGTCTTCACGATCTCCAACAGCTTCATGACATGGGCCGGGCTAAAGAAATGCAGACCAATGCAGCGAGACGGGTTTTTAATGCCCTCGAAGATCTCACGCGGGTCCAGATAGGACGTGTTGGTCGCCAGAATTGCGTCTTGGGGCATATGGCGGGCCAGTTCCACGAATACCTGTTGCTTGACGGACTGGTCTTCGAATACCGCCTCGATCGCAAGTTCTGCATCGGCGGCCTCGGCGTACTTGTCCACGGCACGGAAGGCGGCAAGGCGATCCCGAAGCTGCACCTCGGTCATCTTACCCCGTTTGACGGCCCCCTGCAGCAAACCCTCGACCCGGTTGTGCGCCGTTGCCGCCGCATCCGAGTCCCGTTCGATCAAAGTGACCGACAGGCCACCGTTCAGGGCAGCGGTGGCAATTCCGGCCCCCATCAGCCCCCCGCCGACAACAGCGATCCGGCTTATGTCGCGCGCGGTTGCGCCTTTGATCACCGCGGGTTTCGCCACGCTGCGTTCCGCAAAAAAGGCGTGGCGCAGGGCCCGGCTTTCAGCGCTTTGGCGCAGGTCCAGATGGCGGGCACGCTCTTTCGGCTGTGCTGTTGCAAACGGCTCGGCAGACCATTCCAGCGCGGTCAGGTTCTCCAGCGGCGATTGCTGCCCTTTGGCGCGTTTCTTCAGGTCCTGGCGGCTGATGTCCAGCAGGTCAGGCGCAAAATCTGCCACGGGGCGCTGGCTGACAGGGATCGGACGTTCGGGCAGGTTGGCAATAAAATCGGGGATCGCGGCCTTGGGGTCTCCTGCGACAAGATCCACGCCCCCAAGTTCGGCCAAAGCCTCGGCTTTTAGTATTTTTCCCGAGCACGCTATGTCGATTGCAGCCTGCATCCCCACAAGACGCGGCAAGCGTTGCGTGCCCCCTGCCCCGGGGATCAGGCCCACATTGACCTCGGGCAGACCAAAGCCTGTACCCGGCGCGGCAATCCGCCAGGCGCAGGCCATGGCAACCTCCAACCCGCCGCCCAGCACATTGCCGTGCATGCAGGCAATGAACGGCACCTGACTGTCTTCGATTTTCTGCACTACATCCGGCAAATGCGGCTCAACCGGCGGCGCATCGAATTCGGACATATCTCCGCCCGCGATAAAGGTTCTGCCCGCGCAGCACAGCACCGCCACGCGCGCGCCTTTGACCGCGTCAACCGCATCGGAGAGCCCCTGCCGCACCCCGGTCGAGGTTGCGTTCACCGGCGGGTTGTCAACCGTGACCCAGGCCACGTCCCCCCTGAAATCAACACGCACCAGCGACATGAGCTATTCCTTTGATCGGCCCGGAATCGGTTCGGGTTTATATATTGACCAACCGTTCGGTTAATGCAATGATTAAGTTGGAACGGGACCGGGTGGGACAGTCATGAGCGATACGATTCTTGTGCAAGACAACGGGAACTGGGCCGAAATAACCCTGAACCGTCCCGACAAGCTGAATGCGTTCAACGAAGAGATGCACTTTGCCTTGCAGAGCGCGCTGAAATCTGCGCGCGACAATGGGGCTAGGGCGATCCTGCTGACCGGAGCCGAGCGTGGCTTCTGTGCTGGTCAGGACCTCGGCGACCGCGACCCGTCGAAAATGGACGGCCCGCCCGATCTGGGCAAAACGGTCCGCAGTTTCTATGCGCCGCTGGTCCGTTTAATACGGTCGATGGACTTTCCCGTGATCTGCGCCGTGAACGGCGTCGCCGCAGGCGCGGGCGCAAATCTGGCACTGGCCTGCGACATGGTTCTGGCCGGGGAAAGCGCAAAATTCATCCAAAGCTTCTCCAAAGTCGGTCTGATCCCGGATACCGGCGGCAGTTGGCACTTGCCCCGTCTTTTGGGTGAGGCTCGCGCCAAGGGTCTGGCCCTGACGGCGCAACCGCTTACCGCGAAACAGGCCGAAGACTGGGGGCTGATCTGGAAGGCGCTGCCCGATGATCAACTGATGGACGAGGCGCGCGCGCTTGCCGCGCAACTCGCCAACGGCCCCACTCTTGGACTTGGCCTGACAAAACACTGCATTCAAACCGCGGCCACCACATCCCTGAGCGATCAGCTTGAGATCGAAGCAGATGCGATGAAAACCTGCGGTGAAAGCGCGGATTATGCCGAGGGTGTTTCCAGCTTCCTGGAAAAACGCGCACCGAATTTTCAAGGACGCTAAGGATGACCCCAAAGGAACGCGCCGAAAAATCCGCCGCCGCAATGTGGGCCAATGATGAGGCCAGCAAATGGTTCGGGATGGAGATCGCCGAGGTCGATGAAGGCCGCGCAGTCCTGACCCTGACCATCGCGCCCCATCACTGTAACGGGCACGGCATGTGCCACGGGGGCGTCACCCATGCGCTGGCCGACAGCGCCTTTGCCTTTGCCTGCAACAGCCGCAACACGGCAACCGTCGCGCAGCATACGACGATCAGCTTTCTCGCCCCCGGAAAAAAGGGCGACCAATTGACCGCGACCGCGACCGAAGTCACCGTTGCGGGCCGCAACGGTATCTACGACGTCCGCGTTACCAACCAGGACAACACTCTGATCGCCGAGTTTCGTGGCATGTCCCGCGCGATTGGTGGTCAGAATTTCGAAGAATAGCTTCGCGACCAGAGGAGGCACGCGATGGAAGACCTTTCCCCGAACCGGGCGGACCTGGACCCGATCGAGATCGCCTCGATCGACGAAATCCGCGCCACACAGCTTGAGCGCCTGAAATGGTCGGTACGCCACGCCTATGACAACGTTCCGATGTATCGGCAGCGCTTTGACGAGGCGGGCGTGCATCCTGACGATCTGCAACAGCTCTCCGATCTGGCGAAGTTTCCGTTTACCTACAAGAACGACCTGCGCGACAATTACCCGTTTGGCCTGTTCGCCGTCCCACGCAGCGAGATCATTCGCCTGCATGCCTCATCCGGCACGACGGGCAAACCGACCGTGGTGGGTTACACAAAATCCGACATCGACAATTGGGCCGATCTGGGCGCACGGTCCCTGCGCGCGTCGGGGCTGCGCAAGGGGGACATGGTGCACAATGCCTATGGCTATGGGCTGTTCACCGGCGGTCTTGGGGCCCACTACGGGATCGAACGGCTGGGCGCGACCGTGGTACCCATGTCAGGCGGGCAAACCGAAAAGCAGGTCAGCCTGATCCATGATTTCCGGCCCGACGGGATCATGGTGACGCCGTCCTATATGCTCAATATCCTCGAACAGTTCCACAAAGCGGGGCTGGACCCGCGCGAAAGCTCGCTGAAGGTGGGTGTATTCGGCGCAGAACCCTGGACGGACGCCATGCGGGCCGAGGTTGAGGCCGCCTTTGACATGCACGCGGTCGATATCTACGGCCTGTCCGAAATCATGGGTCCCGGTGTCGCCAATGAATGCGTTGAAACCAAGGATGGCCCGGTGATCTGGGAGGACCATTTCCTGCCCGAAATCATCAACCCCGAAACCGGCGAGGTCCTGCCCGACGGCGAAACCGGAGAACTGGTGTTCACGACCCTGACCAAGGAAGGTCTGCCGATGATCCGCTATCGCACACGTGACCTGACCTGCCTTTTGCCGGGCACGGCGCGGTCCATGCGCCGGATGGCCAAGATCACTGGGCGCAGCGACGACATGATGATCCTGCGCGGCGTCAATGTCTTCCCCAGCCAGATCGAGGAACAGGTGATGGCGACCGGCGGCCTTGCGCCCTACTACCAGATCGAACTCTATAAATCCGGTCGCATGGACGCCATGCGTGTCTTTGTCGAGGCGGCGCTGGATTCCACCGATGAGCTGTCCAAGACTGCCGCGGCGCGAATGCTGACCAAGCGGATCAAGGACGTCGTTGGCGTTTCCACGGAAATTGTTGTAGGTGACCCCGGCGACGTCGAACGCTCTCAGGGCAAGGCGAAGCGCGTCATCGACAATCGCGACAAGGAATAAGCCGTGGCCCGGACAATTGCCAAAGACCACGACCAGAAACGCAAGCAGATCCTGAAAATGGCGGCCAAAGTGTTTGCCGATCAGGGGTTTGACCGCGCCTCGATGACCTTGCTGGCCAAGGAATGCGGGATCTCAAAGGCCAACATCTATCATTACTACGACAGCAAGGATGCCATCCTGTATGACATCCTTGAAACCTATCTGCGGGAACTGCGCGACCGGATTTGCAACGTCGATCTGAACGGCTTGGACCCTGAGGAAAAGCTGCACAAGGCCGTGCGCGAGATCCTGTTTGCCTATCAGGGTGCGGATGACGAACACCGGGTCCAGATCAGCGGCATGAGCGCTTTGACAGATGATCAGCAGAAGCGCCTGCGCGGCTATCAGATGGATCTGGTGAATTTCATGCGCGACATTCTGAGGGACCTGTCGCCGAAATCCTTTGGCGATGACAAGGACAAGCTGCGCGGGGCCACCATGTCTGTCTTTGGGATGCTGAACTGGTATTACATGTGGAATTCCGGCGCGGGGCCAAAAGCCCGCGAAGACTATGCCGATTTGGTCAGCTCCCTGACATCGGACGGGGTTCGAAACCTGTAGTTTCGGTATTTCTTCCCTGTCGGGTTATGTTGGCCTGAAACAGAATTCCTGCGCCTGCGCCGTGACCTTCTGGCAATTGGGCGGGCCATTCACCTGGGCACCACAACGATCCCGCAAAATTGATGCATTGTCCGAAATGACGCTTTTCAAGCCTGGGGGTCAAAGGTAAGGCTCGGGTTTATGACGGATTTGATCTCGCTTTACGACACCCGCATTGCCGAAGGCATTTTGACCCGCGACGACGCGCAAGAGGCTGTTCTGCCACATTTCGAACGGATCCGCGCCGCGCTGGCCGCGCCGGTGAAACGCGGGTTGTTTCGCAAGGCGCCACCTGCACCGCAGGGATTGTACCTGTGGGGCGGTGTTGGGCGTGGCAAGTCCATGCTGATGGATATGTTCGTCGACAGTTTGCAGGACATCCCCGCGCGGCGCGTGCATTTCCATGCCTTCATGCAGGAAATTCATGCCGGGATGCACAAGGCGCGGCAGGACGGGGTTGAGGATGCGCTTGCCCCTGTTGCGCAAGCGGTCGTGAAATCCGTGCGTTTGCTGGCCTTTGATGAAATGCAGATCACCGATATCACCGACGCCATGATCGTCGGGCGGTTGTTCGATCTGCTGCATGAGGGCGGGGTTGTGGTCGTGACGACCTCGAACCGTCATCCGGATGAACTGTATAAGGACGGGCTGAACCGGCAGCTGTTTCTGCCTTTCATCGCGCATATCAAAGAGCAGTTGCAGGTGTGGGAACTGGTCTCACCCACCGATTACCGCCAGAACCGGCTGGAGGGCGCGCCGGTCTATTTCACGCCGATTGGCCCCGAAGCCCGGCAGAGCATCCGCGCGGTCTGGAGCGATCTGGCCGGTGGTCCGGCCGATCCGCTGGTGTTGCAGGTCAAGGGACGGGCGGTCGAGCTGCCCCAGTTCCGCAACGGGATCGCGCGGGCTTCGTTTTATGACCTGTGCGGACGGATGCTGGGCCCGGCGGATTATCTGGCCATTGCCGCTGAGGTGAAGGTTCTGGTGCTGGAAGACATCCCCCGCCTGTCGCGCAACAATTTCAATGAAGCCAAGCGCTTTGTCACGCTGATCGATGCTTTGTACGAGGCGAAGGTGCGGCTGATCTGTTCTGCCGCCGCCGAGCCCGAAATGCTGTATGTCGAGGGCGAAGGAACGTTTGAATTCGAACGTACCGCCTCGCGCCTGAGAGAGATGCAGGCTGAGGATTGGGGGGCTTAGGGGGCGCTGCCCCCGCCGCCTTTGGCGGCCCCCCGAGGTATTTTTAGCCAGATGAAGCCCTGCGGGCGGATCGCCTCAGCCGTTTTCGCGCAGGATATTGCCCGCAAGATAGAGTGAGCCGCAGATCAGGATGCGGGCTTGTGGATCTTGGGCCACGATGGAGTTCAGCGCATCTGCAACGCTGCTGGCTGTGGTGGCGGGCAGATTGACTTTCGTCGCAGCCGCAGCGGTGTCTTCGGCGCTGAGCGTGGCTGTTTCACCGGGGATCGACACGGCAGTCAGGGTTTCGGCCTGCGCCGCCAGCGGGGCGAGATAGCCGGTCACGTCTTTGGTGTTCAGCATGCCGCAGATCATGTGGGTCGGGCGTTTGGGCAGTTTGGCCAGCACATCCGCCAATGCAATGCCTGCGGCGGCGTTGTGCCCGCCATCCAGCCAAAGCTCGGCCTGCGGCGCGGCTTCGACCAGCGGCCCGGTTTTCAGGCGTTGCATCCGGGCGGGCCATTCGGCCTTGGTCACCGCAGCCTCATAGGCATCGTCGCCCAGGTTCAGGTGCCGCAGAACCGCCAGCGCCGCGCCCGCGTTCTGGATCTGGTGCGCGCCCAACAGATTGGGCAGCGGCAGGTCGCGCAGGCCGGTTTCGTCCTGATAGATCAGGCGTCCGTTTTCCTCGGCCACATGCCAGTGCTGGCCGTGGGCAATCAGCGGCGCGCCGAGGCGGGCGGCGGTCTGTTCGATGACCTCCATCGCCTCGTCGTCTTGCGGGCCGACGATGCAGGGCACACCACGCTTGATGATCCCGGCTTTCTCCGCCGCGATCTTCGCCAGTGTGTTACCCAGAAACTGTTCGTGGTCGATCGAGACCGGTGTGATCACCGTGACCGCGGGCTGTTCGATCACGTTGGTGGCGTCCAGTCGACCGCCCAAGCCGACCTCAAGCAGGGTATAGTCCGCCTGCGCGCGGGCAAAGGCCAGCAGGGCGGCGCAGGTTGTGATCTCGAAATAGGTGATGTTTTCGCCGCCATTGGCCGCGTAGCATTCATCAAGCACGGCCGTCAGATCGGGTTCCGAGATCAGTTCTCCGGCCAGACGGATGCGTTCGTGGAACCGTGCCAGATGCGGTGATGTGTAGGCATGCGCCGACAGCCCTGCCCCTTCGAGCCCCGCGCGGATCATCGCCTGGGTCGAGCCTTTGCCGTTGGTTCCGGCCACGTGGATCACCAGCGGCAGTTTGGTTTGTGGGTTATCCAGCGCGTCCAGCAGACGCCAGACGCGATCCAAGGTCAGGTCAATGATCTTGGGGTGCAGCGCCATCATCCGGTCGAGAATGGCGTCCGATGTCTGCGCGGTCATTTCTTGTCCGTATCCTCAGCCGGGGCATCAGCCGCCGGTGCTTCGGGGTCCGGTGCGGGCAGATCGCCCTTGATCGCGGGGGGCTGTTTCATCAGCATCCGGGTGATGGTGATCAGTTCCTCGCGCATCTCGGTGCGTTTGGTCACACGGTCCAGCATTCCGTGGTCCAGCAGGTATTCGGCGCGCTGGAAGCCTTCGGGCAGTTTCTCGCGGATCGTTTGCTCGATCACACGCGGGCCGGCAAAGCAGATCAGCGCATTGGGTTCCGAAATATGCACATCGCCCAGCATCGCGTAAGACGCGGTTACGCCGCCCGTCGTCGGGTGTGTCAGCACCACGATATAGGGCAGGTTCGCCTCTTTCAGCATTTCGACAGCCACCGTGGTGCGGGGCATCTGCATCAGGCTCAGGATCCCCTCCTGCATCCGCGCGCCGCCAGCGGCTGAGAACAGGATCAGCGGGCGCTTCAGTTTCACCGCCTCTTGCGCGGCGGCGATGATGGCGTTGCCGACATACATGCCCATCGACCCGCCCATGAACGAGAAATCCTGCGCAGCGGCAACGATCGGCGTACGGCCGATTTCACCCGAGGCGACCAGCATCGCCTCTTTCTCGCCGGTCTTTTTCTGCGCGGCTTTCATGCGATCGGGGTATTTTTTCTGATCGCGGAAGTGCAGCGGATCGTCCTTGGGTGCGGGCACGTCGACCTCGGTGAAGATACCGCCGTCGAACAGATGGGTGAACCGCTCACGCGGGGTGATCGCCATGTGGTGACCGCACTGGGTACAGACATTCTGGTTTTCCGCCAGCTCGCGGTGGAACAGCATCGTGCCGCATTCGTCGCACTTGTGCCACAGGTTTTCGGGCACCTCGCGGCGCGAGAAGATCGAGTTGATCCGGGGGCGGACGTAGTTTGTGATCCAGTTCATGTCGGAACCTTGCTTGTGCGGCGTTGACGTCAAATAAGACGCTACGGAAAGAAATGCAATCAGCGCCTGATGGCAAGCCGTGCTGTAAGCCAACCGACAAACATTGCGACGAAATCCACCAGCAGCCATTGTCGCAACATGCCGGTTTCGGACATGTCATAAGGCAGCAGGTACAGGGCCAGCCCGCTGAGCGTGTCGGGCAGCGAGATAAACAGCAGCGCAACCGCATTGTTGAAGAAGTGCAAGGCGATAGCCGGGCCCAGGGTGCCGGACCGGGCCGTCAGGTCAGCGGCCAACAAGCCGAAGACACAGGACCAGACCGCCACGATCAGGGCGTTGTCACCGGCAAGACCCGGGGCGTAGTGACCGGCGGCGAACAGGGCCGATGGCACCCCCATCCAGATCAGCGGAGATCTGAACCGCGCGGCCAGCGATTGTTGCAGATAGCCGCGAAACAGGATCTCTTCGGCGCTGGTCTGGATCAGCACCGCGCAGGCGGCGAAAGGCAGCACAATCAGCCAGACAGACAATGGCAAATTCGGCGTCAGCGGATCGCCCATGCCATAAGGCGGCAGGACAGCCATCGCAATTCCAAGCAGCACAAGGGCCACAAAAACGCGCAAAAACTGATGAACGACCAAACGTCGCGGCCCCAGAATCGCGCTGAGCGGGCGGTGCTGCATCACCCGGGCTGCAACGGCCACGCCCAGGGTCAGAAAGCCAAAGCTGGCCAGCAAAAGAAGCGCACCGGATGTCGAGGTTCCCAACAAGAACCCCTCGATCTCGGACGGTGGGATCAGGCCCCCGATCAAGGCAAACAACACCGAGTTCAGTGCCAGATACAGCGCCATGACGATGACCAGCCCGGCCAGCAGCCGCCACAGCTCGGGCCGGGCACGGGCATCGCTGACCAGTTGCGCATGCGCGGAATAGGCCGTTGGCTCAGGCATCAGGGCCCGCACTTTCATCCTGAAGCGTCGTCGCAACTTCCGGGAAGATTTCCGATGGGTCCTTGGCGTTGTTGATACGCGTGGACAGCGTGGAAAGATAACCTGCCACAGTCTGCAACAGTTGCACGGCAACCCCGGCGTCGCTTTCGATCACGGCACGCAATTCTTCCGCGCCGATGCGCAGGAAGGTGCAATCCTCGGTGGCGGTCAGATCAAGCTGCCGTAGATCTCCGGTGATGATCGACAGGTCACCGATCAGACGACCAGGTTCGATGATCGAGATCGTGCGGCGGTTTCCATCCTCGTCGGACCAATCCAGATTGGCCTTGCCTTTGATGCACAGATACGCCGCATCCGGAACCTGCCCGCGCGAAAAGATCATCTGACCAGCGGCGACATCATACCATTGCGCCGAAAATGCCAGCAGACGCTGGTTTCGCGCGTCGATGCCCGAGAACAGCTCGGTCGACGATATGATTTCAAGCTTGCGGCTCAGATCGGCCGAGACGCTTTCTTCGTGCAGGGTCTGCGTGCGGGACACACCGTCAATCCGGCCATCCTTGATCTCGATGAACAGATCATAGGCTTCGGGATGGGCAAAGTGATCCTCCATGAAGATCATGATCGAGTCCGGCAGCAGCTCGCGCAGTTTCAGGCGGGTGCGCAGGCGGCTTTCCGAATCGTGGCTGGCCAGCGCTTTGTCGAGGATCAGAACATCTGGCCGCTTGATACCGGCGCGCGAAAACGCGGCGCGTTCCTGAAACACCGTTGGCAGGTTGTTCCCGCCCAGACCCGATGGCAGATCGTAGATAATGGCCGCCGCGCGACGCCGCAGTCCGGCCTGGTTCATAGCCTCGGCCACAACGTCCTCGATCTCGCCCGCATGGACGCCGGCGGTCAGAGAGATTCGCCCATACAGCGCGTTTTCGAGAACCGGCAGCATAGGGATATAGATGTCCGGCGACAGCGGCAGGAACATACCGTTCATCGAACTGCGCAATTGTTCGCCCTGCCCCTGCCGGATCGCAAGGATCTTGTCCTTGTATTCATCGGGGAAATCCGCGCCGATCTGTTCTGCGGTCAGAAGGAAAGGCACGGTCAGCAGCAATGCGCTTTCTTCATCGCTCAGCTCTCCGTCGCCTTTGCCCTTGCGGCGATCTTCGATGTCCAGCCAGCGGTGGTACATCTCTTTACTCATCCCCAGTCGCAGGAACAGCGGGTGATCGGTGCCGTCCCGGCCAAAGGTACGACTTAGTGTATCCAGAACCGCCTTCGAGATGCTCATCGCGTCGTCGGCCAGATCATGCGCCCTGAGCATGGACAGGAAATGCCCGTCACTGGCCAGACTTTCGGGCGAGATATGACGTGTGGGGGTGGCATACAGCAGGTTGCCGCCCAGCGGGACAGCCGGGTTAAAGCGGTTGGGATCGAACCGATAGACATATTTGTCCAACCCCTTTTCGCGCAGACGTTCGGCAATGGTGTCCCGCAAATTGACGATTTCCTGCGCCAGAACGGGATGCAGCTTAGGATCAAAGCGCGACCCCAGCGTCCGGCGGAACATGAATTCGTCAATGCCCATCGCCTCGACCAGCTCGAACCACCAATTGCGGATATCGTCGATATTCTCCAACCCCGCGAGACCCGGATCGATCCATTCATCGCTGAGCGAATCCGTAGGGTTGCCCGAGCGCGCGGATTCGATCTGTCGCCGCGTCGGGGCCTTCTTGTCGTCGCTTTCAGGCTGGGGATGCGTTCGCAGGGGCATCATCAGGTTGTCGCCCAGCGTTCCGTCAAACAGATAAGGGCGCGAATAGGCATATCCGATGCGCGCCGCGATAACCGACTGATGCAATTCGCGCAAATCGTACCCGGCCATGATCACGTCACCCTGAACCGGCAGAATCTCGCGCGTCAGCAGCTGACCCAAAGCGCTGCGCTCGGACGCGTGGGTGGACTGGATTGCCACGCGCGCGCCGTTGGGGATGACAAGATCAAGGTCCTCAAGGATGGTTTTACCATCACCATCCCGCACCGTTACGTTCCGCAACTCGATATCGCCATTCAGATGCGGGATCGTCTCGGGTTCGCCGTCAAACAGATGCTCGGGGATCATGTTGTCCGGGGCAAACCGCTCGGTCACGATTTCCCAGCGCAGCGACATGTCCTGCACCTGATTGTAATAGGTCAGAAGATCCTTCCACGGGCCACTCAGATCCTTGTACGCCCCAAGGGCCGCGACCAGAGCGCCTACCGTGATCTCGCCCTTGATCGCCAGATAGCCGCCGACGGAATAGAACAGAAACGGCGTCATCTGAGTGATCAGATTGTTGAGGAACTTCATGAAGAACTTTTTGTTGTAGATCTTGAACCGGATCTCGAACAGGTTCCCCAGCCGGTGGCTGAACTGCGCCAGCCGATAGCGCCAGCCGCCATTGGTGCGCAGATCGCTGATCCCGGCGGCGCTTTCGCCGATCTCGGAACTCAGGTGCCGGACCTCCTGAATGCGGTCCTTGTTCAGCAGGTTGATCTGGCGCTGCAGCTTGGGGATCAGCCAGGCCTGGAGAGGGATCAGGGCGATACTGGCCAACCCGAACCAGACGCTTTGCATGAACAGGAAGGTGACGATGGTCATCATCTGGCCGAACTGGAACACCGGCTGTGCAATGGCGTCGCCCATCAACCCGCCCATCGGCTCGGCCTCGGAGGTGATCATCGAGACCAGCTCGCCCTGGCTTGTCGTCGCAAAGTAGGATTTTGGAAAACGCATGGATCGGTTGATCAGCGTGAACCGCAACCGGCGCAGCATCCGCTCGGCCAGAACGCCCTTCATCGTGTTGATGCGCATTTTCATCAACCCGCTTGCGATCACGGTGGCCAGAAAGGCGCAACACAGGATCATCAGGTAATGGACCTGTGTGAAGGTGATCCCCAACAGGGTCACCGTATCCCCCGGCGCCCCAATGGCGTCGTTGATGATCTGCTTGGGCAATTCCAGCGAGGCATACAGGAACGGAAATGACAAAACGGTCAGAACCAGCAGCACAAGTTGCTGTTTCTTCGAGTATTTCCAAATAAACGAAAACAGAGTGGGTTCCATGCACTGGCCTTGTCTGTAATGAAATTGTTGCGCCGAGGTTCCTAAGAAAGACCCACTTTAAGTCAGGTGGCAGACGGTAAGCACTGGCCCCGCGTAATACAAGAACGCTTGGGGTGTTTCTTGGCACGAAATCGGGGCCTGCGGGGGTGCGTCTTCAGGATTGGTGAATATTCGCCCCCTACTGTGCCATTCCGGGTTTGTCCCGCACCGCGTCTTTGACTAAAGAGGTACAACTTCGGACGATGGGACCATGGGCAGGATTCTGGATCGCTATATTCATCGACGGGCCATGCAGCGTTGGCGCACCGCCGCGCAGCAGGCGCAGGATGTGCCGCAGTCCAAACTGCGGCTTCAGCGCGATCAGGCCCGCGGGCTGCGGGCCCATCTGAACAAGCTGATCCATATTGCCGATGGGCGTCTTATCCGTCCCCAGATTGGCTCGGTTCAGTTTCCCAAACCCGTCGGCACCGACTGGTCCTGGCGCCCGGACCTGTGGCGCGGACCTCTGGCCCGACCGGGTGTGGCCTCGGCCCCGCGCAAGGCCGGGATTGACGGTCAGGTCACCCTGTTCCACGACTGTCCACAATCCGAGATCGCGGTGCGGCAGGTCCGCAACCGGGGCGACGATGATCTGGCCCCGTTCAGCCTGGCGGTTGAGGCGTTCAGCTTCGAGGGCTCATTCCTGTCACTGTCCGTCGAACTGCCGCCCGAGGCCGCACGGGATCTGACCAAACAACATCTGATGCGTGTCGATACGTTGATTGACAGCGAACAGAACTCGGGCGTGTTTGCACGCCTCAACATCCAGCACGGGCCAAACACCGAACAGGTGCTGCGGCAGATGGATTTATCCGTATCCCCCGTGGCGGTGGATTTCGATCTGGCGCATCTGCCCCTGAACGAGCGGCGGATCGAAAAGATCTGGCTGGACCTGATCTTTAAAAACCCGCGCATGAACCGCATCGTTCTGCGCGATCTGACCTTCTGCCGCCGCCACCGCGCCGATTTGTGAGACGCCAGGACATGACGCAGCCCAGCTTGACCCCATCCAGCTTTGAAAACGGCATCTGGCAAGGCCATCTTGAGGCAGACACGCAGCCTCAGATCGAGGCCCGCTATCTGGGCGAAACCTTGTCTGGGGTCGAGGTCTCACCCGCCGATGGCGGTTGGACCATCACAGTGCCCGTTCCCGTTGCCGCCCTGTCCGAAGGCGTTCATAGCTTTGTCATCATCGACACGGCCAACACGCAAAAGCTGGGCGGTTTCACCATAATCGCGGGCGAGCCCGCCGCCGATGATCTGCGCGCCGAGGTCGAGCTGTTGCGCGCCGAACTGGAGATGCTCAAACGCGCCTTCCGCCGGATTTGCCGGGACGACGCCTGACCGCCTCGGGCCGGTTTCCCTATCTTTTCAGCCCTTTTCATGCATCATTGACCCACCAGGATCGAAAAAGGTGCGGATATGGAGCGGAGCAGCATCATAAAAGTCATCGCTTTGATGGTGACCGCCTTCGGCATCGGGATCGATTTTACCGGCGCCCTGATGCTGGTCCCGGCAATCGAGAACAGCTTTGACACCGATATCACCAGCACCCAATGGGTCCTGAATATCTATGCGCTGTTCTTTGCCATGACCATGGTAGCCGGGGGCCGCCTTGGCGATATGTACGGCCACCGCAAAATCATGATCATCGGCCTGACGATCTTTCTGTTTTCGTCGGTGATGTGTTTTGTGGCCCCCAGCCTCGATTTCCTGATCGGCGCGCGGGCGCTGCAAGGAATCGGCGCGGGCTGCGTCTGGCCCTGCACGCTGGCTTTCGGGGCCACCAAAGTCTCGCGTCAGGAACACCGCGCGCTGGTGATGGGTCTGATCCTGGCCGGCGTCACCTCGGGCAACGTCTTTGGTCCGATGATCAGCGGGCTTGCCGTAAACCTGGGCGAGTGGCGCTATTTCTTCCTGGCGAATGTGATTTTTTCCTGCATCTCGATGGCCACCGCGCTGGTCCTGATGGAGCGCGAGACCCAGCACAAGCAGGGCGAGCATATCGATTTCGCCGGTATGGGCCTGTTGTCCCTGGCCGTACTGCTTCTGCTTTACGGGCTTGATGTCGGCGCGGATTGGGGTTGGACCTCGGTTCCGCTGCTGCTTTTGTTCTTTGTCAGCGCGGTTCTGTTTTTCCTGTTCCCAAAGGTCGAGAAACGCGTGAAGGAACCACTGCTACTGCCGCAGATGATGCAGAACAAACAGTTCCGGATCACACTGGGGCTGAACATGTTCAACGTCTCCGCTGCCTTTGTCGCCCTGCTGTATTTCCCGCAATACATGCAAAAGGTGCTTGGCTGGTCGACCTTTGCCTCGGCTTTGGGGCTTGCTCCGCTGACCGTTCTGCTGGCCGTGGGCTCGATCGTGTCGGGGACGCTTTACAATGATTTCGGGCCCAAGCGGCTGTTGTTCTGGGGATACATGCTGGCCACCATCGGCTCGGCCAGCATCGTGCTTCTGCCCGGCGGGTTGGGGTATTTCCAGATCCTGCCCGGCATGGCGATGATCGGGCTGGGGGCAACGCTGACGGTTGGTCCGTCGGGCACCGCGGCAGTTTGTGCGGTCAAGCCCGAACGCGCCGGTCTGGTCGGTGGGCTGAGTTTCATGACCCACCTTGTTTACGGAGCGATCTCCGTCGCCTGCGCCACCGCGATCATGTATGTGGTGTCCCTGTCCAGCCTGCGCGACAAACTGGCCGCCGCCAAGATCACCCTGTCCGACACCGATCTGCGCGCCATCAACGGCGGCACACTCGATACAAACTCGGCCCGCGCGGTTTTGGCCAAATTTGATGCGGATCAGGTCGAAACGGTCAAATCCGCCCTTTCAGCGGCCTTCAACAGCGGCATGAGCATGGCCTTTGTCTTTTCCACCATCTCGGTCTCGGTCGGTATTCTTCTTGCGCTGAGGCTGGACGAAAGCAAACTGCACAAGATCGAGGGATGAAGAAGGTCCGCGCCCTGCTGCAAGCAACTTACCAGAAGTATTGCGAGGCCAGATACAAAGCACAGTGTACTAAACTACTCTAAAATTTAACCCTCGCATATTTCTGGGAATGTACCGCACCCGGGAACGGCGGCAGTGCGCAACAAAGCCGCAGTTTAATCGATGACTTTTTTTACTGATCAGAACAGTACGCTTAAATTTGCTCCCAGGCCATGTTCTTCGCCATTGGAACGAGCCGAATAACTGTACCCTGCCGTGAACCTAGTTTGCTCAGACATCTGATACCCTAGCCCCAGCCCAAGAACGAACCCATTGGCTCCTCGGTTTTGTCCGACTTGAGTGAATGTCCCAAATATCGGGCTCGTAACGGTGATTTCGTGTTCCCTGTTCTTGTTGGCATAGAAGTCGTACTCGTAGCGGGCAAAGGCTATTGGTGTGAGCAAACCATTCTCGGTTAAGAAGTCCTGTTGATAGTCAATTCCAATGGAAGCGATCAGGGACTCCGCATCCGCATTTTCAACTGAATAGTTAAAGTCACCGCCCCCGGTCTCTGTCCCAGAGCCTTGCCGGATGCGACCATAATTCAATCCAAAAACTGTGGACATTCTTGCACCGCTTTTCAGGTTGACCAGCTTTCTTGCCTGAACACCGGCGTGAATTCCCTCTTGGTCAAGATCCGATTTTGCCTCACCTCCAGTAAAGCCATCAAGAGAAGGGTTAATCCGCCTGGCGTCGGTTTCACCGAACATGTATCCGATCAACCCGGAAAATTCCCAGGTTCCGGTTGTCGTACGACCGTAAACACCAGCGTGATAGCTGTCGGTCGAAAAGTCTTGATCGACTTGATCGTGCTCATCCATGGAGGACGTCCCAACGCCTGCGTAAACGCCAACGACCCCTCTATCGGAACTTACGACATCCGCACCGGCCACAATGGTGCTGAGCGAATAATCGAATGTTCCGAGGCCGTTACTGCCATCGACATTGCCACTCACATAAGCTGTATCGATCCACCAGCGACGATCAGCACAGTCTATTGCACCAGTCCTGTTCTGGATGGCATCGATGTCACCGGACGCAATGGGTTGGTCCTGGGTCCTGAAGCCAACCGATTGATACCTGCGACAATCTGCGTGGCTAAGCACAGCGTTGGTTATCAGGTCCAGTTGCTCCAACCCGATTGTCAAATTTGAGGAATAGGGCTCGGCATGTACCCGATTGAACCCGGCCAACCCAGCATTGGTTAGCGTGCTGACAGCGTTGCCCAAAGTCGCGCCACTGCTAAGCATGGTTCCCGGCGAAGTGCTTGCCGTGTTCGCAACTGCTCCGGAAAGGTTACTGGCATTGGGAGAGCCTGCAACTAGGGGGTTCTGCGGCAGGCTTGAAACGGGCAGCGTCGTAAACGCTATATCAATTCTACCGTCTGCCGTTGGCACATTTGCGATACTCAAGCTGGAGAGAGCTGGCAAGGAACCCCCGGCAACAAGTATGGGGGTGTCACCGTCGAAACTGGAAGCTTGAAAGACTGTGTAATCGTTGCCAGACGCATAGTCTTGTGCTGACAAACCGGGTCGAGCTGCTTCGACCTGTATCCTCGCACGATTGATTCCGGTCACTGGACCGGTGGATGTAACCAAGTCGGCTTTTTGTCCGGCTAAGGGATCAACTTCAGTCAAGATGGTTGATCCGGCATCAAAGGCGATCCCTCCAGTGTTGTGGAGCGTTCCGATAGAAAAGCCCGGCGAAAGTACGCCGCCGTTTTTTACCGTGAAATTGACGGCATTTACCGTGCCATTGCCCGCCAAAGTGCCAAAATTGTCGAAGTTAAAGGAAGAAAGACTGCTTGACGCATCCAGGCGCAACGTTGTTCCGGCGGCAATCTCCATATCGCTGGTTGAAGAAATCGAACTATTGGTCAGTGTAAAATCAGAAGCCTCAACAATCCGAGTTTGAATAAAATATGCACCGAAAACGACTTCGGTTGCTCCCACAACCGTCAGGTTGTCGTAGGTTAACGGACGGTCGGATTGAAAGTACACTTCGGTGGGGTCGATGTTTTGGCCATTGAATGGCGCAAACGTCATGGATCGGCCCGATCCAATCGAAGTGTTGATCAGATTTACTCTAAGCTTGCCGTTCAGGTTTGTAGCCAGCGCTTCTCGGGAAACAAAGTCTCCACTACCTGCTGCGACATCTACATTAAGCAGGGTCAATACTGAAGCGTTACTGGGAACTACGTTCCGACCCGGGACATATATCTCGATCTCCCCAGAGGACGTTATTGATGAGTTTTCAATAGTAAGTCCCGTTATCGGTCCATTCGGGATTGGAAGACACGTACGCTCGGTTGTAGAGATAGTTTGGTTTGTAAGAGTAGTTTCAGATCCAGATGAATACTCTACTCGAGGCGATCCCAATTCAGCGCAAACCTGTGAGCTTTGGGCTTGTGCGCTGGCTGACAACAAAAAGTAAGCTAAACTTACGAATGTTAAACTCGTCAAAGCCGCGCGCTGCAATTTGCGACCCAAATCGATCGGGCTATTGATTATCACCAACTGTCTCCTCTCGCGGCAAAAGGCGAAACCACTTCACCATCATAAGGCTTGAAGAGAACAATTCATATATTTGTTTTTGATAGGAAATTCCTGTGGCATTTGAGCAAATTCACCAAACGAACACCGTTTGCTTTGGCACCCACAACTACCATTCACACGTTGTCGATCGCGCACTTATTCGCACACGATCAACACTTTTGGTCAGAGGTTCGGCCCTACGCCGCCCCGCGCCCCTAATGTCCAAGCGCCCTACTGCGAAGGCCCGTTTGGATTGAAGGCCGACAGGCCCTTGAGGATGTCGATGGCATAGGCCAGCTGGTAATCCTCTTCCCGCAGTTCAGCGGTGGCTTCGGCTTTGGCGCGGTCTTCTTCGATCTGGCGAATCTCGTCCTCGCTCAGGCTGTCATTGTCCAGGCTGCCGCGCAGTTCGGCCTCGGACCGGGTAAAGCGGTTTTCCTCTTCCTCCTCGGCTTCGGGCTGCGGGCGTGGTTGTTCGACGATGATATCCGGGCTGACGCCAAGCGCCTGGATCGAGCGTCCCGACGGCGTGTAATAGCGCGAGGTGGTCAGGCGCATCGCCCCGTCGCCCCGCAGCGGCATAACCGTCTGGACCGAGCCTTTGCCAAAGCTCTTGGTGCCGACCACGATGGCGCGGCGGTGATCCTGCAGGGCACCGGCCACGATTTCCGAGGCCGAGGCCGAGCCGCCGTTGATCAGAACAACGATGGGTTTGCCCTCGGCCAGATCACCGGGGGTTGCGTTGAACCGCTCGCCCTCTTCCGGGTTGCGGCCACGGGTCGAGACGATCTCGCCTTCGTTCAGGAACGCGTCCGACACCCGGATCGCCTGCGTCAGCAGACCGCCGGGATTGTTGCGCAAATCCAGCACGACGCCATTGACCTTTTCGATGCCACCGGCTTCGGCGATCTGTTCTTCCAGCCCGGCCTGCAGGTTGGGGAAGGTCTGATCGTTAAACGTAGTCACCCGCAGCACCACGCTGGTGCCCTCGGTGCGGGCGCGCACGGCGGTCAGTTTGATCGTGTCGCGGATGATGGTGACGTCGAATGGCTCGGGCTCGCCTTCGCGGACAACGGTGATGATGATCTCGGAGCCCACCGGCCCGCGCATCAGCTCAACGGCCTTGTCCAATGTCAGGCCCAGAATGCTTTCGCCATCCACATGAGTGATGAAATCCCCGGCCTCGATCCCGGCCTCATCGGCGGGCGTGTCATCGATGGGCGAGACGACTTTGACAAAGCCTTCTTCCTGCGTGACTTCGATGCCAAGGCCACCGAACTCACCCCGCGTCTGCACGCGCATCTGTTCGGCATCATCGGGGGACAGGTAGCTGGAGTGCGGATCCAGCGAGGTCAGCATGCCGTCAATTGCCGCTTCGATCAGTTCCTCGGGCTCGACCTCTTCGACATATTGCGCGCGAATGCGTTCGAAGATGTCACCGAACAGGTCCAGTTGCTGATACACATCGGCTTTCTTTTCGGCCTCTTGCGCCAGCAACGGGCCTGCAATCTGAGTGGTTGCAATGATGCCTGCCACGGTTCCGGCCAGTCCGGCCATCACAAATTTCTTCATACTCGTTTATCCATCCTTGCTGGTCCGAAACCACGATTCCGGGTCCACGGGGCTGTTGTCTTCTCTTACCTCTATATAGAG
The DNA here is from genome assembly GCF_056537745.1 of Ruegeria sp. C12. Classification (NCBI taxonomy): domain Bacteria; kingdom Pseudomonadati; phylum Pseudomonadota; class Alphaproteobacteria; order Rhodobacterales; family Roseobacteraceae; genus Ruegeria; species Ruegeria sp. C12. The sequence goes on from NZ_JBQFSA010000006.1 coordinate 239,678, forward strand.
CGTTTCTGACCGGTCAGTTCCAGTGCCATCACCAGTTGTTGACAAAATAGCGCCGATTTCCGGGGTTTCACCGGGCATCAGCCCAACCGGTGTGCCTTCGGGGATCACTTGTCCGATGTCGCCATAGACCTCTTGCAAGCCGGAAAAAACAAACAAAAGCCCCGGTTGCGGTTCCAGAATAATCAGGTTTCCAAGGTCCAGCAGCGGGCCGCGATAGCGAATGGTTGCCGCAGTGGGCGCAGTCACCAGCGCGCGGGGCCGTGTGCCCAGGACCAGACCGGGGCGCGTCACGCCCGCCGCGTCTGTTTCGCCTGCCCTGTGCAGAAGAATGCCCTGAACCGGCAGCAATATATCACCCTTGCGACCCGAGACGCTGGCATTGGTGGCCGCAATCTCCCCTTCCGAGATTTCGGACAATCCGCTGGCAAACCCGTCCAGCGTTTCGGTCGACGAGATCAGGATCGCCGTCTTGATCGGATCCTCGACAAAGCGCTGCGGCAGGTCGGTGCGGTCGGCAATCGCCTCGCTCAGACGGGTGCGGGCCGATTGCACACCGGTCAGGCCTTCGGTCAGGGTTTCGGCGGCGTCCTGTTGCAACAGGCGCAGGGTCTGAACCTCTTGCAGATCACGCGCCAAAGCTTCGGCCTTGGCGTTTAGGCCCGGTGTGACCTCGGACAGCATCATGCCGGTGCGGGCCGCGCCCAAAGGGCCAGAGGGATGCAGCATCAGAACCGGCGGTGCGGTGGTCTCGATCGTCTGCAACACACCCAGCAGCTGCGCCACATCCTTTTCGCGGGCGCGCAATTCGGCAGACAGCTGCGCCTCACGCGTGGCGGCCATGCGCAAACCGTCGCGCATGGCGGACAGTCCGGCCTCGTAGGCCTGGATCGTCTGGGTCAGGGCCCGCACGCGGTCCCGCGCGCTGTCGGCTTCGGTCAGTGAAACCGAGGCCTGTTCCAGCATCTCGGCCGCTGCCAGCGCCGCCTCAGACGGATTGCTTTGGGCCGTCGCCGAACCGGCGAGACACAGCGCGACTGCGACGGCCAGACCCCTCATGACAGCAGGCTTTCCCCGGTCATTTCAGGTGGTTTGGGCAGGTCCATCAGGTCCAGAAGCGTTGGCGCAAGATCCGACAATCGCCCGCTTCGCAACGCGGCACCTGCGGGGCCACCGACCAGAGCAACCGGCACCGGGTTCAGCGTATGCGCGGTATGTGGCCCGCCGGTTTCCGGATCGACCATCATTTCGCAATTGCCGTGATCGGCTGTGACGATCATCGCGCCCCCGGCGGAGTTCAATGCTTCGACGACCTGTGCCAGACCCTGATCCACGGCTTCGCAAGCTTTGATCGCGGCCTGCAAATCGCCTGTATGCCCAACCATGTCCGGATTGGCATAGTTGGTGACGATCAAATCATAGCCCGCCTCAATCGCCTCGACGAATTTGGCGGTCACTTCGGTCGACGACATCTGGGGCTGCAGATCATAGGTCGCCACTTTGGGCGATTTGGGCATGAAGCGGTCTTCGCCTTCCTCGGGCACCTCTTTGCCGCCATTCAGGAAGAAGGTCACATGGGGGTATTTCTCGGTCTCGGCCAGTCGGAACTGGCGCAGACCCTGCTTGGCCACCCATTCGCCCAGCGTGTTCACGATGGCGCGTTTCGGGAACACCGTTGTCATATAATCGTTGTGGCCGTCGGAATACTCGACCATTCCCAGCAAGGCCGACAGCGCCGGGCGTGGGCCGGTATCGAAATCGGCAAAGCCCGGCTCGCCAATGGCGCGCAGGATTTCCCGCGCGCGGTCGGCGCGGAAGTTCAGGCAAAAGAAACCGTCGCCGTCTTTGACACCCTTATAGCCCTCCAGCACCGTCGGGGTGATGAATTCATCCGTCTCGGATTGGTTATAGGCGTGATCGACCGCCCCATGCGCGGAACTGGCCGCGCGTCCCTGTCCTTTGATCATGGCGTTATACGCCTCTGACACGCGCTCCCACCGGTTGTCGCGATCCATGGCAAAGTAGCGCCCGCTGACGGTGACGATGCGCGCGCCTTCGGGCAGGCGATCCTCAAGCTCGGCGATGTACCCAAAAGCCGATTTCGGGGCCACGTCGCGACCGTCTGTCACCGCGTGCAACGCGACCGGCACCCCGGCATCGGTGATTGCCTTGGCCGCAGCGACGATGTGATTCACATGGCCATGTACGCCGCCGTCCGAGGCCAGACCCATCAGATGCGCCGTACCACTCGCCGCCTTCACCTTGGCGATAAAATCCTGCAACGCCTCATTGTCGAAGAAGGATCCATCCTCGATGGCCAGATCGATCTGTCCAAGATCCATCGCCACAACCCGGCCCGCGCCGATATTGGTATGGCCAACCTCGGAATTGCCCATCTGCCCGCTGGGCAGACCCACATCCGGGCCGTGGGTGATCAGCGTGGCTTGAGGGCCCTGCATGATCGCATCGAAGGTGGGCGTTTTCGCCAGATAAGGCGCGTTGGCCTGCGTGTCCTCGGACAATCCCCAACCATCGAGAATGCACAGGACTACGGGTTTGGGCGTGGCCATTTTACTCTCCGGTAACTGCTCTTGGCGAACCTTCTACCCGGTGACCGCCGGGGGGTGAACCGCCTTTGCGGCAATTGGCGCAGATTTAATCAACCGCTCATCGGGCACAGAGGCCCGGATTTCCATACCCCAACACGCAGCGAACCTTACGTCACGCCACCTTGCGCCATTGAGGTCGGGCTGCCTAGTCTCGACCACAGGGGAGAGGACAGTCATGCAGCCAGAGATTGCGGTGTTTGCACTGATCTACGTATTCGCGCCTGCCGCGCTGATGCTGTTGGCGCGGCATTGGGCGCTGGCCGGGCGGCTGGGGCCGATTGTGCTGTGCTATATGGGTGGTCTGGCGCTGGGTTTGTCGGGCCTGCAACCCGAACCGGCCCAGCACATCCGCAACAGCGTGATCGAGGCCAGCCTGGGGCTTGCCCTTCCGCTGCTGCTGTTTGGCGTCAATCTGCGCGCCTGGGGTCGGATCGCCGGATCAGCCCTTTTGTCCATGGTGTTGGCCGTGTTGTCGGTAAGTCTTGTTGCTACCGGTCTGTTCTACGCGTTCAACGCAGGCGGCACCGAACAGGCCGAGCAGCTGTCGGGCATGGCCGTCGGCATGTATACTGGCGGGCTGGCCAATATGGGCGCGATCAAGCTCGCGCTGGATATCCCCGAGGGTCGCTATCTGCTGTTTGCCACCGTCGACACCGTTGTTGGCGCAGCCTACCTGCTGTTTGTGCTGACGCTGGCCCCTGTGGTCTTTGGGCGATTCCTGAAACCCTTTGCCGGAGACGTTGAATCCAATCCCCCGGAACCGGCCGAGGCCACCCGGCCCAACTGGATCGCACACGGGCTGATTGCGTTGCTTGGGGCCTCGATGTGTGTCGGTGCGGCATTGACCTTGGCCCCTTTCGTCACCTTCGCCGCGCCGCAGGTGATGATCGTCGTTCTGCTGACGACGCTGGGCATTCTGGGGTCCCTGACCCCGTCCTTACGCCAAAACCGGGCCGCGCCGCATATGGGGATGTATCTGCTTTATGTATTTTCGTTCAGCGTTGCGGCCTCGATGGATCTGGCAAAGCTGCGCGACTTGGATCTGGCCGTTCTGGGGTTCGTCCTAATAGCAACCTTTGGCAGTTTTGCCCTGCATGCGCTGCTGGCGCGATTGGCGGGGGTGGATCGGGACACGTTTCTGATCACCTCGGTCGCTGCTGTCATGTCTCCTGCCTTCGTGCCCATGATCTCGCGCAGCCTGCGCAACCCGGCGATCTTGATGTCGGGAATGGCAACCGGCATTCTGGGTTTTGCCATCGGGAACTATCTGGGCATTTCTCTGGCGCTGCTGCTGGCCCAAGGGGGATAGGATATGGACCATCAGAAACTACCGGAAACCGGCCGCCCCGAGGGTGAGATACTGGACCAGCTCAAGTCCTTTGCCGAGGATGACCCGAATTATCGCGATGGCCGGACCTGGAGCCTGGTTTACCATCTGGATAACGACCACGACGCCTTCACCGCCAAGGCCTACAGCGCGTTTTCTTCGGCCAACGGCCTGAACCCTGCCGCGTTTCAAAGCCTGAAACGGATGGAGACCCAGATCATCTCGACCATGGCCGGTCTGCTGCATGGCGGGCCGGACACGTGCGGCGTTGTGACGGCGGGTGGGACGGAAAGCTGCCTGATGGCGGTCAAAACCTATCGCGATATGGCGCGCAAACGGCGCAAGGTGACACGGCCCAACATGATCCTGCCCAAGACGGCGCATGTGGCATGGTTCAAGGCAGCGGAATATTTCGGGGTCAAGGCGCGCCTGCTGCCAATGGCACCGGATTATGCGACCGACATTTCCCGGCTGAAGCGAACGATCAACGCGGGCACGGTCATGATCCTGGGTTCAGCCCCGGAATACCCGCATGGCACCATCGACCCGATTGCCGAAATGGGGGCGATTGCGCAGTCCAAAGGCATCCCGCTGCATATCGACGCCTGCGTCGGCGGGCTGATCCTGCCGTTCATGGAGCGGAACGGGGTTGACCTGCCCGACTGGGATTTCCGGGTTCCGGGCGTCACCTCGATCTCGGCCGACCTGCACAAATATGGCTATGCGGCCAAGGGGGCCTCGACCATCCTCTATCGCGATCTGGACCTGCTGAAACACCAGATGTTCATCTGTCAGGACTGGCCCGGCGGAGTCTTCGCCTCTCCCGCTCTGCTGGGCACCCGACCGGGCGGAGCCTATGCTGCCGCATGGGCGGTGATGCAAAAGCTGGGGGTCGAGGGCTATTGTCGGCTGGCCAAAGACACGACCGAGGCGGTCGAAAAGCTGAAAGCAGGCATCACAGCGATCGACGGGCTGCGCATTCTTGGCAACCCGCAGGGGCCGTTGCTGGCTTATGGGTCAAGCGACCCAAAGCTGAACATCTACGCCGTTGCGGATCAGTTGGAGCGGGCGGGTTGGAACATCAACCGGGTGCAAAACCCCGATGGCATCCACTGCATGGTCACCGCCAAACACCTGCATGTAACGGATGAATACCTGGCTGATCTGGCGCAGGCCGTCGCCACCGTGCGCGCCAATCCCGAACTTGCCAAGACCGGCGGGGCGGCAACCTATGGCATGATGGCCCATGTCCCCCTGCGCGGAATGGTCAAATCCAAAGTGCTGGATGTGTTTGCCGAGATGTATCGCGCGGGCGGCGGCGGATTACATCTGGACGATGGCAAAGCACCGAACCTGCTGGAACGCAGCATGGCGCGCTATGTGCAATGGAAAGCGCGGCGCAGCTAGTCTTTCAGGTAGGTTTTGTAGGGTTTTGCCTTGCGGTTGCGGTACTTGACCGTCAGGTCCAGAGGCATCTCGTTTTCGTCGTAAACCCCCAAGACAATCCCCCTGCCCCGGCTTTTGCTCCGCATCTCGATCAGTTGCTGTTCCGACCGGGTGGTGCGCTGCGACGGGCGGCGGGTCCAGGCGAACAGATGCTCGTACATCTCAGCGATCACCTCGGCATGATCGGTACTGTCGCCCAGATCGATCAGTTCCTGCGGGTCGTTTTCCAGATCGAACAGGATGGGGCGGTGCCCGCCCTCGCAATTGATCAGCTTCCAGCGCTTGTTGGCGACCATGAACATCACTGCATCCCGGACCGAAGCATTCAGACGCTCGGCAATGGGTGAGGCGGAATAATCGTATTCGCAGATCACCACATCCCGTGGCACCTCTTGCACCTGCCCATGCAGGATTGGCAGCAGGGAATGACCTTCGAGGATATGGTTGGCCACTTCCCCTCCGGCCACATCGACGAAAGTAGGCGCTAGGTCGATGGACTCGACCAGCGCGTCACAGACCGTACCGCGCGTGGCGTCGGCCTCGGGCGAGGGGTCGTAGATGATCAACGGCATCTTGGTCGAGGCATCGTGGAAGAAGGTTTTCTCACCCATCCAGTGATCGCCCAGAAAATCCCCGTGATCCGAGGTGAGAACGATCATCGTATCGTCCATCCGCCCGGTCTGTTCCATCCAGTCGAACAGGCGGCCCATCTGGTCGTCGGCCTGCTTGATCAGGCCCATATAGGCGGGGATCACGGCCTCGCGGACCTTCTGACGAGAAAAGGTCTGGCCGATCTTGGTGTCCATGAATGCCTTGAGCACCGGGTGCGCGTTCTGGCGTTCTGCCTCGGATCGGACCACCGGCAGCACATGTTCGGGGCCGTAGATCGAGGCATAGGGTTCCGGCACGATGTAGGGCCAATGGGGTTTGATAAAGCTCAGATGGCAACACCACGGGCCGTCATGGGTTTCCATGAACTCCATGCCGCGCCCGGTCAGATAAGGCGTTTCGCTATCCTCGTCGGCGATATTTGCGGGCTCGGTTGCGTTCTTGAGGAACCAGCCGGACAAAACGTTGCCCTCGGCATCCAGACCGGAATTGGCGAAGTCGTGCCAGGGATTGTCGCTCTCATAGCCTTTGGACTTCAGATACTTGTTGTATTCCTTCGCGCCATCCGGGTCGTAGAAACCATCCGGTCCCTCGGGCAACATTCCGTCGTCTCGCTCGAAAACATCAAAGCCGCATTCGGCCACGCGAGCACCGATCAGGCTGTCCGGTTCCAGCCCCAATCGGGCCATGCCTTCGGCATCGGCGCGCATATGGGTCTTTCCGACAAGGTAACAGTCCATTCCGGCCTTGCGCAGGTGATCGCCCATCGTGATCTCGCCGACTTTCAGCGGGATGCCGTTCCACGACGCGCCGTGGGAATGCACGTAGCGCCCGGTATAGGTAGACATGCGGGAACTGCCGCAGATTGGCGACTGGATATAGGCCCGGTCAAAACGCACACCACGGGCGGCCAATCGATCAATGTTCGGAGTGTGCAGATGCGGATGCCCGTAACAGCTCAGATAATCCCAGCGCAGCTGGTCGAACATGATGAACAGGATGTTTCTGGCTTTGGCCACGCGCGCCTCCCGACTGGTCCGGGGGCTATCTAGCCAGTTCCAACGGCGCTGCGCAAATGCAGATCAGGACTGACGTTCCATCTGTTCCAGCATCTTCTTGGCGCGCTTGCACTGAAGCTGATCGCGCAGGGGGCTGTTCGGGTCAACGTCCTTTTGGCAGACCACGCATTTATCCGCGCCCGAGATCGCGTTCAGACCACCGCAACTGCCCTTGATGGTCTTACCCATCAGCATCACACCCAGCGACATGCCGACCATGACCAGGGACAAAAGAATAAAGGCCAGAATGAAGGTGCTCATGTCGGTTCCTACCGGTCAGTTGGTTCCCAGGGCGTCTTTGAACGCGCTGCTGTGGACGGTTATATAGGCATCGTCGCCGCCTGTCACATCGCGCGAGATGAAATACACGGCAAGTTTATACTGTTCGGCCAGTTCCATACCCTTTTCCTGCCCCAGCGCCAGCATGGCAGTCGCCCAGGCATCGGCGATCATCGCGTTTTCGGCCAGAACCGTGACCGAGGTCGTGCGATGCGTGATCGGACGCCCGGTGGTCGGGTCGATGATATGCGAATAGCGCACGCCATCCTGCTCGAAGAAGTTCTTGTAATCGCCCGAGCTGGCCATGCCGCGATCATCCAGCGACACAATCAACTGCACGCTCTGCGATCCGGCCTCGGGTTTTTCGATGCCGATCCGCCAGGCCTCGCCCTGATCGTTCTGGCCTTTGGTCACCAGATCGCCGCCGATTTCGACCAGATAGTCCTCGATCCCCGCATCCTGCAAGGTTTCTGCCACCGCATCGATGCCATAGCCCTTGGCAATCGCCGACAGGTTGATCCCGACAGACGGATCAGATTTCGCCAGCGTGCCAGCCGAGGCATCCAGCGTCAAAAGTCGCGCCTGCCCCACACCATTCAGGGCGGCCTGAATATCAGCATCCGATGGCACCGGATCCTCGGGCTTGCGCGGGCCAAAGCCCCAAAGCTCGATCAGCGGGCCCAGTGTGACGTCGAAAGTACCGCCGGTTTTCTCATGCACATCATTCGCGGCCGCCAAAACCAACGCGAATTCGTCCGAGATCGCCACCGGGTCGGTGCTGGTTGAGGCCGAGAAGGTCGAAACCTCGGAATTCGGGTCCCAGTTCGACATCTTGGCGTTGACCCCGGCCAGTGCCTGTTCGACCGATGCGGCCAGCGCGGCCTCGTCCAGATCCTCGCCAATTGCGGTGATGTTGAAGGTCGTACCCATCGTCTCGCCCGACAGGCGCACCACGTCGGGTTCCTTGTCGAACAGGCAGCCGGTCAGAAAGGTTGCAAGGGCCAGTGCAGACAACAGACGCATGGATCGGTCTCCGGGGAAAATCAGTGCCCGGCATATGCCAGCGCCCCCTGTCAGAGTCAAACCGGCTTCACAGCTTCAGCGGCAAAAAGCCCAGCACCAACAGGCCGATCCCCGCCGGAAGCCCGAACAGCCACGCGCGTTTCTGCCAGCCCTCGGGCTGTTGTTTCCACGCCATACGGAAATTGTGGCCGCAGACGACCACTGCAAAGAAGATCAGCGCCGCGATGGGGGGTGTCAGGTACAGATCGCTCACAAGGTCAGACTCCGGGTTTTCGCCGATCAGGGCATTTGCACCCTATACAGGCCATTTAGCTGCGCTAAGGTAAAAGGGAAAGACACTGCAAGAACCAAGAAGGAGATTGCCTATGGCCCCAACCTCTTACCAGGCACCGATGCGCGGCGATAAAGACAAAAAGACGACGCACAGCCAAACGACGGGGTCCAATCTGGCGCAGTCACAGACGACCGTGGCCAAACTGCTTGAGGGCAAGGGCGACTCGGTGTTTTCAGTGCGCCCGAACGAGACGATCCATTCCGTGGTCAACACCCTGAAAGAAAAGCGGATCGGGGCTGTTCTGGTAACCGATCAGAACGGCGCGCTACAGGGGATCCTGTCGGAACGCGACATCGTGCGCCGGATGGCGGACACGCCCGGCCAGACCCTGCCGCAATCGGTCGAGGATCTGATGACGCGCGAGGTCAAGACCTGCTCGCCCGATGATCCGTTGAACGAAGTTCTGAAAACCATGACCGAAGGCCGGTTCCGTCACATGCCGGTCCTGCGCGACGGCAACCTGTGCGGCGTGATCACCATCGGCGACGTGGTGCATTTCCGCCTGAAAGAACTGGAATACGAAGCGCTGCGCATGAAGCAGATGATTGTGGGCTAGGTCGAGGTAAACCGCACCCCGCCCCTGAATATCTCAGCCGCCGTCAGGCGGCTGGTGGAATAGGCCCCGGTATCGATTGAGACAACCCCGTTCTGCGCCCGCGCGTGGGCGACAATCGTGTGCCCGTGCACAACCCATTGCCCGTCCTCTCTGGCCTGAACCCGGAACATCGGATGCCCCCACAGGCAAATCTGGCGCAATTGCGCGTCCAGCGCCTTGCGCGGGTCCAAAGCGGCGTGGACAACCGTGACATTCCCGCTGGTCCAGCTGAGCGGGCGGTTTGACAGCCAGCTCAGCAACTCATTTCCCATGGCTTGCCGAAGCTCTTCGGCCACGGCAACGGCCTGTTCGCCTTCTGTCACCTCGACCCCGCCTGCAACTCCGAACGAGTTCAGCGTCTCAACGCCGCCGTTTTGCTGCCAAAGGTGACCCACACGCTTTGGGTCTTCGACAAAGCGCAACAGCATCTCTTCGTGATTGCCCAGCAAACAGATGATCCGCCCGCCCGAGGATTCGCTGAGGTGGTGCAGGTGATGCAGAACCTGCGCGCTGCTGTCGCCGCGATCCACGTAGTCGCCGACAAACACCCATGGACACGTATCATCCAGACGAGGCAATAGATCCTGTAACAGGTCCAGCCGCCCGTGAATGTCCCCAATTGCGATGAACCGCTCCTCGGGCGCGATTTCCGGCGCGTCAACCTCTGCGGTCTGCGCGACACCCTGCCCAAACAACCCTTTGATCCAGTTCCTAACCATCACAGTCTTTCACTACCCGGCCTGATGCGTTCCGACAATCGGCAATTCCGGGCCATGGCACGATGTTGACCAATCCGGTTGCAGATTTGCTATGACGGATAAAAGGGAGATTCTACTTGACCTTGCAGCAAGGAGAGTATCCCTGATGCCTAGGGTTTTATTGTGTTCGAGGGTTTTATGAAGCGAGTTTTGATTACCGGTACGGCGGGTTTCATCGGGTTCCATCTGGCCAAGCTGCTGCTGTCAGAAGGGTTCCGCGTGCATGGCTATGACGGGATGACCGACTATTACGACGTCACCCTGAAACAGCGCCGCCATCAGATGCTGATGCAGACGCCGGGCTTCACCGCAACCGAGGCCATGCTGGAAGACCACGACCAACTGATGAAAATCGCCGATGAGTTTCAGCCCGAAGTCATCGTGCACCTCGCCGCCCAGGCCGGTGTCCGCTACAGCCTGGAAGAACCGCGCAGCTACATAAACTCCAATGTTGTCGGCACCTTCAACGTGATGGAGGTTGCGCGTGTGCATAAGGTCGATCACCTGCTGATGGCCTCGACTTCATCGGTCTACGGCGCGAATGAGGATATGCCCTTTACCGAGGTCGAAAAGGCCGACACGCAGCTGACCATCTACTCGGCCACCAAAAAGGCGAATGAGGCGATGGGCCATTCCTACGCGCATCTGTGGGACCTGCCGACCACCATGTTCCGCTTTTTCACCGTCTATGGCACCTGGGGACGGCCCGATCTGGCGCTGTATAAATTTGTGGATGCGATTCTGGATGATCGTCCAATCGACATCTACAACCACGGTGACATGTATCGCGACTTCACAAATGTGAACGATCTTGTCCGTGGCATCCGATTGTTGATCGATGTGCCTCCGGTCCGACCCGCCAGCGCGGATGAGATCGATGACGGCGACAGCCTGTCCCCGGTCGCCCCCTATCGGGTCGTCAATATCGGCAATGGCGACAAGGTGCGCCTGATGGACTTCGTGGAAGCCATCGAAGAGGCGGTGGGCAAAGAGGCAATCCGCAATTATATGCCGATGCAGATGGGCGATGTTCCCGCCACATGGGCCAATACAGACCTGCTGCAACGCCTGACCGGTTACCGCCCGCAAACCGATTTCAAGGATGGAATCGCCCGCTTTGTCGAGTGGTTCCGAGAGTATCACGGCAAATAAGGGGCAAAGCTTGATGCTGGACACAAACCCGGATGCCCGCAAAATCGCTGTTATTGGACTGGGCTATGTCGGCCTGCCGCTGGCCGTGGCCTTTGGCAAGATCGGCCCGGTCGTCGGCTTCGACATCAACCAGCCGCGCATCGACGCCTTGCGCGGCGGCAATGATGCCACGCAAGAGGTCGAGCCCGAAGATCTTACCGCCGCCTCAGGGCTGAGCTTTACCACCAATGTGTCGGATCTGGCCGACTGCGACACCTATATCGTCACCGTTCCAACCCCGATTACACCGGGCAAACGGCCGGACCTGTCGCCTTTGCTGGCAGCGTCCGAAACGGTGGGCGGGGTTCTGAAACCCGGCGATCTGGTGATCTACGAATCCACCGTCTATCCCGGCGCGACCGAGGAAGACTGTGTGCCGGTGCTGGAACGCGCCTCGGGCCTGCGGTTTAACGCCGATTTCTATGCAGGCTATAGCCCCGAACGGATCAATCCCGGTGACAAGACCCACCGGATTGCGGATATCTGCAAAGTCACCTCGGGCTCGAACCCCGACGTGGCAGATCTGGTCGATGCGCTTTACGCGCGGATCATCACCGCCGGAACCCACAAGGCCGAGAGCATCCGCGTCGCCGAGGCCGCAAAGGTCATCGAGAACACGCAACGAGACCTGAACATTGCCTTGGTGAACGAACTTGCGATGATCTTCGGCCGGATGGAAATCGATACCGAGGCCGTTCTGCGCGCCGCAGGCACCAAGTGGAACTTTCTGCCCTTCCGCCCTGGTCTGGTCGGCGGGCATTGCATCGGCATCGACCCCTATTACCTGACCCACAAGGCCGAGGCGGTGGGGCACCACCCTCAGATCATCCTCGCCGGGCGGCGCCTGAATGACGGGATGGGCGGCTATGTCGTCTCGCAGCTGATCAAGCGCATGACCCGCGATGGTATCAATGTCGGCGCGGCGCGGGTTCTGGTGCTGGGGCTGACCTTCAAGGAAAACTGCCCGGATCTGCGCAACACACGCGTGGTTGATATTATTGAGGAACTGCAAAGCTATGGCGTCAGCGTCGATGTGCACGACCCGCATGCCGACCCGGCAGCGGCGCAGGTGGAATATGGTCTGTCCCTGATCGAAGCGCCACAGGACGGGGCCTATGATGGCGTCATTCTGGCCGTCGCGCATGAGGAATACAAAACGCTCGATCCGGCCCAATTCCGCGCCTATGGCAAATCGCAAAGCATCGTTTATGACATCAAATCCTGCCTGCCGCGTGAGGCCAGCGATCTGAGGCTTTAGGCCTAGATCCGACAAGCCTTGGGGGCCTCAAGCCCCCAAGCTTGCAAAATGGGGCCGCTTTCAGTATATACATCCATATATACCGGAGGTCCAAATGATCGAAACCAAGATCCGCAAGGTCGGAAACTCGGCCGTTATGACATTGTCGACCGAAATGCTGACTATCCTTGATGCCAAGGAAGGGGACACCCTTTTTGTGCTGCGCGGGGATGATGGCACGTTGAAAGTCATGGCGCATGACCCTTCGGTGGCCGAGGCGCTGGCCGCGGCCGAGGTCGTCATGGATGAAAACCGCGACCTTCTGCAGGCCTTGGCTTGAAGCCGCGGATCTGGGTTCCGCTGGCCGCAGTCATCGCCATTCACGACCGACAAATCTCGCGCCATGGCGGTGCGCCCGGTATGCGCGACCGGGCGCTGTTGGAGATGGGCTGCGCAAGGGCGATGAATCTGGCGGCCTATGAGGACGCCGATCTGGCGGCAATCGCAGCGGCCTATGCGTTCGGCATCGCCAAGGCCCATGCGTTCATCGACGGCAACAAACGCACGGCTTTCGTCACCGCCCTGACCTTTCTGAGGCTCAATGGATATGCCTTTCTGCCTGACCCGGTCAAAGGTGTCCAGATGATGGAGGACCTTGCAGCAGGACAGGTTGACGAGGCGGAATTTGCGGCCTGGCTGAAGGCTGGCTGGACGCAGATCTAAGCCGTCTCGGCAATTGCTCAAGACCACCAAAGAGCAAAGCCCCGCTGCGAATGAGCGGGGCTTTTCTATCTTGGTCCTGCGTTAATCTTACCCGCCGAAATCGTCGAGCATGATGTCTTCGCGATCCACGCCCAGATCCAGCAGCATGTTGATGACCGACTGGTTCATGATTGGCGGGCCACACATGTAGAACTCGCAATCCTCGGGCGCGGGATGGTTCTTGAGGTATTCGTCGAACAGAACATTGTGGATAAAGCCGGTGTAGCCTTTCCAATCGTCCTCGGGCTGAGCATCCGAAAGCGCCACGTGCCATTCGAAATTGTCGAACTCCTCGGCCAGCTGATCGAAATCCTCGACAAAGAACATCTCTTTCTTCGAACGCGCACCGTACCAGAAGGTGATCTTGCGGTTGCGGTTCTCAAGACGCTTGAGCTGGTCGAAGATATGGCTGCGCATGGGCGCCATACCGGCACCACCGCCGATGAAGACCATCTCTTTTTCCGTCTCGCGGGCGAAGAACTCACCAAACGGACCCGAGATCGTTACCTTGTCACCCGGTTTCAGGTTGAAGATGTAGGATGACATCTGACCGGCGGGGATCCCTTCGGAGCCCGGAGGCGGCGAAGCAACCCGGACGTTCAGCATGATCATGCCCTTTTCGTCCGGATAGTTGGCCATGGAATAGGCACGTTCGATTGGCTCGTTCACGACGGACTCGTATTGCCACAGATTGAACTTGTCCCAATCCTCGCGATACTCTTCCTCAACGTCGAAATCAGTGTATTTCAACTGGTGCGCGGGGGCCTCGATCTGGATGTAGCCACCGGCGCGGAAGTTCACATCTTCACCTTCTGGCAGGTCCAGTGTCAGCGCCTTGATGAAGGTCGCCACGTTCTCGTTCGAGCGAACAGTGCATTCCCATTTCTTGACGCCAAAGACCTCTTCCGGGACTTCGATTTCCATGTCCTGCTTGACCGCAACCTGACAGGACAGGCGGTCGCCGCAGGATGCCTCACGCTTGGTGATGTGGCTTTCCTCGGTCGGCAGGATCGACCCGCCACCAGAATGCACCTTCACCCGGCATTGCGCACAAGTACCGCCGCCGCCGCAAGCGGAAGGAACGAACAGTTTCTCGGCCGCCAGCGTTTGCAGCAGCTTGCCGCCCGCCGGAACGGATACGGTTTTCTCACCGTTGATCGTGATGTTGACGTTGCCCGTCGACACCAGACGCGAGCGGGCGGCCATGATGATGGCAACCAGACCCAGAACGATCAGAGTGAATAGGATGACGCCTAAGCTAAAGGTTTCCATTGCGCCCTCCTTACAGTTTCACGCCCGAGAAGGACATGAAGGCCATGGCCATCAGTCCCGCGGTGATGAAGGTGATGCCAAGACCCCGCAAGCCGTCCGGAATATCCGAATATTTCAGCTTTTCGCGCACACCCGCCATCGCGGTGATCGCCAGCGCCCAGCCAAAGCCTGAAGACAGACCATAGGTCGCCGCCTCGGCAAAGTTATAGTCGCGTTCGACCATGAACAGCGAACCACCCAGGATGGCGCAGTTCACCGTGATCAGCGGCAGGAAGATCCCCAGCGCGTTGTAGAGCGGCGGGAAATACTTATCCAGGATCATCTCGAGAATCTGCACCATCGCCGCGATCACGCCGATATACGAGATCAGGCCAAGAAAGGTCAGGTCCACATCCGGGAACCCGGCCCAGGCCAGCGCGCCCGGTTTCAGCAGGTAGTTCAGCAGCAGGTTGTTGGCAGGCACGGTGATCGCCTGAACCAGCATCACCGAAATCCCCAGACCCAGCGCTGTCGAGATCTTCTTCGAAACGGCGATGAAGGTACACATCCCCAGAAAGAAGCTGAGCGCAAGGTTTTCGACAAAGATGGCCTTTACGGCCAGTGAGATCAGACCTTCCATCAGTGGGCCTCTACCTGCTGAATTTTGTATTCACGCTCTTCCACCTGGTTCGGCTTCCATGTGCGGAAGGCCCAGATGATCAGACCGATAATGAAGAACGCCGACGGGGGCAGCAGCAACATGCCGTTGGGCACGTACCAGCCGCCGTTGTTGACGGTCTCCAGAATGGTGATGCCAAACAGCGAACCCGCCCCAAACAGCTCGCGAATGAAGCCGACCAGCAGCAGGATCAGACCATAGCCCATGCCGTTGCCCATCCCGTCGATGAAGGACGCGACCGGGGGGTTCTTCATCGCAAACGCCTCGGCGCGGCCCATCACGATACAGTTGGTGATGATCAGGCCAACGAAAACCGACAGGGTTTTCGAGATCTCAAACGCGTAAGCCTTGAGGATCTGGTCCACCAGGATCACCAGCGAGGCGATGATCACCATCTGCACGATGATCCGGATCGAGCCCGGGATCTGGTTGCGCAGGCACGAGATGAAGAAGGACGAGAACGAAGTCACGAAGATCACCGCCAGCGCCATCACCATCGACACCTGCAGCGACGAGGTCACCGCCAGCGCGGAACAGATGCCCAGCACCTGCAAGGTGATCGGGTTGTTGTCGACAAGCGGGTCGACCAGCATCTCTTTCTTGGTCTGAGACATTAGAACTCTCCTGCTTGCAGCTTGGCCAGGAACGGAGCGTAGCCCGCGTCGCCCATCCAGAATTTCACCAGGTTATCGACACCCACCGAGGTCAGGGTCGCCCCCGCCAGCGCGTCGATATAGAAATCAGGTCCGGCCGCAGGCTGGGATTTCGACACGGTGATCTGCAGATCGCCATTGTCATCGCGCAGCTTTTTACCGTTCCACAGCGCCTTCCAGCGGGGGTTGTCCACCTCGGCCCCAAGGCCCGGGGTTTCGCCATGCTGATAGAATTGCAGACCGTAGATATCGTTGCCGTTATTTTCCAGCGCGATAAAGCCATAGAGCGTGGACCACAGGCCATAGCCGTGCAGCGGCAGGATCACCTTGTCCAGATCGCCCGCATCGTCGCGCAGCAGGTAGATTACGCGATACTTCGACTTGCGGCCAATACCAGCCGGGTCATCGTCCAGCGCAACGCTCAGCTCAGGATCGCTGGCGGCGGCAATGTCGTCGAAGGTGGCCGGGTCGAACTGGTCATCGACGAAATCGCCGGTGGACAGTTCCACAACATGCGGCTCGAACGCGGCGAAAGCTTCGGTCACGTCGGTGCCCGGCTCATAAACGCCTGCCACCTGCAACACGTTGATCTGCTTGTCCTTCAGGCGGTTGACCTCTTGCACCGGGCGCAGGCTGACCGCCGCGGCTGAGACAACCATCGAGGCGACAAGACAGACGGCGACCGCGATGAAGATCGTCTTGCCGACCGAATCCGGCGAGGCCGCCAGAAACTTGGCAATCGCGCCTTTGGGTTCTGGGGATTGCGTATCAGACATGGCGACGCGCCCTCCGTTTGATGTTGGCCTGAACGACGAAATAGTCGATCAGCGGTGCAAAGACGTTGCCGAACAGAATGGCCAGCATCATGCCTTCGGGGAAAGCCGGGTTGATGACACGGATCATCACAACCATGACACCGATCAGCGCACCGTAGATATAGCGGCCCATGTTGGTGTGGCTGGCCGAGACCGGCTCGGTCACCATGAAGGCCAGACCGAAGGCGTAGCCGCCGATGACGATGTGCCAATACCATGGCACCGCAAACATCGGGTTGGTGTCGGAACCGATCAGGTTCAGCAGCAGGGTAAAGCCAATGGTGCCCGCCAGACAGCCGATGATCAGGCGATAGTTGGCTATCCGCGTGGCCAGCAGGAAGGCCAGACCGATCATACAGGCCAGCGTCGAGGTTTCGCCAAAGCTGCCCTGAATCGAGCCAAAGAACGCATTCCACCAGGTGATGCCATCAGCGGCCAGCGCCTGAAAGCCCTGCGAGGCCGAGACGGACAGAGCAGTGGCGCCCGAGAACCCGTCAACCGGTGTCCAGACCGTGTCACCGGACATGCTGGCTGGATAAGCGAAATACAGGAACGCCCGGCCCACCAGAGCAGGGTTGAGGAAGTTCTTGCCGGTGCCGCCAAACACCTCTTTCCCGATCACAACGCCGAAGATGATCCCCAGCGCCACCTGCCACAAGGGCGCAGTAGCTGGCATGATCAGCGTGTAAAGCATTGAGGTGACAAGGAAACCTTCGTTTACCTCATGTCCACGCACGGTGGCAAAGATGACCTCGAAGATACCGCCTGCAACCAGCGTCACGATGTAGATCGGCAGGAAATACATCAGCCCGTGCATCACATTGGCAAAGACGCTGGAGGGGTCCAGCGAAATCCCAAACATCTGCAACAGCGCAATCCGCCATCCGGTCGCCGAGTCAGGCCCCAGCGCAGCAATGGCCGAGTTCGCCTGATAACCGGTGTTATACATCCCCCACAGGATACAGGGGATTGTCGCGAACACGACATAGGTCATGATCCGCTTCATATCGATATACGACCGCGCATGCGGCGCGACGGTGGTTACGGTTTTCGGAGTGTAGATAAAGCTTTCCACCATCTCGTAGATGGGGAAGTACTTCTCGTACTTGCCGCCCTTGGTAAAGTTCGGCTCGATCCGATCAAAGAAGCTGCGCAAACCCATTTGGCTCAGCCCTCCTTTTCAATCTTGGTCAGGCAGTCGCGCAGCGCCAGCCCGTATTCATATTTCGCCGGACAGGCAAAGCCGACAAGGCCCAGATCCTCTTCGTCCAGCTCCAAAGCACCCAGCGCCTGCGCGGTATCGGTGTCCATCACCAGCAGCGCGCGCAGCAGCTGTGTCGGCAGGTAGTCCTGCGGCATCAACTGCTCGAACGTGCCGGTCGGAACCATCGCGCGGCGTCCGCCATTCAGGTTCGAGGTCAGCGGAAACAGCTTCTTGGCAAGGGCAGACCCCAGAACCGGCTGCACCGCGAATTTCGACGGCATCGGAAGGATCCAGCCCAGCGTATGCTGGTCGTGATCTTCGCGAATGATCGAGATCTGGCGGGCAAAGCGCCCCAGATAAGCGGTCGGTCCATCGGCCTGCGTTCCCGACAGGATCGAGCCCGAGATGATCCGGGGCGTGCCGTCGACATTGACCTCGTCCCGGGTCAGATCGTCGGTCGAGGCACCCATGACGGTACGGATCAGGCGCGGTTGCCGCGCGCCGGGGCCGCTGATCGCGATGACGATATTCGGGTCCAGATGACCGGTCTGCACCAGACGACCGATGGCGATCACGTCCTGATAGCCGATCGTCCAGACCTGTTTGTCGCCTGCCAGAGGTTCAAGGAAGTGGATATGCGTACCAGCCAGACCTGCCGGGTGCGGGCCCGCGAAGGCGGCGGCTTCAACACCGGGCATATCCGCACCGGGAACGCTGTCGCCGTCCTTGTGGCACAGATATGTCTTGCCCTCGGTCAGTTTTGCAATGGCCCCAAGACCCGCAGCAAACGCATCCCCCGCATCCGCAATGATCACAGCGGCATCTGCGGCCAGAGGTTCGGAATCCATCGCCGTCACGAAGATTGCAGCGGGTTTGGTACCGGGTTCGGGCATTTTCGAATAGGGCCGCGTACGGAACGCGGTCCACAGACCGGCGGCGCACAGCTTTTCGGTCACGCCTTCGGCACTGTCGGCATTGCCAACACCCGAGAAATCGACGCCCGTATCATTGGGGTCCGATACCTCGATCACCACACTTTGCAGCACACGGCGGGCACCGCGATTGATGGCCACGACCTTGCCGGTCAGCGGGGCCACCATCATCGCATCGGGCGCATCCTTGTGACAGAACAAGGGCGTGCCACGTTGAACCGCATCCCCTTCCTGCACCAGCATGCGTGGTTTGAGCCCCAGATAGTCTGCGCCCAACGCCGCTACGGTTTTGAATTCCGGCCCCGGATGGATTTTCTGTTCAGGCGCACCCTGAACCGGCAATTCCATCCCCTTCTTCAGTTTGAAAGTTTGCATGTCGCTACTGTCTTCCAAGCCTCTTTACCTGCGCCGACCATCTCTGCCATCGGGTCATGGCCCGAGATAGCGCGAATTGTCTCATCCAAGGGAGGGCAAAAGCGCCATTTCCCTGCCAAAATCCGCTGGCGTTCTTTCGATCACGGACCCTTTACGCGCGCCTGTCGCGAAACGCAAACCTGTTACCGCCGAAAATGCGGAAACCCTATCACTTTCTGTGTGAACAGGCACAATGGCAGCAATCTAGCATAAAAAAAACCGTGTCGCGCCCGGTTTCTATCCGGTGTAAGCAACGGAAATGACAACATCTGACCAGTTCGAGATCTTTTTGGCGGCGACCCCGGGCCTCGAGGCGCCGCTCTGCGACGAAGCCGTTCAGAACGGATTCGCAAACGCCCATCGCGTGGCCGGCGGCGTCAGTTGCCGGGGCGACTGGTCCGAGGTCTGGCGCGCCAATCTGTGCCTGCGCGGGGCAAACAAGGTTCTGGTCCGGATCGGCAGTTTCCCCGCTGTTCATCTGGCACAACTGGACAAACGCGCCCGCAAATTTCCATGGGCCACATTCCTGCGCCCCGGCATCCCCGTGAAGGTCGAGGCCACCAGCCGCAAATCGCGCATCTATCATGCCGGAGCTGCGCGCCAACGCGTGGAACGCGCCATCTCGGAAACGCTGGGCGCGCCGATTTCATCCGAGGCAGACCTGCGCGTCATGCTGCGCATCGACAAAGACGTCTGCACCCTGTCGCTGGATACCTCGGGCGAGCCTTTGCACAAACGCGGCCACAAACCCGCCATCGCCAAAGCGCCAATGCGCGAGACCATGGCTGCCATGTTCCTGCGCAATTGCGGCTTTGACGGGACCGAGCCGGTGCTGGACCCCATGTGCGGCTCGGGCACTTTCGTGATCGAAGCCGCCGAGATCGCCCTTAGCCTGCCCCCCGGCCGCTCGCGCCGGTTTGCGTTCGAAGACCTCGCCTGCTTTGACGCACAAGCGTTTGACGCGCTGCGCGTAACCGGGCCTGAGGTACAGACGTCCATCAGGTTCTACGGCTCGGACCGGAATGCAGGCGCCATCGAAGCCGCCACCGCAAACGCAGATCAGGCCGGTGTTTCGGACGTGGCCCATTTCACCCAACGCGCGGTCAGCGACATAAAACCACCCGAAGGCCCCGCCGGGCTGGTCATCGTCAACCCGCCTTACGGAGCCCGCATCGGCGATGAAAAACGCCTCAGATCGCTTTACGGCAGCCTCGGCAAGACCCTGCTGGCGCGCTTTTCCGGCTGGCGCGTCGGGATCGTGACCAGCAATCCTTCTCTCGCCCGATCCACCCGCTTGCCTGATTTGTCCGCCGGGCCAGTGGTCGATCACGGCGGCACGAAAATCAAACTCTACCAATCCGGCCCGCTGCCCTAAAGGCCCGCATAGCTGCGCTTGACCCGCGCGCCTGCCTATTCCAGTTGCCCGCGAGATATAGAAATATCCCTCTTGCACATCCCAAACACCGGGTATAGACCCGCCGCCACGGTCGGAGTGTAGCTCAGCCTGGTAGAGCACTGTCTTCGGGAGGCAGGGGTCGGAGGTTCGAATCCTCTCACTCCGACCAAAATCAAAGTTGTCCCCTAATTACGCAATCATTCTGCTTGCAGAGCTGCCGTTGCGTGTTTCAGTGGTGCTTGAGTCCTATGCTCCTTGTCCGCCAGCCCCCTTCGCAAGTGGTCCGCCGTGACCTGGCACACATAAAAGAGTTCGATGCCGACTGCTTTGACGCAGTAGCAAGAGCGCAGTGCAAGATGTTTCGACAGCTTTGCGGACGCAGCCGAAGCCTTATTTTTGTGCTTTGTAAAACGGGCGTTTAGAGCGGCGCAACAAAGAACGCAGGGGCTTTCTCGCCTTTGCTAAGACTCGCCTCAAATGCGCGGGCGGTGTCGAGGGCTTCGCGGATTGTC
Source organism: Ruegeria sp. C12 (assembly GCF_056537745.1). Taxonomy (NCBI): domain Bacteria; kingdom Pseudomonadati; phylum Pseudomonadota; class Alphaproteobacteria; order Rhodobacterales; family Roseobacteraceae; genus Ruegeria; species Ruegeria sp. C12. The sequence continues at coordinate 260,759 of NZ_JBQFSA010000006.1, forward strand.
ACGTCCATATCGAGGTAGCGATAGGTTCCCAACCGGCCTACGAACGTCACTCCGTCCGTTGAACGAGCAAGATCAACGTAGGATCCGAGCAACTCCTTTTCCTTCACCTGACGGATTGGATAGTAAGGCGTGTCACCGGGTTCTGCCAATCGAGAGAACTCGCGATAGCAGACCGAGCTTTCGTGCTGTTCCCATGGGGCAAAATGCTTGTGCTCGGTGATACGGGTATAGGGCACGTCCTCGTCACCATAATTCATGACCGCACAGCCTTGGTAATCCCCATCATAGTCAAACCGTTCGAAATCAAGCGTGCGATAGCCAAGGCGCCCCAACTGGTAGTCGAAATACCCGTCAAGCGGCCCCGAATAGAACACATGATCGTAGTCTGCGCCCATATCCTTGGTGAAATGGGTGTTCAGATGCACGGTGATCCCGGGATGGTCCAGAATGGCCCCGATCATCGCGCTGTAACCGTTTTCCGGCATCCCCTGAAAGCGATGAAAGAAATAATTGTCGTCGTAATTAAACCGGACCGGCAATCTTTTCAGGATGGATGCCGGTAATTCCGACGGATGAAGGCCCCATTGCTTTTTCGTGTAACCCTTGAAAAACGCTTCGTACAAATCCTTGCCGACAAAGCGCAGGGCCTGTTCCTCGAATGTCCGGGGGTCGTCGATACTGGTGTCTGCCTGTTCTTGGGTGATGAAAGCTTCAGCCTCATCCGGGCGCAGGGTTTTGCCGAAGAACTGGTTGATCGTGTGCAAGTTGATCGGCAGCGAGAATACGCCGCGTTTGCCGTCCGCGTCGCGCGACGTGGTTTTGACGCGGTTCTTGTAAGGCAGGAAGGTCTCGAACCGATTTACGTAATCCCACACCTCGGCGTCGTCTGTGTGAAAGATATGGGGCCCGTAGACATGCAGCAGCACACCGGTTTTTTCATCGCGGGCCGTGTGGCAGTTTCCGCCAATGTGATCCCGCGAGTCGACGACGGTGACGTCGTGGCCCGCCTCTGCCAGGTGCCGACCGATTACAGCGCCGGACAAGCCCGCGCCCACCATCAAGTATTTTCCAGACATTCCCGGCCTTCTCGGTTTCTGTTGGCGGTATGTGTCGATATTTGATTGCAGAATATCTTGCAACCAGAGTCTTGTTGGGCCCCTTCCACCGATGCACTCTGCCCTCGCATTGCTGTTCCCGCTCAGGTCTTTTTGGAAATTGTCGTCATATCCAACGGTTTGCTCAGCTGTCGCCGCGCGATTTTGAATATCCCGGCGCGGGCCTCGCTGGCGCTGCGAAAACGCGGCAGAACCGACATCCAGCCCCGGCACATGCGCCAGCCCACCTGTACCCGGCCCGAGATTGGCTGACCGCCCTGCAATATCCCGGCAAAGACAATCGGGACCGTGCGGCGAGACAGATCGAACATCTCTTTCAAGACCGCCTCTTCCTCTTCCGAGCTCAGGTTGCCCGTCTCAGCCATCACCGCCTTCAGGTTCTTGCCGATGGGTCGGGTATGATGCATTGCAATCCCGTCCAGAATGGCAGTGCGATATGCTCCGGCCTCGTCCCAGCGGCACCAGATATAGTCCAGACCATAGCCGCTCATCGTACCGCGGAACAAAGGCAGGGCCTTCCTGAGAACATCTCGATGCAGACAGGGGGCCATGATCTCGATGTAGTTGGTGTATCGCAGCACAAATCCGGGGCATTGGCTGAATACGAAATGCGAGAAGTAGCTTTCGGGGCTGAGCGAAGGCTGCGCGATCCTCAGACCATGCGTGTTCATCGCATCAAACAACGCGTTCACATCCTGCGCGCTGATGTCCAGATCGTCATCGGGCAGCCAGTAGAAATCATACGCATCCAAATCCCGGTCTGACAGGGTTGCGAACAGCCCGTCCCACTTCCCGCCCTTGATCAGAACCGCCTCGACCCCAGGCTCCGGCTGGAACGCCGCAAAAGCCTCGTCCGAGAAAAAACTGATCAGAAGGTCATAGTTCCGGTCTTCATAGGGAATCTCCGTCCAACGGGTGTGGAGGGATTTGCCGCCCGCACGGACGACGACAAGGTTCTTTTTCATATACGGTTCCGAAGCGTGTTATCCGTGCGCAGCAAGGGGCCCAGCCCTTCAATCATCTCTGGCTTCAGAGGATGGCTGAGCCGCCCGTAGGTGTACTTGATCTGGTACAACAGGTTCCGCACGAACCGGCCGATAGACGACTCGCTTTTCTTGCTGGTGCGGCAGGCTTCAATGTTGCTGTCAAACACCCCACGCTCGGCCACCATCTGCTCCGCCAGGGTCAGGATCGGGACTTTGTGTTCCCAATAGAATTTGAGATCGATGTCCACAGGTCGCGCAAACGGCGCGTGTACCCGAAGCAATTGTGCCGCAGCTCGGCGCCCCAGAATATAACCCGTGGTTCTGGGCGGCAGACAATCCGACAAGACAAGGTTCTGATCCGCAAAGGGTTTCAGTATCTGATTATTGCGGCCAGAAACGCCATCCAGTTTGATCATGACATCTTCAAAGCATTCGGAACATTTTGACAATGCACTCAGAAAGGCCGTCGGGTCCTGCACAAAAGTCGCATCGTCCTCCAGCACCAGAACAACGTGATCTTCGGACTCTGCTATAGCTTGCCAGATTTGCCGATGCCCAAGCGCACAGGCCACTTCGTTTGCGCTGAGGGGACGTTTGAACTTGCTTCGGTTCATGTCCGCGTCATAGTAACGACCCAGGTCGGTTTCGTTCAGCTGATCACCGGCAAGGGCGTCCGAAAATTCATACTGCAAACCCAGGCGCGCAAGTTCGTCTTCGCAGGAGCGTCGCCGGTCTACGTCTTTTGGCAGACTAAGAATTACGGCTTTGATCGACACTTGCTTTCACCTAATCAAATTTGCCGGGGTTCTAAGGGCCATACATGACATTCACAAGCGTTAAAACGGCACCTGCATGCGCCGTTGGGTGCGCTGAGCCCAATGGCGGTTTTCCGCTGAACAACAAGCCCGGCGTAAATACTCAGAAGCCCGTCCCCCAAAGATGCACCGCGATAGGCCAATCTCAGGCTATCACACTGAAACTGCTTATTCAAATTTCGAATTACGCTTGGTGAGATGCAATAATACTTGCGCTGAACGGAGGCTTAATCAGACCGCCCCACATAGCGTCCGGCAACGGCTTTACCTTGTAATATTGGGTGATCGGCGTGACCGATAAGACACATAATACCGGATGACCAACTGATCCCTTGCGCATTCATATGCTGCGCATACGGGGTAGACGGCAATGTGCCGACCTCTTGCAACTCTGCTGGATCATTCCTAGCTGAGCATCCCTACGCGGCGAATATTGCCGTCATAAGCTCGTCCATCGAAAACGGTCACTCTGTCACGTGATACAATCTGCCCTTTAGGCAGAAATGATTATAGGTTATCTGAGCGAGCGCATGGTTTCATGATCTGGAGAATGCAATGATTAAGCGCGCCTGGAATGAATGGCGATCCGGCTATATGGGCCGCCTGATGGGCGAAAGTTTGCGGGCTCAGGGCTGGATGTACGCTGTCGCAATTGTTGCGATGATCATCGTGGCAGCCACCACTGCCGGGTCGGCCTATATGATGGAATACATCGTAGATGCCATGACCAGCCCCGAGATGCGCGAATGGGCCCCATTGATTGCGCTTGGCGTCATCGGGTTGTTCCTAGCCAAGGCGGTGGCTTCGTTCGTGCAAGCGGTTTACCTTGCGCGGGCGGGGAACCGGATCGTCGCGTCGCAGCAGCAAAAAGTGTACCGGAAATTGATCCGCCATGGCGTTGGTTTCTTTGGCAAGAATGAATCCTCCGGACTTCTGATGCGAACGACAAATGGCGCTCAGGCCGCCCGTAAACTGATCGACGTTCTGGTGACCGGCTTCATTCGCGATGCCCTTACGTTGTTGGGGCTGGTTATCGTCATGGTCTATCAGCAACCGCTGTTGTCCGTCATGTTCCTGATCGTGGGCCCCGTTGCCTTGCTGGGTGTCCGGTACCTTCTGAAAAGTGTCCGGACGATTATGAAGGCCGAATTCAAATCGATGGCCGAAATCATCCGCGTGCTGCAGGAAACCTCCGCCGGGATCCGGGTCATCAAGGTGCTTTCACTGGAAGATCGCATGACCGAGCGGATGGATACCGCCGTTCGAAAAGTTGAAAAACGCGCCAATGACATTGCCCGTCTGCAGGCCATTGCAAGCCCGCTGATGGAATTCCTCGCGGGCTTGGCGATTGCAGGCATTCTGATTGTCAGCACCCTCGGCATTGCCGGAACCGAGCAGCCCACGGCCGGCCAACTGATGTCCTTCATCACCGCCTTGCTGATGGCCTATGAACCCGCAAAACGCCTGTCGAAAATGCGTGTCCAGATCGAGGCAGCCATGGTCGGCGTAGGCCTCCTGTTCGGCCTGCTTGACCAGAAGGATACCATGATCGAAAGCCCCGATGCCGAGGATCTGCCTGACGGGCCGGGTGAGATCGCGCTAAAGAACGTGAAGTTTGGCTACCAGGGCTCGATCTCGGTGATCGACGACATGAATGTGACCTTCGAAGCCCGCAAGACCACGGCTCTGGTCGGTCAGTCCGGCGGCGGGAAATCCACGATTTTCGGTCTTATCATGCGCTTCTATGACCCGCAGGAGGGTACCGTGGAGATCGACGGCCACGATGTGCGCCTCGCAAGCTTCGACTCTCTGCGCAAGAAGATCTCCTATGTGGGCCAGGACACGTTCCTGTTCTCGACCACCGTCATGCAAAACCTGCGCTTCGCGGCGCCGGATGCGACAGATGAGGAGATCTATGACGCCGCCCGCGCCGCCTATGCGCATGACTTCATCTCGGAACTGCCGGATGGCTACGACACGATGGTGGGTGAGAACGGTGCATTCCTGTCTGGCGGTCAAAAACAGCGATTGGCAATTGCCCGCGCCATCCTGCGCAAAGCGGAAATTCTACTTCTGGACGAGGCGACCAGCGCACTTGATGCCGAATCCGAAAACCTTGTGCGCGAAGCGTTGGATTCCCTGACCAAAGACATGACCGTGATCGTCATTGCGCACCGTCTGTCGACGGTTCTGGAGGCGGACAAGATCATGGTGGTTCAGGATGGCTCGGTTGTCGAACAGGGCAATCTGGACGAGCTGATGGCCCGCGACGGCAGCTTCCGCAAGCTGTTTGACCAGCAGTTCAAGAAGGGCAACGAAAAAGCGGCGATTGCCGGGTGAGTATCCGGGCCTCGGTCTGTTCCCGAGGCCCGGAACACTAACGCTGGTCGCAGGGCACTAGGGCAGATCGTCCAGCAACATCGGATAAAGCAGATTGCCCGCCTGTGGCCCGGCTCCCAGATAATCGACCCATTGATCCGTCGACTCATTATAGCGGCGATAACGTTCGATCTTGTCGTATAGACCGTTCACGATGGTCTGCTGTTCCGAGATCGGCAGGCGCACCCAGTCATCCTCGGTAATCGCCATGATCTGCGATTTGTAGGGCAGATCGGCCAGATATTCGTCCAGCGCCACCGCCTCGGCCAGGCTGGGATCGGACTGGCGCGACACCTGATCGGGTCGGCGGCTCATATCCGCGGCCACACCCAGAACCTGCGTAAAGAACTGATCGGGGTTCACTACGTTGCGTTCGGCCTGATCCACGATGATACGCAGGGCCTCTTCCAGATTGCTCAGATCGGCCTTGGAGATCAGCAGCCGGATCGACAGCGGTTTCAGGCCCGTGCGGTCAAAATCACGGTCGGCCACGTAAGCCTCGAACAGATCGGGCGCTTTCGCGCCCTCGGTCCGGCCCAGATAAGCCAGTTGCATGGTGCGGCTGGCGGTGTTCAGACCGCTGAACAGCCCGCCTTCACTTTCGTCGATGATCGCGTCCTCGTTCAGCAGCTCATCGCCACCGCTGCGCCGATAGGATGACGCCTGCTGCGCCACGAACTGTCCCAGCTGACGGGCGGTGTCCTTGTAGATGGCCGGATCGCCGTTTTCGATCGGGAAATACAACGGCGCGGAGTTCGGGAAAGCGGTCAGTTGCTTATAGGCTGCCTCGGCCGAGGGGTGATCTTTTGCCCCGCGCTCGGTCCGCAAGTGCATGACCGCCATGGCCCCGCCAATGCGTTCACGGATCAGCCGGTTCAGGCTTTCCGCGCTGAGGCCGGTGGACGAGTATTCGTCATCGAACTCACGAGGCCCGGCATCGGTGACCAGCACGATAAACCGGCTGCCGAACTCACCCCAGTCCATATCCTGCAACGCATGTTCGATGCCACGATAGCTGTCTTCGCGGAAGTTCTTGCTGCTGGATTCGGCCTCCTGCATCTGGTCGATACCGGCCAGAAAATTCTCGACATTCAGGCCCTGTTCCAGATCGACAAAGGTTTTGACGTCATACCCCAGCCCCGGAGCCGCCTGCAGGCTGTCGCGATAGCCCACAAGCCCAAAGCTAAGCGCATTAGCCGCGTCCGAGGATGCCGCCTGACGATATACTTCCTGCAGCGCATCCCGTGTGGCGCGGATATAGGGCTCCATCGAAATTGTTGTATCGACGACAAACACCACCGCTGTTTTCAGATCACCCGTCGCGTCGGGGCTGGTCACGTCCGGCAGGTTCGGCGCGTTGGCGCTGGCCACGGCAACCTGCAACAGATTGACGAAGGGGCCGATATCGAACACCGCCTCTTCGGTGGACAAGATCGGCATGACATAGAGGTTCTGCCGCTGGTCAATCGTCTCACGCGGGCCAAGGGCGATCACGGTTTCCGACGGCGTGCCGCCCTGTTCCGCCGCCAGTGCCTCATCCCGGGCATCCTTGGCCAACCCGGCTGGATTTTCGCTTTCGATGATGTCGTAGATCGGATCGATGTCGTTGAAGAACAGAACCCGCCCCACATTGTCGCTGCCTTCCAGCGTCGCGACGATGTTCTGGTTCCAGTCAACTGTCGCCGTCTGCGGCACCCACATCAGATCGTCACCCTGATCGGTGGCGCCAATCTGCATCCAGTCGCCGTCCCGTTCGTAAACAAAGAACACCTGCAAAGGCGACAGGGCGGTGGCCGTTTCTTCACTATCAGGTTCAACCCGCGCGTCGATGCGTTCGCGGATCAGCACCCTTTGGAACAGGCTGGTTTTGCCCTCGATCGGCAACGGCGATTTCGATTGCGCCAGCACCGGCCCGGCCAGCATCAAGGCAGTTGCAAGAAGGGCTATCCGTTTCAACATCATATCCGTCTCCTCACTCGCCCAAGCGGTTCAGGGCGTCGCGTGCAGGGTCCGAGCCCAGATCAGCCGCACGCTGATAATAGCGCCGCGCCGCAGAAGGGTCGGGGCGCGGGAAGGGTGAAGTCACTGTGCTATGGGTCTTGGGATCGTACATCTCGGCGATCAGGATATTGGCGTCAGCCCTGTCCTGCTGCGGCAGTTCCTGATCATTGCTGATCGCGATCAACGCCCCAAGCGCGGCATCCAGATTCTGTGACCCGCCCGCGGCCAATAGGTCACGAGCCGCAGTCAGAGGGTTGTCGGCAGCGACTGCATCCTGAGCGATGCCCACAGATTCGTTGACTTCAGCCGAGGGGCCACCTGCGCCGTTCAGAACATACCACGCGCCGCCTACAATCACGGCCAATCCAACAACAGCAGCCGCAACAAGGGGCAGTTTGCTGCTACCCGACGCCTCGGGGGTCGCGGCGGGTTGTTTTTCAGGTGCCGCACCAGCCGAGGCGGATTTCTTGGCCCCGCCACTCAGCGCCTTGCGGAACAGGCCGGGCAAATCGGTGGGGCGGTCCTTGGGGTTGGCTTTCAACAACTGCTCCAACGCCCATTTCAGGCCCGGCTCGACCTTGGGATCGGTGATCTTTACGTCCGTCTTGCGATCTTCGACGGCGGCAAACCCCTTACCTTCACCCGGCAGTTTCAGCCCCGATGTCCGCATCAGGACCAGCCCCAGCGCATAGGCGTCGGTGGCGGCTGAGACCTCATTGCCAAACAGGCCCAATTGCTCGGGCGCGCAATAGCGCAGCTTGCCGGCAAAACTGTCGCCGATAATCGACTTGTCCGTACCCACACTGTCCGAGGCGAGACCGAAATCGATGAATTTGGCCTGATTGATATCCTCGTGCGAGATCATGACGTTGTCCGGGGCCACGTCACGATGCACGATGCCCAGCTTGTGAATGGCCTCAAGCCCCTGCGACAGGCGCAAACCCAGTTTCAGAACATCGTCCGAGGACAGCCGCGCGCCCTTCTTCAGGTAGTGCGCCAAAGGGTGACCCGGCACAAACTCCATCACCAGAAACAGACGGCCATCCTTGTCCAGCATCGAGGTTTCGAACCGCACAACCGCATCGCTGCGTACGGTGCGCAGCAGGTTCGCCTCACGCCGGAACAGGTCGACCGCTTTTTTGTTTCTGGCAAAGCTGGGCGTCATGACCTTGATCGCCACCTCATGCCCGCTGGCCCGGTTCAACCCGCGAAAGGTGGCCCCCATGCCGCCTTCGCCCAGCAGGGACTTGATCTCGTAGGTGTCCTGCAGAACGCTGCCGGGTTTCAGGCCAAGTACCGAATGTTCCATGGTCGTCCTTACCTCCGGTTTTTCAGGCTGATGGCGCTGTGTTTGCTAAAGGTGCGGATATCCATGATCTGAAAGCAGATGCCCGCAAACACCAGCGAGGATGTGATCCCGAACACCACGGTCAGAAACGCCGCGATAATGGTCGTTGTATCCGGTCCCAAAGGCGACAGGCGCAGCATGTTCACCGCGATAAAACAAAAAAAAACGATGGATATGCCGGTGGTGATCCAGACCAGCACTTCAAGCGATTTGTTCAATACATCCCGCATTCTTCAACCTTTCCAATTCATTCTTCGACAAAGCCCAGAGCAACGGCCTGAAAGTCATCTGCGATCTGATCCAAATCCGAATAACCCGCCACAGTGCGGGCACCGATGTGATCCTGCACCATCGCCAGACAGGTCGCCCGTTCGCGGCCACGCTCGGCCTCGGTGGGGTAGATGAAATCGATCTGTTTGCGGAGCAGGACGGGCGAGTACTGATCGACAAGACCCTCGATCAGGTTGGCGTATTCGACGATATCCGCCTTGGCCTTGGCCTCCAGCTCGGCCAGTTTGGCGGCGGCGTCTTCCTTGGCGGCCAGCACTTCATCAAGGAAAGCCTGATCCCCGCTTTGCCGCGCTTCCGCCTCCAGCGCGTCCAGTTCCGGCGCGATGGTCAGGGATGAGATCAGCGCGTTCAAGTAGCGCCGGATGCCCTGACCACAGACCAGCACGCCCGAGGTCAGGATCAGGCGGATCGACTGGTCCCGCTGCGCGTTGCGCTCGACCCGGCCCCGGTTCAGCGTGTCCTTGATCACCGCAAGCTGCGTTTTGGTACGATCCGACAGGGTCTCTGCCGAGATTTCGTCCAAGAGGTCCATCGCCTCTTGCTCGCTGGCCGCCACCGCCAGCCCTTCATCGGGGCGCGCCAACTGGTCCAGCCCGTCCTTCAGCGCCTGATCCTGATCGGCCGAGGTAATCGCCAGACCCTGCAACACCAGCCGGGTGCCGGTGAACCGGTCCGCCGAGGCTGTGTTGGACAGGATGTCAAAGGGCGGCACTTCGAACCGGGTCGAGGATGTGATGTCAGCCAAAGGCGTCCGCGCGTCGCCACCGCGCTTCACGAAGCCACCCGCCTGACCATGCAAACGCCCGTGACGCACCAGCGCAAAGGGATCGCCCACAATCTCGGACGCGTTGCCCAACATGTCGTGCAGACCCAGCGGATTGGGGCGCAGAGATCCCACGACCTGCAATTTCCCCCCGGCTGAAGCTGTGCCGCCATGGGCAATGTATTCATCCTGCGGCGTGCCTTCGGGCACAGGCGGCAAAGGGGCCCGGAACAGGGCCTGATCGACTTCCAGACCGCCACGGGCGGAATATTCCCATTCCTCTTCGGTCGGCAGGCGCAGATAGGCGCGGGTATCACCCACTCTGGGCAGCGAGTCCGGCGCGTTTTCCATCAGCCACAGGGTGTAGGCTTCGGCAAAGCGCTGATAGTCCAGCTTGGTCTGCCCAACCGCCGGAACAAAGCCTCGGCGGCGGGGTTCCTTGTCGGGGCAGCCTTCCATGACCACATCCCATTGCGCCTGCGCCAACTCATACTTGGCCATGTAGAAATAGCCCTTGGCCGCGCCTTCGGGGTCGGCAAACGCGCCTGAGACAAAGGCCCGGCGCAGACCGTTCAGATAGGGCTGATCGCTGCCTTCCTGTCCCAGCACGACCGAAACATCGCCGATCACACCATCGGTATTGGGCGTCGCCACCTTTCGAAAGGTCATGGCCCCGCCGCAAGGCATGGGCAGGGACAAGTCTCCATCTGCAGGCTGCGGGTTATAGTATTTCTCGCGCCATGTGATGTCCTGCGCCTGCGCGGTTGCGGAGAAGGTCAGCAGACCGATCAGCGGGGCCAGGGCAAGGCGGGTCAGTTTAGGCATGGGTCAACACCTCCTGAGGTTCGACTTTGCGCACGGCAAACACCGCCCAGACCGCTGCGGTCACCGCTGTCACGGCCCCCAGAACCAGCGTCGCCAGAATGTTTCCCACATAAAGGCGCGCCACGGATTCACCCGGGGCGGTTTCAAACGTTGCGTTGATGGCCAGCAGGAAGGGCAGGATGATGATCAGCGTGGCAATCACACCGCCCAGCACCAGCGTCAGGCTTTGCACCACCGGGATCACACAGCGTTGCCGGTCGGGCATGGTCAGCATGGAAAACAGGCTGAAGATCACCCGCTGCCGCTCGACCATGCCGCGCAGATTGGCCGACATCGCCGCCCAGAAGCCAAACATCGCCAGCGCCGCAATCGCGGTGAACAGAATGTTCAGGTTGCGCCGGAAGGACAGCAACAGGGCCGCGTTTTCTGCCCGTGGGCGCGATTGCAGCCCCATCTCGGACAGATGCGCGGACAGGGTTCCGATATCCTCAAGCGAGCGCGCATAAAGGCGGAAACTGGCATAGGTCTTGGGCTCGGCCACAGGGTCCGTCCAGTTCGCGGGGGTCGAGGTCAGATCGTCCCGGAACCGCTCGACCGCCAGAAGATCGGGCAGCGACAGAAAGATGGCCGGGCGGGGCCAGATCTCGGGCGGCAGCACGCCGATGACCTGCAGATCGCGGCGCGCGTTTTCGCGCTGGCCGTCCACCTCGCGCCCGATGATCATGTCCAGCGTATCGCCCGCCGATACCGACAGATCCTGCGCCAGCTTGTCTGAGATCCATACACGCCCCGGCGCAACCGCTTCGCCGTCGATCAGCGGATCGCCAGCGGCTGAGGGGATCAGCGGCACCGCGCGCTCCAACTTGCGCTGTGCTTCATGCCGCACCGCATTGGCCGATGTGTTGATCGAACGGGTGGCAGGCACAATGAACCCCACATCCTGCCGCGCGCCTAAGGCCGCGAAGAAAGCCGCGTCGTGCTGTTCGGCCCCGATGGCCAGAATTTCGCGGTTCGACGGATCCTCGATCAACCGGCCCACCATGGTGCCGATGATCCCGTTTTTCAGGGCCAGAATGATCAGCAGCGGGCCCAATACGCCGGCCAAAGCGGCCACGAAACACAAAGCCGATTGCCAGTCATGGCGCAATTCGCGCAAGGCCAATAGGGTCGGTATCCGCACCATCACGCCACCCTCGCCGCCGCGCGGCTTGCGGTTGAGAAGATCGAGTAGGACTGCCCCTGATGATCCAATATGCGGTGATCGGCGCGGGGGGTGTCCGCAAATTCACCGGTTTGCGCCTGATGGCTGGCCAGAACCACCGCCGATCCGGCCTCGGCCGCCAGATGCACAATCAACCCTTCGACCTCGGCCACATTGGCGGGATCAAGGGCCGAGACAGGCTCATCCAGCAACAGCAGCGCAGGTTGCCCCAGCAACGCCCGGGCGACCGAGGCGCGTTGGCGTTGGCCCACGGACAACTGACCCGGCTTGCGCGTGGTCAGATCCCGCAGCCCCATGGCGCGGATCAGGTGATCCTGCCATTCGGCATCCGGTACCTGCCCGGCAACACGCACCGGCAGTTCGATGTTTTCCTGCAAGCTGAGATACGGCACCAGAGTATTGGTTTGCAGCACAAAGCCCAGCTTGTCCGGCCCGGCAAACGCGGCCCTTGGGGTGTCGGGCGTGACCTGAACCCCGTCAATCACATGCCGCCTGTCCGGCAGGTCGGTCAGAGGCAACGCCCCGGCAATCAGCCCAAGCGCGGTGCTTTTGCCCGCACCGCTAACCGCGTCCAGAACGATGGTTTCGCCCGCGTTCAGCTCCAACTCTTCGATCACCACGAAGAAACCGGGCGCACGTTCGATCCCAAGGTTGCGGATCGACAGAACCGTATCAGGGACGTCTGAGGACAAGCGCTACCCCCCCGAGTTCAACCTTGGACTTGGTGTTGATCTGCACCGGTTCATTCGGCTTCAGACGCCGGCCATCGACCTTGGTGCCGTTGGACGAGCCCAGATCGGTCAGCATCATCTTGCGCCCCTGCAAGGACAGGCTGGCATGACGCCGGCTTAGGTTGCGATCGGTAATGGTCAGCGTGTTTTCACTGGCCCGCCCGATGGTGACGCCGGATTGCAACTGCGACGCGCTGAATTTGGCCGATTGCCCGTCCATGCTGACAGCCAGAATCGCCCGGCCCGAGGATTTAACACCCCCGCCACGCAAGGATTTTGACCCGTCATCGCCCTTGTTTTGCGACGCAACATAGTAGATCCCGCCGATCACCAGGGCCCCGGCCCCGCAAAGAACCGCCAGAATGATCAGCAGGCTGTTGTCACCCCCGGCGGGGTTCACCATTTCCGGGTTTTCCGGATCGCATTCCTGTTGATGGGACGTGAACGGGATACCCGTATCCCGCAAAAACCCGGCAATGGGGTTCGCGGACGAGGCCCAGAACGTGTTGTTCGTGGGTGTAACGCCATCCGAGCTCCAGACTGAGATCACCGTGTTGATGCCCAGAACCGAACCGCAATAGTCGATCAGCGGCCCGCCCGAATTGCCCGGATTGACCGATGCGGTGTGCTGCACAATCTCCAGCGTCCGGCCGGTTTCGTTAAACGATCCCGGTGCCACCTTGCTGATCGCGCCTTGGGTCAGAGTTGGTTCCAGAAACGGCAGCATATCGCCGCCCGCGTTGATCTGATCTGACGATCCCGGATAGCCGATGGCGGCAACCTGTTCGCCCTTCAGCGCCTTGCCTTCGCGCAGCGACAGGATGCCGGGCCGATGCCCGCCGTTTTCCTGCGGGACGATCCGCAAAACCGCCAAGTCCAACTCGCGCGAGGCATGCAGCACCTGCGCGTCGTAAAAGAATACCCGATCACCCTGTTTGAACCCGACCTGAATATACTGGCCGCCATCAATGACGTGATGGTTGGTGATATAGTAATACCCGTTGCCTTCGGGCAGTTCCGACAGAACAAAGCCCGATCCGGTGCCACCCCGGCCACCGCCCCGATCCACCAGGGTCCGCCCCATCGCCTTATCGGCCTCAGCAACAATTTCCGGAACGATCTGGGCCGGGGCCGCACTAGCCATGGCGATCAAACAGGCGGCAGCGAAGCCAAGGGAACGGATAACTTTCACGACACTCACATCAGGATTCCATATGCAATGACGGCCGCAGCCACGACCAGGATCAACAGCAAGACCAGTACCGACGCCGCCCGCGATCCACCCCGTTTTCGAGGTTTCGGTGTTGGGCGGTTGGTCCCTTTTTTGCGCGGTTCGGGCGCGGAATTGCGCGGGACTGCTTGGGGCGCGTGCAGGTCGATACCAACAACGCGCGCATAGTCGCGGGCAGTGCGGATGCGATCCCGTGGCAGCAGCTTGCAGCCCATGTCGATGGCATTCAGCAGCGCGTCGTCATATTGCGCCTGAACGCGGTTGCGTTTCAGGTTCTGACGCACCGGGACATAAGGGTCCCGCCCGCTGGCCCGCATTTCTTTCCAACGCTCTTCGGCATTGGGCGGCAGGCTTTGCGAGACCATCTCGTACAGGATCACGGACAAGGCGAACAGGTCGCTCCACGGGCCTTCATGAACGCCTCCGGCCAGACCGGTCTTTTCCGCGGGGAATTGCTCAATCGCCGCATATTTCCGTGTGAACATCGAGGCCAACCCGCTGGATTTCCCCATCAGCCGCGCCGCGCCAAAGTCGATCAGGATCGGCTGACCGTCTTTGCGGATCATGACATTCGCGGGCTTCATATCCCGGTGCACCACGCCAACTTCATGCACCGCGTCCAACGCGCCCAGCATCGACCTCAGGAAGGTCATCACCAGGTCCTGCGGCACCGACCCCCGCGCGTCGATCATGCGCGCCATCATCCGGTCCAGCGGATCGCCGTGGATATATTCCATCACGCAATAGGCCGTACCGTGCTTGCGAAACGCAGCACGCACCCGCATCAGGCCCTGCTGCTGGGGCAGATCGCGCAGCAGGTTGGCTTCTTGCAGGAAGGCTTCCAGCCCCATGTGAAACAGCTGCCGCCCCTCGGATGTGGGCGACACCGCATTGTTGGGGCCGCGATCCGCATAATCCGCCGGAAAGTACTCTTTGATCGCGAACCGCTCGCCGGTTTCGCGATTGCGCGAGCGGTAGGTGATGCCAAACCCCCCCTGCCCCAGCACGTCGCCAAGAACGTAACCGGCAAAGGTTTCTCCCTTTGGCAGATGCACGGACACTGTTGGGTCTACCTTCCTTCACCAAGGGGTTCACCATCCTCTGCCGCATCCTCGTTCGGGACGGGTTCGGATGCTGGTTCCTCTTCCACTTGCGGGGTTTCCGACTCTTGCGGCGCTTCCGGGGCCGGTGCTTCGGGCTCGGCTTCATCCGGCGAGCGTGTCGCGGGCCCTGTATCCGGGTCCTCCTGACCCTCCGGCTCGGGTTCCGTCAGCGGCTGACCATCGCCGTCCGGGTCTGACACTGCCGGATCTTCGTCGACCGAACTGTCACCGATTCGCCGTTCTTCCTGCTGCACGGGCGGGGTTGGCGCGGGCTCTTCCTCCTGCGTGACCTCGGGTTCGCCGCCCTGGCTGAAAATCAACGCCCCTGCCGTTGCGACAACGGCCAGCGCCCCCAGTCCAATCGCCGCGTATTTCAGGGATTTGTTATTCCTGTCCGAATTGTGGAACGCCCATTGGCTACCTCGCAAAAGGCTGCTCATGCCGTCCTGAACATGGGCGTAGACGACAACCGTGGTGTTGTCCTGCTTCGGCTTTCCCTTCGCCTCGACCGCGTTCAGCAGATCGGATGCAACACCGCGCATATCGCGGCTTTTGCCATTCTGAAGGATTTCGCGAATCTCGGCCTGTGACAGGGTATCCAGCCCGTCCGAGCAGGACAGAACCACATCCCCCGGTTTCAGGCTGATCGCGTTGACATCCGTCAGCGAAATCCGGTCGCCCATCAGGGCCGAGCGCAGCGCGTTGCGGCGCGGATGGCTGTCGGCCTCTTCCTGCGACAGTTTTCCGGCTGCCACCATCTGCAGCAATTCACCATAAAGCGAATGATCCGCATTCAGCTTTTTCAGCCGCCCGTCCCGCAGCAGAAACAGGCTGCTGTCGCCCACCGACACCCAGATCAGCCGGTCCCCCAGCTTGAGCGCCGCCACCAAGGTACAGCCCATCCCCTTAAGGTCAGGCTGCGTGGCGATGCGCTGGCGCAGGGCCTCGTTTGCCGCCGTCAGCGACTCTTGCAGCCGGTCGCGCGGGCGCGGCGCGTCCGAGCCCCCGACAAAGTGCTTTTTGAACGCCGACAGGGCCAGGTTGGATGCAACCTCACCCCCGGCATGGCCGCCCATCCCATCGGCGACCAGCATCAGGATGTCGGACTTGGGATCACGCTCGTTCTGATAGACAAGATCGAACGCATCCTCCTGATTGTCGCGCTGGCCCAGGCTCTGTTTGCCGCTGATGATTGTCATCTGGATCAGTCGTCAGAGCTTTCGGCCAGTTCCGACCAGTCAAAATCCTCGTTACAGAAGGCGACGAACCGCACATGCGTCTGCTTGGACAGTTCGATCAACGCGTAGTTTTCCAGTGGCATGGTCGTCGCCACGATCTGACCATTGATCCGGCTGATATTGCGGCCCGTGCCGGGGGCGGCAAAGAACACCCGGTTGGCATCGTCGAAAATGATCCGAAGGTGATCATTGCCGGAAATCATCTTGTCGCCGAAATCCAACGACACACGCTCAGCACCGTCGCGGCCCAGCGTGTTCATGCCCGAGCCCAGATTGACCGATTGCCCCAGCCCCGGCCCCTTGACCACGACCAGCCAGCCGGTGATCGGATCCACCATCGGGTCGAACTCGGCCTTGTCCGAGAAATTCTTGGACATGCCACCGTGATAGATCTGCGTCTTGTCATCCTCGACATATTCCGTCGGCGCTTCGCTGAAGGACGACCCGCTTGGCATCGCATGCGTCGCCTCGTCATCCGACGGAGAAATGCTTTCGGTAAACCCGTCATCCGAACCGAAGTCCATATCGTCGTTCAGGTCTTCTTCGTCCTTGTCGAACAGCCAGCTTGTCTTGTTGTCGTTGCCCATGTTCTTCACCTTTCCTGTGTGTTTGGCCGCTGGGTTATGCCCGGACCAGTTTCAGGCGAACGGACCCAAGGCCCAACGTGTCACCCACATTCACTCTTTGTGCGCCCTTGATCTTGCGCTCGTTGACCAGCGTCCCGTTCAGGCTGTCCAGATCGCTGAGCGTGAACCGCCCATCGGGTGAGCCGCTAAGCTCTGCATGCACCCGCGAGATACCGCCATCCGGGATCACCACGCCGTTCGTACTGCTGCGCCCAAGGGTCGAGCGGCCAGACGGCACCGGGAACCGATGTCCGTTATCGACCCGCACCAGATAGGCAATCGGCGGCGGAGCGGTGGCCACGGTGCGCGCGTCATCCTGCGGCGGGCGCATGCCGGTGATGTCGCCATCGTCGAACTCTCCCGCTTCCAGATCATCGCCGTCATCGCCCGATCCGCGCCGGGTCAGCAGCACGATCAACAGGATCAGCAACAGCAACAGAACCCCGGCCCCGATATACACATACAGCGCCGGCAGGCCGAAAATCAGATCCTCTTCAACCGGGTCGACCACTGGATCCGGCGTCGGCGTGGGATCGACCACGGGCTGGAATTCGGCCGAGTAGCTTTTGGTTTCCGTCTGTCCAGGCTGGCCCACAACCGGTTGGATCATGTCGATGGTGATCCGCGCAGGCGCGGGATCGCCAACGGGAACGATCAGGCCCGAGCCTTTGACCGCGTTGCCATAAGACCGGATGAAATCCGCCACGACCGAGGTCGCATTGGATTGGTTCTGCAGGAACACCTCCTCCATCAACCCGTTTTGCGGGTCGGTCAAGCGTTTCAGAACATCGATGCCGCGCGTTGTGCGCGCATTGCCCTGCGCCCGCCAGAACATGCCAAGGGCCGAGACCGAAACACCCTCACGCTCGGCCGCTTCCGAGATTTCTTCGACTGTGGCCAAACCTTCCTCATCACCGTCGGTGATCAAGATCAGGTTTTTCAGCAGCACATCGTCCTGCTGGCTCAGCAATTCGATGGCGCGGGTGGCGTTGGCGACAAGGCGGGTGTTCTGTTCCTTGATCTCAAGGTCTTCGATCACATCCTCGGCCCGGGCACGGCTGGTCGAAAAGGGCGACAGTTCGACAATGTCGTTGCCAAACCCATAGATCGCCACTTTCTCATCCGTCGGCAGGTTGCTGACAACGCGCGAGATCAACTCGCGTTCGCGGTTCCAGCTGCGCAGGCGGCCACTGCCGTCGCCCACCGACAGGTCGATCAGAACCATCGTGGCCGACAGCGTCAGATTGCCGGGCAAATCGTCCACAGATTTGACGAACTCGAAATCGGCCTGTGCATCGCCCAGTGACCGAAAGCTCATACCGCCGCGTTCATTGCCGGACGGGACGCGCACAAGACAACTGTCCTCGGGCGCGGGGGCTTCCGGGGCGCAATCCAAAATGGCCAGCCCGGTGGCTGGTGCGCGGGTCTTCCCCTCTTGCGCGTGGGCTGCGCCCGAAATGACCAAAGCGGCGGCAAGCGCCAGAAATCTGCGTGAAAATCCGTAGGTCACGATCCCAAGACCCCCCTCAGGCAAGACGTCCCGGTCGTCGCATGCGTCGACAAGCGCCGACCTGACGTGATTGGTATTAAATCGACAACGCGCGATAGGCCGCTTTGATCCGGTTCAGTTCGGACGACACGACCGACGCACTTGCGCCACTGTTCACGTCACGCTCGACCGCGCTCAGCTGGTTATCCAGCGCCTGCACCTGCTGCAGCTTCACCGGGTCCGAGGCCGAGGCCGCACGCGCCTGCGCACCTTGCGCCTTCACTTCGGCAATCTGCTGACGCAGCGACGCGATTTCGGAACTGTTGGCATCCCGTTGTGCGGCCAATTGCGCGTTGCGCTGCTCGGCTGCCCGGTTTTGCGCAATAATGGCATCCGCCTGCGCCTTGTTATTGGCGATCTGGCGGTCATATTCGCCCGAATTCAGGTTTGCGATATTGTCGAACAATGTGGCCGTTGTCGGATCGGTCGATCCGGTACAACCGGCAATCGCAATCAAGGAAACAAAAGCTACTGGTTTTGAGAAACGGAAAAGATCACACGTCATTTTACCACACTTACTATTGGAAAACCCGCGCCTGAAAGACAGACGCGGGTCAAAGGAAATTAAAGCAGATTAATGGATGCGCGGGTCCGGGCCAGACGGTTTTTATTGCTGACCGCCGCATTGGTCGCACCGCCCAAACCGGGCTGACCTTTGCTTGAGGCCGTCCGAAGTTCGGAAATGGTGTTGTCCATATTCTGTTCGCTGCGCTTGAGCTCGGTCGAGACCACCTGACGGTTGGATTTGATCGCCTTGACCCGCTGGTTATACGCGGATTGCGACAATTGCCCGCCATCCAGCTGACGACGCAGCGACTTCAGTTCTGCGTTCTGCGAGGCCAGAACCGAACGCAAGTTCGCTTCGACCGAGTTCAGCTGTTTGCTGACATTCGACAGATTGGCCAGAACCGCCTTACTGTTTACAATCTCGACGTTTTTGGCTGCGGCCTGCTTGCCGACCTGATTGCCGCCAACACCGCCGATCAACCCCCCTGCGGCGGCACCCGCAGCGCAATCACCGGCGTCACCACCCAGCAGCAGTCCAAGTCCGCAGCCGACAATGGCACCCGCAACGGCACCCTGAACCGTGTTGTTCACGATGATGTCCTTCGAGACCTGATCCAGGCTGCGGACTTGCTTTTCAAGTTGCTTTTCCTGCTGGGTCTTGCCGGCCACCGACGATGATGACGCGGATTGGATCGTCTCTTCGGTACAGGCTGAAATGAAAAGGGAAATAGCAGCAAAAAGGGACACTGCGGCTGTACGCATCTCGTTACTCCGTAATACAAATTTTTCTTCGTAGTTGATTATGAACTCACATGTTTTTTATTTTCAATCAACGATTCGCGAATGTCTTGTGATTACAGGATACTGATTCGGGACACTTTCGACCAAACACTTTCGAAGATTCGTTCATAGGTAGAGTTTAAAGATGAAAATACCCCTTGGTATTCGGGACAAGATGAATCTGGCAAACGAGATTTTTGCATTTGCCGGACACATTGCCGCAGGAATTGGCGCGCTGTTTGCGCTTTTGGGCATTAGCTCGAATTTCGCGAACAATACCACCAGTGTGGTCTTTAATGTTGAAGTCGCCAGCCTCTCGTTGCCAGTTCGCATGACGCTGCTGATTCTGATTGCGGCGGCACTGGGCTGGGGGCTGGGCGCTCTGGTCGCGTGGCTAAGCCGGTCCAACAATGAATCCCTCAGCTTCGCGGCCTATGTCGTGGCCATTCTGTGGGGCGGAATGATCGTCGGCGCGGCCGAGTGGCTGGCGGTATCGCTCAGACAGCAGATCCTGTCCGAAACCCTGCTGTTCACCGTCGCGGGCATGGGTCTGGCGCTTTGGGTGGCGGGTTTCCATTTTCGCAGTTCCAACGCCGGGGGCAGACATACGCTGAGGTTGCGTTGTGACGCGCTGCTGTTGTTTTCAATCGGCGCGGCCCTGTTTCTGGTTCTGACATTGCTGGGGACACGATAATGATGATCGGCGGACCTTTGGACGACAAGAACGCCGCGCGCCTGCTTAGCGCGGCGGCCCTGCTGGATTTCATGTTTCTGGGCTTTGTCGTTGCCACGCTTGAACCCGTACTGCGGCAAGAGCTTCGATTGCATCAGGCGGGCCTTGCCCTGCCGATTGGCCTGTTTCTGGTGCTGGTGCTGATCTACTGGCTGATCTGCGAAGGCATCCTGAGCGGCGCAACCATCGGTCGGTTTGTCATGCGCCTGAACATGCGTGACAAAAGCGGCAAGCCGGTTTCGGCAATGCGCCGGTCGTCGCGGGCGATGAAAAAAATCATGACCCTTGGCCTGACCGGCCTGAACCCGAACTCGGCCGCGCGCTATGACCGGGCCGCCGAGGTGCGCTGGTTCAGCCCGATGGCGCCGCGCCCGATCAAGATGTGGCGTCTGGCGGTTTCGTCCGGCCCGGATCAGGGCAAATCCATCGTCTTCCGCGATGTGCCGGGAATCGCATCCACCCATCAGATCAAGATCGGGCGCGATTCCGGTTGGGCCGATCTTTCGCTGGAGCGTAGCAAGAAGGCGTCCGGGCAGCATTGCGTGATCCAGATCGCCAAGGGCAATCAGCTCTACCTGCGCGATCTGGGCTCGTCGAACGGAACATTCATCGGTGGACGGCAGATCAGGCCGGAAAAACCGACGCGTCTGGGCATGAACAGCCGGTTCCGCGTTGGCGATGTCTGGATTTCGATCATCCGCTGATTTCAGGGCAGAGACAACGCGCCACAGGAGTTGTGCTTGCAACCGGCTGGCATTTCGTATACCGCGGCATACAAACTAAATGGCCAGGTGCCAAACGCACCTCGCGCTCTCGCCCAAACCGTCGGAACACGCCATGAGCCTTTATACAGATTACCTTGCCGAAATCGAAACCCGCAAAGAACAGGGCCTCAGCCCCAAACCCATCGATGATGGGGCTTTGACGAAAGAAATCATTGATCAGATCCGCGATCCGCAGAACGAATATCGCGCGGATTCGCTGCATTATTTCATCTACAACACCCTGCCGGGCACAACCAGCGCCGCCGGTGAAAAGGCAGGCTTTCTGAAAGAGATCATTCTGGGCGAAGCCGCCGTCGAAGAGATTTCGCAGGATTTTGCGTTCGAGCTGTTGTCGCACATGAAAGGCGGCCCCTCGGTCAAGGTTCTGCTGGATCTGGCCCTGGGTCAGGACGCCTCGATCGCTGGCAAAGCGGCTGAGGTGCTGAAAACACAAGTCTTCCTGTATGATGCCGACACCGACCGTCTGAAAGCCGCGTTCGAGGCTGGCAACCCGGTCGCGAAGGACATCCTGGAAAGCTATGCCAAGGCCGAGTTCTTCACCAAGCTTCCCGACATCGACGAAGAGATCAAGGTCGTCACCTATGTCGCTGCCGAAGGCGATATCTCGACCGACCTGCTGTCGCCGGGCAATCAGGCGCATTCGCGAGCTGACCGGGAATTGCACGGCAAATGCCTGATTTCCGAGAAGGCGCAGCAAGAGATCGAGGCGCTGAAACTCCAGCACCCCGACGCGCGCGTGATGCTGATTGCCGAGAAA
This sequence comes from Ruegeria sp. C12, assembly GCF_056537745.1. NCBI lineage: Bacteria > Pseudomonadati > Pseudomonadota > Alphaproteobacteria > Rhodobacterales > Roseobacteraceae > Ruegeria > Ruegeria sp. C12. The sequence continues at coordinate 282,544 of NZ_JBQFSA010000006.1, forward strand.
GGCACCATGGGCGTGGGCTCGTCCCGCATGTCTGGCGTCAACAACGTGGCGCTGTGGACTGGCAAGCAGGCCAGCCCCTACGTGCCCTTCGTCAACTTCGCCCCGATCGTGGCGGGCACCAATGGCATCTCGCCGATCTTTTTGACCACCGTTGGCGTCACCGGCGGCATCGGGATCGACCTGAAAAACTGGGTCAAGAAGGTGGACGAGGACGGCAACGCCATCCTCAACAACGACGGCAACCCGGTTCTGGAACAGAAATATTCGGTTGCGACCGGTACGGTTCTGAAAATCGACACCAAAAGCCACAAGCTGCTGAGTGAGGATGGTGACGAACTGGTCGACGTCTCGTCGTCCTTCACACCGCAAAAGATGGAATTCATGAAGGCGGGCGGTTCCTACGCCATAGTTTTCGGCAAGAAACTTCAGACATTTGCGGCCGAAACGCTTGGCATCGAGGCACCTTTGGTCTTTGCCTTGTCCAAGGAAATCAGCCACGAGGGTCAGGGCCTGACCGCGGTTGAGAAGATCTTCAACAAAAACGCCGTGGGCGCGACGCCGGGCAAGACCCTGCACGCCGGTTCGGATGTGCGGGTGAAGGTCAACATCGTCGGCTCGCAGGACACCACCGGCCTGATGACCATGCAGGAACTTGAGGCGATGGCCGCAACCGTCGTGGCCCCCAGCGTCGATGGTGCCTATCAGTCGGGCTGTCACACTGCATCGGTCTGGGACGCCAAGGCGCAGGCCAACACGCCACGTCTGATGAAGTTCATGAATGATTTCGGCCTCATCACCGGGCGTGACCCGAAAGGCGTCTATCATTCGATGACCGACGTGATCCACAAGGTGCTGAACGACATCACCGTGGACGACTGGTCGGTCATTATCGGCGGCGACAGCCACACCCGTATGTCCAAAGGCGTCGCCTTTGGCGCGGACTCGGGCACCGTGGCACTAGCGCTGGCCACCGGTGAAGCTTCGATGCCGATCCCGGAATCGGTCAAGGTGACCTTCAAGGGCCAAATGGCCGAGCACATGGATTTCCGCGACGTGGTGCATGCGACGCAGGCGCAGATGCTGGAACAGCATGGCGACAACGTTTTCCAGGGCCGTGTGATCGAAGTGCATATCGGCACGTTGCTGGCGGATCAGGCCTTCACCTTCACCGACTGGACCGCCGAGATGAAGGCCAAAGCCTCGGTCTGTATCTCGGATGATGAGACGCTGATCGGCTCGCTGGAACTGGCCAAGTCGCGCATTCTGATCATGATCGAAAAAGGCATGGAGCATGAAAACGGCATGCTGCAAAAGCTGGTCAACATCGCCGATGCGCGCATTGCTCAGATCAGGTCGGGTGAAAAGCCTGCCCTGCGCCCCGATGACAATGCGAAATACTTCGCCGAAGTTGTCGTCGATCTGGACCAGATCGTCGAGCCGATGATCGCCGACCCGGATGTCAACAACGCCGATGTTTCCAAGCGCTACACCCACGACACGATCCGCCCGATCTCGTACTACAATGCTGAAAAGCATGTGGATCTGGGTTTTGTCGGCTCGTGCATGGTGCACAAGGGCGACATGAAGATCGTGGCGCAGATGCTGCGCAACCTCGAAAAAGCCTCGGGGAAAGTTGAATTCAACGCGCCGCTGGTTGTGGCCGCACCGACCTACAACATCATCGACGAGTTGAAAGAGGAAGGCGACTGGGAGATTCTCCAACGCTATTCAGGATTTGAATTCGACGATCTGTTCCCCAAAACCCAGGCGCGCACCGAGTACGAGAATATCCTGTACCTCGAACGTCCGGGTTGTAACCTCTGCATGGGCAACCAGGAGAAAGCGGCCAAAGGTGACACGGTTCTGGCCACCTCGACCCGCCTGTTCCAGGGCCGCGTCGTGGCGGATGCGCCCGACAAGAAGGGTGAGTCGTTGTTGGGCTCGACTCCGGTTGTCGTACTGTCCGCCATCCTTGGCCGGACCCCGACACTGGACGAATACAAGGCGGCTGTCGAAGGCATCGACCTGACCAAATTCGCCCCGCCGGTGCAAGCGCCCGCCGGAACGAAATCGGTCCACTTCTAAAGCCGCGATCCGATCAAACCAAAAGCCCGGCCTTCTGGCCGGGCTTTTTTGTTCAGGCGGTCATGTCCTTCACGGCAGTCAGCAACTGCGCCACCTCCTGCTCGGTATTGTAGTGGCACAGCGAAATGCGGATGCAATCCGACAGTCCCAGCGGCGTCAGCACATTGCCCGAGTAATGATCTGCCTTGCGGGTATGGGTGCGGATACCCTGCTGATTGAGCGTTTCGACCACCTGTTCCGACGGGATGCCATCCACCACAATCGACACCAACCCCTCACGCGCAGCGTTGTCCGCCCCGGCCAGAATGCGAATGTGGTCCATATCCCGCAGCCCCGGCAGGTTTCCGACCCCGTTGATCATCGCGTTCGTCAGATGCGTCTCGTAGCCGTGAATGGCGCGACCCGCAGCCTCGATCCGTTTGCGCGGATCGGTTTCGTCGGACACCTCGCCGCCCAGCCAGATGAAATAGTCGATCACGTCGGACATGGTGGCGTAGGACCCGGTGTCGCGGGTTCCGAACTCCCACCCTGTTGCCGGCGCATCGATCAGCATGTCATGGGGCAGCGCGCTCAGCTTGTCGGAAATCCATGCGATGCCATAGCCGTGGCGCGAGAACACTTTGTAAGGTGAGATCGCATAGCCATCGACGTTGTAGGCATCCAGATCCAACTGCCCGTGTGCCGCGTGCTGAATACCATCAACGATGATCAGACAGTCGGGTGAGACAGCCCGGATCGCGGCTGAGATCGCGGCCACATCCATGCCCATCCCCGTCACGGGTGAGGCATGCAGGATTGTCGCCACCGCCACGTCCGGAGTCATCCGCGCGGCATAATCCTCAGCCGTGACCAGCCCGGTTTCGTCGTCATGCTGCACGTTCACGTAGTCCAGCCCGGCAATCCAAGCCCAGCGACGCGCAGCACTGCGGGTCGCCGGGTGTTCGATTGAGGACCCGATCACCTTCGCCCCTTTCGGCGCAACCAGACAGGCCGTGCGGATCAGCCGGAACAGCAACTCAGTCCCGCTTTCCCCGGCAAAGAACTGGCCCGATGAGGCGTTCATGAACACGCCCAGATCGGCCTTGGCCTTGTTGATCACATTTTGGGTGCCCTGCCCCGCCGGATTGATCCGCCCCGGATTGTCCGGGATCGCCGCATAGAAAGCCGAGGTCTCGGCCACCTTCTTCAGCGTCAGCGCGCCGCCTGCGTTTTCAAAGAAAACACGCTCGCCCTGAAACGGGCAGCTATCCACATGGGCAAAACGATCGCGGATCGCCGCGATCAGACCGGGGTTGTCTTTGATCATGTTGTACTTCCTGTCACTGCGTCCAAGTGTCGGGGCCGCGATGGCCTGCGCCCGTGTGGGATCCGTATCTCAAAGGAAACCATCGTCAATGTCAGCGATGGCGGCAAGGGGTTGATCCATAGGGTCATCTCACGGCAATCCTTCTGCACAAAGGGTTTAGCTGGCATCCGAATGTCGACAAATCAGAACCTTCCTTACAATCGGTCGAACAGCCGACCCGGAAGCCCGGCATGTGGTGGCAGCCCAAGCTGCTGGACCAACGCAAACATCATCGCCTGGTTCGAGGTCACGACCGGTTTGCCAAGCGCATCCTCGATCCGCTCAACCGCCTCGACCGCGCGCATATCGGTGCAACTCAGGACAATGGCTTCGGCCTTGGGATCGTCGGCCCGGCAGGCAAGGTCAAAAACCTCCTCTGGCGTCAGCTCTCCCTGACCGTAATTGCCCAGTTCGCGCCCTATGTCTGCGCAGCGCACCGTCTCGATCCCGTTCTGAGCCAGAAAACCCATGGCCTGCGTGTTGATCTCGCCCAGATAGGGCGAAGAGAAACCCACATTCGACACACCCAGCGCCTTGATCGCCTGCACCAACGCACCGGCGGCGGTAAAGGTGATCGCACCCGAGGCGGCCTTGATATCCTGTGCCAGTTGCGCGTCAAAGCCGGGGCCATGGGTCAGCGTGGCCGAGGTGCAGCCGTACAGAACCACATCGGGCCGGACGCCCGCGATCATCCGCAGATCATGGCTGATATCCGAGGCCCCCAGCCCGGCCATCTGGTCCGAGCCCGGAATCTCATCCACGTCATAGCCACCCATGCGCTGAAAATGCACCGTCGTATCCGGGCAGCGCATCAGCATCATATCCGCTTCGAGGTTGGTGTTGGTGAAAGGCACCAAAACGCCGATTTTCGCGCGCCTGCGGGTTTCATGGGTCATGACGTCACCTTTCGCAGCCCGGCCAGACAGCGATCCATGATCGCTTCCCGGCAGATCGTGGCCCGCAGGCAATCAGCTAAGCCGTATCCGCCCATACCGCGCATCAGCAAGCCCTCGGCCCGCAGAGCCTGATCGGCTTTCCGGGCGGTTTCAAAATCTGCGAACCGGATCAGCACAAAGTTGGTATGGCTGGGCGGAACCGACAGACCAAGCGCCCGGCACCCTTCGGCAAAGCGATCCCGGATCGCAGCCGTTTGGTTCACCGTTTCCCGCATATGCGCCTGATCCCGGATCGCCGAAGTTGCCATGGCTTGCGACGGGATCGACACATTGTTCGGGTTCAGCACTTTCCGCATCTCAGCCGCAATCGCGGGCGGGAACACGCCCCACCCCACACGCGCACCCGCCAGCCCATAGGCCTTGGAGAAGGTGCGCATGACGACAGTGTCTCCACGTTCGATCAAATCAAAAACCTCGGCCGGGTTCTGGCCATCATCCGCAAATTCCGCATAAGCCTGATCGACAACCAGCAGCACATCCTTGGGCAAGTCGTCACGAAGACGGATGATCTCGGCATTAGGGATCAGCGTCCCCGTCGGATTTCCCGGATTGCAGACAAAAACGATCCTCGTTTGGGGCGTGACGGCGGCCAGAATATCATCGACGGAAACGGTCAGATCGACCTCACGCGCTTGCACGTAATCCGCCTGCACCTGCGCTGTGGCCGACGCCACATAGGCATAGCCGTAATCCGTACCCAGCACCCGGTCCCCCGACCCTGCAAAGGTGCGGATCAGACAGCCGATCAGTTCCATCGACCCTGCACCGCACAGGACCGTGTTGGGGTCAAGCTTGTGGACCTCGGCAATCGCCGCGCGCAACTCGGGCCAGTCCGGGTCCGGGTAGAGCGGCATCTGCCCCATCACCGCCTGCCCCGCCGCAATCGCCTTTGGGCTGGCTGGAAAGGCGCTTTCGTTCTGTGCCAGCGAAACGGTGCCCGCATGCCCAAGATCGGCCAGCGCATAGGCGGCCATGGAACGGATGTGATCGACCGCCCGGATCATGGTTTGCCCCCATAGGCCTTGGCCCCTTCGGGCGTCACCAACCCGCGCCTCAGATCCAGCGCCAGCGCATCCGGGTCCCGATCTGCCGGGTCACCAAACCCGCCACCGCCGGGCGTGTCGAAGATCAGGTAGTCCCCGCCTTCGACCCGCAACTCGCCCTTGCCGGGAATGTCGCTGACCCCGTCCCGAAACCGTATCCGCCCCGGCGCGCCGGACTGCCCGCCCATCCGGCCCAAGGCGGGGAATTTCAGCCGCTCGACCGACAGGAACACGATGAAGGGCGCGTCGTTGGACGAGGTCATCTCGATCCTCTGCCCCAGCCCGCCGCGATATTTGCCCGCACCGCCCGAATCCGGCAGCAACTCGCGCCGCCACATGATCACCGGGGCCACGCTTTCGGTGATTTCGACCTGTGAGCCAAAGACGCCCGAAGGATAGGCTGTGGCCGACAGCCCATCCGCATGAGGCCGCGCACCGGTGCCGCCATTGTGCACGGGTTCAATGGCAAACTCGCGCCCGCCATTGGCCGCAACCTCGGGCGCGTGGCGCATGGGCAAGTCGAACATGCACGAGGCACCCTCGGCCGGAACCTTGTCAGGCAGTGCCTGATGCAGGCAGCCCAGCACCAGATCGGGTGTCACCTGCCCCAGCGTGTGGCGCATCGCCACCGGAACCGGGCGTTGCGCGTTCAGGATACAGCCCTTGGGGCCGTCCACCGTAAACGGCCCAAGCGAGCCCGCATTGTTGGGAATGTCCGGCCCGACGATGCAGCGCAGGGCAAACACGGTATAGGCCGTCGCATAGTTCAGCGGCACGTTGATGCCTTTTCTTGAACAACCCGACGTGCCGGTGAAATCCACATGCATCCTGTCCTTGGTAACGGTCAGCGTGGCGTGTAGCTCCAGCTCATTCTCGTACCCGTCCATGCGCAGCACGTTCTTGTAGACGCCTTCAGGCACCTCGGCGATGGCCTCCAGCGCGCCTTTACGCGAGGTGTCGATAATGTAATTGCCCAAACAGTCCAGATCGTCGATCCCGAACTCATCCATCATCGCCACCAGCCGGTTCACCCCAGCCTCACAACAGGCGATCAGGGCGTAGATGTCCCCCTCATTAGCAATCGGCTCGCGTGAGTTGGCGCGGATAATGTCCATCAGCAGCGCGTTTGGCGTGCCTTCCTCGACCAGTTTGCAAGGGGGGATCAGCAGGCCCTCGTCGTAAATATCCGATCCTTCCGGCCCCATGCCCAAGCCCCCCAGATCCACCAGATGCGAGGTGCAGGAGGTGAACCCAACCACCCTGCCATCGTTGAACGCGGGCATCATCAGCAGGAAGTCGTTCAAATGACCCGAGGCCAGCCACGGGTCGTTGGTCATGTAAATGTCGCCGGGCTTCATGTCCTGAACGGCAAAGCGTTGGCGCAGATGCAGGACGGCCTCGGCCATGGTGTTGATATGTCCGGGCGTTCCGGTTACGGCCTGCGCCAGCATACGGCCATCGACGTCGAATATCCCGGCAGAGATATCGCCGCATTCCCTCACGATGGGGGAAAAGGCGGCGCGGATCAGGGTCTGGCCCTGTTCCTCAACCACCGCCAGCAGGCGGTTCCACATCACTTGCAGGCGGGCGGGGGAAAGGTCGGAGTTCATCTCGCGCCTCCTTTCTGGTCTTGGATCAGAACCAAATTACCAATTGCATCCATATGGGCCGAGAAATCGGCGGATACGAGCGTGGTGGTCTGCGGTTCATGGATCAGCGCCGGGCCCGACACGTGATCACCGGGTTTCATGTCAGCGCGCGCGACGAAAGCGGCGTTTTGCGCAGTACCATCCACATCGCAGGTGATCGGGCGCGTCTCGGTTACGTTAAACAGGGTACGTTCGGGCGCATCGGGCACCGGTGCAACCGTGTTGTCCAGTGTCGCTACCCGCACGGCCCAGTTCAATATCTCGATCTGCATTCCCGGCATCGGGCGCGAGAATTGCTTGCGGTATTCTTCTTCGAATGCTGCGGTCAGCGGGGCAATATCTTCGGGTGTCACCGCACGATCCGGCAGGGGGATTTCGATCTCATGCCCCTGCCCGTTATAACGCATGAACGCGGTGCGCAGGGTCTGGGTTTGCGCATCACCCGCCCCTTGGGCCACGACCTCTTTCGCCTCGGCAATCATTGTATCGAACAAGGCATTCACCCCGTCCAGATCCATGCTGTTCAGCAGCGAATAGCGCGAGCGGACGATCTCGAACGAAACCGGCGCGAACAGGAAGCCTACCGCCGACCCAACACCCGGATTGGGTGGGATCACGATGCGCGACACGCCAGCAGAGCGCGCGACACGGCTGGCATGCAACGGACCATTGCCGCCAAAGGCGATCATCGTGCGGGGGCCCAGATCCTTGCCCGATTCCACCGCATGCATCCGCCCCGCGCTGGCCATGCTTTCATCCACAATCCGACTGACGCCATCTGCCGCGCCCACGGCGTCAAGTTGCAGCCGTTCACCAACCACGCGGGCCAGCGCCGCTTTGGATCCTTCGGGGTCCAGCCGGATATGACCCTCGGCAAAGGTGTCAGGCACGATATAGCCCAGCGTGATGTCGCTGTCGGTCACGGTGGGTTCGGTGCCGCCGCGCATGAACGCCACCGGCCCCGGCTCGGACCCTGCAGATTGTGGCCCGACGGTCAAGCGGCCCAGGCGGTCCACCCCGGCAATCGAGCCGCCGCCCGCGCCAATCTCGATCATCTCGATCACCGGAATACGCACCGGCATGCCCGAGCCTTTGATGAACCGCTCCGCGCGGGCGATCTCAAACGCGCGAGAGGTCTGGGGGCGGGCACCATCAATCAGGCACAGCTTGGCGGTGGTTCCACCCACATCAAAAGACAGCACCTGATCCAGACCCGCCCGCGCCGCGATACGTGCCGCCAGAATGGCCCCACCCGCTGGGCCGGATTCGACCAGACGGATCGGAAAACGGGCCGCAGTTTCGACCGTGCACATACCGCCCCCTGCGGTCATCATCAGGATCGGGCATGTCACACCTTCGGCCGCGAACTGATCTACGAACCGGGCCAGATAACTTTGCATCAGAGGCTGGATATAGGCGTTCGCAACCGTGGTGCAGAGCCGGTCGAACTCACGCGCTTCGGGGCTGACATCGGATGAGATCGAGACGGTCAGGCCGGGGCGGTGCCGGGCCAGCAGGTCACGCAATCGCCGCTCATGCGCGGGGTTGGCATAGGCGTGCATCAGGCAGATCGCCACTGCCCCAGCCCCACTTGCGTCAAGTTCAGCCAGCAGGTCACCCACTTGCGCCTCGTCCAGCGGGATCAGCACAGCGCCCTCGGCGGACATGCGTTCGCGGATCACAAAGGACCGCTCGCGCGGGACCAGAAGATCGGGTTTTTCCAGATTGATATCGTATTGGGAATAGCGCCGCTCATACCCGATATCGAGGATGTCGCGGAACCCCTCGGTGCAGATCGTAGCCACCACGGCCCCGCGCCGTTCGATCAGAGCGTTGGTGGCCAGCGTGGTGCCATGGATGAAACCCGTCACTTGCGACAGGGACCGCCCGGTTGCGGCCATGACGCGCCGCGCGCCCTTCATCGCGCCATCCGCCGGGTTTTGATGGGTGGTCAGGGTTTTGGTCGAGGCCAGAATTCTGTCTTCGCCTTCAACCAGAACCGTGTCGGTAAACGTGCCGCCAATGTCGATGGCCAATCGCAGCGCGTGTGTCATGTGGTGGTCCGTCCTCGTTTGCAATCCTGCCAGTCAAATGCCCAAAAGGGCGATTACTGACACATCGCAACGAGGTCGCAGCCCGTGGCCCGACGATCCAGAGGGTTATGGATACACACGCGGTTCATACCTGTTTGTCCCGTGGTTTGCCCGGCGATACTAGCACATTTGCGACATAACTGCTGCCAAATGCCGTCGCACGGGTGGGGTCTAGCTATTGCTGCGTCACCGTTTTCCAGTCGCCGGTATTCAGGCTGTTGGGCGAGAACTCGGTCAACGCGCCCCGGAAGGGTAAGGCGTCATAAAGCCGAAGGCCTTGAACCATATCGAACCGCCATCCCCGTTCGGCCCCTTGGAACCCGGCGATGTCGGGGTGATGTGTGTCCAGCACCTCGACCATTCCGGTCAGCATCAGCAGATCACCGTTCTGGTAGTCCGGGAACAACAGGCCCGCGCGCGGTGTGACAAGGTAATTCCCCAACGTATTGAAGAAGTTGTTTCCAAGGAAATCGGGCACAACAAGGCTGTTGCCTTGCACTTTCACAAACCCCGACCGCCCGCCGCGATGCGAGACGTCAACGCTGCGCTCACCTTCGGCGTCAGCATAACTGGCCACGTAGAACGAGTTGGCCGAGGCGATGAACTCGCGCGCCGCCTTGTCCAGAGTTTCAAACCGCTCACTTTTGATCTGTGCCCCCTCGGGTGCGGGGTCGCGGATGAACTCAACATCATGGGTCTGGATATATTTCGGACAATTCCCGAAGGATTGCAGCACCTCCAGCGAAAAGCCGGTTTCCGACACCTCTTGCACCGTCGCATTCATCCGATTGCGCCGACGGGTCGATAACTCGACCCCGACCACTCCGATCGGTGCTGCGGGTTCAAGGGCCGCTTTCAGCGGATCATCCGGATGTGGTTGGGCCTGAACGTCCAGCAAAGTTTCGGTTGGCGTGGACAGAAACCCGGGCCGCCCCGACAGGATCGAGGCCCAGGGCCAGCCCTGCCGATCAACGCTGCCCAGCACGACAAAGGGCAGTTTGCCGAAAAATTCACGATGCTGATCCGGCATGTAGGGGCGTATGACGGTGCGGCCGATTTTCTCCATCCGCTCGCGCTTGCCAATACGTGTCTGCATCTCGCGTTCGCCGCGGTGAAACGGGGATTCGGCGGTTTGTCCGGGGACATTCATCGGGGGCCTCGCATGGGTCTGAGGGCCCGGCCGTGGCATCGCACGGCCGGTTTTGTCATGGATCCGATCCGCGTCAGGCGGCGTTCAGACCGGCTGCGGTCTTGGGCATTGGCACAAAGCCATCCAGCGCCTCGATATTCGCCAAAAGGCGGCGGACATTCGGGTAAGGATCCAGCGAGATGTCACCCTCGGGCGCATGGGCGGTGTAGCTGTAGATCGCCACATCGGCGATGGTCGGGCGGTCGCCCACCAGCCAGTCGCGCCCTTGCAAATGCGCGTTCAGCTTGCCCAGAACCTTGGCCGCCGTTGCGTGGGTGAACGCCTTGTCCAACGGTGCGTTGAACACGTTGATCAACCGGGCCGCTGCGGGGCCAAAGGCGATCTCACCAGCGGCGAGGGTCAGGAACTTCTGCACCTCGGCCTCAAGCACGGGGTCATTGGGCAGGTAGTCAGGCGCATATTTGCGCGCCAGATACACGAGGATGGCGTTGCTGTCGCAGATGATCACCTCACCATCTTCCAGAACCGGCACCTGCCCTGCCGGGTTCATGGCCAGAAAGTCATCCTGTTTATGCGCCCCGCCCGGCAGGTCCACATCAATCACCCGATGCGGCAGGCCGGCGAGATTTGCGAACAAAACGGCCCGGTGCGCGTGGCCCGAAAGCGGAAAGCTGTGAATGCGGAGGGTCTGGGACATGGGGGATTCCTTATTTTGGCGATTGTCACTGAACCCCAAGCTAACTTGCCCGCATCTAAACTATAATATACTCAATTGGTGAATAACTATGAACGTTTTGTAGACAATGGACACGATCATCGGAATGCGCACCTTTGTGGCCGTGGCCAGCCACAACTCGTTCACCGACGGTGCGCGGCAGGTTGGGATCAGCACCAAACTGGCCAGCAAATATGTCGGCCAGCTGGAACAGCGCCTGAACGCGCAACTGTTCCACCGCACCACCCGCGGCGTGACCCTGACCGACACCGGCAAAGCCTATTTCGAACGGTGCCTGCCTTTGTTGGAACAGTTTGAGGAGCTGGAGGGGCTGGTGCAGCAACGCCAGACCGAGCTGGCAGGCCGCATCCGTATCACGGCCCCGACCGGCTATGGGTCGGCGGAACTGGTTCATCTTCTGAAACCGTTTCAGGACGCACATCCGAATGTCGTGATCGAGCTGCACCTGTCCGATCACCACGTCTCATTGGTGGATGAAGGCTTTGACCTGGCCATCCGTTTCGGTGGGCTGAAGGATTCAACCCTGGTCGCGCGCAAACTGACAGATATGCGGATCGTCTGCTGCGCCGCGCCCGATTATCTGGCCCGGTTCGGCGCGCCGGATGTACCCGAGGATCTGTCAGAGCATAATTGCCTGCTGCAAACGACCGGCAATGTGATCGACAGCTGGGCGTTCAAAGGGCCGGACGGGGACATCATGGTGCCGGTATCCGGAAATTTCCGCGCCAATTCCCCGCGCGCAGTGGCCAATATGGCGGCGGACGGGCTGGGTATCGGTCGCGTCCCACTTTATACTGCCCGGCCCTTTCTGGCGGACGGGCGGTTGCAGCTTATCCTTGAGGCGCAGGAGACCGCAGTCTTGGGCCTCTATGCCACCTACCCGCCCAACCGGCACCTGACGGCCCGCATTCGGGCTTTGATCGATCATCTGGCGGCAGCCCTCGCGCACGGGTGATCTGAGATCAATCCCACAGGTTTTTGAAGTCGGAAGTGAGACTTTGGAACTGATACTTGAAATTTTCCCTACCTAGTAGTAGATAGTTTACCTCAAACATATCCCACAGCCGTGGTCCGTCCAAAAAAGGGAAAACCGTTATGGAACTGAACTCAGATTTCTCTGCCCGCGTTGTTGTTCATTCTGATCAATTGGATTGGCAGCCTTCGCCGATGAAAGGCGTTGATCGCCGTATGCTGGACCGGATTGGCGGAGAGGTGGCGCGCGCCACCACAATCGTGCGCTATGCCCCCGGCAGTTCCTTCTCGGCCCATACCCATACGGGCGGAGAGGAATTCATCGTGCTGGACGGCGTGTTTCAGGATGAACATGGCGACTTCCCGGCAGGGACCTATGTGCGCAACCCGCCGACCTCATCCCACACGCCCGGCTCTGCCCCCGGCTGCACGATCTTCGTCAAACTCTGGCAATTCGATATGGATGACCGCACGCAGTTTCGCAAAACCATGGCGGATGAGCCTGGAACGCCCGTCAACGGTGTGGCAACCGCAACCCTGCATGAGGACGCGCGCGAGGTTGTCACCTATAGCCATCTTGATCCGGGCGCTGAATTGATCTCGGACGCCAGCGGCGGGCATGAGGTGCTGGTGATCGATGGACAGATTACAGCGGGTGGGGACCAACTGGCCAAAAACGCCTGGTTGCGTTTGCCTGAAGGTGAAACCCTGTCGGCGGTTGCTGGCCCAGACGGCGCGAAGGTCTGGATGAAAACCGGGCATTTGCCCTTTGCGCAACCTCCTGCAGTGTGATCGGGGGCCGAAACCGTGAGGCACAACCTTACGCTGGACACCCAGACACTGATCATCGGCGCAGGTTTGTCAGGTCTCAGCCTTGCCGCGCAACTGGCGCGGCAAGGGCAGGATTTTGTACTGGTCGAGGGGCGCGACCGTCTGGGGGGCCGTATCCTGACCCACCACAACGGCAGCGCGGGGTTTGATCTTGGCCCAGCATGGTTCTGGCCGGGGCAGCCCCGGATCGCAGCGCTGATTGCCCGGTTGGGGTTGGCCGCGTTCGAACAGTATTCTGCGGGCGAGTTGACCTATGAGGACGAGCAGGGCCGCATCCTGCGCGGGCACGGGTTTTCGTCGATGCAGGGGTCTTTGCGGGTGGACCGAGGGTTTGGCGCCCTGATCGATGGCTTGGCGAAGCAGGTTGATCCCGACCGCATATATCTCGCGACCCCAATCCAGGCATTGCAGCGCACCGATGATGTTGTGATCGCCACCAGCCGGAACGGTCTGACCTTCCGCGCGAGGCATGTTGTTCTGGCCCTGCCCCCTCGGGTCGCGATGCGCATGTCTTTCACGCCAGCCCTGCCAGAAGCCGCCACAAATGCAATGGCAGCCGTCCCCACGTGGATGGCCGGTCAAGCCAAGGCCCTTGCGATCTATGACACGCCGTTTTGGCGCAAGGCCGGGCTGTCGGGTGATACCATGAGCCGCCGGGGCCCGATGGTCGAGATCCACGATGCCTCGCCCGCTGAAACCGGCCCTTATGCGTTGTTCGGCTTCATCGGAACGCCGCCGCGGGCGCGCACAGATCAACAGCGCCTGCGCCAGATGATAACGGAACAACTGACCCGCTTGTTCGGGACTGAGGCCGCGCAGCCGCTGGATGTGCAGATCAAAGACTGGTCCGCCGACCCGTTTACCGCCGTGGAAGAGGATCAACACCGGCTGTTCAGCCACCCCACCTATGGCCTGCCCCATGCGCTGGAGCGGCTTTGGGACAACCGTCTGATCTTTGCCGGAACCGAAGTGGCCCCGCAGTTTGGCGGCTATCTGGAAGGCGCATTGGAAGCGGCAGACCATGTTGCCGCGCGGCTTTTGCAGGAAAAGGTTTGAGACACTATGAGACCAGACACCAAAACCGCCCTTCTGGATGTCGCCGAACACGCCGCCCGCGCGCGCGGTTTCGATGGGTTCAGCTATGCCGATCTGGCCGATGCGGTCGGTATCCGCAAGGCGTCGATCCACTATCACTTTCCGACCAAAGCCGCCCTCTCGGTGGCCTTGATGGAGCGCTATCACGCAACCTTGCAAGACGAATGCGACCGGATCGACGAAACCTGCCCCACCGCCGCGCAACGTCTGCTGTCCGTTATCGCGTTGTATCGGGATGCGTTGAACGATGGCAAAACGCTCTGCCTGTGTGTCGCGCTGATCAGCAGTCGTGAAAGCCTGTCAGACGAAGTCATCCAGAAAATCAACGACTTCCGCGCCATGATGGTGGCCCGTCTGACGGACATTTTCGAGCTTGCGCAGACGGACAACAGCATCCGCAATTTGGACCGCCCCCCGGCCGAGGCCCTCACGACCCTTGCCTTGCTGGAAGGCGCGCATTTGACAGCCCGCGCGGAAAGCAACGTCGCGCCCTTTGATCTGGCGGTAGAGTTATTGCAGGCCCGCTGTCAGCACGACGGTCAGACCATCACGCCGCGTCCGGTGCCCTGAGCCCGCCGATCGAGGTCAGAAGTTCGACGATCGCGCCAATTCCTTCCCTTTGCCGCAATGACGAGAACACAAACGGGCGGCCATTGCGCATTCTGGTCGCGTCGCGTTCCATTACCTCAAGCGACGCGCCCACATGCGGGGCCAGATCGGTTTTGTTGATGATCAGAACGTCCGATTTCGTGATCGCTGGCCCACCTTTGCGCGGGATCTCCTCACCCGCCGCCACGTCGATCACGTAAAGCGTCACATCCGCCAGTTCAGGGCTGAATGTCGCCGACAGGTTGTCGCCACCGCTTTCGATCAGCACAAGTTCAACATCCGGGTGGCGCATTTGCATCTCGGCTACTGCTGCCAGATTGATCGAAGCATCCTCGCGGATCGCAGTGTGGGGGCAACCGCCTGTTTCCACGCCGATAATCCGGTCCTGCGGCAGGATTTGCATCCGCATAAGGGCCTCGGCGTCCTCCTGCGTGTAGATGTCATTGGTGATCACACCAACCGAATGCGTATCGCGCAACGCCTCGGACAAGGCAGCTGTCAGCGTTGTCTTTCCAGCCCCAACCGGGCCGCCGATTCCGACCCGCAAAGGGCCATTCATCTGGGTCATGTTCGGAACATCCTTGAATACTGGGATTCATGTTTCATTGACGCGATATCGGACAGAAACGCGGTCGAGCTAAGCGTTTCGAGCCCTTGATCCTGCGCTTCGGTCGCCAGTCTGGAGCATAGCGGTGTCAGGTCTCGGATCAGCCGTTGCGCCTCGGTCTGGCCCAGGGGAACCAGCCGCGTTGCGCATGCCACAAGGTTCGACATGAAGGATTGCACGAACATCTGTGTGGTCAGGAGCAGAGGCAAACCATGCAGACGCGCGGCACGTCCGACCGCAGCCGGATAGGTCAGGTCGGCCAGATCCACCTCCCAAACCTGTGCAGTGACACCACAGAACGCCTCACCCAAAAGCTGCGTTTCCATCAACCGCTCGGACGAGGCGCAGAAGGCGCGTGCCGTTGCGTCGATCTCGGTCAGTTCCTTCTTCGAGTTGGCATTATAAGCCGCCACAAGAAACAAAGCGTCATTCCGGCCCGAGCCATGGTTCAGCACATCCGAAATCCACGCGCCCGTGCTGTTGGCATCCGTCACGGCCCTGCTATCGGTGGCCCATTCCAGCCCGTGCGAATAGGCGAACCCGCCCACCGGATAGGCGGGTGACAGCCACTGGTTCAGCGTCAGGATATCGGCGTCAGTGGGCGTGACCATGGGTCCTGCCGTGCCCGTAAGCCCCGCCTTCCGGGGTGAATGGTTCCACAACCTCGCGCGTGGTGGCACCCAGTTTGTCCAGCATGTCCCGGATCACATGATCGCGCTGGATCAGCAAACGGCCCGGTTCGATCTGGCAGGGCGTGTGGCGGTTGCCGATATGCCAGGCCAGGCGCAGCAGGTTGTCTCCGCTGACTTCCAGCAGATCTTCGGGCGCAGCGACCACTTCGATCTCGCGCCCATCCTCCAGAACAAGAACGCCGCCGTGATCCAACGACAGCGTCTGCGCCAGATCGACCAGAAACGCCTCACCATCATCGGTGGCCAGCATCTTGCGGCGCAGGAACCGGCCGTCATAGTCCAGCGAAACCTGCGCATGGGCAGGGGCATGGGTGTGATCGTGATAGATGCGGGCGGTTTTTATATCGGGTGTCATCGGGGCCTCTTCCAATCTCAGAACATGAAATAGCGTTGCGCCATCGGTAAAACCTCGGCCGGTTGGCAGGTCAGCAATTCGCCATCTGCGCGGACCTCATAGGTTTCGGGATCGACCTCGATATGCGGGGTTGCATCGTTCAGCAACAGGTCCCGCTTGCCGATGTTTCGCGTGTTTCGCACGGCAACCGTTTGCTTGGCCAAACCAAGCGCGTCACCAATCCCGTCGGCCTGTGCCGCTGCCGAGACAAAGGTGATCGCCGAATGCTCGACCGAGCGGCCATAGGCCCCGAACATCGGACGGCTATAGACCGGCTACGGCGTCGGGATCGAGGCGTTCGGGTCCCCCATCTGTGCACAGGCGATGGTCCCACCCAGCAAAACCATCTCGGGCTTCACCCCGAAAAACGCAGGGTTCCACAGCACCAGATCGGCGCGTTTGCCTTCTTCGATACTGCCAATTTCATGGCTCAGGCCGTGCGCGATGGCCGGATTGATGGTGTATTTCGCAATGTAGCGACGAACGCGCAGGTTATCGTTGTCGCCGGTTTCCTCGGGCAGGCGTCCGCGCCGCTTCTTCATCTTGTCGGCGGTTTGCCAGGTGCGGATCAGCACCTCCCCCACCCGGCCCATGGCCTGACTGTCCGACGCAATGATGCTGAACGCGCCCATGTCGTGCAGGATATCCTCGGCGGCAATGGTCTCGCGCCGGATGCGGCTTTCGGCAAAGGCCACGTCCTCGGGGATGGATTTGTCGAGGTGGTGGCAGACCATCAACATATCCAAATGCTCTTCCACCGTATTCACTGTGAAGGGCCGCGTCGGGTTGGTGGATGAGGGCAGAACGTGATTCTCGCCGCAGATCTTGATGATGTCCGGCGCATGGCCGCCACCCGCGCCTTCGGTGTGGAAGGCATGGATCGTCCGGCCTTTCATCGCAGCCACCGTGTTTTCCACGAAACCGGATTCGTTTAGCGTATCGGTGTGGATCATCACCTGCACGTCCATCGCATCCGCCACAGACAGACAACAGTCGATGGCGGCGGGCGTTGTCCCCCAATCTTCGTGCAGTTTCAACGCGCAGGCCCCGCCCTTGACCTGTTCCTCAAGCGCGGCGGGCAGCGAGGCGTTGCCCTTACCCGCAAAGGCCAGGTTCATCGGAAAGGCGTCCGCCGCCTGCAACATCTGCCCGATATGCCAGGGGCCGGGCGTGCATGTGGTGGCCAAAGTGCCATGAGCCGGGCCGGTGCCGCCGCCCAACATGGTCGTCAGTCCGGAATGCAGCGCGTCTTCAATCTGTTGCGGGCAAATAAAGTGGATATGGCTGTCGAATCCACCGGCGGTCAGAATGCGCCCCTCGCCCGCAATAACTTCGGTCCCCGGTCCGATGACAATGTCGACACCGGGCTGCGTATCCGGGTTTCCGGCCTTGCCGATCTTCGCAATGCGCCCGTCTTTCAGGCCCACATCCGCCTTGTATATGCCCGAGTGATCGACGATCAGCGCGTTGGTGATGACCGTATCCACGGCCCCCTCGGCCCGCGTGACCTGAGACTGCCCCATCCCGTCGCGGATCACCTTGCCGCCACCAAACTTGACCTCTTCGCCATAGACCGCGTTGCGATGCCCGGTTTCGGTGAACCGGGCCGCTGTGGCGCGATCCACGATCAGGTCCTGTTCAACCTCGATAATCAGATCGGTATCGGCCAGACGCACCCTGTCGCCCACCGTTGGCCCGAACATGGCGGCATAATCACTACGGCTGATCTTGCCCGGCATCTCTCAAAGCCCCCATGATATGCATGTTGAAACCGTAAATGTGCCGACGCCCCTCGTACGGAACCAGCATGACCTCGCGCGTTTGCCCCGGCTCGAACCGCACGGCTGTCCCGGCCGGAATATCAAGCCGCATCCCCAATGCGGCATAGCGATCAAAATCAAGCGCCGAGTTCGCCTCGGCAAAGTGATAATGGCTGCCAACCTGAACCGGGCGATCACCCGTATTTGCAACCGCAATCAAACGACTGCTGCGCCCGGCATTGAGCGTCAGCGACCCCTTCGCCGGAATGACCTCGCCCGGGATCATTTGGGCAGTTTGGATATCAGAGTGATGGCGACCAGCGCGATCAGGGCCAGCCCAACACCCAACGCGACGTAGTCGCTGCCATGAGCGTGAATATGGGTGTCCGAGTGGGCCAGCGCCGGGCCGGACAGGACAAGGGCGGGAAACAGCATGCGGTTCATTTGGACCTCCTGTATGGGTTAGCGAATAGGGTTGTGGACGGTCACAAGCTTGGTTCCGTCCGGAAACGTGGCCTCGACCTGTACGTCGTGGATCATCTCGGGCACGCCCTCCATGCATTGATCGCGTGTGATGACTTCGGCCCCGGCCTGCATCATGTCAGCGACCGAGCGCCCATCCCGCGCGCCTTCGACCACCGCATCGGTGATCAAAGCAATCGCCTCGGGGTGGTTCAGCTTGACGCCCCGCGCCAAACGCTTGCGGGCGACCTCGGCGGCCATGGCGATCAGCAGTTTGTCTTTTTCACGCGGGGTCAGGTTCATGTCACAGCATCCAGCATCGTGGGAGAGTTTCGGAATTCAGTCGTCGCAGGACCGTCAGCAAAACGCGGCGCAACGCGAACCCGCTGGGTGCCAGTATCCGAACCACCATCAGGTCTTCGCGGATAAGGCTGGCACCTCCGGTGTCCGGCAGTATTTCCCGCACTGCTTGCAGATGTCCGCCTGCCGAGGTCGAGGCCAGAATGACCAACGCCATAGCCCCTGCCCCGCCCCCAATGTCGGGCCTGCCAAGATGCGCATTCAGATCACCTTCAAACCGGATTGCGTCCAGAAACAGTGGCTGATTTCCGAGGCGGAGTTCGATGTGGTCCCACAAGCGTATGTCGCCGAGGGTTTCGCCCATGGCGTGCCGCCCGAAGATCAGCGACTCGACCACCAGCGCCTGCGCGCCGGGATCGAGATCGACGATCAGACGCCGATTCAGAGCGCTGTTGTCATAGAGGATCGTCTCTTGCGGCAGCCAGTTCAGGCGCGCGCGCCTGCCCACCTTGATTGTGTTTCTGACGGTACCAACTTGATCGGGCTGCGCCTTGTAAGCCCGCTCACACGCCTGGGTTGTCAAAGTCACTGTCGTGTCAGGGGCCACCTGCCCGGTAAAGCGGAACTGATCGCCGCCGGTGATCCCACCGGCCGTGTTGAGCAAAACGGCCTCCAGGCCCAGGTCCTGCGCGCGCGGGAAAAGGCATTTGAACGAGCCTGACTGCTGGAACCCGTCAATGACTGTTTTGCGGCCCAGTGCCTTGCTGGACAAAAAGACCCTGCCCACGGCACGGGGCGGATTGGCCAAATTGGGGGACGATATCGGGATGGTCTGGGTGATGGGAATGGCTCATGCTTCAAGGCTGCGGGAAATTTGTCGCCGCCTGTCGCAGCGAACTCTATGAACTGCGCCCTGGACCTGCCGATTCTCCTGTCTATCTGCTTAAATCCTGGGCGAATTGACACCATTCGCCCAGTTTTTGCTCAAACCTGTATCGACGACCTTATTGATTGGTCGCGTTCAATATCAGCGCATCACACCCCGCGCCTTCCAGTTTTCTTTGCTCCGCGACAGTCTTTGAGTTGAATTTTCGCCGGTTTTTGGGACGCATTCTCTAACAACGAGGCGATGCGCATAATGCTCTTTTTCTGGCATTAATGCGCACAACTTAAAACCTTTAATGAAGGGCCCAAACCAAGTTGGAACTAGTCGTCTAGATTGCCCCTTGGTTTCGTTGCGAAACCGAGGTCAGAGCATGTGCTCTGCAATCTGCTCGACGATGCGCGCCGCATCAGCTGCAGACAGGTTGCGCCCGTGAATACGAAGGCGCAGTTCGCCTGCCGAGACCTCTGCCTGAATTTCGCCACCACCCGGAAGACTGACCGGTGCCAAACGCTCAACCTGTTGCGGCCGCCCGCCACGCGTTTTGTCTCTGGACGGTTCGGGCGCGTCCCTGAGCGCATTTTCCAGCAAGGACCATTCCGCCTTGGCATCCAGAACATCTGCACCTGCCAGGGCCTGCCGCAGTTTGGCTTGTGCCCCATCCCGCAATGCGGCCGCGAGCTTCAGACCAGCCTTCTCGGTCAAGGCGATGGGATGCTGCAGCAAATCCCCCAGCGCCTCGTGAACACTGGCAAAGCTGCGCACCTTGGAACGTTTGGCCTTGGACGCCGCTGCAAACAAGACGTCCACTGCGGCTTCGGTGGAGTCGAAAACCCCCTGCCCTGCGGCCAGAACAGCGATCCGACCGCGCTCATACGGGCTCAGGTTGGCGCGCAGTTCGTTCTCTTCGACCATCGAAACATAGGCACCCTGCCCTGTCTCGGCGTTGCGCACAAAGGCCGGGATCGCCGCAAATCTCGGATCGGTTTTGGCCAGACGCCGAAAGGCATCGAGGCGCCTAAACCCGGAAATGAGACCATACCCTTCACCGTCCGGTGTAACCTCGATCGGTGTGCGCAGGCCGTGGACGCGCAAGGACTCCAGCAACTCGGCCATCGCCTCTTCATCCTCGACCATGCGGTCCCGTCGGATGTAGTCGGCATCAATATCGTCCAAGGGCAGCTTTTGCGCCACCAGACCAGCGTCTTTTGCATCGCGCCAGGCGGCGGCATCGGTTTGGTCCTGCGCCAGTGCAACCCGGTCCGTCACCGCAGCCATCCCGTTCAAAGACGCAGCCTCGGCCGCAACCTGTGCAATCGGCGGTGCCGGGGATTTTGTATCAAACGGGCTGATCGAAGGTTTCGCGACGAAACCAGCCTCGAGCTGTTCCAATTCCGCCGTGTCCGGGGCGGTCAGTCTTCTGCGTTTAGCCATCTGCCTCTCCTCCCATCTGAGCATCGCGCCACCAGCACCCGATCAGAACCTCTTTGAATTCCGCATAGGTCCGGTCAAAGGTCTCGCGGCCTCGCACATAGGTGTCGCGGTTGAAATCGCGGTAATCCGCTTCGTAAATCCCGTTCACTTGCTCCCCCGCCTGCCCGACCAAAGCGGTATAATCCTGACGGTAGGCATTCATGAAGTCCCCGAAATATGCTTGTATGACATTTGCCATGTCGGTCTGCTGACTGGCGTCAAAGCGCGTGATGATTGCCCGGACTACATCCCATTCGAACTTAAGTTCCGGTAAACCTGCCGCCCGTTGCGCGGCATTCTCGCCATCTTCGATGCTGGCAAAAGTCGTATACAGCATGTCGAAGAACCGGCCCGTCGAATCAAACTCCAGGAATGACGCCCCAAGGGGCACCAACAGAATATCCGCCGCAGCCAACGCGTTGATCGTTAGGTACCCAAGTGCAGGAGGGGTATCGAGGAATACGATGTCGTAATCATTCAGAACGCCTTCGTCCTGCAGGAAGTTCGTCAACCCATCCCAAAGAGGCCAGCTGCGCAGGCCCATGCGCCAGACGGGAATCTGGAACTCGGCCCAATACAGGTTCAGCTGCGCGCCGATCAGATCGATATTGGGCCAGTGCGTCTGTTGAATGACATCGCGGGGCAGGGTGGTCAGAGCCTCTTGTAGCGTTTCGTCCAAGGGGATTTCGGGTTGACCCGCCGCGCTGCGAACCCTGTTTTCCTCTTGCACGGCGCGCGCATAGTCTTTGGCGATCAATGGAAAAACCGTTTGCCACTCATCCGCGACGCGACCACCAAGGATCGAGGTCATGGACCCCTGGCTGTCCAAATCAATCACGAGAACCTTGTAGCCGTCCAGCGCGGCGGACATTGCCAGATGAGCGGCGGTCGAGGTCTTTCCAACACCACCCTTGAAGTTGGCGACGGCGACAACCTTTGCCGGAAGGCCCTCCGGACGATAAGGCAGATATTCCTTTGTGCTGACGCCTTCAGCAGCGAAATGCTGGCGCAGGGTCAGAACCTCTTCCAAAGTGAACCATTTGGATCCGGCCTCACCCTCACCCTGGGGCAGGTCGGGATTGGCCTTCAGAACCCGTCTCAGATGGGCGGGGGCGACTGGAATAAGATACTTGGTGATTTCCCAAATGGAAAACCGCCGCAGCCGTTTCTCTCCGTCAGGGGCATAGCCACGGCGGGCAAGGTCTTCTCGTCCCTTGGCGCAGAATGTGGCCGCTTTTGCGAATCGAGATGTCCCGATAGGATCAGGCAACTTGGTTGCCGCGACCTCTGGATCAAGATTCAAATAGGGCGGCACGGGAGGTTGGTTGGATTTGTTCACTGTCGATGCCTCGGATAATGTTCGCCTTACCAGCGTATATTCCAAAATGTAGCGAACATTTTGTCTGGCGGCTATCCTTGATTGCGTTTTTTTCCACAGAAATACATCAATTGACCGAGTTTCGTCGCGAAACCAATTCTTAAAACAGAAAAAGGCGCAACAAAGAGTTTATTTTATTTAGAAGTTTTAGATTCTTTGGGCCCAAAACTACTAATAATAACAATGAGATGAATGTACTACCGGACCTCAATACGGTACGAAAGGAACCCGTTTTCAGGACAATAGGTTCCTGTTTGCAGGACGAAAAGCGCCAGAATCCGGGAAGAGGGGGCCCGATTCGCGGTATTCGAAAAAACAGGCGAAATCAGAGCCTAATCCTGCCCCTCGGAACAGGTTGACGAGTCGTTTTGACCGGCATCCAGTCTTCGCCGAGTCCCTGCCCTGGGGATAACTCTCGGTGCAGAGTCATTAGGTACCTGTCTACGGGATTCCTTTCATCCTGTATTTGGGCACCCAAAGAAGATTGATCATTGGGTACCTTTCATGGCACAAATATCAAAACGAGCAGTCAGGCAGAATCATGCCGGATACATTATTGGACATGGATACCCTCTCTGGTGCGCTACGCCGGGAGACGGTGAAAAAGAATGTCGCCGCGATTCATATCAGCGGCAAGCTAACGCTGTTGCAGCGCAAGCTGTCCAATGTGCTGTTGCTGAATGCCTATGATGCGCTCACCTCAGCCCCCACCCATACGATCGATGCCAGAACCCTGGCCATGATGGTCGGTTACAATTCCAATGACTTCGATACGCTGCGCGCCAGCCTGCGCGCTTTGGCTGAAACCGTAGCCGAGTGGGATATGCTGGATGAACAGGGCCGTCAGGAATGGGGCGTCTCGTCCTTGCTGAGTTTTGCCAAGCTGAAGAACGGGGTGTGCGAATATGCCTATTCCCCGGCGTTGGCGCAGAAGCTTTATGACCCCAAGATCTATGCCCTCATCAATGTGCAGATTCAGAGGAATTTCAGCTCAGGCCATGGCCTGGCATTGTATGAGAATTGCTATCGCTTCGTCAGAACGGGCTCGACAGGGTGGTGGGCGCTGGACGTGTTCCGCAAGTTGATGGGCGTGGATGGCAGCGACTATTACAGCAGCTTCAAGCATCTGAACGCCAAGATCATCAAACCGGCGGTGGCCGAGGTGAACAAAAGCTCGGACATTCTGATTGAACCGGAATTCAAGAAGAAGGGTCGCACCGTCACGGACATCCGATTCCGTATCAAGGGCAATCCACAGAAAGCGATGTTCGAGATTGATGACAGCGACGGCGTTCGCAACCTGCCGATCTACAAGACGATGCGCGATCAGGGGGTCTCGGACAGGTTGGCGCGGCAATGGATTGCTGAACATGGGGAAGACTATGTGCGGCAAAAGCTGGACTATGTAAGCGGGCAGGGGGGCGTGAAATCAACGCTGGGCTACCTATCGGCTGCGCTGCGCGATGATTACCAGCCACCCGATCCGGACACGAAACCAGAGCCAAGCCCTGAGGCTCTGGCCGCGGCGGAACAGCGTCAGGAAGAACGGGCTGAGGAAGATCGCGCCTATGCCGCGCGGGTGGCTGAGCGATCCGAAAGGGCGCGAAAACTCTCGATCGTCGAGGAGCTGGTTTCGCGGCGAAACCCCACGCAGAGAGATGCCGACAAGCGTTTGTTTCTGGCCGGCCTGGACAATGACCTGGACCGAGAGCATTTCCGCGCACATGGGTGGCGTTCTGGTCTGAACGCGGCGGCAATCTTTGCCTTTTGGCAGGACCTGGAGCCAGAGGCGTTTGAGTAAATCGCCTGCATCCGGTTTGCCTGTCCAACACACCCGCCCAATGTAGCGCGCAAAAATCCGAAATAATGATTATTAAAAACCAAATAGCTCTAAGTCCTTTTGGTCCTTAGGACGAAACCCTCGCGCGCAATACGGACCCAAATATCAAAACCGCAAAATCAGGAATTTCCCCGTTTGCGTATGCCGCGCCCTTAGGTCAAGTTGCCCGTCAGAGACTGCGCAATGCCGCAGACAGGTTCGAAGGACAGATCCGAGATGACGCAACGAAATGGCGGTGTGGTACTGGTTGAATGCCTGCAGGGGCTTGGGGCGCGGCACAGTTTTGGCGTTCCCGGTGAAAGCTATCTGGCAGTTCTGGATGCGCTGCATGACACAAGCAGCACAAGGCGGGATACAAACGGCGCGCTGGATTTCACCTTATGCCGGAATGAAGGTGGTGCTGCGTTCATGGCTTCGGCTTACGGCAAGCTGACCGGTCAGCCCGGTATCTGCTTTGTGACCCGAGGACCGGGCGCGACCAATGCTTCAATTGGCGTGCACACGGCGATGCAGGACAGCGCCCCGATGATCCTGTTCGTAGGGCAGGTCGGGACGGACATGAAAGGGCGCGAGGCGTTTCAGGAGATCGACTATCGCGCCTATTTCGGCACTGTCGCCAAATGGGTAACCGAGATTGGGGCGGTGGACCGCATCCCCGAGATCATCGCCCGCGCCTGGACCACCGCAATATCAGGCCGCCCCGGCCCAGTGGTTGTCGCCTTGCCCGAGGATATGCTGACCGAAGTAACAGACGTCCCCGCGTTGACGGGCCCTGCGCCGGTTCACGAACCCGGCCCAACGCCCGACGCGATTGCGGCGGTTGTGTCCAAACTCTCGACCGCAAAACGCCCGCTGATCCTGATTGGTGGTGGTGGCTGGCGGGCCGAGGGCAGCACGGCTTTGCAGCGATTTGCCGAAGCCGCCGATATTCCGGTGATCGCCGCCTTCCGGTTTCAGGACATCCTGGACAACCACTCGCCCAGCTATGTGGGTGACGCCGGGACCGGCATGACACCGGCGACCCGAGCACAGATCCAGGGCGCGGATGTGATTCTGGCCATTGGCGTGCGGTTCGGAGAGATGACAACTGATGGCTACACCTTGCTGAACGTGCCCAAACCGGATCAGACGCTGATCCATGTGCACGCCTCGGACCGCGAGATTGGAAAGGTCTACATTGCTGACCTAGGTGTCCAATCCGGCCCGAATGCCTTTGCTCAGGCCATGTCGCAACAGGTTGTGCAAGGCAGCTGGGCGGACTGGCGGGCCAGAGCCCGCGCGGATTATGAGGCATTTTTCGATCTGCCCGACCTGCCCAGCCCCGTGGATATGGGTAAGGTCTCGGCCTATCTGCGCGACCGTCTGCCCGAGGATGCGATCCTGACCAATGGCGCAGGCAACTTTACCGTCTGGCCGAACAAGTTCTTCAAGTACGGCCCGAACCAGCGGTTGCTGGCTCCGCAATCCGGGGCGATGGGCTATGGGCTTCCGGCTGCCGTTGCGGCCAAGGTCGCGCATCCGGACCGGACTGTTGTCTGTTTTGCCGGGGATGGTGATTTTCAGATGAACTGTCAGGAGCTTGGAACCGCCATGCAGGCCGGGGCCCAGCCCATCGTTTTAATCCTGAACAACGGCACATATGGCACCATTCGGATGCATCAGGAAAAAGCCTATCCCGCCCGCGTCTCGGGCACGACGTTGGAGAACCCGGATTTCGCGGCACTCGCGCGGTCCTACGGCTACCATGCCGAGCGGGTCGAGCGGACCGAGGAGTTCGAGGCCGCGTTCGAACGGGCGCTGGCGTCGGACAGCGGGGCGGTTCTGGATCTGAACATCTCAGCTGAGGCGCTGACCCCGCGCCAGACCCTCAGCCAGATGCGCGAGGCAGCACAGAAGGCGGGCTCCTGATAAAAGTTTCGGGGCCTCTTTCCCTTGTGGGACGGGCTGTCTAAGAAGTGCGTCCAACTTGATTTCAGGAGGCCCCATTGGACCGTATCGCCCGCACCATCGCCACCGAGATTCAAGCCCGCCCCGAACAGGTGAATGCAGCCGTCAAACTGCTGGATGACGGTGCAACGGTGCCGTTTGTGGCGCGGTATCGGAAAGAGGCAACGGGCGGGCTGGATGACGGTCAGCTGCGCACCCTGTCCGACCGCCTGACCTATTTGCGCGAACTTGAGGCGCGGCGTGACACGATTCTGAAATCGATCAAGGATCAAGGCAAGCTGAGCGACGATCTGGCCAAATCCATCGCACAGGCCGACACCAAGGCGCAGCTTGAAGACATCTATCTGCCCTATAAGCCCAAACGCCGCACCAAGGCGATGATCGCCCGCGAAAACGGGTTGGAGCCTCTGGCCGATGCCATCCTTGCGGATCGGTTCGCTGATCCCGAGGCGCTGGCAAACGGGTATATTACTGACGCCGTGCCTACGCCGCGCGACGCGCTAAACGGGGCGCGGGATATTCTGACCGAACGGCTGACCGAAAACGCCGCCCTTTTGGGCGAGTTACGCGGCTTCATGCAGCGCGAGGCGTATCTGAGTGCCAAGGTCATTGAGGGCAAGGAAAACGAAGGCGCCAAGTTCAGCGACTATTTCGACCATTCCGAGTTGTGGGCAGACGTCCCCTCGCACCGGGCGCTGGCGATGCTGCGCGCCTCGAAAGAGGGGATCGTGACGCTGGATATCGCGCCGGAACCGGAATTTGGGGCAGGGCGGGCCGAGGCGATTGTGGCCGCCCATTTGCAGACGCGCGGCGACGGGCCGGGCGACAAGTGGCTGCGCAAGGTGGCGGGCTGGACCTGGCGGGTCAAGCTGTCGCTCAGCATGATGGTCGAACTGATGGCCGACCTGCGCAGTCGGGCGCAGGACGAGGCCATTCAGGTCTTTTCCCGCAACCTCAAGGATGTGCTGTTTGCAGCGCCAGCCGGTGCGCGGCCTACATTGGGTCTGGACCCCGGCATTCGAACCGGGGTTAAGGCGGCTGTGGTAGATGCAACGGGTAAGGTTGTGGCAACGGACACGCTCTATCCGTTTCAGCCCAAGAACGATTTGCGCGGGGCGCAAGCGGCGATCGTGAACCTGATCTCGGCCCATCAGATCGAACTGATTGCCATCGGCAATGGCACCGCCAGCCGCGAAACCGAACGGATGGTGGCCGACGCGATCAGCCTGTTGCCCAAGAGCGTGAAAGCACCCACCAAGGTTGTGGTGTCCGAGGCCGGGGCTTCGGTCTATTCCGCCTCGGAACTGGCGGCGCGCGAATTTCCCGATCTGGACGTCTCGCTGCGTGGGGCTGTGTCGATTGCCCGCCGGTTGCAGGACCCGCTGGCCGAACTTGTGAAGATCGAACCGAAATCCATCGGCGTGGGGCAATACCAGCACGACGTGGATCAGCACCGCCTGTCCCAGTCGCTGGCAACCGTGATCGAGGATGTGGTGAACGCGGTGGGGGTTGATCTGAACACCGCCTCGGCCCCGCTGCTGTCGCATGTGTCGGGTCTGGGTCCGGCGCAGGCCGAGGCCATCGTCAGCCACCGGGACATCAATGGACCATTTCGGTCGCGCAAGGATCTGCTGGACGTCGCCCGCCTTGGCCCCCGCGCCTTTGAACAATGCGCCGGGTTCCTGCGGATCCGGGACGGGGCTGAGCCGCTGGACGCCTCCTCGGTTCACCCCGAGGCGTATGACGTCGCGCGCCGTGTGGTCGCCGCCTGTGGCCGGGACATCCGGCAGATCATGGGGCATGAGGGTGCCCTGAAACGCCTGCGGGCGGAACAGTTTGTGGATGACAGGTTCGGCCTGCCCACCGTGCGCGATATTTTTGCCGAATTGGAAAAACCCGGCCGCGACCCGCGACCCAGTTTCGTCACGGCCTCGTTCACGGACGGGGTGGAAGAGATCACCGACCTGAAACCCGGCATGATGCTGGAAGGCACCGTCACCAACGTCGCGGCCTTCGGGGCGTTTGTCGATATCGGCGTGCATCAGGACGGGCTGGTCCATGTCAGCCAACTGGCGGACCGTTTCGTCAAGGACCCGCATGAGGTGGTCAAGACCGGTCAGGTCGTCAAAGTGCGCGTGGTCGAAGTGGATGTGCCGCGCAAACGCATCGGCCTGACCATGCGCAAGAAGGGCGGCGACACGCGGCGCAGGGCGTGAACAAAGGGCAGACACGTCGCAAATTCGTTAAGCAGCCAATGATACGCTGCCGGCGACCGGGCTGCATCCGGCTGGACTTGGTTGACACAATGCAAGACGCTCGGGTCGGATTGTTTGGAAATGGGCGGCCTTGGGGTCGTAGGTGACTGAAAAACATGCAATATCACAACAAACCATACGATCAGCTCAGGGTGGGGGACAGCGGCGAAATCACGCGCAGCTGCTCGGTCGACGATTTCTATGTCTTCGCCAACAATTCGGGCAATCACAACCCGCTGCATCTGGCGCATGAAGACGGTGACGGCGACAATGAGCCCGAGGCGCTGGCCCCCGCGATCTTTGTCGGCGCGCTGGTCTCGGCGGTGCTGGGCAATGTTCTGCCGGGCGCTGGCACCCTGTATAAATCCCAGAGTTTCGAGTTTGTCGCGCAAGCCTATGCGGGTGACGAATTGACCTCGAAAGTCACCGTTGTGGAAAAGCGCGACAACCGCGAGGTTGTGTTTGACACCAGCGTCACGCGGGCATCGGATGGGGCCGTGATCCTGCGCGGGCAGGCCGTCGTGATTGCGCCTGAAAAACAGATGACCTTTGCCGAGGTTGATCTGCCCGGCCTGGTGGTCAAACGTCATCGCCATTTCGACGCCCTTCTGGAACGGGTGCGCCCATTGGACCCGATGCCAACCGCAATTGTCGCCCCGGAAGAGGCGAACTCATTGGGTGGGGCCCTGCTGGCGGCGCGTGAGACCATTATTCAACCGATCCTGATCGGTGACCCGGACAAAATCTACGCCGCTGCGCGTGAGATCGGTCAGTCGCTGGACGCGTTCGAGATTCTGCCGGTGATGGATCACCTTGGCGCGGCACACACCGCCGTTGATCTGGTTGCCGAAGGGCGGGCGCAGGCCGTGATGAAAGGGCATTTGCACACGGATGAGCTGCTCAAGGCAGCGTTGCGCCGGGATCAGGGGCTGCGGACCGGTCGGCGCTTTACCCATGTCTTTGTCATGGATGTACCCGGCCAGCCGCGGCCTTTGCTTGTGACCGATGCGGCGATCAACATTGAACCGGATCTTGAGACCAAGATCGACATCACCCAGAACGCCATCGATCTGGCGCTGTCGCTGGGCATCGAACAGCCCCGCGCCGGGGTGTTGTCGGCTATTGAGACGGTGAACCCGGCGATCCGGTCTTCGGTCGATGCGGCACTTCTGTCCAAGATGGCCGAGCGTGGCCAGATCAAAGGCGGCTTGGTCGATGGGCCGCTGGCGATGGACAATGCGGTCAGCCTTGCCGCCGCACGCACCAAAGGCATCGTGTCCGAGGTTGCGGGCCGCACCGATATTCTGGTCGTGCCCAATCTGGATGCGGGCAACATGATGGCCAAGCAACTGACCTATATCGCCAATGCCGAAGGGGCAGGGGTGGTCATGGGGGCCAAAGTGCCGATCATCCTGACCAGCCGTGCGGATGACGACAAGGCGCGGCTTGCGTCTTGCGCAGTGGCGGCGCTGCATCAGGCGCGCATCTCAGCAGTTGGGAAGGGGCGGGCATGACCCATGTTGTGACGCTGAATGCCGGGTCATCCTCGCTGAAGTTCGGGTTCTACGAACTTGCCCCCGGCGACCCGGTCGAGAAATGCACCGGCACCGTCGAGCGCATCGGCGAGGCGAGCGTCTCGGTCACGGCAAAATCGGCCAGCGGCAGGGCGCTGGCCAATGGCAGCCCGGGCGAGACGCCGGACCATGCAGCAGCGCTGGATTGGGTTCTGGGCTTTCTCAGCCGAACCTATCCGTCCGCGCAGGTGTCGGCGGTCGGGCACCGTGTCGTCCATGGTGGCCCGGATATCGACACGCCCTTGCCATTGACCGCAGACTCGATCGCGGCGCTGGACAAACTCTCGCCCTTCGCGCCGCTGCACCAGCCGCATAACCTGGCCGGGGTGCGGGCGGCGATGGAACGGTTTCCCGACGCGGCGCAGATCGCCTGTTTCGACACCGCCTTTCACCGCAACCACCCGTGGGAGAATGACGTCTTCGCCCTTCCGCGCGAGTATTATGACAAAGGTGTACGTCGCTACGGGTTTCATGGCCTCAGCTATGACTACATCTCGGGCCATATGGCGGATACCGCGCCATTGCTGCATGAAGGCCGGGTCGTTGTCGCGCATCTGGGCAACGGGGCATCAATGTGCGCGATGATCGGCGGGCGCTCAGTCGGATCGACCATGGGGTTCTCGGCCTTGGACGGGCTGCCGATGGGCACCCGCTGCGGTCAGCTTGATCCCGGTGTCGTGCTGTACCTGATGGAGCAAGAGGGGCTGAGCGCCACAGAAATCTCGGATCTGCTGTTCCGAAAATCCGGCCTGCTGGGCCTGTCGGGTCTGTCCAATGATATGCGCACGCTGGAAAAGGCCGACACCCATGAAAGCCGACAGGCGATCAGCTATTTCACCTTCCGTCTGCGGCGCGAACTTGGTGCGATGGCGGCGGTTCTGGGCGGTATCGATGCGCTGGTCTTCACCGGTGGCATCGGTGAAAACTCACGCCTTGTGCGCGACCGGGTCTGTACCGGGATGGGCTGGCTGGGGATCGAGCTTGATCCCGACGCAAATGCAGACAACAACCGGATCATCTCGACCAACCTGTCCCGCGTGGTGACAATGGTGATCCCCACGAATGAGGAACTGGTCATCGCCCGCGCCGCCGCCGATCTGCTGGCAGGTTCGGATGTCCCAGCTAGAGGCAGCCACTAAAGCGCTGGCTGCGGATCGCGTCCGGGGTCAGGCGATAGCGGTCGCGAAACGACCGGGTCAGCGTTGTGACCGACGAAAACCCGGTCGCCGCCGAAATCTCGCGCTGTGACAGATCGGTGTGGCGCAGCAATTCATGCGCCCTTTCCAACCGCAAGGCCTTGTAGGTCGACAACAGTTTGGTTCCGGTTTTTTCCAGAAACCGCCGCTGCAACTGTCGGGTCGAGGTTCCCAGAATGCGCGAAATATCGGGGATTTTCAGCGGGTCCTCGATATGCGCCAGCATGGCATCAACGGCGTGCAAAACCATCGGATCCGCGCCGGATCTTTGGATCAACCGTGTGGCCAAAGTGCTTTTGTGCTGCGCTTCCGGCTCGGTCAGGCCGATATACGCGCGCAGCGTGTCCGCGATATAGGCCCCGTGATCCAGCGAGGCCAGATCAGCCAGCAACCGCAACGCACCAAGCCGGGTCGAGGCGCTGTGCGTGCGCCCCTCAGCCGTCAGGTGCCTGTCGCCACTACAGATGCACAGCCCGCTTTCCTGCGCGGCGGCGGCGAAGTTCGGGTGCACCGCAACGGATTTCTTGTGCGTACGCCCGATTTCGGCCAGCAACAACACGGCGCTTCCAACAAGGATGGTGCGTTGGGCCAGGCTGATCACCTGCGCGGTCCATGCTCTTTCCATGGGGGACAAGGTCCAGTGATTTTCCAGATCCCCCCAGAAGATAGCGGTCCGCCCGTGCCAGAAGATCGGGTTCCCCGGTTTTTCCTGTGCAATCTGGCGGATGTTCACCTGATAGGAATAGTCTTCGGAAAACGCGTTAAGGGCCTGGAAGAATTCCGCAATCATTCCGGTTGATGCGGCTGCAATATCGGTTGCCACAAACACGTCAACGTCGCGCTGCTTTTGGGGCTGCGGCGACACTGATCCTGCCAGTTCCAGGCACGCATCGTTAGGGACGTAATGTTTCATTGCGATGCCTTTCTACAAGTGGAACGTACTATTACTAAATGCTTGGGGCGGTTCGTGGACCCCCCGCCTTTTTGTGGCGGGGGGTTTTGTTGTTATTCAGCTGCGTCTTTGTATGCGTCCATTGGGGGGCATGTGCAGACGAGGTTTCG
>NZ_JBQFSA010000007.1:0-308810 GCF_056537745.1 Ruegeria sp. C12
CGTCTCCGCCGCTTCCGCCGCGTCCCAGCGCCTCAGCAGCGCCGGTGAAGGGCGTTCTAAGGTTTAGTGATCAGGGCCGCAAGCAGAAAAATGCATTCTGGCGCATTTTTTTGCATACTCAGGGAAAATATATACTTTTCAATTGTTTAGCAACCCACCAAACACCAATCTCTGCACCTGCGGGGTACTTGTGGGGCCTCGCAGTCGCTGTTCCGAACCAAGGCCTACACAGTCCACCACTATATATAGGGCATCGATGGCCACCGACTACTAGGCTACGCGACTCGGTGTGGTGAATCGGCCTTGCTCAACACCGCATGAATCGATGAATCGGGATAGTTTCCCGCGCCCAACGGCATGAAGTGCGCAGGAAAGATTTGGATGGCATTGAAAAGCCACCCTGACACCGCACCCGACCTTGCGCATCTATGCGCGATGCGCTCTGGTTCCCAGGGAACAAGCAATGACGATGATGCGGGACGGACATGACCCTCACCCCCACTTTTCCTGCTATACGCAATGTCGGCTTTGACGGAGCCCTGGTGACGTTTGCAGACACTATGTCGGATACCGCAAACCGGGCCGCGCTGGCGTTTCGGGCCGCGCTTGATGCCTTGGGCCTGAGCGGGATTGTTGAGATCTCGGCGTCTCTTGGGTCGGCTTATGTGCGGTATGATCCGCAGCAGCTGACCTACGGTGAAATCACAGCCAGCCTCCATCAGCTTTTGGAACAGCAGGATTGGTATGCGACGCCCTTGCCGACGGGGCGCAGGTTGTGGCGGGTTCCGACTGTGTACGGTACCGATCTTGCCCCGCAACTGGATGAAGCGGCAGCCGCCGCCGGATTGAGCACCGCCGAGGCCATTCGCCGCCTCAGCCAGTCCCGCGTGCGGGTTCTGACGATTGGCTTTGCGCCCGGTCAGCCTTACCTCGGCCCCCTTGGGCCCGAGTTCGAAATACCGCGCCTGCAAGAATTAAACCCGATGGTGCCTGAGGGGGCTCTGGTCCTTGCGATCTCGCAGTTTGTTCTGTTTTCCGGCCCCACCCCGACCGGATGGCGGCATATCGGTCAAACTGCGTTCCGGTGCTTCCGGCCCGAGATGGAAGAGACCTTCACCCTGAGACCCGGCGACGAATTGCAGTTTGATCCCATTTCGCGTGACGAATTGCAGAGCATTCGCACGAACAACGAAGACGGCCTTGGCGGCGCAACGTGTCACGAGATTGCGTCATGAGCCTGATTGTTAGACGTATCGGCCCCGCATGCACCATTCAGGATCAGGGGCGCACGGGGTACCTGGATCAGGGACTGTCCCGGTCCGGGGCGGCCGACATTCTGGCGCTGCATGAAGGCGCGGCCTTGTTGCGGCAAAGCCCGGACTTGGCCGCGTTGGAAATGGCAGGCATGGGGGGCGAGTTCGAAGCCACTCAGCCCGTGCGGGTCGCGCTGACCGGCGCGCCTATGCAAGCCAGTATCGATGGCGCGCCTGTTGTCTGGAACGCATCCCATCATCTGGAACCCGGGCAACGCCTGACGATTGGTGCGACGTTGCAAGGCAATTATGGCTACCTTCATGTGGGTGGTGGCATCGATACCGAGGTGTTTCTTGGCTCACGCGCGACCCATCTGACGGCTAAAATCGGGCGCGCGGTCGAGGCGGGCGATACGCTTCCCGCGGGGCCGGATGCAGGCGAGCCCGGGCGCAAGCTGCCCCCCAGCGACCGGTTCAACGGCGGCACATTGCGCGTTGTGGCCAGCTTTCAGACCCCACTGTTTGATGACACGACGCTGGGCCGTTTCACGCAAACCCAGTTCCGGCGGGGTGCCCGCGCCAACCGGATGGGCATGCAGATGGAGAGCGACGGTGAGGGGTTCGCCGCGAAGGGGCAGTTGAACATCCTGTCCGAAGTGATCACCCCCGGCGACATCCAGATGACCGGAACTGGCAACCCGTTCATCCTGCTGCCCGAGTGCCAGACGACCGGCGGTTACCCCCGGATTGCAACCGTACTGCCCTGCGATATGCCGCGTGCCGCGCAAACCCTCGCAGGTGGCTCGGTCCGGTTCGAATTCGTGACGATGGATCAGGCGATGGAACTGGATGCGGCCTTTCGGGCGGATCTTGCCCGCCTGCCGGGGCGTGTTGAGCCACTGGTGCGCGACCCGCATGACATTCCGGACTTGTTGTCCTACCAATTGATCGGCGGAGTGATCTCTGCCACCGAGCAAGGAGACCGTTAGATGCCGCGCGTGGATCTGAATGCTGATATGGGCGAAAGCTTTGGCCCGTGGAAGATGGGCGATGACGAAAGCCTGTTGAAGATCATCACCTCTGCCAATATCGCCTGCGGGTTTCATGCCGGTGATTGGGACGTGATGGCCAAGACGATGGCGTTGGCCGCCGAGAACGATGTGGGCATTGGCGCACATCCCGGCTTTCCCGATCTTCAGGGCTTTGGCCGCCGCAATATGAAAGTGCCCCATGGCAGCCTGCGCAATCTGGTGCGGTACCAACTGGGCGCAGCCATGGGGATGGCGGCGGCTGTTGGCACCAAGGTCCGGCACCTGAAACTGCATGGGGCGTTGGCCAATATGTGCTCGGTCGATATCGACATGGCGCGGGCCTGCTATCAGGGGGCGCTGGATGTGGACCCCGACATCATCATCATGGTACTGGCGGTTACGAAACAGGAAGAGGCCGTGCGCGAGCTTGGCTGCAAATGGGTGGGCGAGATTTTTGCCGACCGCGCCTATAATGACGACGGCACTCTGGTCGATCGCAGCTTGCCCGGCGCGGTGATCCATGACCCCGAAGTTGCCGGGCCGCGCATCCTGAACATGGTTCGCGAGGGCGCGATCATCACTGAATCCGGCAAACACCTTGAGACCTCAATCGACACGATCTGCCTGCATGGCGACGGGCCAACGGCTGTGCAGATTGCCCACTCGGTCCGGGAAAACCTGATTGCGGGCGAGGTCGAGGTGACAAAGTTCACCAGATAGCCATCTGGCCGTAATCCAGGCGGTCCAGGGTCTGGCTGTTGCCCGAACGGGGTTCAGCGCCTAGCATGCCTGCAAGTGCATGTTCTGAATACCGTTATTGCAGCAACACGCTTGCAGCCAGATTTCCGCAAGGAGGCGCCAATGTCTTTCGATCTGATGTCTTATGAACCCCGAGGCGATAAGAAGAACTCGGACTTCTTTCACGAATACTTGCCGATGATCTACGAGCGGAGGACAAGTTCGGGGATCGCGGATCAGGTTGGCCCCATGCGGGCGATTGTCATACAGGTCGAAACCACCGCTCTGTTCGATACCTTGGTCGAATTGTATGTGATGACGCCCTATCGCCACTCGGCCAGCTATTTGGGGCGGACACACAAGTTCTCGGTCCTGCATTCACATGCCGATTACCCGGCACTGATCGTGATGGCACCACTGAGCGAAACATTTGAAGACTTCATCCCGCGTATCAACCGCATGTACCCGCTGGCCCGCAACACCCCACAGACCCGGTATGTGGGCGAGGTTTTTGCAGCAAGCGATCTGACTGCGCTCAGCAAAACGCTGGAGGATCAGAATATCCGGTTCGAATATCCCGGCGACACGGAAAACCCCTTTTACACGCGGGACGGGTTTCGGTTTACGACCCCGTCCGATTTCACCTGCAATCGGGTCGGTTACTCGACGCTGGATTTCAATGATCCAGACAGTCTGGGCCTCGGGGATCGCGTTCTGCTCAGCGATGCCGAGAAAGCGAAACTGGATGAGGCGGCCGCGTTTGCCGAGGACAGCAAGATAGGGCCACTGATGCTGGGGATCGACCACCTTGCCACGCGGGTTCTGGCGGGTGAGCGTGAGGATGCGATCCTCGAATTTCTGACCATGGTGCCCTATTATTTCTGGGGCGCATACAACATCTTCGACATGAACTCGTCCACCAATGTGAACCGCAACGCCAATGTGGATGACGACAAGAAATCCCCGGCCAAGGTGTTCACCGCCAACAACACGCCGTCCTTTGTGAATTCCTTCGCCAAGCTGCCGATGCCGACCGAGGATTTCGTGCGCAATTTCGGCCGTCGCCTGCACCACATGGCGGTCGAGATACAAGACGGCGATCATGGCGCGGGCGAGAAGAATGTCGATTTCGTCGTCAACACGCTGAAAGACAAGGGCGTGCCGTTCCTGGCGCATGTGGTGGGTGAGTGCAAAGATGATCCGAACCTGAAACAGATCTTCTCAAAACACTCGAAGAACACGCTGCTGATCACCGAATATATCGAACGCTGCCACCACTATGACGGGTTCTTTACCAAGGACAACGTGGCCGCACTAACGGCGGCTGCCGGGCAGGACGAGCAGTATGAACATGGGCATGTGTTCGACTGACATTCCCGGATGAAAAAAGGGCTGCGAAACCTCGCAGCCCAGACCCATCAGGAGAGAATATGCCGGGTCTTATGACGGCCCGATCATGAAACAGGTAACATTGCGCGCCTGCAACCGGCGGCAGGCCAGATCGGCCTGTTCGCGGGTCATGCCCTGGAACGTTGCTTCGAACCCTTTCGAGCTTTGGTTAACCTTGCGCAGCGTGCCCTCCAGCGTGGTCATTTCCGACAGCGCTGTTTTCAGCAAGATCTTCTCGGCCTCATATCGCGTGGTGTAACGACCGACATTGACGCCCCAAAGATGCCCGCCGGATGTGGACAGGCGGGTGACGACCTCCTGCTCGGGTTCGGGCTGTTCCGCAGGTTGTGTCGATGCCAGAACCAGGTTGTCGGGCCGCAATGCAGGGCGTGTGTCCGAGCTTTCGACCGGAGGAGCGGTGGGTGCAATATCAGCCTCGGCAATGGCCGCAGCGATGCCGCTTTGGATACGGTCACGATCCTGATCTGCCGTCTCGGCGATTGCGCTGGCAACTTGCGTGGCCGCGCTTGGACGCAGAACCGGGCGCAGGCTGGCTTTGGGCGCGCCGCTAATGCTGGCCACCTGAGTCGAACCGCCAAGCCCCGTATTGCCCGCGTAAGATGGCCGCGCAGGTTTGCGGATCGGTGCGCGTGACGGCGCACGGCGGAAGCCCATATCCAGCAGTTCGGCCACCTTGGCGTTGCGCGAGGCGCTGGATTTGCCGCCAAACACGGTTGCGATGATACGCTCATCCTTACGCTTGGCCGAGGCGACAAGGTTGAAGCCCGCAGCACGGGTGTAGCCTGTCTTGATCCCGTCCGCGCCCCGGTATGCAGCCAGCAGGCGGCGGTTCGTATTGGGAACCGTCTTGATCCCGGCATGGGTCGATTGGCGCGAGAACAGGTTGTAATACTGCGGATAATCATACAGCAGATGCCGCCCCAGCGTGGTCATGTCGCGCGCGGTGGACAAATGCCCCGACTCGGTCAGCCCGTGTGCGTTCTTGAAGGTCGTGCGGCTCATGCCCATGGCCTTGGCCGTGCGGGTCATGCGACGCGCAAAGGCGGCCTCGGACCCGCTGAGCGCGATGCCGATGGCGGTTGCTGCGTCGTTGGCCGATTTCACAGCCGCCGCGCGGATCAGGTACCGGAACGCAATGGTCTGGCCCGAGCGCAGGCCCAGTTTCGAAGGTGGCTCTGCCGCCGCGGCCCGGGTGATACGAACCGGGGTATCCAATGTGATCTCGCCGTTCCGCACCGCCTCGAACGCGATATACAGCGTCATCATCTTGGTCAGCGATGCCGGATGCAGCCGGGTGTCCGCGTTGCGGGAATGAAGAACCTCGCCCGTGCGGGCATCGATCACCATGGCGGCGTAGGGTGCGGCCAAAGATTTAAGCGGCGCAAAAGAAAGCACCATCAACAATGCGATGAGAAATAAGCCCATTCGGGCCGGAACTGTCCGCCGAATCTGCACGATCTTTGCCTCTGTCTGCCTCGCGCCGCCGGGTTTTCCCGGTCAGCTAAAATTTATTCTGCTTGTCGGAAAGGCTAACACAGGGGCCGTATGAAATAAACCGAAAGCTGCGGTTTTCGCAGTTTCGTTATGGCCCGCAACCGCAGCTATATCTAGGCGCGGCGCGACCCTGGCCCTACTACATCGGCGAAGTTGGCGGGAACGGGGCGTATCCCAAAGCGGATTTTTCGGAACTGAGGCCGAATGGCAACATCACCCGAGTTCCTGGATCAGATCGCTGAGATCGCCCAAATCTCGCAGCTCGCGGAATCGCGGATCATCGACGGGGGCGTCGGCATGCTCGACCTCCCACACCAGACCATGCGGCACGTAAACGCCCCAGGAACCAGCCTGAATCGGGGCCACAACATCTGACCGCATCGAGTTGCCGACCATCATCGCCGACGCCGGGCCATCGCCATGTGAGGTGAAGATCGACCGGTATGTGTCGGCTGTCTTTTCCGAGACAATTTCGACCGCGTCGAACAAGTCACCCAACCCCGACTGGGCCAGTTTACGCTCCTGATCGATCAGATCGCCCTTGGTGATCAAAACAACGCGATATTCGTTGGTGACCGCCTCAACGGCTTCGCGGGCATGGGGAAGCAACTCGATCGGATAGGCCAGCATCTCTTGCCCGGCCTCGATCAACTGACGGATCACGGATGCAGGCACACGATCCTCGGTCACCTCAATCGCCGTTTCGATCATCGACAGGACAAAGCCTTTGATACCGTAACCATAGTGACGGATATTGCGTTTTTCGGCGGCCAGAAGACGCTCCATCAGGTGATCGCGGTCGGCGTGGTCTTTCAGTAAGCTGGCAAAATGCGCCTGCGTCAGTTGAAAGAACCGTTCGTTATGCCAAAGGGTGTCATCCGCGTCGAACCCGATTGTGGTCAGTTTTTCCACCATTCAGAATACGCTCTCTTCCTCTTTTCTCTGCGCCCATCGACGTTATATAAGCGCTCAGATAAACCCAATGCCTGAATCGGACAGAAGCGCGCGATGCTGGAAAACCCCTGGATGATGTCTGACAAATCGGATGACGATGCCGACTCGTCCGTTCTGGTTCAGACGCGGCCAAAGACCAAGCGCCCTCCGCTGTATAAGGTGTTACTGCTGAACGACGACTACACACCGATGGAGTTTGTAGTCCATGTGCTTGAGCGTTTCTTTGGCATGACCCATGCGCAGGCGTTCGAGATCATGCTGACCGTGCACAAGAAGGGCGTCGCCGTTGTCGGCGTGTTCAGCCACGAGATTGCCGAAACCAAAGTGGGTCAGGTGATGGATTTTGCCCGACGCCATCAGCACCCGCTGCAATGTACAATGGAGCGCGAAGAGTAAGCCCCGCGCTGCTGTTCGACGCATTCGA
This sequence comes from Ruegeria sp. C12, assembly GCF_056537745.1. Taxonomy (NCBI): domain Bacteria; kingdom Pseudomonadati; phylum Pseudomonadota; class Alphaproteobacteria; order Rhodobacterales; family Roseobacteraceae; genus Ruegeria; species Ruegeria sp. C12. The sequence continues at coordinate 7,305 of NZ_JBQFSA010000007.1, forward strand.
AGATGTCCCCTCGCCTCGATCTCGCCCTGCAAAGCGGTTTGACGCTGTCGCACCCGCTGACAGTGATTGGCCCGACGCCCGAGCAGGATCTGTCCGACCTGCCGCGTGATACGCAGGTCGTGCAGCCGTTCAAACCGTTTCACGATCACTTTGCGTCGCTGGGTTTCGCCGCAGTGCCCGAAGCGGGCGCACCCTGTCAGGATGCAATTGTCTTCCTGCCCCGCGCCAAGGCTCTGGCCCGCGCGCTGATCGATCAGGCCTGCACCCGTGCCAGTGGTCTGGTTGTTGTTGACGGGGCCAAAACCAATGGCGTGGACAGTATCCTGAAAGACGTGCGCAAGCGTGTGTCTGTCGAAGGGCCGCTGTCCAAGGCGCATGGCAAGATATTCTGGTTCCAATCCGAGCCTCAGGCCTTTGCCGATTGGGCCGCGCCCAAGGAGCAGATGGTCGACGGGTACCGGACTGCGCCCGGCGTATTCTCATCGGACGGCATCGATCCAGCCTCGGCGCTGCTGTTGCAAGCCCTGCCCGAAAAACTGGGACCACGCGTTGCCGATCTGGGGGCCGGTTGGGGGTACCTGTCAGCCGACTTGCTAAAGCGCGACCGCATCACATCCTTGCATCTGGTCGAAGCGGATCACACAGCGCTCGACTGTGCCCGCGCCAATGTGACCGACGACCGGGCCGCGTTTCACTGGGCAGACGCCGTGGCGTGGAAGGCCAGCGAGCCTTGCGATACCGTCATCATGAACCCGCCCTTTCACACCTCGCGCAGCGCTGATCCCGCGTTGGGTCAGGGGTTTATCACCGCTGCCGCCCGCAACCTGACCCGCAATGGCGATCTGTGGATGGTCGCCAATCGCCACCTGCCCTACGAGGCCACGCTGGCCGAGACTTTCGCGCATGTGGAAGAGGTTGCCGGTGACAATCGGTTCAAGGCCTTTCATGCCTCTCGCCCTCGACGCTGAGGCCCGTTAATCTGCCCCCCAACTCAGGAGGATTCGGATGTCCTTTTCCATAGCTGGCAAGACAGCAATCGTCACAGGCGGGGCCAATGGGATCGGGCTGGCCATCGGACGACACTTTGCCGATGCAGGGGCCAACGTGATGTTCGCCGATATGGACGAAAAGCGTCTGGTCGAGGAACTGGGCGAGCAGGCAGATGACAGCAATATCCGCTATTTCGCAGGCGATTTGCGCGAGAAACTGACCATCGCCAACCTTCTGTCGGCCACGCTGGACGCGTTCGATCAGGTGGACATTCTGATCAACGGCGCGCGGCAGGTGATCCCGTCCGATCCGCTGGACCCCGATGACGACTCGGTCCGCTCGCTGCTGAACCAGAACCTGATGCCCGCGTTGCGTCTCAGCCAGTTGGTGGCCAAGCGCATGATCAAACAGGCCGGGGACGAGGACGAAAACCCGGCCGGATCGATCATCAACCTGTCCTCGATTGCCGCCCGCCGAACCCATCCCGATCTGATGGCCTATTCAGTGTCTACGGCTGCGCTGGATCAGATGACACGCTCGCTGGCCGTTGCACTGGCTCCGAACCGGATACGCGTGAATTCCATCGCGCTGGGATCAGTCATGAGTGCATCCTTGCAGTCCACGCTCAAGGAAAACCGCGACTTCCGGGATGACATTGAAAAGCATACCCCGCTGGCCCGTATCGCTGCACCCACCGAATTGACGGAAACGGCCCAGTTTCTCGCATCCGACGCTGCCGGCTTCATCACCGGGCAAATCCTGACAATCGACGGTGGCCGGACCCTGCTGGATCCTGTTGCCGCGCCAGCTCACTAAGACCTCATGTTCGATACAGAAAAAACCACTGCCTCTGCCTGGTTCCGTCAACTGCGCGATGACATTGTTGCCGCCTTTGAAGCGCTGGAAGACAGCCACGACACAGGCCCGTTCTCGGACGCCCGACCGGGTCGGTTCGAGGTCAAGGAAACCACCCGCCACTCCGAGGATGGCTCGGACGCAGGCGGCGGTCTGATGTCGGTGATGCGCGGTGGGCGTGTGTTTGAAAAGGTCGGGGTCAATGTCTCGACCGTCTTTGGCACGCTGGGCGAACGCGCGCAGCAGGCAATGGCGGCGCGCAAGGGTATCCCCGGAATGACCGAAGACCCGAGGTTCTGGGCGTCGGGCATCAGTCTGGTGGCGCATATGCAGAACCCGCATGTCCCGGCGGTGCATATGAACACGCGCATGTTCTGGACCCCGCACGCCTGGTGGTTCGGCGGTGGATCGGACCTGAACCCCTGCATTGAGTATGATGAGGACACGGCCCATTTCCACGCGACGCAAAAGGCCCATCTGGACCCGCACGGCCCCGGCCATTACCCGCGACTGAAAGACTGGGCCGACGAATATTTCTACATCCCCCACCGCAAACGCGCCCGCGGCGTTGGCGGTATCTTCATGGATGATTACTGCACTGGCGACTGGCAGGCCGATTTCGCCCTGACGCAGGACATCGGCAAAGCCTTTCTGCCTGCCTTCCTGCCGCTGGTTGAAAAGCGCCGGGTGCAGTCATTCTCGGACGCCGATAAAGAGACGCAACTGGTGCATCGCGGCCTCTACGCCGAATACAATCTGGTCTATGACCGAGGCACGAAATTCGGTCTGGAGACCGGGCATGACCCGGATGCCGTGCTTATGAGCCTGCCGCCTCTGGCGAAATGGATCTGAAGCTCAGAACCCGAAATCTATGAAGTTGTCATAGCAGTAGTTCTGCGCCGAGGATGCCGACATATTCTCGCCCACCCGTTTGACGGTGATCGAGTATCCGGGGTTCGTATCCGCACCAGGCGGCGGGGTCAGCGAGAACTCAACCGTCCGCACACCCGGCTCATAGGCTTTCGAGATGTAAATCCGCTGGTTGTTCGGCACGCCCAGCGAACGGATCGCAAAATCGCCAATGCCACACCAATAGTTCACAGGGGCGGACGAACCGATGGCTTTGACGCTGTAGGTTCCCTCACCGACCTGAGTGATCTCGGTCCGGTACTGGGGCTGAACGCTCAGGCCAAATCCGACAGCTTGCGCCAAATCGGGCATAACCATCCCGCCTGTGACCAAAAGAGCTGATAAAAGTCTCATAGGCAAAACACCCTGAATGAACTCCGTTCTCTGTCAATAACATAGATGTCGTGCAGCATGAGTAAAGCGGTCAGAGGACCCCTGTCATTTGTCCTGCAAGATCCGCCCGCCAACATCCTGCGGTGCCAGCGCAACGGTTTTGATCACCGTATGGCACGCCACGCCGGGTTGCAGACCCAACGCCGAGACCGAGCGTCGCGTGACCCGCGCCAGAACAATGCCCGCTGGCGTTTTTACCGACACAATCGCCCCCGGCCCATCACCCGCGCGGATCGAATCCACCTGCCCGCTCAGCACATTCAGGGCCGACAGACCCTCGGGCGGGTTGCTGGACAGAATAACCTCTTGCGCGGGGATACGAATGCGCAGGGTTTCCCCGACCTGATGCGCGATGCGCGGCAGGAACAACCGCTCGCCACCGGCATCCAACTCGGTCAAACCGTCAGAATGATGTTCCCGCACCCGCACCTGCAGCACGGCCCCCACGGCGCGAATACCGGCAGGGGCGACGGACGGGTCGGACAGAACCTCGGACGCCGGACCGTGACGCGCCACCTTGCCGTCCTGCAGCGCGACCACCGACGTCGCAAGACGCGCAACCTCGGCCGCCGAATGGGTAACATAAAGGATCGGGACCGACACTTCATCGCGCAGGCGTTCGAAATAGGGAAGGATCTCAGCCTTTCGCGCGTCATCCAACGCGGCCAGAGGCTCGTCCGCAAGGATCAGGCGCGGGCTGGCCAGCAAGGCCCGACCGATGGCAACGCGCTGTTTCTCACCGCCCGACAGCATGGCCGGACGGCGATCCAGCAGATGACCGATGCCCAGCATCTCGATGACCTTGTCGGGGTTTTCCCGCTTTGCCTTGCGCGGCGCAAACCAGCGGCCATAGGCAAGGTTCTGGCGCACGGTCAGGTGCGGGAACAGGCGCCCCTCTTGAAAGATATAGCCCAGACGCCGTTTGTGCGGGGGCAGCCAGTTCTGGTGATCGGTGTCGAACAAAACCCAATCATCCACGGCGACCCGACCGGCCTGTGGCCGCAGCAACCCGGCGACGGCGTTGACCACCGTGGTTTTGCCCGACCCGGAGCGTCCGAACAGAACCGTCACCCCCGGCGGCGCGTCAAAGGTCAGATCCAGATCGATCCCCGGCAGGCTGTGTTGCAGGCGAACAGAAAGGCTCATGTCCCGGCCACCCGGGCAGCGGCGCGCCGCCCTACATATTCCGAGAGCAGCAGCGCAGACATGGCGATGATGATCGAAATGATCACCAATCTGGTCGCAGCGGCCTCACCGCCCGGAACCTGCAGGAAGGCGTATACGGCCGAGGGCAAGGTCTGGGTCTGCCCCGGAATGTTGGACACAAAGGTGATGGTTGCCCCGAACTCTCCCATCGCTTTGGCGAACGCGAGGATCGAGCCCGCGATGATCCCCGGCAGGATCATCGGCAGAGTTACAGTCGCGAATACCATCAGACGCGAGGCCCCAAGCGTTGACCCGGCCTGTTCCAGCCGTGGGTCCACAGCTTCGATCGACAGGCGAATGGCGCGGACCATCAGTGGAAAGGCCATGATCCCTGCGGCCAAAGCCGCCCCGGTCCAGCGAAACGCGACGACAATTCCAAACTCGGCCAGAAACCGGCCCATCGGGCCCTGAATGCCGAAGGTCAGCAACAACAGGTATCCTGTGACGACAGGCGGCAGGATCAGCGGCAAATGCACCAACCCGTTCAGGACCTGACGACCGGGAAAGCGCCAGCGCGCCAGCGCGTAGGCCACAAATATGCCGAAGGGCAAAGTCGCCAGCGTCGCCCAAAAGGACACGCGCAATGACAGCTTCAACGCCTCCAACTCTGCCGGACCCAACCACTCCATCTGCGTCACTCGCCCGGCAGGGCAAAGCCCTGGTTCAGAAACACGACCTCAGCGTCCTTGGTCTGTAAATAATCCAGAAACCCTGCGGCGTCTTTGTTGGCAGCACCGGTCAAGGCGGCAGGGTAGATAATCGGCTGATGTGCCTCGGACGGTATCGTGCCCACAACGCCGACACGCGTTTCAGCGATAGCATCAGACCGGTAGACAACCCCCAGCGGGGCCGCGCCGGTCGCAACCAAAGCCAGCGCCGCGCGGACATTGTCCGATTGCGCCACCTGCCCTTGCACCGCATCCCACAAGCCAAGAGTCTGCAACGCCTCTTTGCCATAAATGCCCGCAGGTACCGCGTCCACCAAAGCCATAGCCAGATACCCACCAGCCAGTTGACCCGAGAGATCATATCCGGGTGAAAGCTGTCCATCCGACGCCCGGTCCGCCGGTCCAATCAGAACCAGCCCATTTGCCAACAGATCCACCCGCGATTTAGGGTCGATCCATCCGCCCCCTTGCAGCGCGTCCATCCAATCCCGGTTTGCGGACATAAACACATCCGCCGGCGCACCCAATTGAATCTGGCGCGCCAAAACCGACGAGGCCGCATAAGACACGGTCACATCCACACCCGTCTGCTGCGTGTAGTCCAACGCAATCTCATCCAGCGCGGTTTTCAGGCTGGCTGCAGCGAATACCAATATCCCCTCTGCCCCAGCCCGTATCGGAGCCAGCAGAACTGCGATCAGAACCATAGAGGCAAAAACTGTTCGGCGGGCCATTGAAAGGGCCATTAAAACTCCCGACTGGAAAGTTACCATCCTGTTTGGGAATATCGGAGGCTGCATGGACCACGCAAGCGCGTTTCCTGACGCACTTTGGATAAGGTAGAAAAAACTTCGATCGGACAACGTTTTTGGCCAAAGGCCCAGGCATTGGGCGTGCGGTCCTCCCACCGTTCCCGGTGAAACAAATCTATTCAAGAAATTCCACCCCACCCTCTTGCGCCCGCCCGCAGGCTTGGCTACATGCACCGTCACGGGTGATTAGCTCAGTTGGTAGAGCGCTTCGTTTACACCGAAGATGTCGGGAGTTCGAGTCTCTCATCACCCACCATCCCCATCCCAGCACTGCACCAGTGGATTGCCTGACAGTCACCTCGCCGGTTTCTGCGCGCGGGTTCCGGCCCGCGGTGATGGGTCCGATGGGTTTGTTCAACTCTGATATCCGTTCCGCGGCGGCAGCTAACCTGTGGGCGAACACGCGGCTGAAAACGGCTGTCGATGCGTTGAAAGGCTGAGAGCCGGGCCAACTTGCCCAAAATGAAATTGGCCACGCCTAGTCGACCAGCTTCATGCACACGCTTGCGTTTCTATCGCGAATAGAACCCATCACGAAGCTCTTGCCTGAGGCGCAAACGCTCGGGGTATTCCTTCAGAAACTGCTCGGGCGGTTTGCCTTCCCAGACTTGCGCGTAGACCCGCATCTTGTTGCCGCCATAGATCTTTGCAGGGTCTTCGTTGGAATAGCCACGCGCCCAAAGATCATCGGTAATCGCGGCCAGAATTTTGGCAAGTTCGCCGTTGCCGGTCGCCCCTTTGTTGAAGGCATCGATCATGTACCCTCCGTCATCGTACATGCTCGCGTTTGCAGTCGCGAACTCCACGACCAGTTCGAGCGAGAACATGTCATCCGTTGCGATCCCGACATTGTCGACGCCCACAAGTTGAACGTAGTAGTCGATCATATCAGCGGCTTGTTTGGGAGAGATATCCTCGGGCCAGACACCGTCCATCATCCATTCGGTGAATGTCGGAGAAACATATCCCCCCGATTTGGCCGCGCGCAGCGCCTCATCATCGGGAATGGCCCGATAACACCCGCGCGGCGTGGCATTGGGTTCGTTCGCATAAAGACCGGCAGGGACTGAATGCGTGTAAACATAGGGTACACCGGGGTAGGTCTCATCCATGTAATCCATGGCGTCATTGGCCGTTTTGGAACCGGTATGGCTGAGGTCCAGCAGGATACCGAACCGCACCATTTCATCGATGACAGACTTCCCCCAAGGGGTCAGCCCGATGTCGCGCCCGTTGTAGGCCGCCAATTGCCCTGATCCGGTTCGGAAGATGTCATTGTAGGCCAGGATCATACTCTTGATCCCCATATCCTTGAGCAGGGCCATCTTCTTTAGATCGCCGTCCAGAATCGTGGCCGTTTGGCTGTTCCAGATGACCGCCGTCTTTCCTTGAATATGGGCGGCTTCAATATCGCGGGTTTCGTTCACGATCAGGTAGTTTTCCGGTTGCTGCGCCATCGCCGCGCGGAAATGGTAATGCTGTTCAAGAAAAGTCTCAAAGGACATATCCGCCGCAGCGAGCGTCATCTCATGCCCCGTGATGCCGTTTTCCCGGGCCCGTGTGAAGTAAGTGTGCAGCTGCTCATACTCGGTCCAACCGGTCCCGTAAGGGCTGGCCAACATGCCAAGCACGATTGTGTCCTGCACAAATTGCTTCGCTTCATCTGATGCGTCCCATGTCTTGCTTTCTTCGCTTGCGTGCAATGCGCCAGCAAAAGCAAAAGCGACTATGCTTGCGGTCAACAGAGTCTTCATTGCGGTACCTCCAGATAGAAATCCAAGACAGATGCTGCATGAGACCCGCATCAGAAAACGATCCGGGTTCGTAGACCTATCAGCGTGATGCTGTCCTGATCGGGGTTATCGAGCGGGTTGGAAATGAACTGCAGCGATGGAGTGATCTGCAGCCCGGGTGAGATTGAAAAGCGATAGAATGCCTCAAGCGTGAACTGTGTGCCGTCTATGCCTCTTGCCTCGGCCCAATTCAGGCCAAGCCCAGCCAGATCGGTATTGCGACCGTAATAGCCCAAACCGGCCGAGACCGACCGGTCATAAAGCGCGGCTGTCCCTTTTGAGGCCCCGGCCCGAAAGAATGGCATCCATCTGTTGTCGATAAACCAGGCCGCGGAGAACGCGGCGCCATAGTCCTCCGGACGGCTGCCATCGTCGGCTGCATCCGCATGCCAAAGGGTCAGGTGGATATTGTCGAAGTAGATGCGATCAAAGCCAGAGGTGTAGCCAAGTTCGAGTGATTTGAAGAGTTTGCCATCGCTGAACACATCGAAATTTGGATCAGACGGGTCGGCGTTTGCGTCAGAGACACTGGCGACGGCATAGACGTTTTTGCTGAGCTTTATCCCACCGGCAACGCCAAGACCTTGATTGGGCGTGTTAATGGTCGGGTTGGTATTAAAGGACAGGTTCTGGAACCCACTATAAGGGCTGACCAGCCCGTAGATATCCACGAAGTCCGTCACATCGATTTGCCCGATCTGCAATGTCCAAGAGCCATCTCTGGCCCTTTGAGTCCAGAACAGGTTGGTCAACAGCAAACCGTTGTCGTTGAATGCTGTTCCCGTAATCGCGCGCGCGCCGCCATCCAGCCCAAGAAACTGCGGGACAACATCCGTGTAACTGTGCCGATCTTCGATCTTGAACGTCAGCGAACCCCATTCCGTCGCCTGCCAACTGCCATAGATACGCGCAATTCCACTGGCCGCTTCGCCGGTTCCCGGATCGGCATTCGTTGTTTGGCCCAACGCCAGGTAATCAATGTTGAACCGAAACCCGTCCTCAGCCAGCCTGTTCTTCCACTGGAACCAGCCAGCAGCAATGTTGCGCGGAAAATCCGACCGGTACTGCGGGTCGGTCAGACCATCTCCGGGCTCAAGATCAGCTTCAACGGAAGAGGGCCCGGATAATCCCTGCGCCAAAGCTGAACCAGCAAAGGCAAAACAAAATAAGGCAAGCAGGCTTCTGATCATTCCGATGCGCGCGCCCCACCCGTCTTGCGATTCTCCGCCGCGCGAATGCGATCGGCGGCACGTTGTTTCCATTCCAGCCTGTCTGCCTCAGTCTCCAGCGTTTCGACTGTATCCGTCTCCAACTGGAAAGTCGCACTCATGGGCATCAAGCCATCCACGACCATCATGTTTTGAACCGAGGGGTCAATCGTCAGCGTTCCTGTAAGTCTCACCGGTTCATGAAAATAGCTGGGCGTCCAATCGCCGTTCAACCGCACGCGGATCATCTGGTTCGGCGGCGGCGGGGGCATGTGACTGCACATCCCACGTTCCGGAACCAGATACACCACAGATCGCCCGTCAGGATCGGTCGGGGCTGGAATGGCAAAGCCCGCAAGTGTGATTGTCTGACCATCGAATTGCGGGTTTCCTTGTGTGCCAGCCTTTCTTCGGCGTTCTGTCACAACCTCTCGCTGATCGAGCAGCCAGTCGACATCAATTCCGTCTGCCGACAATGCGCCTTCGGTTTCAGTCAGCAGCTCTTGCCATTTCTGTCTTTCCTCAACGCTGCCGACATTCTGCTGCAGTCTGCCGCGCAGGCGCACGACGAAAAGGACATCGTCGAACTGTTCGGGGGCAAGATCGCGATACGGGTCGTCAAAGATCTGTGTTGACGGATCCGGCAGGTCAGACCAGTCCAGCGAAGTGCCGGATGCCGCCATGGCGGAATGACAACCCATTCCCAGCGTTGCGATGGTAAAAACTTGGAGCCATTGACGCATGAAACTCTCCAATGTCTATCTACCGATCAATCCAATGTGTTTTTGTAGATCACGCCGTCTTTCATAATCAGACGGATCGTTTCAGGGCTTTCGGGCCTCGGGTCTGCGCCGAACCACTGGTCGCCGGTGCCAACGACCGAGAAATCCTCAAGCGGGTTGCCGTCTATCAGCAGGATGTCGGCATAGGCACCTTCCTCGATCACGCCCAGTTTTCCTTCCGGATAGGGGTTCATGAAATCACCGCTAAGTGCCGCGATCTCGCCACCTACCGAAGTCAGGGTTACCATCGACGCATAGGGGCCGAAGAAATGGTTGTTCAAATGTTTCTCGTAGGCGATCTGGATGTTGCACGCTTCGACTGAGCCCACGCAATCGGTTTGGAATCCGCGCGGCGCCGGGCATTCCTTCATGCTGGGAATATAGGCTTCGAAGGTCGCCGAGGCCGATTTGGCTTTCCTCAAACTGTTAGGGTTGTTTTTCACGGACGGAACGTCAAGAAGGCCCGGATCAAATGCCGTGATGTTCGTCGTGATGTACGCTCCTTTTTCTTTCATCAAAGCAGAAATTTCGCAGTCAAAGTGAAATCCGTGTTCAATGGTTCTAACCCCTGCATTCAGGGCATTGATGATCGCTTCTTTGCGGTAGGAATGTGCCATGACATAGGTGCCGTACTCGTTGGCAACCTGAACAGCAGCCTCGATCTCTTCCTTCGAACCGGCGAGCAACTGCCATGGATCGAATGCCGAAATCACCCCACCTGATTGCATGAACTTCAGTTGCGTGGCACCCATGCGCAAGTTGTTGCGGCCATACATGTAAATTTCGTCAACACCGTTGACCTGTTGGGCCATATTCAGAGTGCCAAAGTTGGTCACCCCGCCCGGCGGAGATGTGAAGGATGCGAAATCGGCGTGACCACCACGTGTTCCGAGAAATGCCCCGGAAGGATAAAAGCGGGGGCCGACGATCTGGCCGGCGTCTATTGCGCGCCGCAGCCCGCCACCAGCTCCCCCGGCATCGCGAACGGTCGTGAAGCCCTGCATCAGGTACATTTCGGCCATCCGGGTCCCGTGGATGGCGAAATCCTCCCAGGTCGAGTTGGTTTCCATCTCAGCAATCGATGGCCCCATGAGCATCAGGTGCGCGTGGTTCTCGATAAAGCCCGGTGTCAGCGTGCGCCCGCCGCCGTCGATCACGATGGCATCAGGGGCATCGATAGCATCCGTTGAAACCGACGTGATCAGATTGCCTTCGACCAGAACACTGGCATTCTCGATACGCTGTTCGTTGACACCGTCAAAGACGTGGACGTTGGTAAACAGCGTTTGAGGTTCCGCTTGGTCCTGAGCCTGTGCGGGCGCCGACAGTGTCAGGGCCGCCGCAAAGATCACCGTTGTGCGAAGGGGCAATTGTAAGCCGGGCATAGGGTCTCCCTTTCATATTCACCAATTCCTAACTGTAGCCCGGAAATTCTTGGTCCGGTTGCCAGTTTCGAGTTAGGATGTTCGAATGTGACTGTAAAAGTGGCCACTGAGCAAACCGACAAAGGGTGACAAGCTTGCCTTTCAACTCCACGATTTCGGAACATAGCGAAGGCTTTATCCGCCTCGCTTTGGCGTCTCCGTTTTTGCAATATCTCACTGACCGCAAAATCAATCCGCAACCCGCCCTGGATCAGGTCGGATTGAAGGCTGAGCTGCTGTCTGACCCATCTGTCTATGTCCATTCAGAACTGGTCTATGGTCTGATAAATGCCTTCGCGGACTTGGCAGGGGATCGGTATCTTGGGTTGAAAGTTGGGGAAACGTTTGACCTGCAGGCGTGGCCTCCGTTCGCTCAGGCCCTGCAATCGACACATACCCTGTTCGAATTTTTCGCCCGTTTCGTGGGGCTTGTCCCGCGCGAGTCCAATTCTGTAAGGCACAGCCTTGTCGTTGACGCGGACAAGGCGATCTATCGAATCCAGAGGCAACAGGAACCAACAGTCCCACCCGTTCAGGTGACCGGCTTCGGCGCCGCCATCTATGTGCGCCTCTTGCAGACCGTCGTCGGATCGTCATGGGATCCGTCCCGAGTGCGATGGGAAAGCAGATACATTAATGGCCTGCCCATTGGCTACAAGGGGATTGAGGTTGGTCTTGGAACCGATCCCGGCATGCAGATCAGCTTTCCTGTGGAATGGTTGTTTTTGCACCATGTCTCGCAAGATGCCGCCACCGCTGAGTTCTCACCCCGGCGGCACGAGGAAGTAACTGTGGTGGCTGCTTTGCGATCCGTCCTGCGCGACAAACTGGACGAAACCAATCTGGGGCCAGAGGTGGTGGCCGGGCTGTTGGGCATACAGCCCGAGCGGTTACTGAAAGCCCTTAGGCACCAAAGGACAACCTTGACCCACGAGGTCAAACGGCTGCGTGTCGATGTGGCCAAAGAGCATCTTAGAGAAAACAAGAGGACAATTGCCGAGATCGGTCTCATGCTTGGATATTCAGACAAGTCCCACTTCACGCGTTTCTTTCGCGGCCAGACCGGCATGACGCCGACCAAATTCCGCCTTGGATCGTAACGCACAGGCGCCATAGCGCCCCGGCGTCAGTCGGCGCGTGTCAGACCCTGGCTTCCCGCGCCCCGGGCATCGGCTGGGTCGATAAGCCAAACCAAACAGGTGCGTCCCCTTCTGACCATGTCGGGTATTTTGTCATAACCTGTTCGAAAGATGTGCTCTCCAGAAACCGCTTCAGCCAACCGATCAAATTCGGCCAGGGCTGCGCGTCGAACCACGGCTTGTCGATGAAAGCGAATTGGCGCACGAAGGGCAAAATGGCCAGATCGGCCAGCGTTGGACGCTCGCCAAACAGCCAGCGCTGTCCGGTGAGTTGCGCATCAAGCTTTAGGAGATGCGCTGACGCTTTCCCACGTTCGGTCGCGGGGTCCAGATCCGGATACCGCGTTGCGTATTTCGTGTGATCCAAAGCCGCTTTGAACGGGCCGTCATTGGTTTCGATCAAATCCCAACCTGCCTGTGGCATGTCCAATAGACGGGCCGGGTCATTCTGGTTCAATGCCCAGAGCATAACCTCAAGGCTTTCATCCAGCACCCCGTCTTTCATCCGTAGGGCCGGAACCGTGGCCGATGGTGATGTGTCCAGAAAGGCCTCGGGTTTGTCCCGCAACAGGATTTCCCGCAATTCGACCTGCACACCGGCGCTGAGGATCGCAAGGCGCGCCCGGATTGCGTAGGGGCAGCGGCGAAAAGACCAAAGGATCGGCGGGTGGGCCATGATGCAAATACCCTCATCAGAGACAGGCGCAACTTGCACTTTGCGACACCATGCGCAACCACCGCAAGACATCAGTGTCAGCGACGCGCCGGGTGATCGGCGCGTCGGGGTACCCGATTTATACCGTTGCACTAACCCTCGACAGCCTGCCCGTCCGCATCGAAGAAACGCAGTTTTTCGGGCAGGAAATGCAGCCCGATCCCGGTTCCTGCGGTCAGATCCGTATCGCCGTTCAGACGAACCGTCACTTTCTCTTCAAAGCCGCAATCGACGATCAGGAACGTATCGGCACCCAGATACTCGACCACTTCGATGGTGCCATCCGTCTGACCTGCACCGGGGGCGACCACCTCGATATGTTCGGGGCGGATGCCCACGCGGGTCGCTTCGCCCGTCAGGTCGAACGTGCCGGACCCGCCATTATCCAGATGGTAGGCACCATCCCGTGTTGTGCAGGGCATGATGTTCATCTTCGGGCTGCCGATGAACTGGGCGACAAACAGATTGGCCGGGCGTTCATACAATTCGCGCGGCGTACCGACCTGAGCGATCTTGCCGTATTCCAGCACCACGATCCGGTCTGCCAGCGTCATCGCTTCGACCTGATCGTGGGTCACATAGATCATCGTGCGTTTGAGGTTCTGATGCAGTTTCGCGATCTCGTACCGCATCTCGACCCGCAACGCGGCGTCGAGGTTCGACAGCGGTTCATCGAACAGAAACGCGGTCGGATCCCGCACGATCGAGCGCCCGATGGCAACGCGCTGCCGCTGGCCACCGGACAGATCCTTGGGCCGCCGTTCCAGAAACGGTTCCAGTTTCAGAACTTCGGCCGCCCTGCCGACCTGCTCGTGAATTTCGGCCTTGGCGACCCCTGCGACCTTGAGCGAAAAGCCCATATTCTCGGCCACGGTCAGATGCGGATAAAGCGCATAGGACTGGAACACCATGGTCAGGCCCCGCTTGGAGGGCGGATGATCCGTGACGTCATTGCCGTTGATCAACAGCTCACCGCGCGAGATATCTTCAAGCCCGCCGATCATGCGCAACAGCGTGGATTTGCCGCAGCCGGACGGGCCGACAAACACGACGAACTCGCCTTCCTCGATCTGCAAGTCGATGCCTTTGATGACCTGCGCGGTTCCAAACCACTTTTCGACGCCTTTAAGTTCGATGCTACCCATTAGGACCTCCCTGCCCAGTGCAGCCAGACAGCGGCTGTCCAGGTGAATGCGTTACCACCAGCGGGGCTGCCGGTTGTTGGATCGAAATACTCGGCAAACCCGAAGGTCGAGATCAGCTCGGCCGTTTTGCGGCGCAAGTGGTCTGCCTCGGCTGTATGGCCCATGTCTTTCAGGCCGAAGCCGATCATCATGTTCATGATTGCCCAGGTCGGCCCGCGCCAATAGCGGCGGGCGTCGAAGCCGGGCAAGGTTGGATCGTAGCTTGGCACCGGATGCGGGACGGTGTTCAGCACCGTCCTGATCCGGTCCAGCATGGCATCCGAGTCGACACCCGCGAACCAGCACATATAGGACGCGTTAGACACAGTGCCCGACCATTCGCCCGAATGGGCATCGCGCGAGTCGAAGGACGCAAGATCCTCGTTCCACAGCGACAGCGCGCCGGCCTCAAGCCGCGCTATGTCATCCGCCAAACCATCGGCACTCAGATGCAACGCCTCACTGACCGCCAGCAAATCCCGCGCGGCGCGCAATGTGGTGAATGTCATGGTCGGGTCAGCCACGCGGAACGGGTTGTCCGCCAGCAATCTCTGCTGATCCCATTGGGCATCGCGTCCGATCTGCACCAGTTTGATATAGCGGTCATAGTCGAACTTGGTCGGGCGATCCTCGCTGTTCACATGGGCTGTATCGCGGCGCTGGTATTCACCAACATCGGATGCGTCCATGCGCGCCATGGTCTTGTCCCAGTCGGGCGCATTGTCGCGACCGGCCTCCCAGGGATGGGTGGTGCATACGGCGTCATGCTCGTCCAGACGCCATTTCACGATCCAGCGATGCCAGGCCAGCATGGCCGGAAACAGCGCCCGGATGCGCGCCTCACCCGCGTCTGGGTCTTGTTCCCAGATTTTGCGCGCCATCGTCGCGGCAATCGGCGGCTGGATGATACCCGAGGACGGGATCGGCCCATGGCAGCCCCACACATCGGGGCCCGGGAAATAGCCGTCATCCTGTTGGTGGAACAGGATGTGCGGCACCATGCCGTCATCCCACTGGCCCGAGAACAACGTCTCAAGCTCGACCCAGGCGCGGTCGATGTCGAACTCGGCAAAACCAAGTGCGGCAATCGCGCTGTCCCAGTTCCACTGATAGGGATACAGCCCTTCGGTGGGGATGGTGTAACCGCCGCGATCATTGGCAACCAGAATGTTGCGCGCCTCGCGGTCGGGGTTGGTATGTTGGTTCATTTCGGTCATCCTTTGACAGACCCCGCAGTCAGGCCCTTGGTCATGAAACGTTCAAGCCCCAGGAACAGCGCCATGATCGGGACTGTGGCAATCACCGCACCGGCCATCAGGTGCTGTCGGGGGATTTCGGAAGAGTTCAGCATCGTCACCCCTCGGGTCAGGGTGAATTTCGACGGATCGTCCAGCAGCATGAAGGCCAGCAGGAATTCATTCCAGGCGATCATGAAGACGTAAAGCGACACAGATGCCAGCGCAGGCAGGCTCAGCGGCAAGGTAATCTTCCAGATCACGGCCAGACGCGACAGGCCATCCATCAGACCGGCCTCTTCCACCTCAGTCGGAAGACCCCGGAAGTAGCCTTGCAGCATATACAGCGCGACCGGGATCGTCGTGACCGGGTAGATCATCACGATGCCAAGGATCGAGTTGCGCAGGCCGGTCAGCGAGAACGCGATGTAGATCGGCAACGCCAGAACGATCATCGGCACCATATAGATCAGCAGGATCGAGCGTGAGAACGCCTTTTGCCCTTTGAACCGGAACCGCGCCACCGCGTAAGCCCCCGGAACACTGAAGGCCAGCGTGATGAACACCGTCAGGACCGAAACGTAGAACGAGGTCCACAGATAGGTGCCGAAGTTGAAGTCCCGGAACAGCTCGGTATAGCTGCGCAACAGCGCCCAGCCCTGTGACAGATCAACCGAGAAATCCAGCGGGTTTTGCAGCAATGCCTGCTGTGATTTCAGGCTGGTCATCACCATGACGTAGAATGGGATGATGACAATGGCGGTGAAAAAGATGTAGCCAAAGCCGGTGCAGAACCGGATCACCGCGTCCTCGAATTCATGGCGGGTGAGTTCGCCGAACGGCAGCTCTTTCAGGATTTCCGCCATCGACAGGTGCATCACCACCGCAAGCGAAATCACGGTGATCAGCGTGGCTTGCAGGGTGGTGTCCGATCCGATCAGAACCGGGCCAAAGCCGGTCAGGCAGGACAGGCCCAACAGGGCCGACACGCCCAGACGTGCCGGGGCATGGCGTTCCGGGAACCGGACATATGCCAGACCCGCGACCGCGCCCCAGATCAAGCTCAGCAGAACCTGAGGGCGGAACGCCGCCCCTGTTGCGAAGGACATGGTGACCGCGATGGTGGTGGCAATCACCACCAACCAAAGCGCGCCCAGTACGGGGCCAGTGACAAAGCCGTTGCGCATCACAAACCCTCCTCACGGCTGATGAATTTGAAGAAAACAAAGCTGAAGGCGATCAGGCACATCAGGATGACCACGGCCACCGCCGCGCCCGCCCCGATGTTCGAGACGGCAAAGGCCTGCTCGTAAACATTCACGGTCAGCGTGCGGGTGCCCGCATTGCCGCCGGTTAGCAGAAAGATGTCGTCGAACTTGTTGAACGTCCAAATGAAGCGCAGCAGGAACAGGACCGACAGGATGCCCAGCAGTTGCGGGATGCTCAGCAGCCAGAACTTCTGGAAGGGCGACGCCCCGTCCATATCCGCCGCCTCATACATGCTGGAATCGATGGACTGCATCCGCGCCAGAATGAACAGGAAGGACAGCGGGAAATAGCGCCATATCTCGAACACCGTGACCATGATCAGGGCCAGAGGGCGTTCGCCGAAGAAGTTGATTGGATCACTGGTCAGGCCCATCTGCACCAACAGCGCATTGGCCGAGCCCGAGAAGGGATCGAACAGCGTCACCCAAGTAAAGGCAACGGCAATGACAGGCGCCACATAGGGGAACAGGTACAGGCCGCGGATAAAGCCCTGCCCTCGGAAGCTCTTGTTCAGCAGCAGCGCCGCGAACAGGCCCATGACCAATGCGCCGATGGTGCCAAAGACGGTGTAGAACAGGGTGACCCAAAGCACGCCCCAGAATTCAGACCCATCAAATACGCGGGCGAAGTTTTCAAGGCTGAATTCGAAATTCGTCAGAACGCTCGGCCCGCTGCCGGTGGTGGCCGGTTCGGATCCTTCGACCAGATCCTCGAACACGTCCGGGTCGCCATCGACGGAGACAGGGATGCGGATGCGCTCGCGCTGACCGCCTTCCAGCGTTCCGAAATCGCAGAACAACTCTTGCCCGTTCAGGGCACAGGGCGCTGCGACCTCGCCAATTGGTGCAACGCCATCCGGCAACACATCGCTGAGGGTCACGCCGTCGATGGCGATCTCTTGGCTGGAATTGCGCAGGCGGTATTCGATTTGCAGATCGTCGCCCGATCCGCGCAGGCTTTCGCGGACAACAGGCGCGGGTGGGCGCAGGTCGGACAGCGTGAAGGGCTTGAAGCTGATCCAGATGATCGCCAGCAAAGGCAGGATCACCACAAGCGATACACTGATCACGGTCGGAGCCAGCAGCGTCCAGGCCAGACGCGCCTCGCGTTTGGCTAACGCCCCGGTTCCGGTCGGTGGGGTGGCCGAAGACATTTGGGATACCTCGAAGGGATGGGGGCAGCGGCGCGAACGCCGCTGCAGTGCCATTGGAAGGTGGCGTTACTCGACCTTGGCGAGTTCTTCGTTCATGGCTGCAACAGCAGCTGCGGCGTCAATTTCGCCGTCGATATATTGACGGACAACGCGGTTGATCGCTTGGCTGTTGACCATTTTCGAGGCCAGCGCCAGTTGGCCTTCGGCCACGCCCCAGCGCTGGGCCACGTCCAGACCGCCGACGATTTCGTCGATCATGGCCTGTTCGTACAGCTCACCCAGCGGCGCTTTGCGGTCGACACCTACGGGCAGATCCGCCCACGCCTCAGAAAACGCAGTCGGGTTGTCGGCGTTGCCGCGACGGACCGGGAATTTGCCCTCGGGCGCGATGGCCAGTGTTTGGGTATAGCCTTCGTCCATGGCGAATTTCACGAACTCCATCGCCGCATCGGTATCCGCGTCGTTGGTGATGCCAAAGTACCGCACATCGCCCCAAGCCGCACCGTCAGGGTTCGACGGGCCCGACAGTTTGGTCACGATGCCGGTCTTGCTGGCCAGATCGCGCGAGGTCGGGTCGTCGTTGATGGTCGGCGGCGCGCTGTCACGCAGGCCAGCCAGTTCGTCCAGAATGAAGGGCGACCAGATGATCATCGCGGCTTTGCCGTCAAAATACAGCTCGCGCGACTGCTTCCAATACAGCTCACCCGGAGGCGACGCTTGCGAGATCGCCTTGTAGAAATCCAGAACCTCGGTCGTCTTGGCCTCATCCAGCGGCTGGAACCCGTCAGGACCAACCGGTGAGACGCCATTGGCCAGGAAGACATGCTCCAGCACCTGGCTCATGAAGTTCTCGTCAACCTTGGTAGCCGAGACAAAGCCATACATCTCGGGCGGGTTATGCAGAGCCTCCAGCGCGGCCTGAATGCCCGCAAAACTGTCCGGCGCATCCAAACCGGCCCCTTCGAACAGGTCTTTGCGATAGACCACCATCTGGGTCCATCCATCCACCGGAACAGATGCGGTTTCATCGTTAAACGCCGCCATTCCCAACGCGCCAGGAGCGAACGTATCTGCGCCCAGTTCTTCGATCACTTCGGTTGCGGCTTCGGTGTCCAGAATTCCAGCCTCGGCCCAGGGCAGCGCGTATTGCAGCGGGTGATAGACCACATCGGGCAGGTCCCCGGCGGCAAACGCGGCTGTTGCGCGCGTGCCCAGATCGCTTTCGGTGATCGGAATGACCTCGACCGTGGTGCCTGTTTCGGCCTTGAACTGATCGGCCATCTCTTGCTGCTTGGCCAGACGCTCGGGCTGTTCTTCGGTGGTCCAGAAGCGGATTGTATCCGCCTGCACGGACATCGCGGTCAGCGCCAGTGCCAGGGACGAGCCTAACATCAGCTTGGCTGCTTTCGGCGTGAGTTTCATGATTGGTTTCCTCCCAATTTGCTTTCTGTCGTCTCTTTGATTTTCGTTGCCAGCGCGTCCGAGCCCAGCAGCGGCGGACCGTCCGAGGCCCGTTCGATCAGCATCGCCTCGCCCAGCTCGCGCAGTGTGCCCGGTGCTTCGCCCCGGATCTGACGGATAAGCAGGGTGGCCAGACGCTCACCCGCAGCGCGAGAATCGACGCTGAAGGTTGTCAGGGCCGGGTTGGCGTATTGGCACTCCGGAACGCCGTCATATCCGGTAACCGAAACGTCCCGGCCAATCTGCAAGCCAAGCTCAGCGGCAACGGGATAGAAGCCCAATGCCGCAAGATCGGTGGCAAAGATGATGGCAGTTGGCGGACGGTCCAGCGCCATTAGGGCACGCGCTTCGATTGCGCCCTCTTCGCGTGTTCGCGCGCCTTCGCGGATCAAATCGGGGTCGAATGGCAGGTCGGCAATGCGCAGCCCCTCGATATACCCGTCCCGGCGCAGATGGCTGTAGTTGAACTTGGGATCGCTGCCGACATAACCGATGCGCGTATGCCCATGGCTTGCCAGCCGCAGAACCGACTTCAGCATCGCGGATTCGCCCGAAATATCGAACCACGAAATATCATCCGGCACTTTGGCCCCGCCATAGCCGGTGCGTCCGTATAGGATATGCGGCACGCCCAGATTGCGCAGGAACCGAACCCGCGCGTCGGTGACGGCAGTACGCGGCAGGATAAAGCCGTCTGCCTTGTGTTCCTCGACCAGACGGCCAAGCACCTTGAGCGTGTCCTGCTCCGAATGCGCCGTTGAAATCGTCATGGTCCAGCCGAAACCGCTGGCCGCCTCGCATGCGCCTGCCAGAAACTCTTGCAGGAATGGGTTGTGACCGTCCGGCTCATCTGTGTTGAGCACCATGGCCAGCGCACGAACACGCCCGGTCCGAATGGCCTGCGCGTGGCTGAGCGGACGATACCCAAGCTTGCGCGCCATGGTTTCGACCCGCTTTCGGGTGGTTTCGGAAATGTCCGGATAACCGTTCAAAGCCCGCGAAACCGTGCTTTTGGACAAGCCCAGACGGGCCGCAAGTTCATCGATCTTTACACGGCGCGAAGACTGCGGATTTTCACCCGCCGTTTCGTATTGCCGATTTGTAAGATTCGCTCCCATGTCTACATTTTTTGTTTCCGAAACCGGTTTCGGCAACAGAAAATCTTATCAGCCGCGCTGTAGCGCCAATCAAGGGCACAACTTCACGTGGTAGGAATGCAGGATTTACCAGGGTTATCAGCCGGCCTCAGCCGGTTGTTGGGGGCAACGCCACTTTTGACGAAAGGGAACAATTAACCCGCGTCACCCCCAACTTTGGATATCCCGGACAACTCTCTCGGCATTGTCCGGGATGATCAGGAATTAAAGGCACTCGGCCAGGGTCTTTGCCATGTTCCGGATGACCTGAGGGTACAGGTCCACGCCGGGTTCAAGGTCCGAGCCCAGCGGGTCGATGACGCCGGTATTTGCGTCGGTGCCGCCCAGAACGGTTTCAATGATCCCCGGGTTGAATTGCGGCTCGGCCAGAACGCAATCGATCCCCTCTTCCGTGATCCTGCCCTGAATCTCGGTAATCCGCGCGGGGCTGGGGTCGGCTGCGTCGCCAATCGAAATCGCCCCCGAGGTGGGCAAATCAAACGCATCCTCAAAGTACTGATAGGCATCGTGGAAGACGATAAAACTGCCACCGCGAACGGGGTCCAACATCTGTGCAACCTCGGTCGAAAGCGCCTCAAGCTCTTCCCGGCCGGCGGCCGCATTGGCGAAATAGGCACCGGCATTGTCAGGGTCTGCCGCCGACAGTTGGGCCGCGATCACGTTCAACCAAGTTCCGGCGTTTTCGGGCGACAGCCAGGCGTGCGGGTCATGCGCGCCATGGTGATGGCCGTCGTGATCGTCATGGTCATCATGTCCCGCGTGGTCTTCATGGTCATGGTCATCATGATCCTTGGCGTCGGCATGATCATCGTGGTCGTCGTGATCGTGGTCGTCGTGACCATCCGAGTCCGCATGATCTTCGTGATCATGGTCATGGTCTTCGTCTTTGGCGTGATCTTCATGATCGTCGTGATCATGGTCGTCATGATCGTCATCCGCGTGGTCTTCGTGGTCATGATCATCATGATCATCATGGTCCCCGTGATCATGCGCCTCAAACAGCGCGCTTTCACGGAAATCCAGCAGAACGGTGCCATCGGCCTCAAGCAACGCCGTAACAGTTGCACCTTCGGCCAGTGTTTCCACCGCGCTTTCCATCCAGGGCGTCAGATCCTCACCCAGCCAAAACACCAGATCCGCCTCTTGCAGCGCTTCAGCTTCGGATGGGCGCAGGTTGTATTCGTGCGGCGAAGCCCCAGCCGGGATAATCAGGTCCGGCTCGCCAACGCCTTGCATGACCCGCGCCACAAGCGAATGCACCGGCGCAATATCAACTGCCACATTCGGCACATCGGCAATCGCCGTGCCCCCCATCAACGCGGCTGTGATCGAAACGGGAAGGAGCTTTCTGGACATCGGGAACCCTATGTGATTTTATAACGTTACCAGCGAAATACATGATATATAATAACATGACAAGTGAGACACCGCCCGCCACGGCTGAAGAAGCCACCCTGCTTGGGTTCAACAAGCACGACCACGCCTCGTGCGTTGCAACCGGTTTGGCCAATGCCCAGGCGCATTGCCAGGCAGAAGGGCTGCGCCTGACACCTGTGCGCCAGAAGGTTCTGGAAATGTTGCTGCAAGAGCATCGGGCGCTTGGGGCCTATGCGATTCTCGACCGTTTGCGTGAAGAAGGCTTCGGGTCGCAACCGCCGGTGGCCTATCGTGCGCTGGACTTTCTGGTCGAGCATGGGTTTGCCCATAAGATCGAGCGACTGAATGCCTTTGTCGCCTGCGCGCATCCCGGGGCTTCGCATTCCCCGGCCTTCATGATCTGCCGCAAATGCGATGCCGTGGCCGAGGCGTATTCCGCCCCCGCCAAAGGCGCGCTAGGCGCTGCCGCGCGCGCCGTCGGGTTCGAGATCGAACGCACCGTCGTCGAAGCCGAAGGCATCTGCCCCGACTGCACCGAGAAAGCCTGATCATGACTTTGGTTTCTGTAAAGGATCTCAGCGTCCGCTACGGCGCAAACACCGTATTGCGCCACGTAAACATGGCCGTTGAGCCGGGCGAGATCGTGACCATCGTGGGTCCGAACGGGTCGGGCAAAACCAGCCTGCTGCGCGCCATCATTGGCGCGACCCAACCCGCTGCGGGGCATATCACGCTCAAAAAAGGGCTGCGGATCGGGTATGTGCCGCAAAAGCTGCATATCGATCCGACGCTGCCGATCTCGGTCGAGCGGTTCATGCGCCTGACGGATCGGGTTTCAAAACAGGATTGCGCGGCGGCCCTGAAAACCGCCGGTGTCCCGGACCTGCTGAACCGGCAGATGTCGCAGCTGTCCGGCGGTCAGTTTCAGCGGGTTATGCTGGCGCGTGCGCTGATCAACCGACCCGAAGTTCTGTTGCTGGATGAAGCCACTCAAGGGCTGGACCAACCTGGCTCTGCCGCCTTTTACCGCCAGATCGAAGACGTGCGCCGGGAAACCGGATGCGCCATCCTGATGATCAGCCATGAACTGCATGTGGTCATGAGCGCGTCGGACCGCGTGATCTGTCTGAACGGTCATGTCTGCTGCGAAGGCTCGCCCGCCGTGGTCGCCTCGGCCCCTGAATACCGGGCGTTGTTTGGGACAGGCACGGGGGGCGCGTTGGCGCTGTATCGTCATGACCATGATCATGATCACGAACATGATCATGGCCCGAACTCTCAGGAAGCTGCAGAATAATGCTTGATGATTTCATGACCCGCGCAACGCTTGCTGGCGTTGGTGTGGCCTTTGCCGCCGCCCCGCTGGGCTGTTTCGTCGTTTGGCGCAGAATGGCCTATTTCGGCGATGCAACCGCCCATGCCGCAATTCTGGGTGTGGCCTTGTCGTTGACCTTCCAGATGTCTGTGTTCACCGGGGCTTTGGCCGTTGCTTTGGTGATGGCGCTGGCAGTCACGCTGCTGTCCGGCAAAGGCTATGCCATGGACACTCTGCTGGGTGTTTTGGCCCATTCCGCACTGGCTTTCGGCCTTGTCGCCGTATCGTTCCTGTCCGGGGTGCGGATCGACCTGATGGCCTATCTGTTTGGCGATATTCTGGCCGTTTCCAAAAGCGATCTGGCCGTCATCTGGGGTGGAGCCGCTTTGGTGGTGGCCCTGATTTCTTGGCGTTGGTCCCACCTGCTGACCGCGACGCTGAACGAAGAACTGGCCTATGCCAGCGGCTACAACCCCAAACGCGAGCAGTTGATCCTGACCCTGTCGCTGGCGGTAACAGTCGCGGTTGCGATCAAGGTGGTTGGCGTGTTGCTGATCGCCGCCATGCTGATCATCCCCGCTGCCGCAGCCCGCAGTCTGGCGCGATCGCCCGAGTCCATGGCCGTGATTGCCGCCCTTATCGGGACGACCTCATCGATCGTCGGCCTGAGGGCGGCTTATGTGTTCGACACGCCCGCCGGCCCCTCAATCGTCTGCGTCGCGGCTGTGCTGTTCGCCTGTTTCAGCCTGCTGGGCTGGCAAGGGCGCAAGACCTGATCAAAGCTCAGGACAACCGCGCGCCGCTTTGGTCGAACATGTAAACGCTCTGCGGATCGAAGGCGAGGCGGATGTCCTGCCCTTCTTCGACCCGATGCTGCCCGAACAGGCGGGCGGTGATCTGGTGGTCCTGAACCTTGGCAATGACGTTGGTGTCACCGCCCAGATGCTCGACATGGCTGACCCGTGCCTGAAGCGCGCCGTTGTCGTCCAGCACCAAATCCTCGGGGCGCACACCCATGGTCCTGTCATCCCCTTCCTGCATCAGCCCGGCGGGGAAGAAGTTCATCGAAGGTGAGCCCAGGAACCCGGCAACGAACTGGTTGGCCGGGTTGTTATACAGCTCCATCGGCGAGCCGATCTGTTCGACGCGCCCGTCACGCAGGACAACGATCTTATCGGCCAAGGTCATCGCCTCGGTCTGGTCATGGGTGACGTAAATCATCGATCCGCCAAGCTGACGATGCAAGTTTGCAATCTCCAACCGCGTATTCATGCGCAGCGCCGCATCAAGATTGGACAAAGGCTCATCAAACAGGAACAGCTTGGGCTCGCGCACAATGGCCCGGCCAATAGCCACGCGCTGACGCTGTCCACCGGACAACTCGGATGGGTAGCGGTTCAGATAGGGACCCAGATCCAGCATCTGGCTGGCCTTGGCGATACGCTGTTCGATCACCGCCTTGGACTGGCCTTCCTGCTTCAGCGCCAGCGTCATGTTCCCGCGCACGTTCAGATGCGGATAGAGCGCATAGCTTTGGAACACCATTGCGATCCCGCGTTTGGACGGTGGGGTCAGATTGACCAGCTCATCGCCGATCCGCACCTCGCCCGAGGTTGCATCCTCAAGCCCCGCGATCACACGCAGCAGGGTGGATTTGCCGCAGCCCGAGGGGCCGACGAAAACGACGAACTCGCCCTCTTCGACGTCAAGATTGATGTCTTTCAGAACGTGAACCTCACCAAAGGACTTGTTCACATCTTTCAGGGTCAGCGCGGTCATGTGGCGTCCTCCTTCAGAGATACAGGGTGGCCGGTGCGAATGCTTTCATCCGCGGCCAGGCATATGGCCAGCGATTGCACGGCGTCGTTCATGTGGCGGGTCAGGTCGATGTCATCCGTGATGGCGCGCAACATGTAGGCCTGCTCGGCATCGCAGAGCTCTTGATGGCCCGGCTCATCCGGCATCTCGACGGTGGTGTCACCATCCGGTCTGTGCACAAGAATGCTGCCAACCTTGGTGTGACCGTCGATATCTGGAGACGCGCCTTTGTTGCCGTCCGTGATCGAGACCGATCCGTTGGGCGAGACGATGTCTTTTACGAAAAACGCTGTCTCGGACATCATCGGACCCCAGCCAGCCTCGTACCACCCGACCGAGCCATCGGCGAAGACGACCTGAAACTGGCCGTAATTGTACATCTCTTCCGGTATCTCGTCGGTCAGGCGCAGGCCCATGCCATGCACGCGCACCGGGTCGGCATCGGTGATCTGGCACATGACGTCGACGTAATGCACGCCGCAATCCACTATCGGGCTGGTGGTCTGCATCAGCGCCTTGTGCGTCTCCCACTCCGCGCCCGAGGATTGCTGGTTCAGGTTCAGGCGGAAGACATATGGCCCACCCAGCCCACGCGCCTCTTCGATCAACCGAATCCACGACGGGTGATGACGCAGGATGTAGCCGACAACCAGTTTGCGCCCGGTCCACTTGGCCGTATCGACAACCCGCTTGGCATCTGCAACGGTCATTGCCAGAGGCTTTTCGACAAACACATGCGCCCCTGCCTCCATCGCCTTGCAGGCATAGTCCACGTGGGTGTCGGTATAGGTTGCGATAACGGCAAGGTCCGGAGTGGTGTCCGCCAGAGCCGCCTCGAAATCGTTAAACGCGGGATACCCGGCCAGATCGGGATGCGAGACCTCCCCGCTGCGGTTCACCAGACCAACAATCTCGGCCTCCGGATGGTGGTGATGGGCCAGCGCATGGCTCAGGCCCATATTCCCAAGACCGGCAACAAGAACACGGATCATTTGACAGCCCCCGAAGTCAGACCGCGGATCAATTGCCGCGAGAAAATTACGTACAGGATCAACACCGGTAGGATCGCCATGGACAGCGCCGACAAGACCGCGTTCCAGTCGGTCACGAACTGGCCAATGAAGACCTGCGAGCCCAGCGTCAGCGTCTTGGTCTCCTCGGCCGGGGCAAGGATCAGCGGGAACCAGAGGTCGTTCCAGATCGGGATCATGTTGAACACCGCAACCGTCGCCATGGCCGGGCGCACCAACGGCAGGACCAGCCGGAAGAAGATCGCGTATTCCGACAGCCCATCAACCCGGCCCGCGTTTTTCAGATCGTCCGAAACCTGCCGCATGAACTCACTGAGGATAAACACCGCCAACGGCAACCCTTGCGCCGTATAAACGAGGATCAGCGCCCATAGCGTGTTGACCAGACCGGTGGCCACCATCATCTCAAGGATCGCAACGGTGCCGATGCGGATCGGGATCATGATGCCCAGCGCCAGATACAGGCCCATCAGCAGGTTGCCTTTGAAACGGTATTCGCTCAGCGCATAAGCCGCCATTGCGCCGAACAGCAGGATAAAGAACAGCGACGCGACCGTGACGATCATCGAATTCTGGAAGTAGAGGAAGAAATCCCCCTGTTTCATCACTGTCTGGTAGCCAATCAGCGAGAAACTGTCGGCATCGGGCAAGGCCAGCGGCTGACGAAAGATCGCTTTGCGGGTTTTGAAACTGTTGATCAGGATGACAAAGACGGGGAACAGCGCGATCAGCGTGTACAGGATCAACGCCCCGTGCATACCGAATGCGTTCAATGGATTCGTACGCGCTTTGCTCATAGCTGATACCTCCGCATCCGGGTCTGGATACCAAACAGATAGATACAGACGCCCACCAGAATGATCGCGAACATGGCCCCGGCGATGGCCGATCCCATATGCGGGTCGCCCAGTTGCAACTGGAAACCGAAGAAGGTGCGGTACATGAAGGTGCCCAGAATATCGGTTGAAAAGTCAGGCCCGGCCAGCGCGCCCTGCGCGGCATAGATCAGGTCAAACGCGTTGAAGTTCCCCACGAAAGTCAGGATCGAGATAATCCCGATCGAGGGCAGGATCAGCGGCAGCTTGATTTTCCAGAACGCAGACATTCCGGTGATGCCGTCAATCTCTCCGGCCTCAAGAATCTCTTCGGGTATGGTCAGCAGCGCGGCATAGATCAGCATCATTGGAATACCGACAAACTGCCAGACCGAGATCAGCGCCAGCGTCGTCAGGGCGTATTCCTCTTTGCCCAGCCACGGCGCGAACAGAAATTTCAGCCCGACCGCATCCAGCATTGATGGCGCGATGCCCCAGATGGGTGACAGGATCAGCTTCCAGGCGAACCCGACGATCACAAAAGACAGGATCGTTGGGATGAAGATGGCCGACCGATAAAGCGCAGCAAAGCGCAGGCGCGGATGGCTGAGCAGCGCAGCCAACGCGATGCCGATCGGGTTCTGTACCAGCATGTGGATGAGAAAGAACCAGAAATTGTTGCCCAGCGCGTTCCAGAATTGCTCGGCCCAGATGGGATCGAAAAACAGCGTTCTGAAATTGTCGAGCCCGACAAACACCCTCTCCTGATCGATGCGCGAATACAGCGCCAGACGCAGGGTGTTGAACAGGGGAAAGATCATCACGGCGGTGTAGACGATCACGGCTGGCGCAAGGAATACGACGATATGCCAGCGAATGCGGCCGGGGTTCATGGTTCGATCTCCGGGGGTAGAAGGACCCGGGCGACAGATGCGCCCGGGATGTGTGCAACAGCGGTGGGCTTACTGATGCGGCGCGTACCAGCTGGCCAGACCATCCTGAAGCTGCTGGCCCAGCTCGTCCGGTGAGGCACTGCCCTTGATGGCGGCAACCGAGGCACCCCAGGTTTCATTCTCAAGGTTCGGCGTACCGCGCGACAGAATCTGATAGGTCGAACGGATCGTGCTTTCACACTCGCCACGCCACCCGACGATTTCCTTGGCAAGCGGGTCTTCCAACTCGACCGGGGTCGAGGACAGCGGGAAGAAACCCGGCAGGGCATTGCCAAAGATCTCGGCGAATTCAGGGCTGGCAACCCAGGCCAGGAAAGTGCGCGCGGCCTCGGAATTTTCGCTGGCTGCGTTCATTCCAATGCCGATATCGGTGTGATCCGAGATGTAGCAAGTGTCGCCCGCATTCTGGACCGGCGGCTTGAACGCGCCCATCTCGAAATCGGCCTGCGCGTTGAAGCCCGAAATCTCCCACGAACCGGCGGGATAAATCGCTGCGCGTCCCAGGGTGAAGATGTTCTGACTGTCGGGATAGGTCTGCGCCTCATACCCGTCGCCCAGATAATCCGCCCAGCGCGCCAGCGTCGCATAAGGCGCAGTCCATTGCGCGTCGGTCAGCTTCTGCTCGCCCGCGATCAGAGCCAGACGGCCTTCTTCGCCCTTCCAATAGTTCGGGCCGATATTGTTATAGCCCATGGTGGCCGCTTCCCACTGGTCATTCGTGCCCATGGCCATCGGGATGTAATTGCCGTCTTCCTTGAAAGCATCGAGCACCGCAAAGAACTCATCTTCGGTGGTCGGAGCCTCAAGACCCAGTTCAGCGAAGGCATCCTTGTTGTAGATGAACCCGTGGATCACCGACGCCATCGGCACGCAAAAGCTGGCCGATCCGTCATCCGTCTGCCATGCCGATTTCGCCACGTCCGAGAAGTTCCCCATCGCATCCAGATCAGACAGGTCGGTCAGGTGCCCCGCCTCATACAGCGCCAAAGAGGCATCGAAGGGACGGCACGTGATCAGATCACCCGCAGACCCTGCGTCGAGCTTCGAGTTCAAAACGGCATTGTACTCGGCAGGTGCAGAGGGCGTGAACTGGACCTTGATGCCGGGATGCTTGGCCTCAAAGGCCGGGATGATCTTGTCCTGCCACAGTGTCAGGTCATCGTTGCGCCAGCTTTCAATGGTCAGCGTGATATCCTCGGCATAGGCCCCCGTCGCCACAAAGGCAGTGGTGGCCATCGCCAGCGATAGTGAATTGCGTTTCATCATAGTCCTCCCAGGTTATTGTCATTCAAGCCGCGACAGCGCGGCCCGCAGGTTTCCTTCGGTTTCATGAAGCAGCGCATGGGCCGCATCGGGGGCAACCCCGTTTGCCACCAGAACAGCGGGCTTGACCTGCCCCCCGATCTGATCCAGCGCGGCGGATGCCGCAGCAACATCAACGCCCGCGATCCGCGCCACCATCGAAGCGGCACGCGCGCGCAGTTTTGCGTTATCCGCCCGCAGGTTGACCATCATCCCATCATGAACATGGCCCAATTCCATCGCCATCAGCGTCGACAGCATGTTCAGCGCAATTTTCTGTGCCGTCCCCGCGCCCATTCGGGTCGAGCCGGACAGCACTTCAGGCGGCGTGCTCAGGCAAATCGCGTGATCCGCGAGATCCAACAAGGCAGAGCCCGCATTATTGGCGATCCCCACAACGGCGGCCCCTCGGGATCGGGCGATCCGGGCGGCTTCGACGGTAAAGGGCGTCGTGCCGCTGGCCGAAACGCCGATCAGCAGGTCGCGCGCCGTCAGGGTCTCAAGGTCACGGTCCAGCCCGGCGGTATCGTCCTCGGTTGCGCCCGGCATTTCGACGCCCGTTGGCAAACCACCCGCAAAATGGATCTGCAACTGCGCAGGCGGGATCGAGAAGGTTCCGCCCAACTCTTGCGCATCCGCAGCCGCCATCAACCCGGAAGACCCCGCCGCCGCATAGTGCAGGACGCCGCCGCCACGAAGGGTCGCCGCCATCTGCGCCGCTGCGGCAGAAATTTCGGGAACAGCAGCCCGGACCGCCGTCGCGGCCTCGATCTGTGCATCCGCCAGCACAGCCGCAACATCGGCCAACGGGCGTGCATCCAACCCCTTTGCCAATCCGTGCAACGCTTCTGTCTGTGTGGAATGCACCTGATTCCCCCCTCCAACTCCGGAAACAATACCTTTATAATACCTTTTGTCCACAAGAATCTTTTTGAGACCTTCTTGGCGGTAAAATACAGGCGTTTTTCGCGATTTTGGTATTTAAAAGGTATTTACTTACCCGCACAGGTATCTTAATGGAGTCTCCTATGGCTGCCGAATCTCAAACCCCAATTCTCGCCATCGATGGCGGAGGCACCCGGTGCCGGATCGCGCTGGCGCAGGGGCAAACCGTGACCTCGGTCGAGACCGGTTCGGCCAATGTATCCAGCGATTTTAACGGCACCGTCCTTTCGATTGTGCAAGGTCTGGACTTGCTGACAGCCAAATCTGGCCTGCCCCAAGACGTGATCCACAACACACCGGCCTTTGTCGGGCTGGCAGGCGTGACCGGGCCAGCCATCGCGGATCGGTTGCGACAGGCCCTGCCCTTGTCGCACCTGCGCATCGAAGACGACCGGCGCGCCGCTTTGCGCGGAGCCTTGGGACGGCAGGACGGCGTTCTGGCCCATTGCGGGACGGGGTCGTTTTATGCCGCGCAGTTTGGTGCAACCGCGAAATTCGCAGGCGGTTGGGGCCCTGTTCTTGGGGATGAAGCCTCGGCACAATGGATCGGCCGAAACGCCCTGCGCCTGACGTTGGAAAGCGTGGATGGTCGCATTCCCGACGCCCCCATGGCCCAACGCTTTCTGACCCAATTCCAATCCCCTGCTGGGCTTGTTCGCTTCGCCGCAACCGCCCGCCCGCACGAGTTTGGCGAATTGGCGAAAACCGTCACCGAACTCGCGGCAGAAGGCGATCATCTAGCCCAATCCACCATGCAAGCCGGAGCGGATGAGATCGAACGCAGCCTGAAACAGATCGGCTGGGCGCCCGGACTTCCCGTCTGTCTGACCGGCGGGATCGGCCCGGAATTCCGCGCCTATTTACCGGCCGTAATGCAGGACTGCGTGACCCAACCGCTCAAGTCGCCTCTGGACGGTGCTCTGTCATTGGCCCGTGATTTCGCTGAGGAGGTCATCGCATGAGCGCCATCGAATTCCTGCGGTCGAAAACCTGGCTCGGCGAAACCGGCGGGCCACGCTATGTGCAGCTCAGGCGGCGTCTGGAAGAGGGCATCGCCTCGGGAATCCTACCACCGAACTCGTCCCTGCCGCCCGAACGCGAACTGGCCGAGATTACCGACCTGTCCCGCGTCACCGTCCGCAAAGCCATTCAGGAACTTGTGCGCGAAGGGCTGATCGAACAGCGGCAGGGCTCTGGGTCCTTCATTCGCGAACCGGTGACCCGGATGGAACAGTCGCTCAAGCAACTGACTTCATTCACCGAAGACATGACCCGTCGGGGGATGGAGACGACCTCTCGCTGGCTGGAACGCGGGGTATTCATGGCCACACCTGAGGAAGTGTCGGCGCTGGACCTTGCAGCAGGCGATCAGGTCTCGCGCATCTATCGCCTGCGCGAGGCGGATGGACGCCCGCTGGCGCTGGAACGCGCAGCGCTGCCGCTGGATTTGCTGCCCAACCCGACCGAGGTGTCCACGTCCCTGTATGATCTGCTCGCCAAGTCCGGCAACCGCCCGACGCGCGCGGTGCAGAAAATCTCGGCCATCAATCTGGAAGCGCGCGAGGCCGAGTTGCTGGATGTTGCCGAAGGGGATGCCGGATTGAGGATCGAACGCACCTCATTCCTTGACAGTGGGCGGGTCGCGGAACTCACCCGCTCCATCTATCGCGGCGATGCCTACGATTTCGTCGCCGAATTGCGCTTGTAGACCGGAAAGGCCGATCTGAATGCCACATCAAACCACGCAGATGCGCCGCGAGATTCTGGAAATCCCCGGCGCTGTCGACAGGCTTCTGACCCAGGGCGGTGACGCGATCACGCAAGCCGCCGATACAGCGCGGCAGATCGACCCGCGCTATTTGCTGTCCGTGGCGCGGGGGTCTTCGGATCACGCCTGCACTTATCTGAAATACGCCAGCGAGTTGATCCTGAAACGCCCCATGGCATCGGTCGGCCCATCCGTCAGTTCGATCTACGATGTCGCGTTGCAGGCCGAAGGTGCCCTGTGCATCTCGATCTCGCAATCCGGGCAAAGCCCCGACATTGCGCGCATGACCGAAGCGCTGGGAAAGACTGGCGGATTTACGGTTGCGATCACCAATGACTCGGCCTCCCGACTGGCCGGAATTGCCGACACCACGCTGCCGATCCATGCAGGCCCCGAGCTGAGCGTCGCGGCAACAAAAACCTTCGTCACCTCGCTGGTCGCGGGCCTTTGGTTGATAGCCGAAATCAAAAAGGACGCCGCGCTGATCGCTGCGATCAAGACCCTTCCGGAAAGGCTGGAGGCGGCGACCCAATGCGATTGGTCCGCTGCGGCAGAGGCCGTCGACGGCCGGTCGCTGTTTACGCTGGGCCGGGGGCCAAGCTGGGCGATCTCGAACGAGGCCGCGCTGAAGTTCAAGGAGACCTGCCTGATCCACGCCGAAAGCTATTCTTCGGCCGAGGTTCTGCACGGCCCGGTCTCGATCGTCGAGCAGGATTTTCCCGTGATCGCCTTCGCTGCCGCAGACGACGCTGAAGACAGCGTCGCGCAGACGGCGGACGCAATGGCCGCCAAGGGCGCGCGCGTTTTTGCCTTGTCCGACAAGGTCAACACGGCGACGCGTCTGCCTTATGTGCGAACAGATCACTGGCTGACCGACCCGATTGCGGCCATCGTTTCGTTCTACGGGATGGTTGAAACCGTGGCGGTCCAGCGCGGGATCAATCCTGACACGCCGCGGCACCTGAACAAGGTGACGGAAACGGTATGACACAGGATGTGGTGACATTCCGGAACGGGCTTGTTTTTGACGGGTCAAAGCTGTGGCAGAACCACGCGTTACGGGTCGTCGATGGGCACGTGGCAGAGTTCGGGCCGGATACGCGCATCTCTGACGCGGGACATGTCGTTGACCTTGGCGGAGATATTCTGAGCCCCGGTTATGTCGATCTGCAGGTCAATGGCGGCGATGGGCTGTTGTTCAATGACGATCCCTCGGTAGACACGCTGCGCCGAATGGCTCGCACCCATCGTCGTTTGGGGGTCACCTCGCTGCTACCGACACTGATTACGGATACCGCCGACAAAACTCAGGCTGCCATAGATGCTGCCATCCAAGCCGTTCGCGCGGGTATTCCCGGCATTGCGGGTTTGCATCTGGAAGGGCCGCATTTGTCGGTTGCCCGAAAAGGCGCGCATGACGCCAGCCTGATCCGACCGATGGAGCAGCACGATCTTGATGCCTTGTTGTCTGCCGCCGCCCAATTGCCGTGTCTCAAAGTCACAATCGCCCCGGAATCTGTGTCCGAACAGCAGGTCAGCACGTTGATCGAGGCCGGGGTGCTGGTTTCGCTGGGGCACACAGACGCCGGTTTCGACACCTGCATGCGCTACTTCGCGGCTGGTGCGCGTTGTGCGACGCATCTGTTCAACGCCATGAGCCAGCTGGGCAATCGCGAACCAGGGTTGGTTGGCGCGGTTCTGGCCAATGGTGCGGCCTCGTCCGGGTTGATTGCCGATGCCGTCCACGTTCACCCGGAGACAATCCGCGCCGCGTGGGCGGCCAAAAGCGGGCCGGGTCGGCTGTATCTGGTCAGCGACGCCATGGCTGTGGCCGGGACAAGCGAAACTGAGTTCCAACTGAACGGGCGCACGATCCTGCGTCGTGACGGGATCCTCACCTTGTCGGATGGCACTTTGGCGGGCGCTGATCTGGATCTGACCACAGCACTGGGCGTGATGGTCAACAAAGTCGGCATCCCGCCGGAGGACGCCTTGCAAGCTGCAACCTCGGTCCCTGCCGCCTTGATTGGACAGCAATGCGAGGACCTCAAGATCGGTGAGGGCAAGTTGTCGGGTATGATCCGCGTCGCCTCGGACTTCTCATCAGTCTCCACGTTCGACTGACAATGACGCGCAAGACCGGGATGACCCATCCCGCTCAGGTCCTTATCAATTCTTATCGGTACTCGATCTGCGACCAAACAAGCTGTTGAACCCGCGCGCAGCGGTGCCTATCGTGCGCCTCTGAAGGCCTTCAATCAGGACGTAGCTCATGACCGATCAAACCCCTCATCCCATGTCCCCGCAGGATTGCCTTGTGGCGATCATGGTCGCGGTCTCCGCATCGGACGAAAACATCCGCACGGCTGAGCTGGTCAAGATCCAGGGCGCGGTGAACATGCTGCCGGTCTTTGCCGGGTATGACGCGGACCGCACCCGGCATGTCTCGCAAATCGTGTTCGACCTGTTCGAGCAAGAGGATGGTCTGGACGCCTTGTTTGGCCTGATCCGGGACAACCTGCCCGAGCGTCTGAACGAAACCGCCTATGCGCTGGCCTGCGACGTGGCCGCTGCCGACGGATCCCTGGCCGAGACCGAGCTGCGCCTGCTGGAAGAAATCCGGTATGAGCTGAGCATTGACCGCCTGCACGCCGCCGCCATCGAGCGTGGCGCACGCGCCCGTCACGTGGTCTGACGGTTTCAACTGCCGTAAAGCGCGCCCCAGCGCTCAATCAGCGCCCGTTGCAATTTGCGCGACCGCCGGTTCCAGGCGCGCGCGCCCTCGGGGCGTTCGCGAAGGGCACGAGGGATCGTCGCGCGGTGATCGACATCTGCAGTAAAGATCGCAAAGGCCAGCTCCGATCCATCCGCCGTTGTCAGAAAGCCGCCCAGACCTGAAACGAAGTTCAGCGTTCCCGTTTTGGCATCCACTTTGATCGGGTGATCCTTTACGGGCGTGCCATTCTTGTCGGTCAGGGAAAACGGCTTCAACAAAGGGCGCAGCGCCCCGGCCTTGCGCGCCTGAACAAAGGCCGCAACCAAAGCCTCCGGTGCCATGCGCGATGCGTCGCCCAGCCCGGAATGATCCACCATTGCAATCTGATCGACCCCATAGACCTCAAGCGCCCAGCGGTTCATCTCTGCCGCCGATTCCGCAAGGTCCTGCGGCATCACTCCGCGCGCCTTGGTCGCTGCCATTCCCACCATCTCGGCTGTCAGATTGGTCGAGTATTTCAGCATTCCGCGCAGGATACTGTCCAAACGATCGCTTTGATGGACAATGAGGGTGGTGCCTTGCGGCGCCTCGCGCGTGACTTCAACCCGGTCCAGAACGATCCCGTTGGCACGGGCTAGAGTTTTGAACACATCCCCCGCATAAAGTGCAGGTTTGCGCACCGGCAACCAACGGGCACCGCCGTTGCCCAAGGCTCCTTTGGCGACGGACCAGCGGTCCTGCCGCGCACTGGGTTGATAAGTGTAAATCGGCAGGCTGCGCCCTTCGACCCGCATCGACGCCACGTCAACATCCGGGCGATACTTGGCGGTGCGGGCGTCCATTGTGACGTCGTAATTGGTGCCGTCCCGTTTCCATTCAAAGTGAACCCGGTTGAAATTCAGTGAAATACCGCTGATGGCCGGGCTATAGCCCAGATGATCCGGCTGTCCGGGGTCGATGCTGAACACGAAAGGCAGCGCGCCGTCATAAACCTTGAACGCGCCGCGCACCTCGGTAATGCCCGCCTCGCGCAGATTGGCCGCCATCGAGGCCAGATTGTCGGTGTCCAGCAACGGATCACCTCCGCCGGCCAGGATCAGATCCCCCTGCAATATGCCGTTTTCAATTGGCCCAGCCGCGATCAGGCTTGTTTCAAAGCGATGATCGGGTCCAAGCACGTCCAGCGCGTAAAGCGCGGTCAGCGCCTTGCCCACACTGGCGGGCGGCAATCCCATCTCGCCCTGAAACGCCTCAAGCTGCGCACCGGTGCCAACATCGGCCACCGCGAACACGACGTCGCCTTTCAGACCGGCCGCCCGGACAAGACGTTCGGCGCCGGTCAACTGCGGCCCGCGCGCCTGCGGCCGAAGCGAGACCAAAGGGGCCTGCGCCAATCCCGTCGCCGGGATCAGGGACGCCCCGATACCCCCCAGAAAAAACCGTCGTGAAATGCGATCAACCATGGGGCAATTAAAATCCCAGCGATTAAAATCAGACAACCATTGCATGATAATATGCAGGTGATGTGGCTATTCCGGCAACACTCCGTTGCGCCAATCGCCGCGATTGCGCAACTCGGTCGAGCTGACATCGACCATCGGTACATTCACGAAACACCAGGCCGGAGCCTGTGCCCGCCCCAGCAAATGCCGCGCCTGCCCGTCAATCCGGTAGCGGGCATAGAGCCGCGCCGCAGGCGACATCCGGGCACTGATCCGATCCCCCGGACGCGCCACCACACCCACCGGCACGCTGTCCATGATCTGCCGCCAGTCTTTCCAGCGATGAAACTGCGCCAGATTATCGGCCCCCATCAGCCAGACAAATTTGACCTGCGGATATAACCGGCATAGCGCCGCCAGAGTGTCCGCCGTCGCCCGCGTTCCTGTCAGCGCCTCGATATCCGTGATCTCGACATCCGGGTGCTGTATGACCCCCCGCGCGGCCTTGACCCGCTGCGCCAGAGGGGCCGGTCCGCGCTCCTTCAACGGATTGCCCGGAGACACCAGCCACCACACCCGATCCAGCCCAAACGCCTTCATCGCCTCAAGCGTCACATGCACATGGCCCTTGTGCGGCGGATCAAAGGACCCGCCGAACAGCCCGATCACCTGCCCGGGCCGCGCATATGGAATGTCGTATCGCTCCATCCCACGCTGATGTTCAGAACTGGCGGGCGTTGTCAATCAACCGGCTGCACCGCATCACCCAGCTTGACGCGCCCGGGCCGGAGGACTTCCGCACACCAACCACCATGCCCCCGCACGGCAGAATAACCCCCTTTGCCCAGCGCCTCCTCCATCCGGCTGCACGGCGCACAGATCACGGTAAAGCGCAAGATGGCCTCGCCCACCTGCACCTCACGCCCTTTGAGCGCCGCCAGATTGATCCCGGAAACCACCAGATTGCGCCGTAGAATGTCGGGCGAAACCGGCCCCTGCCCGAGATACGAGCCTATCGCCGCCAGATGCTCCTGCTGAATTAGAGTCACCGCCCGCTTGCCTGCGCGACTGCGGTCGCCGTCCAACCCATCGGCAGAGATCATGGCCTCGTCCACAATAATCACCTCCGACCGCCGCTCAGACCGAAGGCCGATCCATTCAACACGTCCCGACTGTGCCCAACCAGCAATGAGATCTTTCAGGGACATCAAAGGCTCCGAGATTTTCACACCTCCCCTCATCTAGCAGTCTGGCCGTTCCTGCGGCAGCCGCTAATAGTAATGCTGATTGATTTGTGAATTGGAACCAAACATGCGCCTGACCATCCCCGAACCCAAGATCAAGCTATACAAAGATGGGTTTGACGAGCACGACAAACTCTCACGCAAACCCACCGGCGACAAGTTGTCGGAACTGGTCGAGCGCATCGACGACCCACTTGTGATCGCTTTGGACGGAGCATGGGGCTCCGGCAAGTCATTCTTCCTAAAGTGCTGGGTGGGCGAGCATCTGAAGCGAGAAGGAAACACGACCCAAACCGTTTACTTCGACGCGTTCAAACATGACTTTCTGGACGATCCTTTGATTGCGTTGACCGGAGCGATTGCCGAACGGTTCGAAGAAACGAACGACGAAGCGGCTCAAAAGGCTTGGAAGACAGCCAAGCAGGTCGCCCCTGCCCTCGCGCGCGCACTTGTTCGTACCGGCGCGTCCGTCGTGACTGCGGGTCTAGTAACCAAAGCAGACGAATTGGCGGAGGCCGCGATCAAAACCGTTGCCGGTGAGCTTGATGAAGCCGTGACTGATTTCTGGAAATTAGAAAATGGTAAACGCGCGGCAATGGAGGGTTTCAGACGGGCACTGGTCGATCTGACCGAGCCAGATGCCAGCGGAGCGCCAAACCGAAAACTGATCGTTGTGATTGACGAACTGGATCGTTGTCGACCCGACTTTGCACTCTCCGTTCTGGAAACAATCAAACACTTTTTCGACGTGGCAGGCGTCCAGTTCGTTTTGGGCGTAAATCTAGAGGAATTACAGAACTCAGTTCGCGCTCGGTATGGAAGACAGACAAACGCAAATGCCTATCTACAGAAATTCATTCACGTTCAGTTCAAACTGCCATTAGAAACAGGCAAGGCATCAGCAACAACACTTTCAAAGTATTTAGCCCTCGTCGCTGAACATACCAAGAGCAAGAACACTCAAGGTGTCGGTCTACTAAACCTCTACACCAAGCACGGTTCAGCAACTCGCGAATTGACACTTCGCGAAGCGGAAAGGGTGTGTGCTTTGGCTTCCATTGCCGCTCCAATAGACACTGACTGGGGTGGGAAGTACGCGGCATGGTTGGTGCCGGGTCTGCTGCTTATCAAAATCAAAAGGCCGGAGCTCTACACATCATTGAGAGCTGGAAAACTTCCAAAAAACGAAGTGCTCGAACAGTTGGGCTTGGCGCGCGTAGAACTTGATGAACACAGCAAGCCCCGCAATAGCCAGCGACATATGCTAATATTGATATGGCACTATTACTTGGACCCTGCCTTTGGTGACAGACCGGTACTCGGTCAGAGTGAACTTAATTTTGAGAACGACTTTGTTCCTGACGATCTTCGGAACGTACCGCGCACAGAGCTTCTCTCCGCACTCATCAACGATTACCTAGAGGTGTTTCAGCCACTCAACAATCATTGACGGGCATCATTGCCCCCACCCAACGCATCCGCTATCACACCGCCCAACCCAATTTCCCCGACCCAGAGGACGCGACATGGCCGCCTATCAATATGTCTACCACATGCAGGGTGTCTCAAAGACCTATCCCGGTGGCAAGAAGTGCTTTGAAAACATCCACCTGAGTTTTCTGCCCGGCGTGAAAATCGGTGTTGTCGGCGTCAACGGCGCGGGTAAATCGACGCTGATGAAGATCATGGCCGGTCTGGATACCGACTTTACCGGCGAGGCATGGGCAGCCGAGGGCGCCAAGGTCGGCTATCTGCCGCAGGAACCGCAACTGGACGAAAGCCTGTCGGTCCGCGAAAACGTCATGCTGGGCGTGGCCGCTAAAAAGGCCAAGGTCGACCGGTTCAACGAAATCGCCATGGAGATCGCCGAGAATTACTCGGACGAGTTGATGGAGGAAATGACCACCCTGCAGGACGCTATCGACGCCGAAAACCTGTGGGACCTCGACAGCCAGATCGACGTCTCGATGGAGGCGCTGCGCTGCCCGCCGGACGATGCCAACATCGCCAACCTCTCGGGGGGTGAGAAACGCCGCGTGGCGCTGTGCAAGCTGCTGCTGGAAGCGCCCGACATGCTGCTGCTCGACGAACCGACCAACCACCTGGACGCCGAGACCATCGCCTGGCTGCAACAGCACCTGATCGATTACAAAGGCACCATCCTGATCGTCACCCACGACCGCTATTTCCTGGATGACATCACCAGCTGGATTCTGGAACTCGACCGTGGCCGGGGTATTCCTTACGAGGGCAACTATTCCGCATGGCTGGAACAAAAAGCCAAACGGCTGGAACAGGAAGCGCGCGAGGACAAGTCCAAGCAGAAGACCCTGCAGCGCGAGTTGGAATGGATGCGTCAGGGCCAGAAGGCCCGTCAGGCCAAATCCAAGGCCCGGATCAACGCCTATAACGAACTGGCCGAACAGTCCGAGCGCGAAAAACTGACCCGCGCGCAGATCGTCATCCCCAACGGCCAGCGCCTTGGCGGCAAGGTGATCGAGGTCGAGGGCCTGTCGAAACACATGGGCGACAAGCAACTGATCGAAGGGCTGGACTTTGCCCTGCCCCCCGGCGGCATTGTCGGCGTCATCGGCCCCAACGGTGCCGGTAAATCGACCCTGTTCAAGATGCTCACCGGGCAGGAACAGCCCGACAGCGGCACCATTACGCTGGGCGACACGGTCAAGCTGTCCTATGTCGACCAGTCCCGCGACGACCTGAAAGACAACGACACCGTGTGGGAGGCGATCACCGGCGGCGCCGAAATCATCCAGCTGGGTGACGCACAGGTCAATTCCCGCGCCTATTGCTCGTCCTTCAACTTCAAGGGCGGCGATCAGCAAAAAAAGGTCTCTCTGCTGTCAGGTGGTGAGCGCAATCGCGTCCACATGGCC
Source organism: Ruegeria sp. C12 (assembly GCF_056537745.1). Lineage (NCBI taxonomy): Bacteria > Pseudomonadati > Pseudomonadota > Alphaproteobacteria > Rhodobacterales > Roseobacteraceae > Ruegeria > Ruegeria sp. C12. Next base: position 47,278 of record NZ_JBQFSA010000007.1, read on the forward strand.
CGCCTGCTGAAAGAGGGCGGCAATGTCCTGCTGCTCGACGAACCGACAAACGACCTCGACGTCGAAACCCTGCGCGCGCTGGAAGACGCCCTGGTCGATTTCGCAGGCTGCGCCGTGGTCATCTCGCACGACCGTTTCTTCCTTGACCGGATTTGCACGCATATTTTGGCCTTCGAAGGTGACGCGCATGTTGAGTGGTTCGAGGGCAACTTCGAGGATTACGAAGAGGACAAAAAGCGCCGTCTGGGACCGGACGCGCTGGAGCCCAAGCGGTTGAAGCATAAGAAATTTGCGCGGTAAGTACTTCGTGCTAAAATAGGCTCCAGTGTATTGATTGCATTGGAGCTGTTTTATGGAGCCAAAAATTGTAATTGATGTGTCCGAGATATTGAAACTGGTCACACCAGAAATTGAACGTTGGTCGCAGATTACAAAAGACAAAAGGGAAGAACGTCGGCTTGTGGCATATGTCGACGACATGCATCCAACATATCTTCGAAACACAAGCAGAATGTGACCTAGAAGCGATTATGAGCCATGTTCATGATGTGCCTAGTGAACATTTGATCAGACAGAGCCTGACAAGAATCGGCGCAACAAGACTCTTCGGTAGGGAAAAAGAGACGTATCGAAGAAAACCAACCCCCGAAGATGTTAACAGAAATCGCGCACTTAAAGAAATCGCCAAAGACTGCGTAGAACAGATGTTCTCCGAGAATGAGAGGGTTTCTTTTAGCGAAGTTAAGGCTCGAAACCCGGAACTGTCTGTAGAAGATGACTTGCGGGAGATTATTACTCAGCTGGGAGGAAAGCTCGTCGCCCGCGAGGAAAACGAACCGTTTGGAGACATCTATTTTAGGAACAAAATTACACGGAGATGGAAGAGAAAAGAATTGAAAAGCTAAAAAACAACGGAAATGTGTTGTTAACCTTCTGTGCATTGTCTTTGTTTTGGGGGTTTTTAAATATTCAATCTGAATTTGGAATACTATTTTTCATTGCAGCTATCGCAACGGGTGTCTCAGGTGCTATGCAACGTGCAAAAGCTGCAGAAGCGGAAAAAACAGAGACTGAGTAAATTGAGTGGTTTCGCAATGAGCAAGCGTGGAATGGGTGCTTGCACCCATCGTTACTGAATTCCAATCTACCTCATCAAATGATGGGTGAAATCACCCACCCTGCGGCTCGCCAAACGTTCCTTCGGTGATACCACCACTCCATTCCGGATCAACTCGACCCGCACGAATATCGCGATGGATTGACGAATACGGCCAATCGGTTGGACGTTCGACCAACCCATGTTTGACCGGATTACCCCAACAATACGCCATGTGACTCCGATAATCCCGTTCGTCGCGGATACAATGTTCCCAAAAACGGCGTTGCCAAATACCGCGCTCCTGTTTGGCGACCTTCGACTCGCTTCGTGGACCGAACTCCGCTGCGGCTCGCACAAACCGGCTTTTGATCAATCGCCAACGCGTCGAATAATCCGCATCCCCCGGCGGCAGGGTCCAAACCGCGTGGATATGATCCGGCAACACAACAAACGCATCACACCAGAACGGTCTCTCACGTTGAGTCACGGCAAAGGCCGCGCGTAAATGCGCCACGTCTCGTACCAACAAATCCGACGTTCTGTCGGCCAGTGAGACAGTGAAGAAGTACTTCGCTCCGGGTATTCGAACGCGGCGATAATTGCTCATGCGGGCATCCTGCCGCACTCATGGCTACCAATTCGTTAACCAAATCCACCCTTGCCACATGCCCACCCCAATGCCATATGCAAAGGGCTTACGTTTTTCTATTTCGACCTACTGTCTCCTTCCACGGCGCTCAGTCATTCGATCCAGACTACGACGCCAGGCTGCCGCATCCACGTGGGCAGCACCAATCAGGAGACAACGGATATGCCCGCAGGCACCGTAAAATGGTTCAACACCACCAAAGGCTACGGCTTTATCGCACCCGAAGATGGCGGCAAAGACATCTTCGTTCACATCTCGGCTGTCGAGCGTTCGGGCCTGACAGGTCTGGCCGACAACCAGAAAGTCACATACGAGCTGCGCTCGGGTCGTGACGGGCGCGAAAGCGCTGACAATATCGAGCTGGCCTAAGCCAGTCACAGGGTGAGGCGCAATCCTCACCCTTTTTTACTGCGGCGCAGCGCGAAAGCAGAACACATCACGTTTCCGTTATATTTGCCCTAGAAATGACCAGATTTGCTATCATCCTGACAGTATAGTCATGATTGCATTGGTCATTTGAAGAGGCTCACCCATGTTCACACGCCGTGTGTTTCTTGCCGGAACGGCTGCCAGCCTGCTGCCGGGTATCGCCAGCGCCAAGAAGGCGGTCGAGTACGATCCGACACCGCAATTTGTGCGGATCAAGAAGCAATTCGTTCCCGGTCAGCTGCTGGTCGTGCCCCGATCCTTCTACCTCTATTACGTGACCGAACCGCGCAAGGCGATCCGTTACGGCTGCGGTGTCGGCAAGGCGGGACTGGAGTTCACGGGCACCGCAACCATCGACGTCAAGAAGGAATGGCCCACCTGGCGGCCTACAGATGAGATGATCGAACGTGATCCGGTGGCTTACGCCAAGTTCAAGGACAACGACTATGTGCAACCGGGCGGAGGGGACAATCCGCTGGGCGCCCGTGCGCTGTATCTTTTCCAGAATGGGGTCGATACGTATTTTCGCATTCATGGGACGACACAGCCGCAGACGATCGGACGGGCGGCCTCGAACGGGTGCATCCGGATGCTGAACGAACATGTGGTCGATCTGTATAACCGGGTTCCGATTGGAACGGTTGTAACCGTGGTCTGACCGGCTGGTCAGGGCGCGGACCAGTCTGCGCCCTTTGCTTCTTCGATATGCAACAGCCCGTCTGGCCACGGGCGCGTTAACTGTTTGGCCTGATCTTCCGAGCCGGTCAGCCATAAATCAATGCCTGCGCGATCCAGCAGCACGCCCATCCGGTGGTGGATGGGTTTCACGTCGCCATTCGGCTCGCAGGTGACGGCTGCAAACTGATCGACCTGTAGGCCGCCCGGGGCCTGCCAGGTGTCGGTAATCGCCGCGAAGAACAGTGGCGCGCCGTCAGCCGACGAGATACGCCATGCTGTCTTGCGACGCTTCTCTCCGGTCCATTCGTACCACCCATCCACCGGGATAACTGCGCGGCCAACGCCCTCAAACGCGGTTTTGTCGAACACGGTCTCGGAGCGGGCATTGATGATGGTCTCCATCACCGGGCGCCCTCGGGCGTTGACCCGACCGACCGGGATCATGCCCCAGCGCATGGGCACCAGCCCGGATTGCGTCAGCACCAGCATCTCTTGACCAGGCTGGATGTTGCTGCGGGGCGGTTGTTCGGGGACATCCGCCGAAACACCAAGCAAATCGGCGATTTCGGCGATAGGTCGCGTCAGAAAGAACCGTCCCGGCATGAGCTACCCTTGTTCTGCGACCTCGTTGGCCAGTTGCAGCACTTTTGGCCCCAAAGCCTCGACAATAAGGGCGACGCCCTTGGCGTTGGGATGAATGCCATCGGGCTGCATGAACGCGCCAACAGCATTCGGATCGTCAACCGCCGTCAGCCCTTCAAAGAAGCTGTCTGCGTAAAGCGTCTGATACTGCTGCGCCAAATCGGGATAGATGCTGTCGAAGCTCTGCTTGTAGTCCGGGCCATAATTGCCGGGGGCTTGCATGCCCACCAGTAACACCTCAACCTCCCCCGCTTGCGCGGTGGTCAGGATCTTCTCGAGGTTTGATCGAGACACATCCGGGTCGATCCCGCGCAGCAGATCATTGCCGCCCAGCGCGACGATCATCCCATCCACCTCGGGCGTCAGGGTCCAGTCCACTCGCGCAGCACCACCGGCCGTGGTATCGCCCGAAACACCCGCATTGATCAACCGGACATCCGCGCCTTGCGCCTGCAGCCACCGTTCCAGTTGCGAAACAAACCCGTCCTCTTCAACCAGCCCATAGCCTTGCGTCAGCGAGTCCCCCAATGCGGCGATAATCACAGGTTCGGCTGTGGCCGCAAAACCGCAGCTTGCAAAAAGGCCTGCGATCAAAGTCTTGCGCAAAGTCGTATCCGCTCCATATCCCACAAGTGTTGCCTCCATTTGGAAAGACCTATGACTCAGCCTGTTCTTTCGCTCCAAAATGCCGCTTTGTCGCTGGATGGCAATGCCGGGCGTGTGGATATTCTGCATGGCATCACGCTGTCGGTAAAGCAGGGTGAGACCTTGGGGCTGGTTGGGCCATCCGGGTCGGGCAAGTCATCCCTTCTGATGCTGATGGGTGGGCTGGAACAGGCGACCGGAGGCTCCGTCACGGCCTTGGGGCAGGACCTGACCGGGATGGACGAGGATCATCTGGCGCGGTTCCGGCGCGATACGATGGGTGTGGTGTTTCAGAACTTCCACCTGATCCCGACCATGACTGCGCTGGAAAACGTAGCCACGCCACTGGAACTGGCCGGTCACAAGGATGCCTTTGCCCGGGCCGAGGCCGAGTTGGATTCGGTTGGCCTGTCGCATCGGCGCGACCACTATCCGGCGCAGTTGTCGGGCGGTGAGCAGCAACGCGTGGCACTGGCCCGGGCCTCGGCCCCGCGCCCGCAGATCCTGCTGGCGGATGAACCCACGGGAAATCTGGATGAGGCAAACGGGGCCGCCATTGTCGATTTGCTGTTTGGCTTGCGCGACAGACACGGCGCGACGCTGATCCTCGTGACCCATAGCCATACACTGGCCGACCGGTGCGACCGCGTTGTCCGCCTGCGCGACGGGCGCATTGCCGAGGATGCACGGAAAGAGGCTGCAGAATGAGCCTACGACTGGCCGGGCGGCTGGCGCGGCGGGAACTGCGCGGAGGCCTGCGCGGATTTCGTATCTTTCTGGCCTGTCTGGCCCTTGGGGTCGCGGCTATCGCCGCTGTGGGATCGGTCCGATACGCCATCCAGACCGGGCTGACACAGGAAGGCGCGGCACTGCTGGGCGGCGACGCCGAGTTGGAATTCACTTACCGTTTTGCCACCGCAGAAGAGCGTGCATGGATGGAAAACACCGCCGAGGCGGTCTCGGAGGTTGTCGATTTCCGGTCGCTCGCGGTTGCCCCGCTTGACGCGGGCACTGAGCGCGCGTTGACGCAGGTGAAGGCCGTTGATGCCGCCTATCCCTTGCTGGGTGAGGTTGGGCTGAACCCTGACATGCAGCTGTCTGATGCGTTGGAGGGGCACAACGATCTGCCGGGCGCGGTGATGGAGCAGGTTCTGATGGACAGGCTTGGCCTTTCGGTGGGCGATGTTTTTGCGCTGGGAACGCAGGATTTCGTTCTGATGGCCGCCCTGACCGCCGAGCCTGACGGGGCCGCAGACGGGTTTGGCCTTGGTCCCCGAACGCTGGTTCGCACCGCAGATCTTAGCGCATCCGGCTTGTTGGAACCCGGCACTTTGTTTTCGACCAAATACCGGTTGGACCTTCCTGAAACAGCCAATCTTGAGGTAACCGCAACCGAGGCCGCCCGGACCTTTGAAGGCACCGGAATGCGCTGGACAGATGCCCGAAACGGAGCGCCCGGCATTGCCGAATTCGTCGGGCGGCTCAGCGCCTTTCTGGTTCTGGTGGGCCTGTCTGGCTTGGCCGTGGGCGGTATCGGCGTGTCCGCCGCCGTACGGGCGTACCTGTCGCAGAAAACGGAAACCATCGCCACACTACGCACATTGGGGGCGGATCGGGCGACCGTGTTTCAGACCTATATGATCCAGATCGGGCTGTTGTCCGGGATCGGCATCGTCATTGGATTGGCCCTGGGTGGATTGGCCCCTGTCCTGCTGGCCCCCATCATCGAAAGCCAATTGCCCGTCCCGGCGGTGTTTTCGATCTATCCCCAACCCCTGGCCGAGGCTGCCCTGTATGGCTTGCTGACAGCGTTTCTGTTCACCCTCTGGCCGCTGGCCCGAACCGAGAAGGTGCGCGCCGCCACCCTGTTCCGCGACGCCCTGACCTCGGCCCGGCAGATACCCCGGTTGATTTACGTTCTGGCAACCGGGCTGGGTCTGGCCATTCTGATCGCAGCGGCGGCGTGGTTCAGCGGCTCGGCGCGGCTGACGCTTTGGACCAGTGGCGGGTTGGTCGGGGCGCTGTTCCTTTTGTCACTGGCCGCTTTCGCAATTCGCTGGCTGGCCCGCAAGGGCGTTCCGTGGTCGCGCGGCCGCCCGCCACTGCGTTGGGCACTGGCCGCCATCTCGGACCCACGCGAAGGCGCGGGGTCTGTGGTTCTGTCCCTTGGTCTGGGCCTTTCTGTGCTTGCCGCCGTGGGCCAGATCGATGGTACATTGCGCAATGCCATCTCGGGCAATCTGCCGGACGTTGCGCCCTCGTATTTCTTTGTCGACATCCAGAAGGATCAAATGCCCGGTTTTACCGAGCGTCTGGAAACCGACCCCGCTGTCAGTCGCCTTGAAAGCGCACCGATGCTGCGGGGGATCATCACCCAGATCAACGGTCAACCCGCACGCGAGGTTGCAGGCAGCCACTGGGTTCTGGAAGGCGACCGGGGCATCACCTACTCTGCCCTCCCGCCCGAGAATGCGCGCATCACGGCGGGCGAATGGTGGGCTGAGGGCTATGCAGGTGACCCCCAGATCAGCTTTTCCGCCGAAGAGGCCGAGGAAATGGGCCTGAAACTTGGCGATACGCTGACCGTGAACATTCTGGGCCGCGACATCACCGCGACGATTACATCCTTTCGCGAGGTTGATTTTTCGACCGCCGGCATCGGCTTCATCATGTCGATGAACCCGTCGGCGCTGGCCGGTGCGCCACATAGTTTCATCGCCACCGTCTATGCCGAAGAACAGGCCGAGGCCGCGATCCTGCGCGATCTGGCAGGTCAGTTCCCCAATATCACCGCCATCCGGGTGCGCGATGCCATCGACCGGGTCTCGGGCCTGTTGGCGGGGCTGGCCTCGGCAACGTCCTACGGAGCCGGGGTGTCGCTGCTGACCGGGTTTCTGGTGCTGATCGGCGCAGCCGCAGCCGGAGAACCGGCACGCCGGTACGAGGCTGCAATCCTGAAAACAATCGGGGCCGACCGCCGCCGCATTTTGCTCAGCTTCACCCTGCGTGCGATGTTGCTGGGTGCCGCGGCAGGCTTCGTCGCCCTGCTGGTCGGTATCTTGGGCGGCTGGGCTGTGGCGACCTATATCTTCGACACCGGGTTCGCGGTGATCTGGCCCTCGGCACTGGGCATCGTGATCACAGGGGTCATCGTCACCCTTGTCGCGGGGCTGATCTTTGCGCTGCGCCCCTTATCCGTCCGACCCGCCCGCATTCTGCGCGCCAGCGACTGAGCTTAACGCATACAGGCGACCGGCTGCAGGATTTTCAGCAGCGGATCATTATCGCAGACCAGCGCATCCAGCGTGATGTCGTCGAGCGATGCGTAAAACACCTCGGCGGCGTCCTGCAAGGCCACCCGCAAGCGGCAGGCGTCGGTCAGCGGACAGGTATTGTCGGCATCCGCAAAACACTCGGCAACCGGCAGCGATCCTTCCACATGCCGGAATACGGCACCAATGCGGATCTGATCCGCCGGGCGTGCCAGAGACATGCCACCATTCCGGCCGCGCTGCGTGCTCAGATAATCCAACTGACCCAGTTGATTGATCACCTGCGCCAGATGGTTTTCCGAGATGTTGCACACTTCGGCGATCTCGGATTTAGTCACCAGCCGCTCCGGGTGCGCCGCGCAATACATCAGCAGGCGCACAGCAATATTCGTTCGTTTGGTAATCCGCATATGGGCCTCCCTCACATAATGATGCAGCCTTATTGCATGTCCGGGAAAAAAGCGGTTTGACATACATCAATCGATCGAAAGGCGCGTTCGCAGATGGCAGACCCCTATTTCTTTGGCTATGGCAGCCTTGTGAACCTGGCCACCCATGATTTTCCCGACCCACGACCGGCAAAACTGAAGGGGTGGCGGCGGGCCTGGAAACACACCGATCTGCGCCCGGTCGCCTTTCTGACGGCGGTCCCAGACCCCGAGTCCGAGATCGAAGGCATGATCGCGCATGTTCCCAAGAACGACTGGGCCGCACTGGATGAAAGGGAATGGGCCTATGACCGGATACCCGTGACACAATCGGTCACACATCCACTGACCCATGACGTTGAAATAGCGGTCTATGCCGTCCCGCAGGCCCGGCATAATGCGCCGACCAATCACCATCCTTTACTGCTCAGCTACATTGACGTTGTCGTGCAAGGGTACCTACGCATTTTCGGACCAGACGGGGTGGACCGGTTCTTCGCCACGACCGATGGCTGGGAGGCACCTGTGTTGAATGACCGGGCCGAACCGAGATATCCGCGCCACCAACAACTCAAACCGGACGAGACCGCCTTTGTGGATGACCGCCTGCAGCGCGCGTCGGTGAAGATCATCCAACCACAACAACAAAAAGAGGCAGACGAACTGCCTGCCTCTTTCAAGTTCTAGATTGTCAGGGGCATTCAGCCCCGCGCGCGGATCACCTGCAGCAAGGGCAGCAGCGCCGCCATTTCAGGCCCGCGCTCCATCCCCGTCAGCGCCTTGCGCAGCGGCATGAACAGGCCCTTGCCTTTGCGGCCCGTCGCTTCTTTTACTGCTTTGGTCCATACACCCCATGTCTCTCCGTCAAACGGGCCTTCGGGCAGCAGCGCCATGGCGTCCGAGATGAACTCCCGGTCTTCATCCGCGATCAGAGGTTCCGCCCCATCCCGGCACAGTTCCCACCAGCCTTTCAGATCGGACAGAGTGGTGATGTTTTCACGCGCCATGGCCCAGAACGGCTCGGCCAGTTCGGCAGGAACACCCGCATCGGCCACAGCATCAGCAACTTCCGCCAGCGGCAGCGATTGCAAGTGTTTCGCGGTCAGCGGGAACAGGTCCTGCACGTCAAACTTGGTCGGCGCAGCCCCAAAGCGGTTCACATCAAACCCATCGATCAACTCGGCCATGTCCGAGCGTAGTTCGACTGGATCAGACGACCCCAGCCGCGCCATCAGGCTCAGCAGCGCCATAGGCTGCACGCCCTGCTCGCGCAGATCGCGCAGGGCCAGCGTGCCCAGACGTTTCGACAGCGCCTCACCCTGTGGGCCGGTCAGCAGCGAATGATGCGCGAAACGCGGACAAGTTCCGCCCAGCGCCTCGATGATCTGAATTTGCGTCGCCGTGTTGGTCACATGGTCCGAACCGCGTACCACGTCCGTCACACCCATCTCGGTATCATCCACAACCGACGCAATCGTATAAAGAACCTGACCATCGCCACGGATCAGCACCGGGTCCGAAACGGACGCCGCATCGATCGAGATGTCACCCAAGATGCCATCGGTCCACTCGATCCGCTCATGATCCAGCTTGAAGCGCCAGACGCCATTGCCACGTTCGGCCCGCAGCACCTCTTTTTCAGCGTCCGACAGGTTCAGCGCAGCGCGGTCATAGACCGGCGGCTTGCCCATGTTCAGTTGCTTTTTGCGCTTCAGATCCAGCTCGGTCGGCGTTTCAAACGCCTCATAAAACCGGCCCATCTCGCGCAGCTTGTCGGCGGCTTCGGCGTAGCGATCCAGACGGTCCGACTGACGCTCGACCTTGTCCCAGTGCAGACCCAGCCATTCCAGATCCTGCTTGATCGCGTCGACATATTCTTCTTTCGACCGCTCAGGGTCTGTGTCGTCGATACGCAGGATGAACGTACCGCCTGCCTTGCGGGCGATCAGATAGTTCATCAGGGCGGTGCGCAGGTTGCCCACATGGATGTAACCGGTGGGCGACGGGGCGAAACGGGTGGTTGTCATGGGTGTCTCCTGTTGGCGCGGCTCTTGTCACAAAGGCGCGATTTTGTCCAGCAGGGGTTTCGGATCGTTCGCACCATACCCAGCTTCAAGATCGCGGGACGAAAACCATGGAACACGTAATGTTCATCCAATTGCGTGCCAAACCGGGCTATACACTGGCGCACGACCCGCAACGAACTAACTTATTATCTGGCGTTCTGACAGGGAGACGAAGACATGGCCATCAACTTAACACGCAGAGCGGCCCTGGGCGCCGCCGCAGCCCTTCCATTCGCATCCGCAACAACCCCGCTATTGGCAGCCGGGGCCGAGACCAAGGCGAACTCGACCATCGCAAGATCGTTCCAGTTGGGCGATTTCACCGTCACAACGCTGCTGGACGGCAGTCTGCCGCGCGATGGCGCGCAAGAGATCTTTGGCGGCGGTGCATCCGACGAAGACTTTGCACGCGTCTCGGCGGAAAACTTCATTTCGCCCGACGTTGCGCAGTTCTTCTTTACGCCGACGCTGGTGAATACGGGGGCCGAGCTGGTTCTGTTCGACACCGGGCTTGGTCAGGGCGGCATTCAGGCGGCCCTCGCAGATGCCGGAGTGACACCGGATCAGATCGACGTCGTTGTCATCACCCATATGCATCCCGACCACATTGGCGGTATGACCACCAATGACGCTGAGACATTCCCCAATGCGCGCTATGTCACCGCCGCGCAGGAATATGACTTCTGGTCCGCTCAGGAGGCTGGCAACCGGGTCGGTGATCTGGTCGCGGCAAAAGTCACACCTTTGGCCGAGAAAATGACGTTCATCGAAGATGGCAGCGACGTTGTCTCTGGTGTGACGGCAATGGCGACGTTCGGCCATACGCCCGGCCATATGGTTTATCACCTGGAAAGCAATGGCCAGCGGCTGATCCTGACGGCAGACCTTGCCAATCACTATGTCTGGTCCTTCGCGCACCCCGAATGGGAGGTTCGTTTTGACATGGATAAGGCTGCAGCCACCGAATCCCGCCGCAAAATCCTGGGCCTGCTGGCCGCCGACAAGGTGCCGATGATCGGCTATCACATGCCGTTCCCGGCTGCCGGGTATGTCGAGACCCGCGGCGAAGGGTTCCGCTTTGTCCCGGTCAGCTATCAGATGATGGGCTGACGCCTCAATACCCAGGGTCCGGCCGCACCCTTGAGCCATCCGTGAAACGCGACAGGCGGAAGGCGGCCGGATCCACACAGGGCGTGGACTGCATCACCAGATCGGCCATCAGGCGACCTGCACCGGGCCCGATGCCAAAACCGTGGCCGGAAAACCCGGTGGCGATGAACATGCCGGGGATATCCTCGACGCCCGAGATTACCGGGATCGCGTCGGGCGTCACATCGATCAGACCGGCCCAGCTTTGCACCACTTCGGCCTGCTGTAGCGCCGGAAACGCCTTTGTCGCGTTGGCCCAGGATGTGCGCAGGGCCTTCGGCGATGGCTCGGGGTCCAGGACGCGGCAATGTTCGAACGGGGTCACATCGGTAGGCACCCACGACCGGTCCTGCGCCACCTCGGCCTTCCAACGACCAGAGAGCCGAAAGCGCAGGGATTTCCATTCCTGAAAAAACGCAGGCAGGAATTGCGATGCAAGGCGAAAGCTGTCGGGTACGATGTCATAGGTGTTTTGATGGGCCGAGGCGATGGAATACCCTCCATCCGCGCGTTTTCGGATTGCAAAGTCATCGGACCACAGCGCTGTGTCCGGCCCATCCTCGACAGGTGAGCTTCGCAGGACGGTGTTCAGCACTTTCAGCTGCGGCAGATCAATGCCTGCATTGCCCGCAAACAAGCGCGACCACGCGCCGCCTGCCAGCACCACCCTGTCGCAGGCCACGCGCCCGCGTTCCGTGAACACGCCGGCAACGCGTCCGCCCTGCACGTCAAGGCTGCGCACGGCGCAATTGGTCATGATCGCCGCCCCCCGGTCGCGGGCCCCTTCGGCAATCGCAGGTGCCGCAAGCTGAGGCTCGGCGCGCCCGTCCTGCGGCATGTGCAGCGCGCAATCGAGTGTGCCGGTATAGCCGGGCAACATTTCCGCCAGTTCAGACGCTGGCACAATCCGCGCCCCGGTTTGCAATCCGTCCAAATGGCGCAACCAGCATTGCAGATTGCCGGCCTCCCGCGCCCCTGATGCACCGAACAGGATGCCCGATTGCACGTATCCGGTTTGCCGTCCAAGACGATTGTCCAGGTTTTGCCAGATCCGGGTGGCTTCCTGCATCAACGGAATTTCGCGCGGGTCGCGCATCCCCAGACGCACCCAACCCCAATTGCGCGAACTTTGTTCCCCCGCGATCTGCCCCTTTTCACACAACAGGACGGACACGCCCCGTTCGGCCAGTTCCAGCGCGGTTGAAACGCCAATGATACCGCCGCCGATCACGACGGTGTCTACGGATTTTGGCAGGGAAAGATCGGATTCAAATGGGGTCGGTTTGGGACCGGGCATTTACCGCTCATACTCAATTTATCAGAGTACAAGGATGCTGAACTTGCCGGTCCTGACAACAGGTTTTCAGCACAGCCCTATCAAATGTGCGGACGTGTGGCAGCCGCGCCAAAGCATACGCCCGGCGGGTCACTTCAGGTTCTGACTCAGAGTTAGGCGGCGCCGGACAGTTCAGCCCATTTCTGACGCAGTGACGCCGACAATCCGGCCTCTTTTGCGTCGGCTTGCGCCGAAACCTCTTTTTGCGATTTCAGATCGGGAAATTCCAGCCGCTGCGATGGTTCGGCCTTGTCTTCCGCTGCTTGTTCGCCAAGCAGGTCAGCAATGGCCGCGTCCAGCTTTTCTTCATCCAGTTCCTGCGCCGGAGATTCCATCGTTCTGTACTGCCACGGCGCGTGCAGAGACTTATCGTATTCCTCGTACATGTTAACACCACACTATTAACTCAGACATCCAACCCCGGATGCGCCGCACGAGACAAAAATCACTTGTCGAAAAACTGCGAACTTAACAGCAATGCGTCACATCCGCCCCACATTGGGCAACTTCCAAGCATAAATGTGGCAGAAAAATGTCAGCCGAACAAGGTTAAGAACCCCTTTGGGGCCATGATTTCAGCCTCAATGACCCACAAATGGAAACAATATAAGGTCATGATGCGGAACTGTTTTCAGAAACAAGGCCGCGTATCGGCCTCAGCCCCGATCCCGCCAGCGATTCACGATGGGATAGCGTCTGTCCAGCCAGAACGCACGGCTGGTCAGACGGGTGCCGGGGGCAGACTGGAACCGCTTGTATTCGCTGATATAGACCAGATGTTCGACCTTGCGGGCGTCCTGTTCGCCATATCCGGCCGCGACACAATCGGCGATGGAACCGTCCTGATCCACCAGAATGTTCAGAATACCGTCCAGCACCGGATAATCCGGCAGGCTGTCGCTGTCTTTCTGATCTTCGCGCAGCTCCGCGCTTGGAGGTTTGTCGATGACCGAGGGGCGAATGACTTCACCCTCCGGGCCCATCATCCACGCACGGTGATTGGCATTGCGCCAGCGGCAGGTCTCGAACACGCGGGTCTTGTAGAGGTCCTTGATTGGGTTGTAGCCGCCATTCATGTCCCCATAGATCGTGGCATAGCCCACCGCGACCTCGGATTTGTTGCCCGTGGTCAGCAACATCTCGCCAAATTTGTTCGAGATCGCCATCAGCAGCACACCGCGCAGGCGGGACTGGATGTTCTCTTCGGTCAGGTCCGCGTCGCGCCCTTCAAACAGGGGGGCCAGCGTATCCGTTACCGCAGCCCGGCTGTCCGAGATCGGAACAAAGTCGTAGTGCACGCCCAGCGCTTTGGCGACCGCCTCGGCATCGTCCAGTGAGGCCTGGCTGGTGTATTCCGACGGCAGCATCACGCAGCGCACATTCTCTGCCCCGATGGCATCCACGGCTATGGCCGCGACCAGAGCGGAATCTACACCGCCCGACAGACCCAGCAACGCCTTTTTGAAACCGGTCTTCCCCATATAATCGCGTAAGGATTCCACCATGGCGCGGTAATCCTGTTCCCACGCATCGGGTTGAGGCACAATCTCGGCGGGGATAATCCGCCAGCCGTCATCGCCCCGCTCAAGGTCCACATGGGTGACGGTTTCGTCAAAAACCGGCATGCGAAAGGCAAGCTCTCCGCCCGGGTTCAGGCCGAATGTGGCACCGTCGAACACCTGATCGTCCTGCCCACCCACCATATTCAGGTAAATCAGCGGCAGGCCGGTCTCGACCACCCGCGCGACCATATGGTTCAGGCGCACATCGTATTTGTCCCGGAAATAAGGCGAGCCATTGGGGATCAGCAGAAACTCGGCCCCGGTTTCTTCCAGCGTTTCGGCAACATCCGGGTGCCAGCTATCCTCGCAGATCGGGCTGCCGATGCGCGAGTTCCCGACCGAATACGGCCCGCCCAGAGGGCCGGAATCATACAGGCGCACCTCGTCAAAAACCGTCTCGTTCGGCAGGTGATGTTTCAAAACCTTGCTGGTGATCCGCCCGCCCTTGAGGATCAGATAGGCGTTGAACAGGCTGTCGTTCTCGGCCCAAGGTCCACCAATCGCCACAGCCGGACCATCCGCGCATTGCGCGGCCAGATCCTGCACCGCTGCCATCGCGGCACGGTGGAAGACCGGCTTCAGGATCAGGTCCTGCGTGTTGTACCCGGTGATGAACATCTCGGGAAACGCCACAAGATCGGCCCCGGCCTCGCGGGCTTGCTCCCACACGGCCAAGGCTTTGGCTGCGTTGCCCTCGATATCGCCCACGGTGGGGTTAAGCTGTGCCAGAGTGATGCGGAAACGGTCGGCCATGCTGCCCTCTTGCCCTCGTTGGTGCTAATGCATTTAGCAGATCGTTGCGCGAGTGAAAGACCAATGCCGCAAAAGCCGTTGCTCTGACCTGTGCGGTCCCTTATTTTTGCGCCAACCAAAGCGAAAACGATCACCGGGCAGGCAGGACGATACATGAAGCTGATCCGCAACTCTCTCACAGTCGGGATTCTGTCCCTGACGATGACAGCCGCATTTGCCCAGGACGGGACGGTGATCACCAAGGATGACGAGGTCGGCGGCGTCTATGAGGGCACGTTCGAAAACGGGCTGCGCCATGGCACCGGAACCTACCGCCTACCCAACGGGTTTGAATATACCGGCGAATGGGTCGAAGGCGTCATTCAGGGCCAGGGCACGGCGCGTTTTGCCGACGGGTCGGTCTATGTCGGGCAATTCGCCGAAGGCAAGCCCGAGGGTCAGGGCAAGATCAGCTATGCCGATGGCGGTTCCTACGAAGGCGAATGGCAAGGTGGCGGCATCAACGGCACCGGTGTCGCGGAATACGCCAGCGGCGTGCGTTACGAGGGTGAATTTAAGGACTCGCGCCACCATGGCACGGGCACGCGCACGGACCCCAGCGGCTATGTCTACGACGGCGATTGGGCTGATGGCCAAATGCAGGGCAAGGCCAGGATCACCTACCCGGACGGGTCGGTTTACGACGGCGACGTGCAGCAGGGCCAACGCCATGGGCAGGGTCTTTGGATCCAGTCGGACGGTCTGGAATATGACGGCCAGTGGGTCGAGAACCTGATGACCGGCACCGGGCGAATGACGCTGGCCAATGGCGATGTCTACGAAGGCGAAGTTGCGAAAGGCCGCCGTCAAGGCAAGGGCAAAGAAACCTACGCCAATGGCAGCGTCTACGAGGGCGATTATGAAGACGACCGCCGCCATGGCAAGGGCACCTTCGTTGGCACCGATGGCTACCGCTATTCCGGGGAATGGTCGCAAGGCCAGATCGAAGGCTTTGGCGAGATCACCTATCCGGACGGCTCGGCCTATATCGGTGAGCTGAGCGCAGATCTGCCGCACGGCAAGGGCCAAAGCACATATGCCGACGGAACCGTCTATGACGGCGACTGGATTGCCGGGGTTTTTGAGGGGCGCGGCACGGCGACCTACCCCAATGGCACGGTCTATTCAGGCCAGTTCCGCAACGCCCTGAGCCACGGCACCGGCACGGTCACCTTTGCCAATGGCTATCGCTATGAAGGCGAATGGATCGACGGTGCGCGGCAAGGCAAAGGGAAATCAACCTTTGCCGACGGCACGGTGTACGAGGGCGATTTCATCGATGGCGCTCGCCATGGAAAGGGAACGATCACGGCCCCCAGCGGCTTTACCTACACCGGCGACTGGTTTGACGGTAAAATCACCGGTGTAGGCGTGGCAACCTATGCTTCGGGCGATGTGTATGAGGGCGGCTTTTTCGAAAACAAACGTCAGGGACAGGGCACAATGCGCTATGCCAACGGGCAAGAGCAATCGGGCCTTTGGGACAACGACGCCCTGTCGTCAGAAGATGCGGCACCCACCGAGGGCACACCAGACGCAGAACCGGATGCGCCAAGCGCCGGGGAACCGGAAACCGAGGCCCCCGCAGAGAACTGACCTGCTACCAGGGCACCCGCTTCCCGGCCCAGTCGAAGAACCCACCCGTGTCGTCTTGGGTCAGCGCCCCCGTCACACGCAGCAGGTTTTCAGCAGCCTCCTCTGGCGCGACAGCGGGGTGTCGGCCTAGGTATTTCCGCGTGAACTCGGTTTTGACCGTTCCGGGGTGCAAGGCGACGCAAATCGCCTGTTTGTGCGTCCGGGCCAACTCGATAGACGCCGTGTGAACCACCTGATTAACCGCAGCCTTGGCCGCGCGATAACTGACCCACCCGCCCATTCGATTGTCGCCAATCGATCCGACCCGCGCTGACAAAACCGCAATCACGGATCGCCTGTCGCGCGGCAGCAACCGATGCGCCCGGCCAAGGATCAGCGCAGGGCCGACCGTATTCAGAGCATACTGATCCATCATGGCCCGCGCCGTCACAGCGCGCATGGTTTTCTCGGGCTGCGCGCCATTGATCTCCAATGCGCCTGACGCGACCAGGACCAGATCGAACGGCCCCTGCAGGTCATCCAGACGCGCCAACGCCACCTCGGGCCGGGTCAGATCGAACCCGTCGTGCGACCGGGACAGGCCGGTCACCGCCACGCGCTGTGCCACAAGCCGGTCGCAGATTGCGCCGCCGATCCCCCCGGATGCACCAATGATCAAAGCTGTCTTCATACCGCCCCACCTAGCGGCAGCACAGATGGGTTCAACACGCAAAGCAAAAGAAACCGGGGCAAATCCGCAAAGCCTGAAAATTGGTTCTTTTCATTCCCCTTCTGCTCTGTATAAGTTTCGCCCATGATCAACCGCGCAGATATCCCTTTTATCGACACCGCCCTTGGCGGTACGTCGCTGCGTGGCCTACTGATCCTAATCCGCCTCTGAGCGTGCCACCCGGCGCGCCCGCTCAGAGGAGGACGCCCGCGCGCCATAGGCTTTAGGACAGAAGAAGAAAGAGAAATCCCATGACCAACGTGACCGACCAAGACCGCGTCTTGATCTTCGATACCACTTTGCGCGACGGCGAGCAGAGCCCCGGCGCCACCATGACCCATGAAGAAAAGCTGGAGATCGCCGAACTGCTGGACGAGATGGGCGTCGACATCATCGAGGCGGGTTTTCCCATCGCCTCGGAAGGCGATTTCAAAGCCGTCACCGAAATTTCCCAGCGCGCCAAGAACAGCCGCATCTGTGGTCTGGCCCGCGCCAATTTCAACGATATCGACCGGTGCTGGGAGGCGATCAAACACGCCGAGAAAAGCCGCATTCACACATTTATCGGCACCTCTCCGCTGCATCGGGCCATTCCGAACCTGACCCAGGACGAGATGGCCGAGAAAATCCACGACACCGTCACCCATGCCCGCAATCTGTGCGAAAACGTGCAGTGGTCGCCGATGGATGCAACGCGGACCGAGTGGGACTACCTGTGCCGTGTGATCGAGATTGCGATCAAGGCGGGTGCGACCACGATCAACATTCCCGACACGGTGGGCTACACGGCACCGCTGGAATCGGCTGATTTGATCAAGCGTCTGATCGCAACCGTCCCCGGCGCGGATGAGGTCGTGTTTGCGACCCACTGCCACAACGATCTGGGCATGGCGACGGCGAACTCGCTGGCGGCCGTCATCGGCGGCGCGCGTCAGATCGAATGCACCATCAACGGTCTGGGTGAGCGTGCGGGCAACACCGCGCTGGAAGAGGTCGTGATGGCCATGCGCACGCGCAACGATATCATGCCCTACCACACCGGTATCGACACCACCAAGATCATGCATATCTCGCGCCGGGTCGCCACCGTGTCGGGCTTCAACGTGCAGTTCAACAAGGCCATCGTCGGCAAGAACGCATTTGCCCACGAAAGCGGCATCCATCAGGACGGGATGCTGAAGAACCGTGACAATTTCGAGATCATGCGCCCCGAAGATGTCGGCCTTACCGGCACATCCCTGCCGCTGGGCAAACATTCGGGCCGCGCCGCCCTGCGCGACAAACTTGAGACGCTTGGCTTTGAGGTCGGGGACAACCAGCTTCGCGATATCTTTGTCCGCTTCAAGGACCTGGCCGACCGCAAAAAAGAGGTCTTTGACGACGACCTGATCGCCCTGATGACGCTGGACGAGGCGGATGACTACCTGCAACTGGTGTCGATGAAGGTCACCTGCGGCACTGGCGGACAGGCCGAGTCGACGGTCGAGCTGGAGATGGACGGCAAGGACATCATCGCAACCGAACATGGGGATGGGCCGGTCGATGCCACCTTCAAGGCGATCCGTGCGATTTACCCCAACAAAGCGCATTTGCAGCTCTATCAGGTGCACGCGGTGACCGAAGGCACGGACGCGCAAGCCACCGTCTCGGTGCGTCTGGAAGAAGACGGCATGATCGCCACCGGCCAATCTGCAAACACAGATACCGTCGTAGCCTCGGCCAAGGCGTATATCCACGCGCTGAACCGTCTGATCATGCGTCGTGAGAAAGCAGGCCCCGGAGCGGACACGCGCGAGATCAGTTACAAGGACCTGACCTAAACAGACCAAAGGCTCCCGCACCCGCGGCGGCCCGGCTTCGCCGACCCTTCTTGGGTTTTGGGCCCGGCAGCGCGCCTGCGGCGCGCTCCGGGGCCCAACTCGGTTGACGGCATCTTTGATGCTGGCAAGCGAGGCGGGAGACCCCTTTGCCGCACCAGCTTTCAAAGGGTTTTGAACAAGTCCGTCAGTCTCTGCGCTTCGTCGCTCAGGCCAAACGGCGCGTTGATCACGAACATGCCGGATCCGATCATGCGATGATCCTTTCGCGCCGCCGGAAAGGTCACCTCGTGCCGCATCGCTTTGGGTAAGTTCTGCCGAACCAATGCATCGACCATCTGTTGTTGGCGGTTATCCCGCAAGATCGGATACCAAAGCGCGATGACCCCGACATTCCATTTGCGATGCAGCTTGGCGATGATGCCCGGCAGGCGATCATACTCCGTTTTCACCTCATAACTCGGATCGATCAGCAGCATCCCCCGGCGCGGTGTGGGCGGCAGCAGGGACTGCGCCAGATCGTATCCGTCCTGCTTGTAGGTTTTGACATTGCCCCCTGGCACGGCCTGCGACAGCGCGGCATATTCCTGCGGATGCAGTTCGGCAAAATGCAAACTATCCTGTTGTCTGAGCAAACTTGCCGCAATCAGGGGTGATCCCGGATAACACGCCGACCCAAATCTGGACCGCGTCGCCACGATGGCCTGCGCCAGCGGATGCGATGCCTCGAACCATTCGCCCCGCTGCACCCGCTCAATCCCCGCCGCCGCTTCACCCGTCTTGCGCGCCTCGTCTGAATCCAGCCGGTACACCCCGCGCCCGGAATGGGTTTCCACATAGGTCAACGGCTTGTCCTTGCGGGTCAGATAAGACAGCGTCCATGCCAATATTGCGTGCTTTTGCACGTCGGCCAGATTCCCGGCGTGGTAAATATGTTGATATGAGAGCATGTTGCCTTCTAAAGTCCCTGCAAATGAGGCGAAAAGGTGCTGATTGTCGCGGAATCAGCCCTTTTACCGGGCGAGTTGGCACCCTATAAGTCATCCGTCCCGGAACCGTCGAGTCGCGGGCAGTAGAAAAACCGACATACAGGATCAGGGAAAACATGGGGATCTTTGGCAATCTGGGCGGCCTGTTCACAGCGGACATGGCTATCGACCTTGGGACAGCAAACACGCTGGTTTATGTCAAAGGTCGCGGTGTGATCCTGTCTGAACCTTCGGTTGTGGCCTATCACGTCAAGGACGGCGTAAAAAAGGTTCTGGCCGTCGGAGAAGACGCCAAGCTGATGCTGGGCCGGACCCCCGGTTCCATCGAGGCGATCCGCCCGATGCGCGAGGGCGTGATTGCAGATTTCGACACCGCCGAAGAGATGATCAAGCATTTCATCCGCAAGGTGCACAAACGCTCGACCTTCTCAAAACCCAAGATCATCGTCTGCGTCCCTCATGGCGCGACACCCGTTGAAAAGCGCGCGATCCGTCAGTCGGTTCTGTCCGCAGGCGCCCGCCGCGCCGGTTTGATTGCGGAACCGATTGCGGCAGCCATTGGCGCAGGGATGCCGATCACTGATCCGACCGGCAACATGGTCGTCGATATCGGCGGCGGCACCACCGAGGTTGCGGTTCTGTCGCTGGGCGACATCGTCTATGCCCGCTCAGTCCGCGTTGGCGGCGACCGAATGGACGAGGCCATTATCTCGTACCTGCGGCGTCAGCAGAACCTGCTGGTCGGTGAATCCACCGCTGAACGGATCAAGACCACCATCGGCACCGCCCGGATGCCCGACGATGGCCGGGGCCAGTCGATGCATATCCGCGGCCGCGACCTGCTGAACGGCGTGCCCAAGGAAATCGAGATCAGCCAGGCCCAGGTGGCCGAGGCTCTGTCGGAACCGGTCCAGCAGATCTGCGAGGCGGTGATGACCGCGCTGGAAACCACGCCGCCCGATCTGGCGGCGGATATTGTGGACCGGGGCGTGATGCTGACCGGCGGCGGCGCGCTGCTAGGCGATCTGGATCTGGCCCTGCGCGAACAGACCGGTCTGGCCGTGTCGATTGCCGATGAAAGCCTGAATTGTGTGGCTTTGGGCACCGGCAAGGCGCTAGAATACGAAAAACAGCTGCGCCACGCGATTGACTACGAAAGCTAAGGCGCGCACCCTTCGCACATAGGGTAAATTCGGCACGAGCAGCACGGGAAGGTAACCTGTGGCAAAAGACCGATCACAGCGCGATGACTACACGACCCCGCTGCGGCGTCTGCTTCTGGGGATCGTTGTGCTGTGCCTGTTGGGCATCTTTGTCGTCTGGCGCATTGATAGCCCTCGGGTTGAGCGTTTCCGCGCTCAGGTGGTGGACGCCGTTGTCCCCTCGATGGAATGGGCCATGGTGCCGGTGACGGCGACCGTCAATCTGGTGCGCGACTTCCAAAGCTATCAGCGCCTGAGCGAACAAAACCGCGAGCTGCGGTCCGAACTGCGCCTGATGCGCGCCTGGAAAGAGGCCGCGCTGCAACTCGAACAGGAAAACGCGCGCCTGCTGGACTTGAACAATGTGCGCCTTGATCCGCGCCTGACCTATATCACTGGGGTTGTGATGGCAGATAGCGGCTCACCCTTCCGGCAGTCCGTTCTGCTGAATGTGGGTGAGCGTGACGGGATCGTCGACGGCTGGGCCACGATGGACGGGATCGGGCTGGTCGGGCGGATTTCGGGCGTGGGGCCAGATACGGCGCGTGTCATTCTGCTGACCGACGCCTCTAGCGCCATTCCCGCGACCATCCAGCCATCGGGGCAAACGGCCCTGATCGCCGGCGACAACACCCCGGCCCCAGCCGTCGAATTCCTTGAAAACCGCGAACTTGTGCGCCCCGGCGACCGGGTGATTACCTCGGGCGATGGGGGCGTATTTCCCGCCGGACTGCTGATCGGCCAGATTGCCGCAGACCCCGGCGGTCGCCTGCGCGTGCGCCTGTCCGCCGACTTCGAGCGGCTGGAGTTTCTGCGGGTTCTGCGGTTCAACGCGGCGCCCTCGATCCGCGATCCCGGTGGCATTGTCGGCCCGGCGCGCCCCGAAGCCGCTCTGACACCCAATGAGGCCGGCGATGGATAAACCTGCCTCACATAACTGGGCGATGCGGGGGCTTTACGTGGTGTTGGCGTTTCTGGTCCTGTTCCTCCACCTTCTGCCGCTGAACGCGCAACCGGATCGCTGGCCCTTTCCGGATGTCATGATCGCGCTGACCTTTGCATGGGTGCTGCGCCGCCCGGATTACGTACCGACCTTGCTGATCGCCGCCGTGTTACTGATGGCTGACTTGCTGTTGCAACGCCCGCCCGGATTACTGGCGGCGCTGGTGGTTTTGGGCGCGGCCTACCTGCGCTCGGCAGCACCTGGCATGCGGGATGCGGGCTTTGTGGGTGAATGGATGTCGGTCGGCATGGTCACAACTGCCGTATTTCTTGGAAACCGCGTTATTCTGGCCGTCCTGTCCGTTGATCAGGCCGCCTTTGCGCCCGTCCTATTTCAGCTGGTCGTGACGATTGTGGCCTATCCGACAATTGTTCTGCTCAGCCAGTCCGTCTTTGGCGTGCGACGGATGTCGGCAGCAGACGTCAGTGTTGCGGGGGCACGGGCATGAAGCCGCGCAAGACCAAAACCCAGGGCCTTGCCTATAAACGCCTGCCGCGCCGGGCCTTGATACTGGGCGGGCTGCAAGCGGCCTTTGTCGGCGGGCTGGCGGCGCGGATGCGGTTCATGCAGGTCGATCAGGCTGATCAATATCGGCTTCTGGCCGAAGAAAACCGCATCAATATCCGCCTGATCCCACCCACACGCGGGCGGATCTATGACCGTAACGGGCAGATCATCGGGCAAAACACGCCGTCCTACCGTATCGTCATCGTGCGCGAGGATGCAGGCGACGTCGACAAGGTGATCGCCGAGCTGTCCAGCATCATCCCCCTGAACGAGGATGAGATCGAACGCGCCAAGACCGAGATGCGCCGCTCGGCCCCGTTTCTGCCGGTGACGCTGGCCGATCAGGTGACGTGGGAGGACATCTCGAAAGTTGCGGTGAACGCCCCGGCCCTGCCCGGCGTTACGCCAGAGGTCGGTTCAACCCGGCAATACCCCAGATATGAGGATTTCGCTCATATCGTCGGATATGTCGGCCCGGTCAGCGATTATGATCTCAGCCAGATCGAAGATCCCGAACCGGTGCTACGCATCCCGCGCTTCCAGATCGGCAAGGTCGGATTGGAAGCCAAACAGGAGATCTCGCTGCGAGGCCGTGCCGGCTCCAAGCGGATCGAGGTTAACGCTTCGGGCCGAGTGATGCGTGAATTGGACCGGCAGGAGGGTCAGCCCGGTGCCGACCTTCAGCTCTCGGTCGATGCGGACCTGCAGCAATATGCGCAAGCCCGACTGGCCGGGGAAAGCGCCGCCGCTGTGGTCATCGACTGCGAAACCGGCGATCTGCGCGCGATGGCCTCGGCCCCCAGCTTTGACCCCAACCTGTTCGTCCGCGGAATCTCGGTCGCGGATTACCAAATACTGACGCAGGACAAGTACCGCCCATTGGCCAACAAAACGGTGCAGGGCACCTATCCGCCAGGCTCCACCTTTAAGATGGTCACCGCTCTGGCAGCACTTGAGGCTGGTGTCATCGGTCCTGGCAATACCGTCTATTGCCCCGGCCACCTGAAGGTCGGCAGCCGCCGCTTCCACTGCTGGAAGCGTGGCGGTCATGGCATGGTGGACTTGAATACATCGCTGAAGCGCAGTTGCGACGTGTATTACTACGACGTGGCGATCAAGGTCGGCATCGACAAAATCTCTGAGATGTCCAACATCCTTGGCCTGGGAATAAAACATGACATTCCGATGTCCGCTGTGCGCGCCGGGCTGGCGCCCAATCAGGCATGGAAACAGCGGGTCCATGGCGAGGAATGGCTGATCGGTGATACCGCCAATGCGTCCATCGGGCAGGGCTTCATGCTCGCCTCGCCCATGCAACTGGCCGTGATGACTGCAAGGATCGCCACTGGACGCGCC
Source organism: Ruegeria sp. C12 (assembly GCF_056537745.1). Lineage (NCBI taxonomy): Bacteria > Pseudomonadati > Pseudomonadota > Alphaproteobacteria > Rhodobacterales > Roseobacteraceae > Ruegeria > Ruegeria sp. C12. Next base: position 71,204 of record NZ_JBQFSA010000007.1, read on the forward strand.
GTTGCGCCCCGACTGGTGCGGTCGGTCAACGGGGTCGAACAGCCCTCGGGCGCGGGTGAAGCGCTAGCGATCAGCCCCACCAACCTGCGCTACATTCGCGAGGCAATGTGGTCGGTGTCGAACGACAGGCGCGGGACGGCCTATCGCAGCCGTATCATTGCGGATGACCTGCGTATGGCGGGCAAGACCGGCACCAGCCAGGTTCGCAACATCACCAAGGCCGAACGGGCTGCTGGGGTGATCCGCAATGAGGACTTGCCGTGGGAACGCCGAGATCACGCCCTGTTCGTCAGTTTTGCGCCCTACGACAATCCCAAATACGCGATTGCAGTGGTGGTGGAACATGGCGGCGGCGGATCGAAAGCAGCGGCCCCGGTTGCACGAGATATCATGCTACAGGCACTCTACAAGGGCACCCCGCCGCTTGAGGCGTACCCGGTCGCGGATCGGGACCGTATTAAAGAGCAGCAAAAGAGGCTTGAGGGCGACCGTCGCCCCAAAGCGCGCCCTGACGAGAAGGACCGCGCATGAGCTATTTAGAGTATAACGTCAAATCCACGCCATCGGGGTTCCGCAAGTTTCTGTACATGAACTGGCCTTTGACCTTGTTGCTGATCAGCACGGCCAGTGCCGGGTTCCTGATGCTGTATTCCGTGGCAGGCGGGTCGTGGATGCCCTGGGCCGAACCTCAGATGGAGCGGTTTGGTCTGGGCTTAACTGTGATGTATATCATCGCGCTTGTACCGATCTGGTTCTGGCGAAATATGTCGGTGCTGGCCTATCTGGGGTCCATCGCTCTGCTGGTTTTTGTCGAGCTTTTTGGAACCATAGGTATGGGCGCTCAGCGCTGGATAGATCTTGGTTTCATGCGGCTGCAACCGTCCGAGGTGATGAAAGTCGCATTGGTCATGGTGCTGGCGGCTTATTACGATTGGCTGCCTTCTCACAAAACTTCTCGCCCGCTCTGGGTGATCATTCCGGTGATCCTTATCCTTATCCCGACCTTCATGGTCTTAAGGCAACCGGACCTTGGCACCTCGATCCTGTTGCTGGCCGCCGGTGGCGGGTTGATGTTTTTGGCAGGTGTGCATTGGGCCTATTTTGCGGCGGTAATAGCGGCAGTGGCGGGGCTGATTGCCGCTGTCTTCAACAGCCGGGGAACCGAATGGCAGTTGCTGAAAGACTATCAGTTTCGCCGCATCGACACATTTCTTGATCCTTCATCCGATCCACTTGGCGACGGATACCATATCACCCAATCGAAAATCGCTTTGGGATCGGGTGGCTGGAACGGGCGCGGCTTCATGCAAGGCACCCAGTCGCGCCTGAATTTCCTGCCCGAGAAGCACACCGATTTCATCTTCACCACACTGGCCGAGGAATTCGGCTTTGTTGGCGGCATCACTCTGTTGATACTCTATGCTCTGATCCTGATCTTCTGCATGGTCACGGCGCTTTCGACCAAGGATCGGTTCTCGTCACTGGTGGTGCTGGGGATTGCGCTGAACTTCTTCCTTTTCTTTGCGGTCAACATGTCGATGGTGATGGGACTGGCCCCGGTTGTCGGCGTTCCGCTGCCAATGGTCAGCTATGGCGGATCGGCCATGCTGGTCCTGATGGCCGCCTTCGGCATTGTCCAAAGCGCGCATATCCACCGCCCCCGCTGATCTGAAAGGCCCTTCATGCCCGTCAACGTTCTGTTCTCTGCGCGCCCTGCCCTGTGGCCGATCTACGAGCCGCTGTTGACCAAGGGTCTGGCCCAGGTCGGGTTGGACGTGCATCTGGCCACTGACATGGACCCGGATCAGGTGGATTACGTCGTCTATGCGCCAAATGGCGGCTTGCTGGACTTCAAACCCTATTCTCGACTGAAAGCCGTCCTGAGCCTTTGGGCCGGGGTCGAAAGCATCGCCGACAACCAAACCCTGACCGTTCCATTGGCCCGTATGGTCGATCACGGCCTCACACAAGGCATGACGGAATGGGTCGTGGGCCATGTCCTGCGGTACCATCTGGGCATGGATACTCATATCACCCAGCAGGACGGTGTTTGGACCCCGATCGCGCCACCGCTTGCGACCGAGCGCACGGTCTGCGTGCTGGGGCTGGGAGAGTTGGGTCAAGCGGCAGCGCAGGCGCTGGCCACGCTGAACTTTCGCGTTTTGGGGTGGAGCCGCACCCAAAAGGACATCCAGGGCGTGACCTGTCTGCATGGGGCCGACGGTTTGCGTATCGCCTTGTCCCAATCCGAAATCGTCGTGCTGCTGTTGCCAGACACGAAAGCGACGGAAAACACTCTGAATGCCGAGACATTGGCGCTGATGCCGAAAGGGGCAAGGATCATCAATCCGGGGCGCGGCCCGCTGATCGATGACGACGCCCTGCTGGATGCGCTGAACACCGGGCAGGTCGGACACGCGACGCTGGATGTGTTTCGCATCGAACCCCTGCCGCCGGAACACCCTTATTGGTCACATCCGAGCGTCACAGTCACGCCGCATATCGCGTCCGAGACCCGGCCCCTCACAGCGGCGCAGGTGATCTGCGAAAACATCCGGCGCGGTGAGGCGGGTGAGCCCTTTGTGCATCTGGTGGACCGCCAGTTGGGATACTGACGGCCCGATCCGATCAGGCGGCGATCAACCCGCGCCCTTTCAGCAGGGCCTCGACACCCGGCAGGCGGCCCCGGAAGGCCAGATACAAATCCTCGGCCTCACGCGAGCCGCCGGTGGAGAGGATATTCTCTTCCAGCGCCTTGGCGCGTTCAGGGTCAAAGGCCCCTCCGGCCTCTTCGAATGCGGCGAAGGCGTCGGCATCCATGACCTCGGACCACATGTAGCTGTAGTAGCCTGCGCTGTACCCGTCGCCCGCAAAGACATGGGCGAAATGCGGGGTGGCGTGGCGCATCCCGATGGCCCTTGGCATGCCGATTTCGGCCAGAACCTCGGCCTGCTTGGCCATCGGGTCCGCCGGGGCTGCGCCTTCGTGAAACGCCAGATCAACCAAGGCCGAGGCCACATATTCGACCGTCTGGAACCCTTGGTCGAAATTGGCTGCCTTCAGCACCTTCTCCAACATCGCCTGAGGCATCGGCTCACCCGTCTCGGCATGGATGGCGTATTCGGCCAGAACCTCGGGCACTTCCAGCCAGTGTTCATAAAGCTGGCTGGGCAGTTCGACGAAATCCCGCGCGACCGATGTGCCCGAGATGCTTTCATAGGTCACGTTCGAAAGCATCTGATGCAGCGCATGCCCAAATTCATGAAACAACGTCCGCGCGTCATCATAAGACAACAGCGCGGGATCGCCCTTGGCAAAGTTGCAGACGTTAATCACGACGGGGGCCTGTTCTTCGGGAAACTTCGCCTGCGCCCGCATGGCGCTGCACCAGGCCCCTGACCGTTTCGAGCCTCGGGCGAAATAATCGCCAATGAAAACCGCCACATGCCTCCCGTTGCGCGTCACCTCCCACGCCCGGCAATCGGGGTGGTAGAGCGGCACGTCCAGCGGCGCGAACTCCAGCCCGAAAAGACGGTTGGCGCAGGCAAACGACGCCTCGATCATACGGTCGAGTTGCAGGTACGGTTTCAGCGCCGCCTCGTCCAGGTCATGCTCGGCCTTGCGGCGCTTCTCGGCATAGTATCGCCAGTCCCAGGCTTCCAAGGGGCCGTTCACGCCATCCTCTTGCATCATGCCGATCAGGATCTCGGCATCCGCATCGGCGCGGGCTTTGGCGGGGTCCCAAACCTGCATCAACAGATCGCGCACGCGGTCGGGCGAGCGGGCCATCTCGGTTTCCAGCTTGAAATCCGCGAAACTGTCATAGCCCAGCAGCTTGGCCCGCTCTTCCCGCAGGGTCAGGATTTCGGCTGCAATCTCGCGGTTGTCGGTCTCATTCCCATTTGCCCCCCGCGCAGCCCAGGCGCGATAGGCGGTTTCCCGCAGGTCGCGGCGGGATGAGAACTGCAGAAACGGCACGATCAGCGAGCGGGACAGGGTCACGACCGGCCCGTTCGCGCCCTTTTCCTCACCCGCTGCGCGGGCCGCAGCGATGACGAAATCGGGCAGGCCGTCCAGATCATCCTCGGCCAGAACCATGAACCAATCGCGCTCATCCGCCAGCAGGTTCTGGGTGAACGAGGTGCCCAGCGAGGCAAGGCGCGATTTGATCCCTTGCATCCTTTCATCGGCCTCGCCCTGCAGCGCGGCACCAGCGCGGACAAAGCCGCGATGGGTCTGCATCAGAACTCGGGCCTGTTCATCGCTCAGGTCCAGATCATCGCGCCGCTGCCAAAGATCGGCCACCCGGCGGAACAGATCCTTGTTCGATGAAATGCCCGAGAAATGCGCCGACAGTTTCGGTGAAAAGTCACGCTGCAACTCTTCCCGTTTGGGGTTGCTGTCGGCCCCTGCCACCGTGAAAAACACCGACAGGACCTTATCCAATTGCTCCCCCGCGGCCTCAAGCGCTTCGATCGTGTTGGCAAAGGTGGGCGCGTCCGGGTTTCCGGCAATCGCGTCGATCTGAGCGTTATGCGCAGCCATCGCCTTATCCAGTGCCGGGGCAAAATCTTCATCTGAAATCGCAGCGAAGGGCGCGATTTCAAAGGGCGTGGTCCAGTCGGACAGGATCGGGTTGGTCATGCAGATCTCCTTTGACCCTCAAGCTATGTAGGGCGCGGGGAATGGTCCAGAGGGGGTGGTACCGGAACCGGCAGAATTCGTCGCAAATCTGCTTGCCTTGTCGCGATAGCCCGCTCAGGTTCGACACGAAAGGGAGGACGCCCATGACAAAACCCAATCGCCCCGCCGGGATCATGACGACAGCGATCCATGCCGGGGATCCGCCAGACGCCTCGACCAACGCATCGGCCCCGCCGATCCACATGAGCTCGACCTATATCACCGAGGATCTGGCCGGGTTTTCCGCCCATGATCTGACGCCCGAGACGCCCTATGTGTATTCCCGCTGGGCCAACCCGACCGTGGCGGGGCTGGAGGCCAAGATCGCTGCGCTGCAGGGCACTGAGGCCTGTCTGGCGACCGCCTCGGGGATGGCGGCGGCCTCGGCGATCTTTTTCACCTTTCTGTCGGCGGGCGATCATCTGATTGTCTCCGACGTGTCTTATGCTGGCGTGGCCGAACTGGCGCGCGAGACACTGCCGCGCATGGGCATTGAGGTCTCAGCCGTGAACATGTCTAATCCGTCGAACGTGGCTGCGGCCCTGCGCCCCAACACGCGGCTGATCCATACCGAAACGCCGGTAAATCCCATCGGGCGGCTGACCGATCTGGCCGCAGTCTCGCGGCTGGCGCGTCAGGCCGGGGCGTTGCTGAGCTGTGATGCCACCTTTGCCTCGCCACTGGGCATGGACACGGTGGCGTTGGGTGTTGATCTGACGCTGCACTCGATCACGAAATATATTGGCGGGCATGGCGACGCGGTGGGAGGCGCGGTGGCCGGATCGGCGGAACTGATCGCCCGGTTGCGGGCCGAGGCCGCGATCCATCACGGAGGCGTTCTGTCGCCGTTCAACGCCTGGCTGATCGCGCGCGGCGCCACCACCCTGCCCCTGCGCATGAAGGCCCATCAGGCCGGAGCCATGGCAGTGGCCGAATGGCTGGACAATGACCCGCGGGTCACCAAGGTGATCTATCCCGGCCTCGCGTCGCATCCGCAGGCCGAACTGGCGCAGCAACAGATGTCGAATATGTCCGGCATGATCTCATTCCAGGTGGGCAACGCTGCTGAGGGCGAACGCATCGCACAACAGATGATCGAGAGGCTTGAGGTGATCCACTATGCAGTCTCGCTGGGGCATCACCGCAGCCTGATCTTCTGGATGGGCACCGATGGGCTAATGGAGACGTCGTTCAAACTGAGCGGTGCGCAGTTGGAGGATTACCGCGCCTATGCAGGCGACGGGATTTTCCGTCTGTCGGTCGGGCTGGAAGATGCCGAGGACCTGATCGCCGATCTGGATCGCGCTTTGGGGTGAACGGGGCTCTCCCGCCCGCGCAGCGCGCATCGCAGATGCGCCTTGGCGCGGTTGGGCCGGGCCGCGCGCTGGCGCGCGCGGCGGTTACGCCTGGGCGGCTGCCTGCGCGCAGATCGGGCAATCGGCGCGTTTGGACAGGGTGATCTTGCGGCTTTCGCCATAAAGCGCGTCATAGATCAGCATTTCACCCCGCAAGGCGGCCCCGGCACCGGTGATCACCTTGATCGCCTCAACCGCCATCATGGATCCCACCACGCCGGGCAGCGGCCCGATCACTCCGGCTTCGGCGCAAGAAGGGGCCAGCCCGGCAGCAGGCGCTTCGGGAAAGATGCACTGATAGCACGGGCCTGTGGTGGCGGGGTCAAAGACGCTCAGCTGCCCTTCCCATTGCGAGAGCGCGCCAGAGATCAAAGGTTTCCCCAAGGCAACCGCCGTTCGGTTGGCCAGATAGCGGGTGTCGAAATTGTCCGTCCCGTCCAGGATCAGATCGAAATCGGCGAACAGGTCCGCCGCAATCTCATCGCTCAGGCGGCGATTGTAGGGCAGCACCACAACGTTCGGGTTTTGCGCTTCCATCGCCTGTTGCGCCGAGAAAACCTTGGGCATTCCGATGTCGGCGTCGCGGTGGATCACCTGCCGTTGCAGGTTGGCGTTTTCAACCACGTCGTCATCGATCACGCCGATGGTGCCGACACCCGCCGCCGCCAGATATTGCAACGCGGGCGCGCCCAGACCGCCCGCGCCGATGACAAGCACCCGCGCTTTTTTGAGTTTCTTCTGCCCCGGCCCGCCCAGTTCCCGCAAAACGATGTGACGGGCATAGCGATCCAGTTCGGTTTCAGAAAAACGACCCGTGGGTTTGGTGGCCTCCTGATCTGTCGCGGGCGTGGCCCGGTTGCGCAGGGCTTTCAGCATCCTGCCATAGGCCAGAACCAAAGCGGCAAACCCGGCCAGAATCAACCACATCGCGGCGGACCCACCGGTCGCTTCGCGCAAGGGGTTGCCGTCGGGCAGGATCAGCTGCGCAATGATGACGCCCGACAAAAGAACCGCGACCGAGACCAGCCGTGCCGTGCGCGATACACCAGCGACATAGCCGACGCCCCAAAGCCCGGCGGCCAACAGAAGAACCAGCAACATCAGCCGCGCCCGGTGGAGCCGAAGCCACCTGCCCCGCGTTCGGTATCGCTCAGGTCGTCTGCCACTAGGAACTCGGCCTGAACGACCGGGGCGACGACCAGTTGTGCAATACGTTCACCATGCGCCACGTCAAAGGGGTCTTGCCCGGCATTCATCAGGATCACGCCCAAGGGACCGCGATAATCGCTGTCGATTGTCCCCGGCGTGTTGGGCAGGGTGATCCCATGTTTCAGGGCCAAACCCGAACGCGGGCGGACCTGAACCTCATACCCTTGGGGGATTTCGATCCGCAGGCCGGTCGGGATCAAGGCGCGCTGCCCGGGCTCAAGTGTAATCGCCTTGCCACCGGGAAGGTTTGCGCGCACATCTGCACCGGCGGCACCGGATGTTTCATAAGACGGCAATGCCACCGAGACATCAGACCCCGCGTCGCGGATCACACGAATTGCGACCATTCCAGTTCCTCTTTGTTCATAGTCCAAGGCGTCAATCGCCCAACGCCTCGGCAATCTTCTGGGCCAGACGGGCGGCCACCGCGTCTTTGCCCATGCGCGGCCATTCCTCGGCACCAGTGTCCGAGATCAGCACCACCGCGTTTTCCGCCCCGCCCATGATACCGGTCGAGGGGCTGACATCGTTGGCGACAATCCAGTCACATTGCTTACGCAGTCGTTTCGCGGTGGCATTATCCAGAACGTCATTTGTTTCCGCCGCAAAGCCCACGACCAGCGCTGGTCGTCCGTGCTCCAGATGCGCAACCCGTTTCAGGATGTCGGGGTTTTCCGCAAACTCCAGCGCGGGCAAGCCGTCGCGGGTTTTCTTCAACTTCCGGTCCGAGGCGCTGGCGACGCGCCAATCGGCCACGGCGGCGGCAAACACACCAGCATCCACCGGCAGGGCGGCGTCGACCGCGTCCGACATTTCCTGCGCCGTTTCAACGCGCACCACCTGCACGCCTTCGGGCGGGGGCACATCGGCGGGGCCGGTGACAAAAACCACATCCGCCCCAAGCGCCGCCAAGGCCCGCGCCACGGCGGTGCCCTGCGCACCCGAGGAGCGGTTGGCGATATAGCGCACGGGGTCGATGGGTTCATGCGTGGGGCCGGACGTCACCAGAATGCGCTTGCCCTGCAATGGGCCGTCCGACAATTGGGCCTCGATCGCGGCAACAATCTCTAGCGGTTCGGACATGCGGCCGGGACCGTATTCGCCGCAGGCCATATCCCCTTCGTTCGGGCCGACAAAGCGCACGCCATCCGCCTGCAATTGCGCAAGGTTGCGCTGGGTCGCGGGGTGATCCCACATCCGTACATTCATGGCAGGCGCACACAGAACGGGTGTGTCGGTGGCCATCAGAAGGGTCGAGGCCATATCATTCGCCAGACCCGAGGCCATCTTGCCCATCAGATCCGCCGTCGCCGGGGCAACAACGATCAAGTCGGCCGAGCGCGAAAGCTGTATATGGCCCATCTCGGCCTCATCGGTCAGGTCGAAGAGGTCGCGATAGACCTTTTCACCTGCAAGCGCGGATACGGACAAGGGCGTCACAAACTCTTCCGCCGCGCGGGTCACAACGGGGGTTACGGCCGCGCCACGCTCTTTCAGCCGCCGGATCAGGTCCAGCGATTTGTAGGCAGCTATCCCTCCGCCGATGATCAGCAAAATGCGTTTGGATGACAGCATGTTCAGCCCTTCCCGTCCCGGTCGGCCCCGACATTAGGCAACGCCACCGCGTAGTTCCAGCGGTTAATTCTGGGTCTCGAACGCTTTGCAGGGGTCTTCGCGATCAACAGTCGGGCTGTCAATCACCGCGTCGAATGTGCCTTCGATTGCGCCATCCTCGGATTGGCCCAGCACAAAAACCTTCAACCCGGGCTGCATCCGCGACAGGAAGGTCGGAATGCCTCGGTCCTTGCGGGCATGGCCGTTGCCGGTGATCACCGCAACCGGCCCGCCGGTGTCTTCGATCGCCTGCAGGGTCGAGCGTGTCAGCACGGCGTCACGTAGGCGCTGTATTGCGACCATTTGCGGCAAGGCCTCTTCCGGAAGCGCGTCACAATGCGCGGCCAACTGGTCGGCTTCGCGCGCGGCCTGTTCGGCAGGTGGCAGTGGAACCGTCAGACCATATCGCGCCGCATCCGCGCCCAGCGCTGTTGCCGCGCCGCGCTCCATCGCAGCCCGCGCAGCGGTTCGCGGCACCATGGCGCCATAAACAGGCGCGTCCGATGCCTGAAAAACAGGGTAATACATGCTGAGCGGCGGCCAACCTGTTTCCGCCCAGCGCAGGATGCGGCCCAGTTCTTCGGGATCAGACACGGCCTTTTGCGCCAGCCTTTGTGCGCCTTCTTCGGTCACCATCTCCCACACAACAGCCGAGGGCGAGATGGCCTGGATCGCCTGGCTCTGAACCTGATGATGCCTGGGATTGTCGTGAACTTCGCCCAATATCACCACATCCGCCGACTGCATGTCGGCAATCATGTCGCGAGGGATCAACGCATCCGCCTGGCCCGGACGCGCCGAGACCATCGTAACCATCAGTGCACAAAGCAGAATCGCAAGCCGTGTCATGCGATGAAGTGTTGCACCTCTCGCGACTGGGCTTCAAGGTTCTTGCGCATCTTCACAAATGCTGCGGCCTCAAGCTGGCGGACACGTTCCTTGGACAGCCCAAGCTCATCCCCCAGGCTTTCCAGCGTCCGCGCGGGTTCGCGCAGCTTGCGTTCGCGTACGATGAAACGCTCGCGGTCATTCAGCGCGTTCATGGCGGTCAACAACCACTCGCGCAGTTGTTCGGTGTCATGGTTGTGCGCAACCGTTTCTGCGGCCTGTTCCCGGTCGTCTTCCAGCGCATCGATCCATTCGCGCCCGTCCTCATCAACCGATTGCACCGCGTTCAGCGAGAAATCCGAACCTGACAGGCGGCCTTCCATCATCTCGACATCGCGCAGAGGCACACCGATTTCAGTGGCGATCATCTGGTGCAGTTGGTGCCGGTCCAGTTCCAGACCCTCGGTCGCCGCTTCGCGTTCCAACCGTGCCTGAACCCGACGCATGTTGAAGAACAGCGATTTCTGGGATGAGGTCGAGCCGGTGCGCACCATGGACCAATTGCGCATCACATAGTCCTGAATGCTGGCCTTGATCCACCAGACGGCATAGGTGGAAAAGCGCACGCCCCGGTCGGGGTCAAACTTGTCAGCGGCTTTCATCAAGCCCAGACCGGCCTCTTGGATCAAATCGTTCATCGGCGCGCCATAGCGCTTGAATTTTGCCGCCATCGAAATAGCTAACCGCATATAGGCGGTGATCAGTCGATGCAGAGCTTTTTCATCACGATCATCGCGCCAGGCATATGCCAACTTTAACTCGGTCTCTGCATCCAGCAATTCGGCCTTCATTGCCTGCCGGGACATCGAAAAGTCGGTCGCGTTGTCAAGTGCCATGAAACTCTCCCAATTATCGTATTCGATGGCCGGGCTTGCCTTGCCGACCTGTCGTCGATACGCAGAGCACAAGCAGGTGGATCACTAGAAAGGTAAGAATTGTGCTGCCCGATTTAACCTTTGTGCTGGGCGGGGCTGCTTCGGGCAAATCGGCTTTTGCCGAACAACTGGTTGTTTCATCGGGGAAAAGCCGCGTTTATCTGGCCACATCACAAGTGTTTGATGATGAAATGCGCCAAAAGGTCGATCAGCATATCGCCCAACGCGGCCCGGATTGGCTGACGGTCGAGGCACCTTTGGATTTGGCCCCGGTTTTGGCGGGATTGAAGGCGGATCAGATCTGCCTGATCGACTGCGCCACCATGTGGCTGACCAATCACCTGCTGGCCGAAACCGATCTGGCCACGGCGCAGGCTGACCTGCTGAACGCGCTGGGGCATTGCGCGGCGCAGATCGTCGTTGTGTCCAACGAGGTAGGTCATGGGATCGTACCCGAAAACGCTCTGGCCCGCCGCTTTCGCGAGGCGCAGGGTCGCTTGAACATCGCCCTGGCCGCTCGTGCCGATCTGGCGGTACAGGTGACGGCAGGCTTGCCGATGGTTCTGAAGGGGACATTGCCGTGACCCGGCTGCACCTTGTCCGCCATGGCCCGACCCATGCCAAAACCATGGTTGGCTGGTCCGATCTTCCGGCTGATCTGAGCGACACAGCCGCCCTGGAACGCCTGCATGACTACCTGCCGCCCGCGGCAATAGTCGTGTCCTCGGACCTGTCGCGCGCCCTAGAGACGGCAACAGCTATCCAAGGCACACGCCGCCGTTTGCCCCATCACCCGGACCTGCGCGAGATCAATTTCGGCGCGTGGGAATTGCGCGGCTTTGCCGAAATCGAGGCCGAAGACCCCGAACTGGCCTTCGCCTATTGGGACAACCCCGGCGACGTTCGCCCGCCACAAGGCGAAAGCTGGAACGAGGTGCGCGCGCGGGTCGATGGCGCGATTGACACCCTGATCGCCAATCACCGGGGCCACGATCTGGTCATCGTCGCCCATTTCGGTGTGATCCTGACACAGGTTCAGCGCGCGCTGGATCTGGACGCGCAACAGACCTTTGCGCACCGCATCGACAACCTGTCCGTGACCCATCTGGTATTTGACGGTCAGGCCTGGTCGGCTGGTGTAATCAATCACCTTCCGTGATCGGGCGGCGCACAAATCACTGATTTACCTGCGCGACGCGCTGCGTCATCGTCCCTTTATGACCTATGACCTTTTTATCGGCGACAGGCTGTTTTCCAGCTGGTCCATGCGCGGTTGGCTGATGCTGGAAAAGTTCGGCCTGCCCTATCGAACCCATATGATCGGCCTTTATTCCGGAACCATGGCGCAGGATATGGAGCCACTGTCTCCGGCCCGGCTTGTTCCCGCGATGCGCTTGCCCGAGGGAACAGTCGTGGGCGAAAGCCTCGCCATGGCCGAAACGCTGGCCGAACGTCACCCGGACGCCGGTTTATGGCCCAGTGACCCGGCGGAACGGGCCACGGCGCGTTGGTTATGCGCCGAGATGGTCGCCGGCTTCACCGCCCTGCGCGGCCAATGCGCGATGCAGTTGAAGCATGTCTGGCAGGGGTTCTCTCCATCTGAGGACACGCTGACTGATCTGGCGCGTATCGAAACACTCTGGGCCCACGCGCGCCGTATCTCGGGGGCCAAGGATGGACCGCTTTTTGGCGCGTATTCTCTGGCCGATGTGTTTTACACGCCGGTGGCGGCACGGATCATTGGCTACGGCCTGCCTGTATCCGAGGCCAATCGCGACTACTGCATCGAACTGCTGAGCGATACATCGGTACGCCAATGGCGCGCGATGGGGCTGACGGTTGAATATAAGCCATTTCCCTACGCTTTGGATTTGCCCATTGCGCCATGGCCAGTGGGCGGTGTTTCAACGGCCATGGCCGCCGAACCCGGCCCGTCAGTTAACACGATGTGCCCCTATTCCGGCAAACCGGTGACCGATTTTCTGGAGTTGGACGGACAACGCTGGGGTTTTTGCAATTCGTTCTGCCGCGACAAAACCGTGGCTGACCCCGAGGCATGGCCCAAATTCACCGCCATGCGTGCTGCCGTTAACGATTCCTAAACCGCAACCATGGCAGCAACGTCCTGTTAACCAAGAACAGGATCAACATGGTTGCCCGCGCTCATACCGTTGCTTTTCAGGGGGTCGAGGCCCGCCCGGTCGAGGTGCAATGCGCCGTATCGCCGGGCTTGCCTGCGTTCTCCATCGTCGGCCTGCCGGACAAGGCCGTGTCCGAGGCGCGCGACCGGGTCCGTAGCGCGCTTAGCGCCATGGCCATTGCCCTGCCGTCGAAGCGGATCACCATCAACCTCTCGCCCGCCGATCTGCCGAAAGAAGGCAGCCATTTCGACCTGCCCATCGCCGTCGCCCTGCTGTCGGCGCTGGAGATCATTCCGGCAGATGCCGCCGACGGCACAGTTGCCTTGGGTGAGTTGTCCTTGGATGGGTCTTTGGTGCCCGTGGTCGGCGCTTTGCCCGCCGCCATGACCGCCGCCTCCGAGGATCGCGCGCTGCTTTGCCCGCGCGCATCCAGCGCCGAGGCGGCATGGGTCGATGCCACTCAGGTGATCGGAGCCGGGTCTCTGGGCGACGTCGTCCGCCATTTCTCAGGCCAGTCTCCTCTGGCCGCGGCGAAACCGGGTGAGGTAAACCTGTCGCCCAGCGCCCGCGATCTGCGCGACGTCAAAGGGCAGGAACGTGCAAAACGCGCGCTTGAGATTGCCGCAGCCGGACGGCACCACCTGATCATGATCGGAACGCCTGGCTCGGGCAAATCAATGCTGGCCGCACGCCTGCCCGGCATTCTGCCGCCCCTTACACCGGTCGAAGCGCTGGAGACGTCTATGATCCAATCCCTTTGCGGGCTGCTGGATGAAGGCGGCATCAGCCGCGCGCGACCCTTCCGCGAGCCGCACCACACGGCCTCGATGGCGGCGATTGTTGGTGGCGGCAAGGGCGCAAAACCGGGCGAGATTTCATTGGCCCATAACGGTGTACTGTTCATGGACGAGTTTCCCGAATTCCCCCGGACGGTGCTGGAAACCCTGCGCCAACCGATTGAGACAGGCGAAGTGATGGTGGCGCGCGCCAATGCGCATGTGAAGTATCCCTGCCGTTTCATGCTGGTCGCCGCAGCCAACCCCTGCAAATGCGGCTATCTGACCGATCCGTCCCGCGCCTGTTCCCGTGCGCCCGGATGCGGCGAGGATTACCTGAACCGTATTTCCGGCCCGTTGATGGACAGGTTCGATCTGCGGATCGAGGTTCCGCCTGTTGCCTTTACCGACCTTGATCTGCCGCCATCCGGCGATAGCTCGGCCACCGTCGCGACACGTGTGGAACAGGCGCGTCAGGTTCAGGCCACGCGCTACGCAGATACGCCATCCGTCCGCCAGAACGCGGATGTTGAAGGTAAACTGCTGGAAGAGGTCGCAGCCCCGGATCCCGAAGGCAAAGACCTGTTGCTGAAAGCCGCCGACCGGTTCGGCCTGTCGGCCCGCGCCTTTCACCGCATCCTGCGGGTCGCGCGAACCATCGCCGATCTGGATGGTGCGCCCGATATTCGCAGACCCCATGTGGCCGAGGCGCTGAGTTTCCGGATCAGCGCCAGGGTGATGGCCTAGACTTTGGCCTCAATCGCCTGCCAGATCTTTTCGGCGATGTTCTCGCCGTTAAACCGCTCCAGCTCCTGAATGCCAGTGGGCGAGGTCACGTTGATCTCGGTCAGGTAGTCGCCGATGACGTCGATCCCGACAAAAATCTGGCCCTTTTCTTTCAGAATTGGACCGATGGTGGCGCAAATCTCGAGATCGCGTTCGCTCAGCCCGATCTTTTCGGGCCGTCCACCCACATGCATGTTCGAACGCGTCTCGCCTTCGGCCGGGACACGATTGATCGCGCCCACCGCTTCCCCGTCGACCAGGATCACGCGCTTGTCGCCGTTTTTGACATCGGGCAGGAATTTCTGAACGATCAGCGGCTCGCGCGAGAAGCCGGAGAACAGCTCATGCAGGGACGTGAGATTGCGGTCGTTGGCATCAAGCCGGAACACGCCTGCACCGCCATTGCCATAAAGGGGTTTCAGGATGACGTCCTTATGCTTGTCCTTGAACGCTTTGATAGTCCGCAGATCCCGCGCAATCGTGGTCGGTGGCATCAGATCGGGGAAATCCAGGATCAGCAGTTTTTCGGGGAAGTTGCGAACCCAAAACGAGTCATTGACCACCAGAACCTGACTTTTGAGGCGATCCAGCAGATGGGTCGACGTGATGTAATGCATGTCGAACGGCGGGTCCTGTCGCAGCCAGATGACGTCGAACTCGGCCAGATCAACCTCACGTTCCGGTCCAAGCACCGCCGGATCTCCGGGCACACGCTGCACCGTCATGTCCTGACCGCGCGCGGTGATCCGGCCTTCCTGATAGGCCAATTGGTCCGGGCCGTAGAAGAACAGCTGGTGCCCGCGGGCCTGCGCCTCTTCCGCAAGGCGGAAAGAGCTGTCGGCATTGATGTCCACGGCCCCGATCGGGTCCATTTGAAAGGCGATTTTCATGGCATGTCCCTCAACTTCACGCCAGATACATGGCGCAGCAGGCCGAGGGGTTCAATGGGGCTTAGGCCTGTCCAAACGCGTTTTCGATGATTTGGACCGCACCCGAGCGATCAACCAATGCCGCGTCGAACCGCACATTCGTTAGCTGCCCGCCGGGTTCGTTTTCCAGAAACTGCGCAGCCGAGGCGCAAATCCGTTCCGTTTGCCGCCGTGTGATACGGGCCGCGGCCATGTCAAAACTGGCGCTTTTCTTTACCTCGATGAAGACCAGGCCATCGCTATCGCGTGCAATCAGATCAATTTCACCCCCGGCACCGCGCCAGCGGCGATGTGCGATGGAAAAGCCACGGCGTTCGTAATCTGTAGCGACGCGCAGTTCCGCCGCCTGACCCGCGTGATAGGACACTGATCCCCGAACCGAACGCTGCGCCATGTCATCCCTTTCCCAATTTCAGGGCCTTCTGGTAGATCGGACGCCGGGGCAGATCATACATCTGCGACACCAGATCCGCGGCATCCCGAACCGAATGCGTCTGCAAGGCCTGTTTCAAAGCCTCTTCTACGTCAGACTCGTTAACACTTTGCGAATGGCTGCGATCCACCAGCAAGACAACCTCGCCCTTCACGGTCTGACCCTGATAGGCCTGCGCCAGTTCGCCCAGCGTACCGCGCTTGATTTCTTCGAATTTCTTCGTCAGTTCCCGGCACAAAGCGGCCTGACGATCTGCGCCCAGAACGTCGGAAAGATCGGACAGGCTGCTGGCGACGCGTTTGGGCGATTCGTAAAACACCAGCGTTCCGGGAATATCACGCAGGGCTTCGATTCGGCTGCGCCGAGCACCGGACGCATTCGGCAGAAAGCCTGCAAAAAAGAACGCATCCGTTGGCAAACCCGCCAGCGTAAGGGCCGCCAAAGCCGCAGACGGCCCTGGTGCACAGGTCACTGTATATCCGGCCTCGGCCGCTTGCCGCCCAAGATCATAGCCCGGATCGGCGATCAGTGGCATTCCGGCTTCGGACGCGTAGGCAACCGACTGCCCCTGTGCCAGCGCGTCCATAATCTTGCCGCGCGCGCCCGCGCCGCTGTGATCGTGATAGGCGTGGATTCGGCGACCATCCAGCGGGATGCCATGGATCTCCATCAATCGGCGCAGGCTGCGGGTGTCTTCCGCCGCGATCACGTCCGCCGATGCCAGAATATCCAGTGCTCTGAGCGTAATGTCGCGCGCGGTTCCGATCGGAGTGGCAACAAAATACAGGCCCGCAGCCAATCTGATCTTTTGGAAATTCAAAGCTGGACCCTCACAGCATGACGTTTATTATCGCGGCTCGATAGAATAGCAGCGCCCGTCGCCGCCGGATCAGGGAGTTTTCTTTTAGATGTTTACCGTTTGCAAGCCCGTTAGCAAGCTGGCGAAGGCCGCTGCTGCCCTGGCCACCGTGGCGTTTCTGGCTGCCTGTGACGTCGGCGGTTTGGGCGGTGGGCCATCGATCAACACGTCGAAACCTGTCCCGGTCGCCCTGCTGGTTCCAAGCGGGTCAGGTCAGGCGGGAGACGCCGCACTGGCGCGCAGCCTTGAGAACGCCGCGCGGCTGGCGATGAACGATCTTCCGAATGTTCAGATCGACCTGCGGGTCTATGACACTGCCGGAAACGCGGGCACCGCATCCGTTGTTGCGCAGCAGGCCGTATCGGACGGGGCCAAGATCATCATCGGACCGGTCTACGCACAAGCGGCCAACGCGGCCGGGCTGGCCGTGCTGAACAACAACGTCAATGTCCTGTCCTTTTCGAACAACACCAGCATCGCGGGCGGTAATGTCTACGTGCTTGGCCCCACATTCCAGAACACCGCAAACCGGTTGGTGAACTATGCAGGCTCGCAAGGCAAAACCGGCACCGTGATCGTGCACAGCAACGATGCGGCGGGCCAGTTGGGCCAGTCGGCCATTGCCAATGCGCTGAACTCCAGCCCGGTCAACAACGCGGGCACTGTGGGCTATGACCGCTCGCAACAAGGGGTTATCAACGCGGTTCCCACCGTCAAGGCAACTGTAGATTCGTCGGGCGCGGACTCGGTGTTCCTGACAGCAACAACGGCCGGAGCGTTGCCCCTGTTCACCCAGCTTCTGCCAGAGGCAGGCGTCTCACCGGCCACGACGCAATTCATCGGCCTGACCCGCTGGGACATCCCGCCGCAAACGCTGGAACTGCCGGGTGTTCAGGGCGGTTGGTTCGCCCTGCCGGACCCGTCCAAAGCACAAGCCTACCGCCAGCGCTATAATGCGACCTATGGCGAGGCCCCGCATCCGATCAGTGGGTTGGCCTATGACGGCATCGCGGCCATCGGCGCACTGGTCTCGCAAGGCAAATCCGACGCGCTGACCGGGGCGGCCCTGACACAGAACGCCGGTTTCCAGGGCGTCGGCGGCATCTTCCGTCTGCGTCCGAACGGCACCAACGAACGCGGTCTGGCCGTCGCCACGATCCAGAACAAACAGGTGGTTGTGATTGACCCTGCCCCACAAAGCTTCTCTGGCGCCGGTTTCTGATCGACCCGGTCTGGTTGCCGCGCCCGACACCGTGCTGATCTGCCCCGCCGAGGATATTTTCGACAGCGCCAGTGTGACTGAACAACTGGCGTCTGCATTTGAAGCCTGCGCGGACAATGCCGCGATCCGTTCGCAAACCGTGCGAATCCTGCGGGATGCGCAGAAGACCGGGCGCAAGGCCATTGCGGATGCGTTTGCCGCGCGCCCGTTTGATGCGCGGCCCCTGACCCGATCCTATACCCACCTGACCGATCAACTGGTCGGCACGGCGATGCGCGTGTCCAGCGAGCGTCTGCACCCGCTGGCCAACCCGACGCAAGGCGAACGGATCGCCGTTCTGGCCGTTGGCGGATATGGGCGGGGCGAGATGGCCCCGGCCTCGGATGTCGATCTGCTGTTTCTGACACCTTACAAGATCACCGCCTGGGCCGAGAGCGTGATTGAATCCATGCTCTACATCCTGTGGGATTTGCGGCTGAAGGTGGGACATTCCTCGCGCACCATCAAAGACTGCCTGCGGTTGGGAACCGAAGATTTCACCATCCGCACCGCGATGCTGGAACAGCGCTATCTGGCCGGTGACACGGCCCTGGCGGAGGAGTTGGACGAAAAGCTGAAATCCGACCTGTTCAAAGGGACCGAGCGCGAGTTCATCGAGGCCAAACTAAAGGAACGCGACGAACGCCACCTGAAACAGGGCCAGCGCTATATGGTCGAACCCAATGTCAAAGAAGGCAAGGGCGGGCTGCGCGACCTGCAATCGCTGTATTGGATCGCCAAATACATCTACGGCGTTCAGGATGTGGCCGAGCTTGTGCCGCTGGGTCTGTTCACGCCCGAAGAGTTCAAAACCTTTGTCGAGGCCGAGGATTTCCTGTGGGCCGTGCGCTCTCATCTGCATCTGGTCACGGGGCGTGCGACGGAACAGCTGACCTTTGACATGCAGGTCGAGGTCGCGGCGCGAATGGGCTACGAAGACAGGGCCGGTCGGCGCGGTGTCGAGGTGTTCATGCAGCGCTATTTCCGCGAGGCGACGCGCGTGGGCGAGCTGACGCGGATCTTCCTGACCAAGCTGGAAGCCGCGCATGTGAAAGGTGCCCCATTGCTTGAACGGATCTTCCGGCGTCGTCCGAGGGTCAAGCAGGGCTACAGCGTTGTGCACGGGCGTCTGAACATCGCCGATCCGGAGGCGTTTCTGGCCGACAAGGTGAACCTGCTGCGCCTGTTCGAGGAAGGGTTGCGGACCGGCATGTTGATCCATCCCGACGCAATGCTGCTGGTAACAGCCAACCTGCATCTGATCGACGAGGACATGCGCAACGACAAAGAAGCGCGGCGCATTTTCCTGGACCTGATGCTGAAACACGGCAACCCGGAACGGGCCTTGCGGCGGATGAACGAACTGGGCGTGCTATCGGCCTTCCTGCCCGAGTTCGAGCCCATCGTCGCGATGATGCAGTTCAACATGTATCACAGCTATACGGTGGACGAGCATACCATTCAGTGCATCGTGAACCTGGCCCAGATCGAGCGCGAAGAGTTGATGGAGTCCTTGCCTCTGGCCTCTTCGATCCTGAAAGGTGGCGTCAACCGCAAGGTTCTGTATGTGGCCTTGCTGCTGCACGATATCGCCAAGGGGCGGCCCGAGGATCACTCGATCCTGGGGGCGCAGATCGCGCGCAAGGTGGCCCCCCGGCTTGGGTTGAACAAGGGGGATTCCGAGACGGTCGAATGGCTGGTGCGCTATCACCTGCTGATGTCCGACATGGCGCAGAAACGCGATATTTCAGATCCGCGCACTGTGAGGGACTTTGCCAAAGCCGTGCAGACGGTCAAGCGGCTGGATTTGCTGACCGTGCTTACGGTCTGCGACATTCGCGGCGTCGGCCCGACCACCTGGAACAACTGGAAAGCCACCCTGTTGCGGGCCCTGCATGCCGAAACCAAACGCGCGCTTGAGACCGGGATGGAGGACCTGAACCGCGCCAATCGCGGGACCGAGGCCAAAAAGGCGCTGCGCGCCCAGCTTGCGGATTGGTCCAAGGCCGACCTCAAGGTCGAAACCGGGCGGCACTACGCACCCTATTGGCAGGGTCTGAACGTGGCGACCCATGTGGAGTTTGCGGACATGCTGCGCGCGCTGGATCGCAGCGGTGATCCGGGCGAAGTCGAAATCCGTCTGCACCCGGACGAGGATCGCGACGCGACCCGCGCCTGCTTTGCCATGGGCGACCACCCCGGTATCTTTGCGCGGATTGCGGGCGCTCTGGCGCTGGTCGGGGCCAACGTGGTGGATGCGCGCAGCTATACGACCAAGGACGGCTACGTCACCGACGCATTCTGGATACAAGATGCCGAGGGCCACCCATTCGAGGCCGCGCGCCTGCCGCGTCTGACGCAGATGATCCACAAGACCCTGAAGGGCGAGGTTGTCGCCCGCGAGGCGCTGAAATCCCGCGACAAAATCAAGAAACGCGAGCGCGCGTTCAACGTGCCGACCCATATCACCTTCGACAATGACGGGTCCGAGATTTACACGATCATCGAGGTTGATACCCGCGACCGGCCCGGCTTGCTCTATGATCTGACGCGGACGCTAGCGGCGGCCAATGTCTATATCGCCAACGCCGTGATCGCGACCTATGGCGAACAGGTGGTGGATACCTTCTATGTCAAGGATATGTTCGGGCTGAAATACCACTCGGAAAGCAAGCAGCGCGGGCTTGAGGCCAAGCTGCGCACCGCCATCACCGAAGGCGCCGAGCGCGCGGCCTCATGAAGCAGATCCGGCTGTTTTCGGGCTTTTTCACGGTTGGGTTCTGGACTCTGGCCAGCCGCATTCTGGGCTTTCTGCGAGAGATTCTGCTGACCGCCTATATCGGCCCGGGGCCGGTGATGGACGCCTTTGTGGCGGCCTTCCGCCTGCCCAATATGTTCCGACGGTTTTTCGCCGAAGGGGCGTTCAACGCGGCCTTTGTGCCGATGTTTTCGAAACGGCTTGAAGGTGGTGAAAA
Source organism: Ruegeria sp. C12 (assembly GCF_056537745.1). Lineage (NCBI taxonomy): Bacteria > Pseudomonadati > Pseudomonadota > Alphaproteobacteria > Rhodobacterales > Roseobacteraceae > Ruegeria > Ruegeria sp. C12. The sequence continues at coordinate 91,988 of NZ_JBQFSA010000007.1, forward strand.
CGCCGAAGGGTTCGCACAGGATGCATTCAACCTGCTTGGCGCTGCCGTGCTGGCGCTGGTCGGTCTGGCAATGGTGTTCATGCCGGGGCTCGTGTGGCTGACGGCCGAAGGGTTCTATGGCGATGAGCGGTTCGATCTGGCCGTCGATTACGGTTACGTCGTCTTTCCCTACATCCTGTTCATGTCATTGGCGGCCTTGTTTTCGGGCGTGCTGAATGCGACGGGCCGCTTTGCAGCCGCTGCTGCCGCACCCGTTTTGCTGAACATCTTTGCGTGCTCGGCGCTTATCTTCGGCGCGATGTCCGGCGGTGAGGTCATTCGCTGGCTCATCACCGTGATCCCTATCGCCGGGGTCGCTCAACTGGCTCTGGTCTGGGTCGCGACCGAGCGCGCGGGTATCCGTATCCGCGTAGGCCTGCCGCGCCTGACACCCGAAATGCGCAACATGGTCCGCATTGCGATCCCTGCCGCGTTGGCTATGGGGGTTACGCAGGTCAATCTGGTTGTGGGGCAATTGGTGGCATCCAAGACCGAGAAAGCCGTCAGTTGGTTGTTTGCCGCGGATCGTCTGTATCAGTTGCCTCTAGGCGTTGTCGGGATAGCAATTGGCATTGTCCTGCTGCCCGACCTGTCCCGCCGTCTGCGCGCCGACGACAAGGAAGGCGCGCGCAACGCCTTCTCGCGCGCGGGCGAGTTCATGTTGCTGCTCACGCTGCCCTCGACCGTGGCGTTTCTGATCATCCCGATACCCTTGGTTTCGGTCCTGTTCGAGCGCGGCCAGTTCAGCGCCGAGGATACCGCCGCCACAGCGCTCGCCGTGGCAATCTACGGCGTCGGGCTTCCGGCCTTCATGCTGCAGAAACTGCTGCAACCGCTGTATTTCGCGCGCGAGGATACGAAATCCCCCTTCCGCTATGCTGTCGTTGCCATGATCATCAATGCGGCTTTGGCCTTTGGTCTTTATCCTGTGGTCGGATGGATCGCACCTGCCATTGCGGCGTCGGTTGCCGGATGGGCGATGGTTGCCCTGCTGGCCATCGGTGCGCGGCGCATGGGGGACGAGGCGCGGTTTGATGACCGGTTCAAACTGCGCGCATGGCGGATCGTTGCGGCCTCGGTCGGAATGGGCGTGGTGCTGGGTGCAGCCACTTACCTGTTCGGTTGGGCCTTTGCGCTGGCAGGCTGGCGCTATCTTGCGCTGCTGGCACTGATTGTCATAGCGGCGATAGCTTACTTCTTGCTGGGTCACCTGCTGGGCGCATTCAAACTGTCCGAGTTCAAGCGCGCCCTGCGCCGGTCCTGATCAATCGCGCCGGATGCGGCCCTTGATCCGGGCCCAACCGCCCGGGGCCAGAAAGAACGACAGCCCGAACCCGGTGGCAAACCCACCCAGATCGGCCACCCAATCGGACGTCCCGCCAAACAGCAACCCAAAGAGCAGTTGAATACCCATCAGCACGGCGATCAACTGGAAAGCCCGCGCCTGATTTTCGCCAACCAGAGACAGCTTGCGCCATAGCAGCCATGTGAAGGCCCCTATCAATCCGTAGACCGGTGGGAAGCCCCCGACCAGCGGATATGAAGGATCAAGGATCAACGCATAGGCCAGCGCGCCACCAACGCCCGACAGCACAAAGATCAGCAGCATCGGAAAGCCGCCAAAAACCTCTCCGACCATCTTGCCCATGGCCAGCACGAAGACGCAGACAAACACCGCTTGGGTGAAATTGGCCGAGACAAAGGGATAGGTCACGAAACGGATGACATGCTCGAACGGCCAGCGACCGTTCAGCACCATCCAGTCGAAAATATCCGCCGAAAAGGCGTAACTCTGCAGCGCATCCAACCGCCAGCCTACGGCACCCGGCCCTCCGGCCAGCCCGCGCGCGCCCAGCGTGAAGGCCAGTTCGATCCCGATGATGAACAGAACCAGCGCCACCACGACGGGCGGCAGGGGGTTCACGGCGGGTGTGTAATGCTCACTGCTCATATTGGGCGGGCCTTTCGCGGCTGTTGACGTCCCTGACCCTCATGGGTAAGCGACGAGGGCTGATTTTTCCAGACGGGAGTTCCCTTCGATGACCCAGACCCAATTCACGCCGCGCGTGTTTTCCGGCATCCAGCCTTCGGGCGGGCTGACCCTGGGCAATTATCTGGGCGCGATGAAGCGCTTTGTGGATATGCAAGGGCCAGAGTTCGAAACCATCTATTGCATGGTCGACCTTCACGCGATCACCACATGGCAGGACCCCGCTGCGCTGTCCCACAACACCCGCGAGCTATGCGCCGGGTTCATCGCTGCGGGCATTGATCCGGAACAGTCGATCCTGTTCAACCAAAGTCAGGTGCCTGAGCACGCGCAGCTTGGCTGGATCTTCAACTGTGTCGCCCGGATGGGTTGGATGCAGCGGATGACTCAGTGGAAGGACAAGGCGGGCAAAAACCAGCAGAATGCCTCGCTGGGTTTGTTTGCCTACCCGTCGCTGATGGCTGCCGACATTCTGATCTATCACGCGACCCATGTTCCGGTGGGCGAGGACCAGAAACAGCATCTGGAACTGACGCGCGACATCGCGATCAAGTTCAACAACGATTTCGGTGTGGATTTCTTCCCCATTACCGAACCGGTGATCGAAGGCGCGGCCACGCGGGTCATGAGCCTGCGCGACGGGTCCAAGAAGATGTCCAAATCCGATCCATCGGATATGAGCCGGATCAACATGACCGACGATGCCGACACGATCGCCAAGAAAATCCGCAAGGCCAAGACGGACCCGGATGCGCTGCCCTCAGAACCCGATGGTCTGGAAGACCGCCCCGAAGCGCGCAATCTGGTGAATATCTACGCCGCTCTTGCGGATCAAAGCGCAGAACAGGTGCTGTCGGAGGTGGGCGGCAAGCAGTTCGGCGAGTTCAAACCGATGCTGGCCGATCTGGCGGTCGAGAAACTGTCGCCGATCTCGTCCGAGATGGCCCGGCTGATGAACGATCAGGCCGAGATCGACCGCATTCTGGCGCATGGCGCCGAACGCGCGCGCGCAATCACCGCGCCGATCCTGCGCCAGACCTACGACATCGTGGGTATGGTCGGCGCAACATCGCGCTGATTACACTGGACCTTCGCCTGACGCCCTCCTAGGTTTGCCCAAAGCTTGGGAGGGCGTCATGGCAACGGGCAAGAATATCCGCACCTATTTCGAAGGCCAATGGCACGATGGGGACGCTCCGATCATGCGTGCCGCCGACCATGGCGCGTGGCTGGGCTCGTCAGTGTTTGACGGGGCGCGGTATTTCGAAGGCATGGCCCCGGATCTTTTGGCCCATTGCGCCCGCGTGAACCGCTCGGCTGAGGCGCTGATGCTGACGCCAACGGTGACGCCAGAACAGATGGTCGATCTGGTGCGCGACGGGCTGCAGGCCTACGGCCCGGACACAGGCGTCTATATTCGCCCGATGTATTGGGGGATCGATGGTGACGCCACTGCCATTGTTCCAAAGGAAAACAGCACCGGTTTCGCTATTTGCCTGGAAGAGATTCCGATGGCACCCGAGACGGCCTCGGCCACGCTGACAACCACGCGCTTTCGCAGGCCGGTTCTGGAATCTGCCGTTGTGCATGCCAAGGCCGGATGCCTTTACCCCAACAACGCCCGCATGCTGCAGGAGGCGCGCTCCAAAGGGTTTTCGAACGCGCTGGTTGCGGACGCGATGGGCAATGTGGCCGAGACCGCAACCGCCAATATCTTCATGGTCCGGGACGGAGAGGTCTTTACCCCGATCCCAAACGGCACCTTCTTGGCCGGGATCACCCGCGCGCGTCACATCAAGAACCTGCGCGCCGATGGCGTCACCGTGCACGAAACGATTCTGAGCTTCGACGATTTCCATCATGCGGATGAGGTGTTCATGTCCGGGAACATGAACAAGGTGACGCCGGTAACCGCACTGGACGACACGCAATTTCAGATTGGCCCTATTGCCCGCCGCGCCCGTGGTCTTTATTGGGATTGGGCTGCCAGCGAACGCTAGCTGAATATCTGGGCATTGCCCGAGTTGCCAGCGCGCAATCGGTCGGGCATCATCCCCAAAAAGAATGAGGACACCCATGCGCAAGTTCCTGGTCGTACTGGATGACAGCCGTGAATGCCTGAATGCGATGCGCTTTGCCGCAATGCGCGCGGCCCATACCGGCGGCGGCGTCACGATCCTGTCGGTCATCCCGCCGGACGAGTTTAACCACTGGATCGGTGTGGCCGAGGTCATGCGCGAAGAAGCGCGCGAGCGTATTCACGCGCATTACGAAGTGTTCGCCAAGTGGATGCGCGACAAACAAAACGTCGAGCCGGAACTGGCGATCCGCGAAGGCGATCCGGTGCCTCAGATCATCGAGCATGTGCAGTCCGACCCCGAAATCGGCGTGCTGGTTCTGGGGGCGGGCACCGACAAGAAGGGGCCCGGCCCGCTGGTCACGCAGTTGACGAAAAACTCGGGCAGCCTGCCGATCCCGATCACAATCGTGCCCGGCGATCTGAGCAAGGAAAAGCTGGAAGAAATCACCTGATATGGGGGCGGCGGTCGACTTCTGGTTCGAATTCGCCTCGACCTATTCTTATTTCAGCGCCATGCGCATCGAACAGGCCGCCACCGCCAAGGGCGTGACCGTGAACTGGCAGCCTTTCTTGCTGGGGCCGATCTTTGCCGATCAGGGCTGGACCACGTCGCCCTTTAACCTCTATGCCGCCAAAGGCCGCTATATGTGGCGGGATATGGAGCGGTTATGCGATGCGCGTGGGTTGCCGTTTCAACGCCCGGACCCGTTCCCGCAGAACGGCCTGAATGCGGCACGTTTGGTTCTGGTCATCGACCCGCCGGACCAAAAAGCGCGTTTTGTCCGTGCCGTCTACAGCGCCGAGTTTGGTCAGGGTCGCGACATTTCGGATCGAGGGACTCTGCTGGACTGTCTGCGCGACGCGGGTCTGCCGTCTGATCTGTTGCAGCGAACGGCGGACCCGGACGTCAAGGCCGCGCTGTTTCAGCAAACGGATCGGGCCAAGGCGGCAGGTATCTTTGGCGCGCCCAGCTTTCTGGTCGGGGATGAGCTTTTTTGGGGCGATGACCGGCTGGATCAAGCGCTGGACTATGCCGCTTCTATTTAGAATAGTTCCAAATCTTGACTTCCCCGACTGCGACGCGCATATCAATGGCACCTTAGACGGAGCTGTCCCATGTTCATTCAGACCGAATCCACCCCTAACCCGGCCACATTGAAGTTTTTGCCCGGCCAGACGGTGCTTGAGGCGGGAACAACCGATTTTCCAACCGCTGAAGCGGGTGAGAAATCCCCTCTGGCCAAGCGCATCTTCGGCGTTGACGGCGTGACCGGCGTGTTCTTTGGGAACGACTTTGTCACCGTGACCAAATCGGATGACGTGCAGTGGGACCACATCAAACCCGCCATCCTTGGCGCGGTGATGGAGCATTACCAGTCCGGTCAACCCGTTATGGGTGCGGACGCAACAACGGCATCCGGTCATGCGGAACATACCGGTGAGGATGCGGAAGTCGTCAACCAGATCAAAGAGTTGCTGGACAGCCGCGTGCGCCCCGCAGTGGCGCAGGATGGTGGTGACATCACCTTCCACGGCTTTGACCGGGGCGTGGTTTACCTGCATATGCAGGGCGCTTGCGCCGGGTGCCCCTCGTCCACACTGACTCTGAAAATGGGTATCGAGAACCTGCTGCGCCACTACATCCCCGAAGTGACCGAGGTTCGTCCGGTTGCCGTCTGACCCGACAATACTGGCATTTGACACATCGGCCGCGCATTGCGCGGCCGCTTTGCTGCGGGGTGGACAGATCGTCGTATCCGTGGCCGAGGCCATGTCACGCGGACAGGCCGAACGGCTGATGCCCCTGCTGGAAGAAGTTTTGACGCAAGCGGGCTGTAGCTGGGCAGATCTGGACGCCATTGGCGTCGGCGTCGGGCCGGGAAACTTTACCGGTATTCGCATTTCGGTATCGGCAGCACGGGGGCTGGCCTTGGGCCTGAACGTCCCCGCCGTGGGTGTATCTGGCTTTGACGCATTGGCCGACATCGCTCCGGACACCCATATCCCCACCATCCCGGCTCCGCGCGATCAGGTCTATGTGCAAACTGCTGACTTACCCGCACGCCTGATACCGCTGGACGAGGCCAAGGTATTGGGGCCGCTCTACTTCTGCCCCGACCCGGCAGCGCAGGCGCAAGCCATTGCGCGGGTTGCAGCACGTCGATGGGACACCGAAACCCTGCCGCCTGCGCCTTTATACGTCCGCCCCGCCGATGCGGCGCCGTCCAGCGACACACCTCCGGTCTTGCTGGACGAATGACACCTCGTGATCTGACCGCAACACATGCCGCCGCTTTCACCCAATCCCGTCCTTGGACGACGTCCGAGTTCGCTGATCTGCTGGCCAACCCATTCACCCACTGCATCGGCACGCCCAAAGCCTTCGCCCTGTTTCAGGTGATTGCGGATGAGGCGGAGTTGCTGACCATCGCGACTCACCCCAGCCATCAACGGCAGGGGCTGGGCCTGCAGTGCATGAACGACTGGCACGCAAAGGCCACGCAACTGGGCGCGACACGGGCGTTTCTGGACGTAGCCGCCGACAATCGGCCCGCAATCGCACTGTACCATCGCTGCGGATACCGGGTGTGTGGTCAGCGCAAGGGCTACTACCGCCGAGAAAAAGGGCCAAACTGCGACGCAATTGTCATGGAATGCACCCTGCCCTGACGGTAAGTGGCAATTTTCGGACCAAACGGTCAAAAATCTATTGACCCCACCTGTTGCAAACATCCTTAATTCCCGCCATCACAACAGTTATGCTCGCTCTGAGTGGGTAATCGGGGCTATCCTTGGCCTTGGACCAACGACAAAAACAACGGGAGTAAGAAATGACCCTCATGAAATCTCTGATGGGTGCCGCTGCGGCGGTCGCACTGACAGCTGGCGCAGCCCTGGCCGAACCGGCGCTGATCTTTGACCTGGGTGGCAAGTTTGACAAGTCGTTCAACGAAGCCGCACATAACGGCGCACAGCGTTGGGCAGATCAAACCGGCAAAACCTACCGCGAGATCGAGCTTCAGTCGGAAGCCCAGCGCGAACAGGCCCTGCGCCGCTTTGCCGAAGCCGGTGCCAACCCGATCATCACCATGGGCTTTGCCATGGCCGATCCGCTGGCCGCTGTTGCCGGTGATTACCCGGACACCAAGTTTGTTGCGGTTGACGTAACCTGGCTGGAGGCTCCGAATATCCGTCAGATCGGTTTTGCGGAACATGAAGGATCGTATCTGGTCGGCATGATGGCAGCGATGGCGTCCCAGTCGGGCACCGTTGGCTTTATCGGCGGCATGGACATCCCGCTGATTCGCCACTTTGGCTGCGGTTACGCCCAAGGTGCCAAGGCCGTGAACCCGGATATCGAAGTTGTCGCCAACATGACCGGCACCACCCCCGCGGCATGGAACGACCCGGTGAAGGGTTCGGAACTGACCAAGGCGCAGATCAGTCAGGGCGCTGACGTGATCTATGCGGCCGCAGGCGGCACCGGCGTTGGTGTTCTGCAAACCGCAGCCGACGAAGGCATCCTGTCGATCGGCGTGGACAGCAACCAGAACCACCTGCATCCGGGCAAAGTGCTGACCTCGATGCTCAAGCGCGTGGATGTTGCCGTTTATGACGCCATGAAGGCGGGTGAAGACCTGCAAACCGGTGTCTTCTCGATGGGTCTGGCCGAAGAAGGCGTTGGCGTCGCAATGGACGAAAACAACGCAGAGCTGGTCACCGAAGAAATGAGCTCGGCCATCGAAAGCGCACGGCGCGACATTATCGACGGCAATGTCTCGGTTGTCAGCTACTACGAGAACGACAGCTGCCCGGCACTGCAATTCTAAAACCCATGCGGGGCGGAGGGTCTCTTTCGCCTCGCTTTTTCCTTCTGCCGCGCCGGTTGCGCGGTCCCTTCGGCAATTGAGGACACGACATGACCGTCCCCGCCATTGAGCTCAAAGGGATTTCCAAAGCCTTTGGGCCGGTTCAGGCCAACAAAGACATTTCCATCAGCGTCGCCCCCGGTACGATCCATGGGATTATCGGTGAAAACGGTGCGGGCAAATCCACGCTGATGAGCATCCTCTACGGGTTTTACAAAGCCGACAAAGGCGAGATCTGGATCAACGGCACCAAGACCGAGATTCCGGACAGTCAGGCGGCGATTGCCTCGGGCATCGGGATGGTGTTCCAGCATTTCAAGCTGGTCGAAAACTTCACCGTTCTGGAAAACATCGTTCTGGGGGCCGAGGATGGCGGCATGCTGGCGCCGTCGCTGGCCAAGGCGCGTAAGGAACTGAAAGCGCTAGAAGAAGAGTACGAGCTGTTCGTGGACCCCGACAAACGCATCGACGAGATCGGTGTGGGCATGCAACAGCGGGTCGAGATCCTCAAGGCGCTGTACCGCCGGGCCGAGATTCTGATTCTCGACGAACCCACCGGCGTTCTGACGCCGTCCGAGGCGGACCAGCTGTTCCGCATCCTCGACCGGCTGCGGGCCGAGGGGAAAACGATCATCGTGATTACCCATAAGCTGCGCGAGATCATGGAGAACACCGATACCGTTTCGGTCATGCGGCGCGGGCAGATGACGGCCACCGTCAAGACGTCCGAGACCAGCCCCGAAGAACTGGCCGAGCTGATGGTGGGCCGCAAGGTTCTGCTGCAGGTCGATAAAGTGCCTGCAAAGCCGGGCAAACCGATTCTGGAGATCGAAAACCTGCAAGTCTTTGACAGCGCCGGTGTTGAGCGGGTCAAAGGGATCGACCTGACCGTCCGGGCGGGCGAGATTGTGGGCATTGCCGGTGTCGCGGGCAATGGTCAGTCTGAACTGCTGGAGGTTCTGGGCGGGATGCGCCCAGGTCAGGGCTCGATCAAGCTGAACGGCGTGCCGCTGCCGCTCAGCGGGGCGGGGTCGGATGGACAGGCGCGGCGCGCGCAGCACATTGCCCATGTGCCCGAAGATCGGCAGCGCGAAGGTCTGATCATGGACTTCCACGCGTGGGAAAACGTGGCCTTCGGCTATCACCGCGACCCGGCTTACAAGCGTGGCATCTTCATGGACAACGCCGCCCTGCGCGCCGATACCGAAGCGAAGATCGAGAAATTCGATGTCCGCCCACCGAATGGCTGGCTGACGGCCAAAAGCTTTTCGGGGGGGAACCAGCAAAAGATCGTCGTCGCGCGCGAGATTGAGCGCAATCCCGACCTGCTGCTGGTCGGCCAGCCGACCCGAGGTGTCGATATTGGCGCGATCGAGTTCATTCACAAACAGATCGTCGCCCTGCGCGATCAGGGCAAGGCCATCCTGCTGGTTTCGGTCGAGTTGGAGGAAATCTTCTCACTGTCCGACCGGATCGCAGTGATGTTTGACGGACATATCATGGGCGAACGTCTGCCCGCCGAGACGGATGAAAAAGAACTGGGCCTGCTGATGGCCGGTGTTGCGGGAGAGGCCGCGTAACATGGATAAAATGCCCAAATGGGCCGATGTCGTGCTGATCCCGGTGATCAGCCTTCTACTGGCCGCAATCCTTTCGGCGCTGGTCATTCTGGCCATCGGAGAAAACCCGGTCGAGGCCGTGAACCTGATGGTCACCGGCGCGCTGGGATCGACCTATGGCTGGGGCTATACGCTATACTACGCCACCAACTTCATGTTCACCGGATTGGCCGTGGCCGTCGCGTTCCACGCGCGGATGTTCAATATCGGGGGCGAAGGTCAGGCAATGCTGGGCGGGCTTGGCGTTGCCATGGTCTGCTTGTATGTCCCCTGGCCGCATTGGAGCATTGCCCTGCTGGCCGCCTGTGCCGCCTCAATGCTGTTTGGCGCGGCATGGGCCGCGATCCCGGCCTATCTGCAAGCCAAGCGCGGCAGCCATATCGTGATCACAACGATCATGTTCAACTTCATCGCCGCTGCCTTCCTGAACTACATGCTGGTCAATGTGATGCGCCCACAGGGCTCGCAAGACCCGGCGACCGCGCGCTTCCCCGAGGCGGTCCACCTGCCGACTTTCCAGTCGATGTTCTCAACCGCCGAGAATGTGATGTTCCGGGGAGCACCTGCGAATATCTCGTTCTTCGTGGCGATTCTGGCCTGTGTGATCGTCTGGGCCCTGATCTGGCGCACAAGGCTGGGCTATGAAATTCGCGCCTATGGCCATTCGGAAACCGGGGCCGTTTATGCCGGTATCTCGCCTGTGCGCATCACCATCATCGCCATGCTGATCTCGGGGGCGCTGGCGGGTCTGATGGCAATCAACAACGTGATGGGTGAGGCGGAACGGCTGGTTCTGAATTCAACCGAAGGCGCGGGCTTTATCGGCATCGCTGTGGCCCTGATGGGCCGGTCGCACCCGTTCGGCGTGTTCCTTGCGGCGCTGCTGTTCGGCTTCCTGTATCAGGGCGGCGCAGAACTGGCGCTGTGGACCTCGATCCCGCGGGAACTGATCGTCGTCATTCAGGCGCTGGTCATCCTTTTCACCGGAGCGCTCGACAATATGGTGCGCATGCCGCTTGAAAAGCTGTTCCTGGGTCTGCGGAAGGGGGCTGAGTGATGGAGTTCTTCGTTACCCTCATCCAGGTCCTCGATTCGACTATCCGTCTGGCCACACCGCTGCTGCTGGCTTGTCTGGCCGGGCTTTATTCGGAACGCGCGGGTATCTTCGACATCGGGCTTGAGGGCAAGATGCTGATGTCAGCCTTTTTCTCGGCCGCCGTCGCTGCCGTAACCGGTTCGGTCTGGCTGGGCCTTTTGGCAGGGATCGGCGCGTCGCTGGTCCTGTCAGCGCTGCACGGGGTGGCCTCGATCACCTTCCGGGGCAATCAGTTGATCTCGGGCGTTGCCATCAACTTTCTGGCCTCGGGCCTGACCGTTCTGATCGCCCAAAGCTGGTTCCAGCAGGGCGGGCGCACCCCGTCGCTATTCGGGCAAGGCCGGTTCGAACCGATCGAGTTTCCCTTTGCCGAAGCGCTGAGCGGTGTGCCAATTTTCGGCCCGATTTACTCCGAACTGCTGTCGGGCCATTCGATCCTTGTTTACATCGCCTTTCTGATGGTGCCGCTGACCTGGTGGATCCTGTATCGCACCCGGTTCGGTTTGCGCCTGCGGGCGGTGGGTGAAAACCCGGCGGCGGTGGATACGGCGGGCGTCTCGGTTGTTGGTCTGCGCTTTGCCGCTGTGGCCATCTGTGGCGTGCTCTGCGGTATTGCAGGGGCGTATCTGGCGACCGCGCTGCAGGCCGGGTTCGTCAAAGAGATGACCGCCGGCCGGGGCTTCATTGCGCTGGCCGCACTGATCTTCGCGAAATGGCGCCCGTGGCATGCCATGTGGGCCTGTCTGCTGTTCGGCCTGCTGCAAGCCGTTGCGCTGCGGTTCCAGAATATCGATCTGGGCGGCGTGGTGATTCCCGTTCAGGTGATGGACGCCCTGCCCTATATCCTGACCGTCGTCATTCTGGCCGGGTTCGTAGGCAAGGCGGTACCGCCCCGAGCGGGTGGTGAGCCCTATGTAAAGGAACGCTGATAAGTCCAGTTTCGAGACAATTCTGGGTCCTGTTTGCTGCAGAGCGGCATGCACAGTTGATTTTGCATGCCGCAACCGCTCTAAAAGGGTATGTGCGTGTTTCCTTTGCCAGACAGCAGCGTGACCAGGGGTCTACAGATCACCTCGATACGCTGCCAGGCTGTCACGGAAACGTACAAATTCCGGTGTTTAACCATCCCAATTGATCGCGGCTTTGTCGCATTGAACTGGCCCCATTCGCCCGACTAGAAGACAACATGCAGATCTACCTTCCCATCGCCGAAGTCTCCGTGAATGCCTTTCTTCTGTTAGGGCTGGGCGGGATGGTCGGCATCCTGTCCGGAATGTTCGGTGTTGGGGGCGGCTTTCTGATGACGCCCCTGCTGTTCTTCATCGGCATCCCGCCTGCCGTCGCGGTCGCGACCGAAGCCAACCAGATCGTTGCCTCGTCCTTCTCGGGCGTGCTGGCGCATTTCCGACGAAAGACGGTCGATCTGAAGATGGGCACGGTGCTTTTAACGGGCGGCCTGATAGGCGCGGCCCTGGGTGTGGTGATTTTCAACTACCTCAAGGGGCTGGGTCAGGTCGATCTGCTGGTCACCTTGTGCTACGTCGTGTTTCTGGGCGTTATCGGCAGCCTGATGTTCGTCGAAAGCCTGCGCGCGCTTCGGCGCGTAAAAAAGGGCAACGCCACCCCTGCCAAGCGCAGACAGCGCGGCTGGGTGCATGCGTTGCCGTTCAAAATGCGCTTTCGGACCTCGGGCCTTTATATCTCGGTCATTCCGCCGGTTCTGGTCGGACTGTGCGTGGGCGTTCTGTCAGCGATCATGGGCGTCGGCGGCGGTTTCATCATGGTGCCCGCGATGATCTACCTGCTGGGCATGCCGACCAAGGTCGTGGTCGGCACCTCGCTGTTCCAGATCATCTTTGTCACCGCCTTCACCACCATGCTGCACGCCACCACCAACTACACCGTTGACGTGGTATTGGCGGTTCTCTTGCTGGTCGGAGGCGTCATCGGCGCGCAGATCGGCACCGTGATCGGCGCGCGTATGCCGGCCGAGCAACTGCGTGTTCTGCTGGCCGCGCTGGTTCTGGTCGTCTGCGGCAAGCTGGCGCTGGACCTGCTACTGGAACCGACCGAGCTGTTCTCGCTTGGCGATAGCGGGGGGCACTGATGATGTTGCGCCCTCTGATCGCCGCTTTGTGCCTGCTGTGCCTGCCCGCCGCCGCAGCCGAGGAACAGGTTGTTCTGGGTCTCAGCCAGGACCGTGTTGCCATCACCGCCAATTTTGACGGCTCCGAGATCCTGATTTTCGGCGCCATCAAGCGCGAGGCCCCGATCCCCGAAGGCCCCCCGCTTGAGGTCATCGTGTCCGTCGCAGGCCCGTCCGAACCGATCACGGTGCGGCGCAAGGAACGCAGGTTCGGTATCTGGGTCAATACCGACAGCGTTCTAGTCGATCTTGCCCCCAGCTTCTATGCCGTCGCCACAAGCGCGCCGTTTGACGAGATCATCACCGACACCGAAGACCTGCGCTATCGCATTTCCATCGAACGGGCGATCCGCTCGGTCGGGGCGGCGATGCATATTCGGGGCGCTCAGGAATTTGCCGATGCGGTGGTGCGGATTCGCGAAGACGAAGACCTGTATTCGATTCGGGAAAACACGGTCGCGGTGGACGAACAAACCCTGTTTCGCACCTCGATCGCGATGCCCGCAGACCTGACCGAAGGCGATTATGTGGCGCGGATTTACCTGACCCGGGGGGGTGAGGTTGTCTCGCAATACGAAACCACCATTGACGTGCGCAAGGTGGGGCTGGAGCGGTTTCTGTACAACATGTCCCGCCAGCAGCCTGTTCTTTACGGCCTGATGTCGCTGGTCATCGCCATTGCTGCGGGTTGGGGCGCATCAACCGCCTTCCGTCTGCTGCGCGAAAAGTAACGCTTAGCCCCGCCCGATATAGGGCATCGTGGTAGCCATCACGGTCATGAACTGCACGTTCGCCTCGGGCGGCAGATTGGCCATGTGCAAGACAGATCGCGCTGCGTCCTGCACGTCCATTGTCGGGTCCGGCGTTTCTCCGTTCGCGACGGCCGCATCGACCAGCCCCTGAACCATCTGCGTGCGGGCGTTTCCAATGTCGATCTGACCGCAAGCGATGCCAAAGTCGCGCCCATCCAATGACAGGCTGCGGGTCAGGCCGGTGATGGCATGTTTCGTGGCCGAGTAATGCACCGAGTTGGGGCGTGGAACATAGGCCGCAATCGAGCCGTTGTTGATAATCCGTCCCCCTTGTGGCGCCTGGCTGCGCATGAGCCGAAACGCCTCACGCGCGCACAGGAACATCCCGTTGAGGTTCACGTTGACGCTTTGGTACCAATCCTCCAGCGCGATTTCGTCGATTGTGCCACCGGGGGCAAAGATGCCCGCGTTGTTGAACAGGACATCCAGCCGATCGGCCCGGTTGGCAAAGGATCGAAAGGCTCGGGCCACGGCGATGGGGTCCGTCACATCCGCAACCAATGGCACAGCGCGCGGCTGACCGTCAGCCATCGCGGCCAGCTTGTCTTCGCTGCGGGCCAACAGGCCGACCATCCAGCCCTCGGCCAGAAACAGCTCGGCCGTGGCCTGCCCGATGCCCGAGCTTGCGCCAGTGACGATGATGGTTTTCATGTCTCTTCCGCCTCCAATGTCAGGGATGCCGCAGGGACCGCGCGCAGGTCGTCCACGCGCAGCGGATGGGTGGGTTTCGACAGTCGGTTGCGCACCACCCAGATCAGCCGCTCCTGCGCCCGTGTGATGGCCACATAGGCCAGCCGTTTCCACAATGGCTGCCCGGCCTCGGTCCGGCCCATCCGGGCTGCTGCATAGATGTCTGGTGCAAAGACTTGTACCGTGTCCCATTGGGACCCTTGCGCCTTGTGGATCGTCACCGCCGCGCCGTGCAAAAACGTCGCCCCCATGCGGGCAGCATAAGGGATGAACGGTTCTTCTTCGTCCGGTTTTTCGATCTGCACAATCGACGCTGCACTGACCTGAGGGTCCTCGGCCCCCATCACATGCAAGCGCGAAAACCCCGGCTTGCGCCCCGGCCCAAGATAGACAACCTGAGCGCCCTTGATCAGCCCGCGCGCCTCAAGATCCAGCCGCTTCTTGCGGTGTTTCAAAGGCAGTTCGATCCCGTCACAGATCAGAGGTTCGCCTTCCAGCAACTCGGTATCCGGCGCACCATGGACCTGCCGGAACGCTTGGATCAGCCGGATGCGCGTTGCATTGCGCCAGACCAGAACCGGGCTGCGGGCCATCAGATCAACCTCGACCCGCTGGCCCCAGACGACACGATCATCGCGGCGGGCGGTGTCTTCGACCAGACGCTCGAAATCTTCGAACCCCATGGACGCATCGGCCAACGCATGGGCCAGATCGAGGATCGGGTTATCCGCGTCCTGCCGGTGGACCCGGTGCAGCACCAGCTTGCGCGGCTCTGGCAGCGCCTCGAACACCATGCTGCCGGATTGGTTGACCGGGGCAAGCTGAGCGGGGTCGCCGAACATCAGCAGGGTCGGGAAGATCTCTTTCAGGTCTTCGAACTGCCGGTCATCCAGCATCGAGGCTTCGTCGACAAAGCCAATATCCAGCGGCTCATCCCGGCGTTTCCAACCGGTGATGAAATCCGATCCACGCAACCCCGCAGCCGCCAACGCGCCGGGAATTGATTTGTTGTTTTCATAAAACGCCGCTGCGCGATCCAGCGCCTCATCTGTCAGGCCCTCGATCTCGGGCCGGTCGTCATTTCCGGCCAGCCATTCGGCGATGCGTTCATATTCGGGGTCGTAAACCGGCGTATAGAGGATGCGGTGGATGGTTGTGGCCGGAACACCGCGCAGGCGCAGGACGCTGGCGGCCTTGTTCGTGGGGGCCAGAATCGCAAGCGTGCGCTTGTCCCTGGATTTACGGCTTTCATAGTCGCCCGACACGATCTGAACGCCGGTTTCGGCCAGCGCCTTATACAGCTCTGCCAGCAACAGAGTCTTGCCCGACCCCGCCTTGCCGATCACCGCCATCACACCGGATTTTCCGGCCCCCGGCAGTTTGAGCAGCGCATCATCTTCCAGGTCCACACCGGCTGAGCGCAGCATCTCGGCGATGCTGTCATATGCGGCGGCCTGATCGTCCGAGAAGGTCACATTGGGCAAAGACATGGCGCGACCCTACAAGGCCGCGCCAGCCACCACCAGATGCGGAATGCCGTTTTCGTCGCCGTCACGCAGACAAGGCAAACCGGTGCCGTCTGCCGGGGCCAAAAGCGGTCTTGAACCACAGGCGCGACAGGTCCCGCGGGATGCCCGCCCGCGCTGCCACGCGATTGCAGTCATCTGCCGAATATGGCCACAGCCCGACCGAGATCTGATCGCGCCCCTTGCCCTCTGTCCCCAGAACGATCGGGGACGAGCCGATCATGCGATAGATGCGTATCATCCGCGCATCGAACACCCCGACGATATGGGTCAGGCCGAACCCTTCCATCATCTCGCCCCCGCTGAGCATGATGGCCCCGGCGGTATGCGGACTGGCGGTCCGGGACAGGCAAAAGCGCGTCACCTCCCAGATCAAGGGGCTGCAGATCGGCTCGCCCTCGTTCAGATGGCCAAAGACTTCGTTCACCATCACCGGGCCGGTTGTGGGCAGCACCCGCATCGATCCCCCGTGGCTGCCATCGGGTTCTTCCCAGATGACATAGAGCGGATTGAGATCGTCATATTGATCCCGCTCTTCCCCTTTTTCGTTAACGTGCACGTCCCAACCCAAACGGGTTTTGAACTGATCTGCGCGATCGCGAAACATCCCCTCGGCCAGAATTGGAAATTTATGCAGCTCGTCAGCATACAGATAACGCAACATGACGTGTTCCCCTCGTCGTTCTTTTAAGAACGAAAGGGGTACAGATACGTGGTTAATTAACTGTTCGAGGACCGTACGTTGCTTAAACCACTATTAAGATTTATCCTTAGAGGAATCGAGACTTTTCCATATAAATAAGGGTTTTTTGGCTAACATCATTGACATGAATAACACTGATTAATACTTGTTTACGGGAATTTTACGGATTCAAGGTCTGAAAATGGCGACTTTCAAAAAGACTGCTACGGGATGGGAAGCGCAGGTTTACAAGCAAGGCAAGCGCAAGAGCAAAACGTTTCGTAACAAAGCCTTAGCTAAACGTTGGGCGGAAGATACGGAGCGTGCTTTGGAGGCTGACAAGCTTACAGGGTTCGAAGTTCCCGTAGGTAAACCGATTAGTTCACTTCTGAAAAGATACGAAAAAGAGCAAGGCGATTCGTGGTCAGAAAGTAAGTCTGCCGCCGTCAACAGGCTTCTAAAGGACATGACATTGTCCGTAGATGACCTGATGCCCAACACCGTGCGTGAGTGGGCACTGAACCGTGAGTACGGCTTAGGTACGACCAGAATTGACTTAGCTACGCTCCAAGGAATGCTCAAACACGCTAAACAAGTTTGGTTCATTGAAACCAACATTGACGCAGTACAAGCAGCGCGGATCAGCTTGGAAAAGGGCGGCGAAATGCCCAAGGTCCAACACCGCGACCGCCGTATCAGTATAGATGAAGAAAACGCCATCATTCGAAACTGGCAGTCAAACCGCATCCCTTCTTACGTAGTACCGTTCCTGATCGACACGCCCATCCGGTCTGGCGAAATGTGCGCTTTGACCAAGAACGACATAGACGGGCAGATCATCACCATTCGAAACCGGAAGGACCCCCACGAAAAGAACCGGATTGATCGTGTACCGCTGCTAGGCCGCTCCTATGAGATACTGCGCAATACCGGAACGCTGCGCCCGTTCCCTTTCTCTCAGGACAAGGTTAACGAAGCGATAACAGCGGCGGTGGCCGAGGCTGGCTTAGTGGGGATCACGGCCCATACCTGCCGACATGAGGGGATAAGCAGGATGTTCGAAAAAGGTTATGGTGTCCCTCAAGTGGCGCTGGTCAGCGGTCATAAGAACTGGAACACATTGAAGCGATATACGCATATCACGCCGGAAAGCCTGCTGGATGCAATTTAAGTCCCCCACAGTAGGGGAATTGATGGAGAAACCGCAAAGGTCCCGTTCGTTCAAAGTAGATAGGGCCATACGCCGATGTCGCATCGCTGCGGTACGCACTAATTGAGCCGCAAATGTTCTTTTTTTGTACCAGAACCCACCGCTAGGCCTGGTTTGCACAGACTATTCACAGTTTATCCACAAGAAATACGCCAAGCTATTACCCATAATTACCCCCATATGTTGTCCTATGTTGCCATTCATTACCACATATGGTGTCATTTTTCGACTTTTGGACACCTGAGAGAGATCAATATCGTTGTAGCGCAGAGGGCGGCACGTTACGTTGGTATCCATCTTATGACGCTGATTCGCAGCATCACACTGGCGGCAGTGACAGCCGAACAAGAGTAGGAGAAAGGAGGAACAAATGTCCGATTTACACCGCTCAGTGCTAAACGCACTCTATTGGCTAGGTAGGGTATTCTACTTGCTAATAGTGAAGTAAGACGACTGGTTTAGAAACCAGTCGTCTCAGATGGGGCCAGTGAACTAACCGTCGAAAGTAAATTTCACTGGTCCTACCTCATAAATCCAAGGATATGTGCCACAGCACATGATGTAAATCCACCAAAAGTGGATGTTTCAACATTTAGTGGAACATTGAAAAACCGCCCCGTAGGGCGGCTCTCCTTATTTGTAGACCAAAATTAGGGTCGTCACCGAAGCGATAGCTCCAATGATGTCGCTCAATTCGGCAAGCAGAGTTATATAGGTCATTGACTGTTTCGCACAGGCACGTGCGCCTTTGCCCTCCCCCGGCGGGCGCAATCTCAACCTAATAATTCAATTAGGATTTTCAAGCACTCCCCTACGATAGGGGACGCTCTAACAGCACGTGCGTGGCAATCCAGCTATGAGGCCTTAGACGCCGTTCAAAGCCCCTGCGTCCGGTCAGGGTCAGCTTTTTTGCCCCAAGGGCTTTGGCGTTCTTAGCGGCGATTGCAGTTAGATCGTTGATTTCCTCGAAATCACCGCCAGCCAAGAAACAGTGGTAAGTCGAGAACTGCCCAAACTTGCGCAGTTCCATAATCACGAAAGCGTTTTCCAGCGGGTAGAAATGCAACGTGCCGGATAGCACCGCGCACACGATCTGATCAAAGCTGTGGCTGTTATCCGCATAGCGTAACGCCGCTTCGATCTGCGGTTTGTAGCGCAGGATCATCTCTGTCAGGCTTTCGGGCGGTACAGTGTGGATCATCGCAACAAGCCCATGCCGGGCACTCCTGCGGCCTCGCCAACCACTTTGAATAGTTCAGCCACGCCGCGCGGCGATCCGCTGTCTGGAACCTCTTTCATCATCACCGCTGCGGCGGTGTCTAGAAAGTTGGCGAACTCGCTGTCATCGTAACCGATCTTGAAGCGGCGGTTTCCTCTGGCGTAGCTATTGGTGAAGCTCTGGATGTTTACGTCACCACGAGCATTGGTTGCCGCCGAGCTTCGCAGCGCAGCATTAGCTACGCCCCAACGGAAACGGTTTTCCCGCATCTGCGCTTTGTCCTCTGGATCAAGCGCACGCATCAGGGCTGCGTCCATATCTGTATCAATCTCGCGTAGCGCATCGCCAAGTAAGAGGTTTGGTTCGCGGCCGTAAGCCTTGGTCAGCGTGTCTTTGACGTCGTTTTTGATAGCCATGAAATCCCTGGCGGTAATCATGCCCTGATCGTCAAGGTAGGTGTTGATCTGGTCGCGGTAGCTGACCAACTTTCGGCTAACAGTGTCGTCTAGGGCTGCGCGTTCGACAAAGGCGTCAATGTTGTCTGCGATCTGCTGACCGTTGATCGGTGCGGCTCTGGCGGCGATGTCGTTGTAGCTGTCAGAGATAGCCTTGCGCGCCTCGCCAACATTGCGCCGGGTCGCTGCGGTTTTGACGTTCTCGCCCATTGCACGCATGACCTCAGTATTGAGTGCGTTCTGCTGGACAGTTCGCAGCGCGCCGTAATCTTCAATCGGTCTCGCAATCGACTTTGCCGCCGTGATCGGCCCGGTAATACCGCTGCGGAACCTGTTGAATTCTTCGGCGTCCTGCGCTCTGGCAGAATTGAACTCGGCAGGGTCGCCAGTGTCCAACATTCGCGCCTGCGCTGGTGATGTTGGAAAGCCATAATCGTCCTGTAGACGCTGGCTGTTGATCGTGCCGCGCCCAAGGATCGGCGTTGATTGAATGTCGCTTGGATCAACCGCGCGGGCCGCACTCAAGCTGTCGTCCCCCACCGTAGGGGACCGTCTAAGCGGCGTACCATTTTCAGCGGCTTCCCTAATGGCCCTGATTTCGGCGCGGCGTCCTGAGCGAATGTTCACGGCATTGCTGATTGTCTCAGACAAACGAATACCCTTGATAGCGCCGGGTGATGCCGCCAGCCCTAAACCAGCGCCACCAATGGCACCAGCGCCCGCGCCAACAGCAGCCCCAATAGCCGGGTTGTCGGGGTTCTGAGCCGCCCCCAAACCGCCCTCAACCGCCGCAGTTAGGCCCACACGCCGCGCCAGAGGGCCGGAGCCGCCCGTAGCAGCACCAACGGCAACATCGGGCACCAGTGACCCTACTTGGCCCGCTGTAGGGCTTGCGGCTACTCGCGCCTGCTGTGTTCCTGATAGCTGGTCGAACGCATCCCTTGCGCCCGGTAGCTGTGCCAAAGCACCAGCACCCGTGATCGTTTGGCCGATAGCGTTGCCTGCGGCGTTTATGAAAGCCTCAACGCCGCTTTCCTGTACCGCTCTTGCTTGGTCCTCATTTTGCAGGGGCAAGTAGCGGTTACCCGGCAGCTTTGCGAAGTATTGCCCGGTGCTTTCGCTGTAGAGAATATCGGCCATCGGCGTTACCTCGTTACGGCTGAACGTTCATTTCATCCCAAGTAGGACGGTCACGCGGCGGTAGCGTTGTCTCTTGCACGTCATTGGGCAGGTCATTGGCAGTTAGAGTGCGCTGTGAGATTTCGCCCTGCATAACAAGGCGCGGATCGACACCGTTTGCAGCCAGAGTGCGCGCCGCTTGGGATTGAATAGCGGTTATCGTTGCGCGGAATTTCTCAATCTGAGAGTTGGTCAAACTGATCCTGAGAGGATCACCAATCCATTCCTTGAATTGCTCAAGTTCACCGGGCTGCAACGCGCCGCTGTCCACAAGCTGTTGCATCGCCGGAATGAGGGTCAGTTCAGCCTGAGTGCGGTAGCCTTCCATTACAGATGGTTCTAGGCGGCGTCCCGGTCCCGCGCTGGTGACGTAGTTGATGATGTCGTTGCCGACCTTCACAACGTTATCGGTATCAGAGGCAAGTTGACGAAGCTCTGGCGTATATCTGGCGGCATTGGATTGGTCAGCTTGCGCGATACCTTGGTAGCCGTTGACGGCTCTACTCACGTAGTCAACCGTGCGCGTGTAACCGTCTGTAGCACCGTCATTAGCGGCGGTTCTTAAATCGCGCCCGCTATGCCAGATCGACGCTGCATCAGCAAAACCATGCTTCTGCATCAGTTCGCCAAACTTGGCGTCGAACAGTTGCTCTTGAAGATCAGGCGAATTGAGGAATTCGTCAGCGCCGACCTCACGACCGAAGACCTCTTGAGACCAGACTTTCAAGTTACCCGGCATGACTTGGTATTTGCCTAGCGCTTGTTCGCCAGAGTATTGCCCGCCTTGGACAACAGGACCAATCGCACCGTAGTTGTTGTTGCTTTCAATCGCCCCGATTGATTGCTTGGCGTAGTCAAGTGCTGTGCCCGTTGAATAAGGCGCACGGTCTTGTGGGGACGCCATGGCGGGCTGTCCGATGCCAAACGCACCGCCGCTGGCAAGGTTGCTTGCGATGTTCAAAGCGTTGCTGCGCTCATTGGCACTTATGCCTGCCATTGTGCGTGCCATCGCCGCGTCATTGTTGGCTGCATTCAGCCGCATCTGTTCAAAGAAATCGCGGGTGCTGGACTGATCCTCAAAGCCGATTTCCGCAAAACGAGACGGGTCAAGTAACCCGCCGCCCATCAAAGCCTCGCGTTTGTCGTCAACGCTGGCATCCTCTGGCAGGTCATCCAGAATGCCTTGCGCTCTTGCACCTTGGCGGCGTCGGAATTCCGGTATCGCCCATCCATGCACCGCCGCTTGACTGGCAAGGCCAGCGCCAAGAATACCTAATAGAATTGGTGCAACCATGTCGTTTCCCCTCCCCTATCTTGGGGGATTACTTGAAGCCAAAGCCGAAACCAGCACTCTGACCGCTGCCCTCGCCTCTCGACTGACTTTCCGTTTGACCGAAATTGAAACTCTCGTTCTGGCTCAACACTGTTGGATCACCGAGCAAACCTTGCAGCGCCTGTAATGGTGCGAAGTTGGATGTCAGTTCGTTGCCTATTAGCTGGCCAGCGCCGCTAATGACTGAGTTGTTGGCGTCAATTGATTGACGCGATGCGTTAGCCACGATGTCGCCGTAACCTCTGGTGAATGCGTCCCCGATTTCCCCAGCTAACGCCGCCTCTGCAACGCCCTGACGTGATCCACCAAACGCGCCTGCTGTTACGGCGTTGTCGCCAATCCGGTTCATGCCTAGCTGAAAGATTTCGCCCAAACCGTCCTGCAAACCAGTTAGCTGAGCGTCAACCACCTGTTGAGGGTTTGCCAGCCCGCCCAAGTTGTCTAACGCACCTGTCAGGCGGGCGTTCACGTCATTACCAATTCCTGCAATCGGCTCCGCAACGCTGTCATAGACGCCCATCGACATTTGACGCAGTTGTTCAAGAAACGGCATTTGTGATGGGTCAACAAAGGTACTGCCAGAGCTACCGCCAAGGCTGATACCGCTGCTGCTGCTTTCGCTGTATTGGCTTTGCTCGGATGATCTGCCACCGATGCTCATGTCATGTGCCTCTTGTTAATGTGAAATTCCCATACGTTTTTGGCCTGTTTGCAGTCGCGCCGTTGTAAAGACCGAACTTTGCCTGCCCCGTATCAACTGCATTAGCTTGGATTTTTCGGAGGCTTCTTAGGCACTACAATTTGCCCCGGTCTTCGCACGATGGTTGCGGGCGTTTGTTTAAGGGGTGTCAGCTTATTCATCTGTCTATCGCCTCCGATACTTGGCTAGTTCGCCACTAAGAATTTCCTTTTTCATTGCCTCCGACCGTTCAACGCGATCCTTGGATTTCAACGCAGGGTTTTTGGTGGCGATCTTGTCGAAGTCTTGTTGCGGCACCTGAATGCCTTCGTTGAAGGCAGAGCGGGTTACCGCTCTGCCACCACGTGCAACATATGGTGCCGCTAACTTTGTCATCAGGTCGTAACTGCTGCGGCTGGATCGATGTCCAGAAGGACCCGGCCCGCATTGCGGTTAAGAGCGCACACGGTGCCATTAGCATGCATGAGACGCTTATCGGCCAAGCCGGTTTTCGCCAGTTCATCGACGGTGTAACCAGTCAGCCAGCTAATATCGATATACATCGGGTCAAATACGTAGACCGCTGCCGAGTCTAGTTCCGGACCAGTGTCATCCGAATAAAGCTGCTGCAAACGGTTGGCGATCATGTCCAGCGTCACACCAAAGTCAGTGATGAACACGTTCACGCTGCCCATTGCCTCAGCAGCACCGCCTTTGCCTACACCTTGTGTTTCACGTGTCAGCGTGGCGATGCGGCTAGATGACGTGAACATGTACTCGGACAAGGCGCGAATAACTGACGGGACCGACATAATGACATTAGGGTTTGAACCGTCTTCCCACGCCGCTTGGCAAGCATCACGGACAAGCGTTTCGGTCAGCGCAACTTTCGTGCCGGGTGTAATTTCCGTCCACGAACCAGCGGAAAAGCCACCGCCTGTTGCACCTGAACTCGTATCAAGCTGGGTAAGTTGCGTAGCTAGACCAGCTGGCACACCGGGTGTCACCCCGTCACCGCTATCTGCGGTGTTGCCTTGGATACCAAGGAAATTCGCCTCATAGTTCCGACGCAGTTCCTTTTGGCGTTGCATCACCTGATAGCCAAGGGATGCGATTGAGCCGATGGAGTTGGCATCTTGCGCAGCCTGGCTAACTTTGACCTCTCGGGTGAGAATACCTGTGTGGTTGCCAAGTCGAAAACCTAGCTTGCTGTCGTCTTGATCGCTGTCGGCACCGTCCGCGACGAACCCACCCACAACCGGGTCTGCAAGTTCGTCCTCTACCCATTCGTGATAGTGGTTTTCTGCGTCTGAGCTTCCGACAAGATCAGTGAATGGAAGGGGATAGTCAGAAATATCCCAGATGGCGTCCATTACGTCTTCGCGGATCGTGCCGTTGAAATCTACCCCGGCAAAATCTTGATGCGTTGAAGGATTAGGCATTTTGCGCCCCTTTCAAGATTGCGTTAGCAGCAGCCGCTTTGTCCTGCGGTCGTGCGCTGCCACGTGCGTTTGCGATTGTCTCGGCTTGACGGTTCGGGGGCTTGCGCTTGCCTTGCGGCTTACGAGACTTCGGAGGATCTTGCTTCGGCTCAAATTCCATGAGCTTTGCAAGCTGCCTCTTAGTCTGGATCAAGTCTTTAATCGCCAGAGCGATCCGGTGATCACGGATAACAAGCTCGTGCGGCTTGAAACCGTATGGCTGCATTATCTCCGCCACATCGTTGCGGAATGTCTCTAGCTGCGCCTTGTCCGCCAATTCTGGCATGGCCTGCATCATCAGCGTGCGCTCTCGCGCCTCTGTTTGCTGGGTATGTTGCGCCAATTTCTGAACTGTTTGCGGGTCTAGCTTCCCCTTCAAATCGTCTTGCACCGATTGAAGTAGCTGCATGTTTTGCAGCATTGCGCTCTCGCGCTCTGAAATCGCGGTTTCACGTTTTACGATCTCTCGCGTGGCCGCTTCCTGCGATTGAATGCGGTCTTTGACCTCACCAAGCGTCAGGGTTTCACCCTCTTGGGTAGTGATCTGCACACTTTCGTACAGCTTCTTTGGCGAAGTCCCCAGCCGCTCGGCTAGTTCCTTCACTGATAGTTCGCCAACGTCCCCGGCTACGTCATGCGCAGGAGAAGGGCTGTCAGATGCCCCGCCGGGGCCGTTGGCGTCACCGCCACCAGTATCGCTGCCCTTACCAGCGTCGGTGTCTAGGTCCCCTTGCATGGGGGACTTGTCGCCTTGAAGCAGTTCGTTAACCGCCGCCAGCTTGTCTTGTTGGCTGCGCGGTTTGCTCCTTTTCGATTGCGAAGTAGAGGCTTCGGAAGGCTGCGCGGCTTCCGCTAATTTGGTTTCTGAGGTTTTCGGCTGTGTCGGCGTCTCCGCAAGCAAGCCACTGCTCATAGAACTCTCGCTCATGCTGTTCCTCTATCTGCTTGATTGTCGGCAGTGCCTCTTGCAGTGCCGTTAAGTGCTGACTGTTCACGCTGTTCCCCCTGCATCTGGACTTTCTCCAAGTCAGTGATGCCTTGAGCCACGATTTTGGCCTCATCGGTCTCGGCTTTGAGACGATCAGACCAATACTTGTAGGCAAGTTCGTCACTGGCCTCTTTTGCGGCCTGCTGTAGCTTCATCATTTCAAGCTGATACATCGCTTGGGCTACGCGCTGTTGCGATTGCTGCTGTGCGTTCTGCGCTTCACTGTTGCGCTTAGCTGCTTGCTGCGCTGCCTGAGATTTCGGGTTGATCGAATAGCTATCAGGTTCATCCAAACCCGCCATCACCGCCCAATCATGGATGGTGTTGTAAACCGTGGTAACGTCAGCAAGTACGCCGTTCATACCCTGACCAATTGCGGTCATCTGGATTTGCAGCATTTGCGCCAACGTGCGCTGAATGTGCGATCTCTCGCCCGTACTCAATCCCGCTTTAACATTACAACGCACACGCTTGGGCCATTGGCTTGGATCGACTTCCACCCAATCACCGTTGAACTTAAGTGATAGCGGCGCATTGCTGTAACGACGCATGAACTCGTGCATGAGCAAGTACAGCGGGCGGATTAGCGTCTCTGCTAGATTGCGTGCCATGAACGACACAAGCAGTTCACGCTGCCCATACTGGCGTTCAATGCCGTGCGCGGTCTCGCCAACTAACTGAGCGTCTGCGCTCATCATATCCAGCGCAGCACCGCCCCGCTCTGTGCGCATCTTGTCTTGGTAGGTCAGAGCATTGAGGATCGATCCGCCAATGTCGTTTTCATCGATCCTTATCGGCGGTGCAGCGGGGTTCTTGGTCTTGATGAGCTTACCGCCATTGAGAAAATCGCGCATATCCACTTGGGTCGGATCGGCTACCCAGCGCCCGCCGCTGATATAGCCGATGTTGTCCATCCAGTGACGCAACAGGAACGTCTTGTAGACCTGTGTTTGCTGTAGGTGATCAAACAGGCTTTCACCTAGTAGGCGATGGCTCTGAATAAACGCTGTACCTACGGCATACGGGATTAAATCGACTTCCTCGTATTCCATGACATAGCCGCCAGCATAAAGCACCTTGTAACGCTCGCTGATACCGTCACCGTCCATGTCATAGAGGCAGTAAGCCTCATAACACTCTATGGTTTGCTGATCTTTGGTGTGCGCTAGGTTCGCGGTCTGGTTCGACTTGTTCCGCTTGCGCGTAACGAGGTGTTGTTCATCGCTGATGTATGGGAGTTGATCGATTTGGGTTTTGTCAAAGCCCATTTCGACAAGCTCTGAGCGCGTGTAATACAGACGCTCTGCAAAGAACCGCATTTGCTGCACATCGCCGCTGCTGGCGTTGGCTTCATAAAGGATGTTCTCAATCGGCACCGCTTCGCAACGGAAATGCCGCTTAGTCGTGGTAATGCGCACGCGATCACCAACAAGCTCGCGCGTTTCTTCGGACGTGCGCGGCTCAAGCAATGCCGCGATCTGTTCATTGGATAGCTTTTGCGGTTCTCCCCCCTCTTGGGGGACAATTTCAGTTTTGATGCTGCGCACGTCTACATCATCGTCAACGTAGACCTTGTATGCGGCATTGCGCAGTAGCAACGCGTCCTTGATTGCCTCTTGAAGTTCAATGAAGCCGTTGTTGCGTTCAATGACGACGTTATTGACTGCGTTTGACTCAGCGCGGGCGTCTTCCTCATCCTGCTTGCCGTTGCTTTCAAAGGTGACAAGCGCGTCTGTGCTGAGCATTGGCGTTAGCTGAGCAAGCACAGCGTTCGTCATGTCGGCGACGTCCGTAGAGACGATATAGTCGCCTGCGGTGTCTTCTTCTGGCGCTGGCCGCTTGCCCTCATAGTAGTCAAGCGCGTCCTGTCGGTTCTGGTAAATCTCCGAGCTTTCCGCATTCTCAGAATTGGCGATTTCCTGACTGATCAAGCTGCGCAGCTTTTGCTGTTTGGGGTTCTGTTTGACTGTCATTAGAACCTCACCCGGCTAGGCCGCGCTGTCTGCGGAAAGCTGGACCAATCAACCATGTGATCCGGTCTGCCAGTCGCGTATGTTTGGATTGCGTCAACGTAGTGGGATGACCAGTCATGGACCGGCGATAGCTTCACGACACGGCGCGTTTCATCGTATTCAGCGCGATAGCTGAAACATGCCTCAACAGTCGTGCTGCATTCGTCCCTGTCGAACCAGCAGTGCGGCAATAGCGCCCTGACCTGTTCGATTCCCTCGTGCTTTGACTTAACGCGCGGTGCAACGCGCACGTCATGACCCATATTTCGCACAACCTGTTCGCGGGTCATGCCGCTGGTCAGTTCGTGCTGCACTGCGTCGTGAGGCATGATCACGGTATCAATGCCGAATGGTAGTGTCTTCCACTCATTCACAACGTCTGGCAGTTTGGTTTCTGCATACGCCTTGGTGCATAGAAAGCGATGCTCTGTACCCACGGGCTGGATGAAGTGACAGACCATCAGGTCAGACCAACCCAAGTCCATGGCGCAGTAGACCGGCGCGGCAGCGTCGTACTTGATTTGTGTGATCTGGCCCCGCTGATCGACCGCCATCATTTCCTTGGCGTAGTAGGCACCACGTATGGCAGCATTGAATGAGCAAAGCAGTTCTTGCTCATACTCGGACTGGCTCATTTCCCGCTGCATCGCCCTGACCTCATTCCGGTCAAGCACGCTCGTATCGTTCACGGTCAGCAGGTGGCTTGACCAATCAGGATCGTCGCCGCCTGCATACTCATACAAGTCAAACAGCAGATTGTGCCTGCCTGCTGGCGTGCCTTGTATGACTGCACGGCCTTGGCGGTCTGCCAGCATAGGACGGATGACAGTAGACCACGCCGCAGACGGGATTAGCTGCGCCTCATCCAAGACAACGTGGTCAGCATATTGACCACGTAAGCTATCGTATGTCTCAGCACCCAATAGCTGGATGCGTGAGCCATTCTTGAAGTCGGCTCTTAGCTCTTGTTCATTGAAGACAACGCCGGGAATGTCTCGGCAAAACTGCTTGATGTAATCCCATGCAATCCGCTTGGCCTGCTTAAATGTCGGAGCGACATAGAAGCCCCGCCAATCGCTGAGCGCAGTAGACAACGCGCCAACAAGTAGCTCTGCAATCGCCTGCCATGTCTTACCAAAGCGACGATGCACAACGCGGATAGCGAAGCGGCTGGCTGTTGCATACAGGCTTTCTTGTTCGGGTCGGAAATCAATGTTTATGCGAGTGTCCATTTAGTCCCCCACGCTGGGGGCGGAAACTGGCTTGCCGCCGATTGTAATCGTCACTTCACCGTCATGCTGTACGGTGGCGTCAACTTGTTTCAGCTTGGCGTAAGCATAGGGCAGTAGCTCAACGCATAAGGCCCGAAGCTCTTTCGAGTCCGGGTCGTTTTTCTGCATCTTGTTCGCTTGCCTGACCAGCGTTTTCAGCGGATCGAAGTCCAGCCGCTGCATGATCTGGCTAGCACTATCTTTGCGCTGCCGTGCCATAGCTCTTAATTGCCAATAAGCCGTTGATCTTATTGGCACTCGATTGCCCTAGCTCGGCTGTCGCGCAAAAAGTGCCTATACAATGACTATACCATATCTCCTATGGTATGTCAAGCAAAAAATTCAACGAAATCTGTAGGTTAGTCGATTTCTCGGCCCCGCTTTCGAAATTCGTCCAGATCGGTGTAGCGGTGTAGTGTAGTAGTGTAGCAGCCCCCAAGGGGGGTGCTTCGCCTGCTACACTGCTACACTGTAGCACACGGTAGCTTGCTACACCTTTGCTACACCTTGCTACACCCGCTACACCCATAAGCCTTTGTTTTTATTAACTTTTTTAATCCCCCTCCAGAGGGGATTTACTCGGCGGGATCGTCAGGCACAGGGCGCGGTTGGTTTTGCCAGAACTGGTGGAAGTCAAACGCCAGCCCTAGCATTGTGCCATCCTCTGAAAGTACGCCTTTCTTCATAAGTGATGCTATCGTGCGGTTAACCGACTGGCGTTTGGTCCTCGGTAGGTTCTCCCCCGGCCAGCCATTTACCATTTGCTCTACAAATTCTTCACGCTCTGGCTTGCCTCGATCACGAATGAAACGCCCATACAAAGCGGTGACTATCCGTTCTTGATTAGGCGTCAGGTCGTTCCAGTGCTTGAAATCACCCGAACCATCCTCTTGACCACTCAGATTGCCTTTGAACATGAAAACAGGCGATGAAACGTCCCTGCCCCTGTTGTTGGTGCCGATAGCGTGGCTGATGATTTCGCCCTTGATACCGTCGCCTAGAACACCGTCACGGCTGGCGCTTGACTTAACTTTAACTTGGTTGCTGCCTGTGCGCTTATCGATTTTCAGTACCATATCGACCGCGCCCTCATAAGCGGTGCTGCCTCTCGCGCCCCTGCTTTGGTCCATGCCAGTGTGATGCGGGATGATAACGACACCATCAATGTGCTTTGCGATCTTGTGACAGTTGTCCATGAACCTGATCATGTCCTCTGAACTGTTCTCATTGCCCCTGAAATTCTCGATCAGCGGATCAACGATAACTACGTCAACGCGATCAGCACCGCCGTAGAAAGTAACATCATTGATAAGCTCATTAGCGCTTTCTGTGAGGTTGTATTTAGCAGATAGCGGGATGTAGCGGCCTAGTACCGCTTTTGTATCTACGCCGTTTTCACGGCACCAAGCTAAGATGCGGTTCTTGTTCCTTTGAGCGTCACCCTCGGACATGACGTGTATGACGACGCCTTGCTCTACAAACCTATCGCCGATGTCCTTACCCGTAGCGATGTGCAAGCCTAGCGCAGATGAGATAACCGATTTCCCGGACTTGAACGGCCCCAAGATGCCGACCCTGCCCCTACGCGGGATCAGACCCTCAACCATGTCGAAGTTGTCTAAGATGAAAGCATCGTCTGACAGATCGATCAATTTGCCCTCATCTTTGACAAATTCGTCTCTTTCTTGTCGCCGCAAGAACCGTTCACGTTTGCGCAAGAACCCCGGCAATAGCGCTTGGTAAACCGGGTCAAGTTCTGTCGATATGCTCGGCCCCTGATAGTCGTTTAGACACGCTGTCGCGTCTGCTGATGCCTCTACGCACTCTTCTTCGGTCCAGTCGTCAACGTTTAGATCGTCACCAGCATAGAACCCGCTCTCAAATGGCCATTCGCTGCCATCAAGCTTAATATTAGCCATGACACTTACTCCGCCGCTGTGGCGGTTGCGTCAGGTTCTTTGTCCCCCTCATTAGGAGGTTGAGGCGGTGCCGACATCTTCGCTTGATAGTCCACAAGCACGTCAGGACCGAAAGAACCGTCTGGATAGAACCGCTTGTCACTGGCCATCCAATCAACCAAGTCTGACTGCTTGTAGTAGATGTGCCCGGACCCGGTGCGGATGTACTCTGGTCCGATGCCTTCGCTACGAAACCGCGCCAGCGTCGTATACGAAAGACCTGTGATGCGCTCAGCGCCAGCACAACCAACTAAGCCGGAATCCTCCGGCAATACCATTTTTGAATTTGTCACATCTTTCTCCTTGATAGAGATTTGCACCACCCTAACACATTGATAATACTATACTTTTTATGATTTGTCAAGTATTATCTTTTGTTATCAATAGGTTAGATGTATATTGAGGGTGTCCTGATAGAGACACCCACCTAACAAGAAACCCCGCGCTGGCCACGGCTAGGCGGGGTTTTCTGTTTTGAGAAAATTGGGCCAAGGTTGACTGATGCGGCTGTCTTCACGACGATAGCGGAAGTTTGGAGTACGTTATTATGGCCGACGAATTTGACCTCAAGATTGCCGAACTCGAACACAAAACTGCTCTGGTGAATAAAGAAGCCGCGCAATCTGCTGCGCGAAGCGGCAGAACGAACAACTTTCTTCAGTTCGTTGTTGGCGGCGCAATTACTGCCGGATTGGCAGGGCTGTTTAGCTACCTTGCATCAACAAATACTTACAAGTCTGCGATCCGTGAAATTGAACTGAAATACGAAAAAGAGAACCGCGAGATAGACTTAGAATTAGCTAGGTTGAGCCTTACAATCTTGGCGGGCGAATACCAAGAAGACGTGGAAAACTCGCTTCCTGCAAGAATGTTCGCACTAAATGCTCTCGAACGCGGGACTGGCGTTACGATCCCAGACGAAGATAAAGTTACCTGGGCTGAAACAGGGCTAACTCCGGGTGACATAAAAATATTTGGCGGGGTCGGCACTTCTTCTGGGGACAGCTTTGGCAAAGGCTTTGTAACGAGTACGCTTTACTATCCCGACTGGTTCAAACGAGAGATTTGCATAGATGTAAAGTATGTGGCTGAACCAATTTGTGGTGAGTACCGTTCGGGTGGTCCGGGAAGTGTAATATGTGTTGAGGCCGAACTAGGAGAATACTGCGGCGCGCTGAATAGTATTCCTGAATTCGAGTAAGCAAGGGACCTACTCATGATGGCGTCAGTGGGAGAATACGCTTCTGTATTCCCCCAACGAACAACGCCAAGAGAGTTATCCTAGTTGTGATCCATCCGCTTAATCAGACCGTTGATCAAGCTTCGGTTGTGCCGGGTGCTATCCCAATTGTCGTTAAGGCTAGACACGATTTCAGCAATCGCCGCTGGCACTGACTTGGGGTCGCTCTCGGTGTGCTCTGGGATAAGCCCGGTTTCCACCAACGCGTGAATAACTCGAAAGCGGAACATGGTATTTGCATCTACGGCTCTGTCCATGTTCGCTAGGCGATCATCAATCGCTTTGACCATGGTGCCTAGGGCATCCTCTAGCTTCTTGATCTTTTCGTCCTGCGCCGCCCTGTCGTCTTCAAGCTGAGCGATGCGCATTCGTAGTTGCGCCTCAGTACCATGCAGTAAAATCTGACCCATTTCGGTGGCTTCAAAAGGCGTGCTGGGCAGGTTCTCTACGATGTCGTCTAGGATCGATTGCATCAGTGCTTCTCCTCGTTAGGCGTTGAAAGCGAGATCACGGCGTCACGTAGCCGCGCCATATCGCTTTGAATGAGCCGCTGGTTTTCGCTTAGGATGTTCTGGTCTCGCGCAACTCTGATGTTGTCGCTTGCCAGCTTGTTGACCACGCTTAGCAGTTCTTGGATTTGGCCTTGCTGGTAGCAGATGATCTCCTTGAGATCGTCAATTGACGCCTTTTCCATCAGGCCCACGTTTGGAGGCATGCTCATGCTGAAGCCTCCATAGTGTTGTGCGTCTGCTTGGTTTCCCAATTCAGAATGTCTTGCTTGCGGTATCGGACTGTCTGGTTGGACACCTTCACATACGGCGGACCAAGATCGCGGTGTCGCTGCTGCGCGAGCGCATCAGTTGTGGTTTTCCAACGCTCCGCAAGCTCTTTTGGAGTCATAAAATCGACGGGTTTCATCCCGAAAAAGCCTCATCCCCTAAACACGGGGACCACGCATCGCCTACTTGCGTCGAATAACCGGGTTTTTGTCTGGCAGTTCCGGCGTAATCTGCACCAGCTTTCTCGTAAGATATTGTTTTATAACATTTTTTGTCAGCTATGTCAAGTTGAAAATGAAGCCGCAAATCAACCTGAGACAGAAACGCTGCTGATTACGGGACTATTACGGACATTTCGTATAAATATCTGTTTTACATATTATTTTTCTTAAACCACTATTAACCCGCGGCTGAGTGCTGTGGCTATTGCGTGCGTTGTGTTCTGCGCGCCCAGTTTCGACCGCGCGCTTTCGATATAGACCCGCAAAGTATGCTCGGAAATCGATAGCGAATGGGCCACCTGCGCGCGGCTATATCCAAGCGCCAGCAGGGTAATCGCGTCGATCTCTCTGGGTGACAGGCCACGCGTCGACTCGGGCTGCCTGTCCTTTTCAAACTCCAGCGCTTTGCGATTGATGTAATGCGCCACCAGGATCAGCTGTTGCCCGTAGGTCGAGATGAAATCCTGCCAGGTCTGATCGTCGCAACTGTGGTTCACGGTGAACAGCGCGAATTGCCCGTTGGGCCCCCGGATCGGAATCGAATAGCCCTGGTTGCCGATCCCGTGCGCCAGTGCGTCCTGAAGAAAGACCTTGGCCACTTTGCTCGACCAGTCCAACGCCTTCCAGTCGACCGGGTGAAACCGCTGGAAACAGCCCAGAATGACAGGGTCGATGCGGTGGTAGTTCTTTTCCCGATACCGTTCATCCCAGTCATCGGAATAGGTGGTACAACCGTATTGATCCCCGGCCCCGTCCACCCAGTGATAGGTCAGATGTGCGACCTTCAGACGGTCACGTAGTCGAAATGCAACCGCGCTGAGCTCGTCAAGCGTGCTGGTGTTTTCCAAATCCTGCAGGATCTGACCCAAATCGAGTTCTGTTCCCATCCGCGGGCGCCCGTGCCTCATCCTTCATGGACGCGATCTCGGCCGCAGCGATCAGCCGTGTATCATCCAGCTGCTCGGCCAAGGCGGTTAACCCATTCGCAACGGCGAACGCGTTGAGGTCCGACAATACGTCCAAAATCCACTCATTTTGCGCCATCAGGGTCTCTCTGAAACAGTTAACGAAGGGTTAACACAACCATAACATGTATGATCTTTTTCAGCCTATTCACCGGTTTCTACTCCCCAAAAACAGCGAGGGGTGATTTTGCAACCTGTTGAAAGGCCGAAGGGCGGGTGAAAAACGCAAAACACCCGCGAACCGAAAGGCCGATTCGCGGGTGTTTCTTGTCTGTTTTGCGGGCAGATTAGGGGCGCGCGTCCAACACTTCTTCCAGGGTGCGCATGCCGGTCCGCGGGGCCTGAACCAGTACCGACATGTTGCCCGGTTTATGCTCGTTGCGCAGCATTTTCATATGCGCCTCGGGCAGATCATTCCACGAGAACACTTCGGACATGCAGGGATCCAGACGACGCTCGACCATCAGCTTGTTCGCGGCTGCGGCCTGTTTCAGATGCGCAAAGTGCGAGCCCTGCAGGCGCTTCTGGTGCATCCACATATAGCGCACGTCGAAGGTGCAGTTGAAGCCGGTGGTGCCGGCGCAGATCACAACCATGCCGCCTTTCTTGACCACGAAGGTCGAGACCGGGAAGGTGCTTTCGCCCGGATGTTCGAACACCATGTCGACATTGTTGCCTTTGCCGGTGATGTCCCAGATCGCCTTGCCGAATTTGCGGGCCTCTTTGAACCACTCGGCATATTCCGGAGTGTTCACGGTGGGCAATTGACCCCAGCAGTTGAAGTCCTTACGGTTCAGAACGCCCTTGGCACCCAGACCCATGACAAAGTCACGCTTGCTTTCGTCCGAGATCACACCGATCGCATTTGCACCTGCGGTGTTGATCAGCTGGATCGCATAAGACCCCAGACCACCCGAGGCACCCCAGACCAGAACGTTCTGACCGGGTTTCAGGTCATGCGGCTCGTGACCGAACAGCATCCGGTAGGCGGTTGCCAGCGTCAGCGTGTAGCAGGCGGCCTCTTCCCAGGTCAGGTGCTTGGGGCGCGGCATCAGCTGCTGTGCCTGCACGCGGGTGAACTGGCTGAACGAGCCGTCGGGTGTCTCGTAACCCCATATGCGCTGGCTGGGCGAATACATCGGATCGCCGCCGTTGCATTCTTCGTCATCGCCATCGTCCTGGTTGCAGTGGATGACAACCTCGTCGCCGACTTTCCAGCGCTTGACCTTGTCGCCAACGGCCCAGACGATGCCCGACGCATCGGAACCCGCAATGTGATAGGGTGCCTTGTGGCCGTCAAACGGGCTGATCGGCTGACCCAGTGCAGCCCAGACGCCGTTATAGTTCACGCCCGCAGCCATAACCAGAACCAGCACTTCGTTGCTGTCCAGGGTCGGCACATCGACCACTTCCTGCTGCATGGCGGTGTTGGGCTCACCATGACGTTCTTTCCGGATTGCCCAGGCATACATCTGCTTGGGCACAAACCCCATCGGAGGGATTTCCCCCATCTCATAGAGGTCCTTTTCGGGTGCCTCGTACGACGCGATACCGCTTTCGGTGTCCAAAGCCATGCTGGCCTCCTTCTCTCAATACCTTTGCCGCGACGCAGAATCGCGCGCTTCATCGACTGGAATATTGATCGACGCGAAATATTGCAACCGTTTTTGGATCGAATTTGTAATTTTATGACCCCGCAGGTGCAGAAATTTCTTTCGCATCCGCAGAATCATCGGAATTCATGTGGTTGGGCAGTGAGTTGGCGTAGAAATCGAGAAGATCGCCGCGCTGGCCAGACAGGCATAGCATGTCCCCATCTCGGCTCAGAATGCGGCGCTCGACAAACTGATCCAGCGCGTCTGTCACGGCTGTCGCCGTCTCGGCGGATTCGCCGCCATCCTGCTCCATCATCGCGACGATCCGAGCCTTCACGTCCTGCTCGGGTATCGGACCGTTTTCGCGCAACAACGAACAGGCCGCCGGGCCGGGCACCATCGGTATCGCCGCCCCGATCCGCACCATCAGCGCACGGGCCAGATCGGTCATGATGTCATCGCCCGCCCTGGCCGAGAATTCCTTGAGCGAGATCGGCTGGCCATACCGCACCGAGGCCACCCCGAACCGTTTGTACCGCCCGATCAGGCGACGCCAGAGCTGCTTGACGATCCAGCTGGTGATGACACCGATCCGCGCACGAAAGCGCCGCTCGGTCCCCAAAGCGGCATGGGTCAAAATGGTGTCTTCCAACACCCGGTCATAGTTCAGGGCCACAGGCACGAACACAACATCCCGCCCGTCCGGCGAGGTGCCATCGATGATGTATTTCAACAATCCCAACTTAGGCCGACCCAGCGCGCCGGTCAGGCTCAGCCCGCCTTCGGGGAACATCGCCTGGGTCACGCCTGCCTCGGTCGCGTGGCGGACATAGCTGGCCAGGACCTGCCGATACAGCTCACTACCGGACTTCCGTCGGATGAAATACGCCCCCATTGCCCGGATCAACCGGCTGAGCGGCCAGACCCGCGCCCATTCCCCCACAGCATAAGACAGGGCCGACTGCTGCGCCGCCAGATAGGTGACCAGCACGTAGTCCATGTTACTGCGGTGATTCATGACAAAGACAACCGTTGCCTCGGGGTCGATGTCCTTGACGGCGCTTTCGTCTTCATAGCTGAGGCGCACGTTGTAGAACGTGTTGCTCAGCAACCGGGCCAAACGAATGGCAAAGCTGAAATAAGCAAAGGCCGAGAACGAGGGCACGATTTCGCGCGCATAGCGGCGGGCCTTTTCAAAGGCCACTGCCTCGGGGATGCCTTCCTCGCGCGCGTGATTTTGTACGGCGTGCCCGACCTGCGGGTCATAGATCAGCCGTTGGATCATGTCATGCCGCCGGGCCAGCTTGAACGGCTGAATCGGGCGTTGCAGACGTTTGTTCAATCGCGACACCGCCCGTTCCAGCCTGCGGCGAAAAAACCAGCGCACCGATGGGAACAAGAAATGCGACGCGAACGTGACCATGGCAAAGACCACGATCAGCAGGAAAAGCCAGAGCGGAAGTTCCACGGTTTGCATCATGTCGGCACAGTGCCACTAATCGAAACCGCTCACAATCTGCACAATTTTGAAATGCCGCAACGCAGCGAATTGACATGTCCTGAAAATTGCGCTTTAGAACCCTCATACGTAATTTTGTTACCGAACGACATGCGAGGCCCGCCCATGACGCAGACGCAGAAAGACCGCCCCTGGCTGATCCGGACCTAT
This sequence comes from Ruegeria sp. C12, assembly GCF_056537745.1. Classification (NCBI taxonomy): domain Bacteria; kingdom Pseudomonadati; phylum Pseudomonadota; class Alphaproteobacteria; order Rhodobacterales; family Roseobacteraceae; genus Ruegeria; species Ruegeria sp. C12. Next base: position 128,791 of record NZ_JBQFSA010000007.1, read on the forward strand.
GCCGGTCATTCCACCGCCGAAGCCTCGAACGCGCTGTATCGTGGAAACCTGGCAAAAGGTCAGACCGGCCTGTCGGTGGCCTTCGATCTGCCGACGCAAACCGGCTATGACAGTGACCATACTCTGGCCCGTGGCGAGGTTGGCAAAGTGGGCGTGCCGGTCTGCCATCTGGGTGACATGCGGGTTCTGTTCGACCAGATTCCGCTGGAGCAGATGAACACCTCGATGACGATCAATGCCACGGCCCCGTGGCTGTTGGCGTTGTATATCGCGGTGGCCGAGGAACAGGGCGCGGATGTCTCGAAACTGCAAGGCACGGTGCAGAACGACCTGATCAAGGAATACCTGAGCCGTGGTACCTATGTCTGCCCGCCCAAACCGTCGCTGAAGATGATCGCGGACGTGGCCGAGTACTGCTATACCCACGTGCCGAAATGGAACCCGATGAACGTGTGTTCTTATCACCTGCAAGAGGCAGGCGCGACGCCGGAACAGGAACTGGCCTATGCGCTGGCCACCGCCATCGCAGTTCTGGATGAATTGCGCCCTCGTGTTCCGGCCGAGGATTTCCCGGCGCTGTGCGGGCGGATTTCGTTCTTTGTGAACGCGGGCATCCGCTTTGTCACCGAGATGTGCAAAATGCGCGCCTTCGTCGATCTTTGGGACGAAATCCTGCAAGACCGCTACGGCGTCGAGAACCCAAAATTCCGCCGATTCCGCTATGGCGTTCAGGTGAACTCGCTGGGCTTGACCGAGCAGCAGCCGGAAAACAACGTCTACCGCATTCTGATCGAGATGCTGGCCGTGACCCTGTCGAAAAAGGCCCGCGCCCGTGCGGTGCAGTTGCCGGCTTGGAACGAGGCGCTTGGCCTGCCCCGCCCATGGGATCAGCAATGGTCGATGCGGATGCAGCAAATTCTGGCTTATGAGACCGACCTGCTGGAATATGGTGACCTGTTCGACGGCAACCCGGCGGTGGACGCCAAGGTCGAGGAACTGAAGGAAGGCGCGCGCGCCGAACTGGCCAACCTCGATTCGATGGGGGGTGCCGTTGCCTCGATCGAGTACATGAAATCCCGCCTTGTCGATTCCAACGCCGAGCGTCTGAACCGGATCGAACGCAATGAAACCATTGTGGTCGGCGTGAACAAATGGATCGAGGGTGAGCCCTCGCCCCTTCAAACCGAAGATGGCGGGATCATGGTTGTTGATCCGGCTGTCGAGCAGGAACAGATTAACCGCCTGAACAACTGGCGCGCCGAGCGGGATGATGCCGCCGTTACGGCCGCACTGGCCGCGCTGCGTGAGGCTGCGCAGAACGGCACAAATGTGATGGAGCCGTCGATTGCCGCCGCAAAGGCCGGTGTCACCACCGGTGAATGGGCCGAGGAAATGCGCAAGGTTTACGGCACCTATCGCGGCCCGACAGGTGTGTCGGGCTCGGTTTCGAACAAGACCGAAGGTCTGGACGACCTGCGCGCCGCGGTGGACGCCGTCAGCGACAAGCTGGGCCGCCGCCTGAAATTCCTGGTCGGCAAGCCCGGTCTGGACGGCCATTCGAACGGTGCGGAACAAATCGCATTCCGTGCGCGGGATTGCGGTATGGACATCAGCTATGAAGGTATTCGCCTGACCCCCGAAGAGATCGTGACCGCCGCCGCAGATGACGACGCGCATGTCATCGGTCTGTCGATCCTGTCCGGCAGCCATCTGCCGCTGGTCGAGGATGTCCTTGCACGGCTGCGCAAAGCGGGTCTGGATCACATCCCTGTCGTTGTCGGCGGAATTATTCCGGATGAGGATGCGGAACAATTGAAGGCCATGGGCGTCGCAAAAGTCTACACCCCCAAGAATTTCGAACTCAATTCGATCATGGGCGATATTGTGGAATTGGTGGACCCGAAAAACCTGGCCGCTGAATAACGGACGTTTTAACCAATTATTTCCCCGTTTCTATTCCCAATTCATTGGGAGTAGAGTATCGCGTTGTTTGCAATTGCGGTGCGCCTTGGCGCACGCGGTAACACTTATCAGGACGGAGACAAGATTATGGGGATAAACCTGGAAACGATGTCGCGAAAAGAGCTGGTATCTCTGCGCGAAAACGTCGAAAAAGCCCTTGTAAACGCTGAGAAACGTGAACGTCAGGAAGCGCTGAAAGCGGCGGAAAAGGCAGCTGCTGAATTTGGCTTCTCGCTATCCGAATTGTCGGGCGACGCGCCGCGTTCCGTAAAAGGCAGCAAGGCACAGGCCAAATACCGCAACCCTGCAAATCCGGACCAGACATGGACAGGTCGTGGCCGGAAACCGCAATGGGTTCATGATGCGCTGAAATCCGGCGCGGATATTTCCGATCTGGAAATCTAATCAGGACAGGTGCCGAAATGACGATTCATATTGGCGCGGAAAAAGGTGAAATCGCCGAAACCGTTCTTTTGCCCGGCGATCCGTATCGCGCGAAATGGGCCGCTGAGACGTTTCTGGACGATGTAAAGCAGGTCAACAACGTTCGGGGCATGTTGGGCTTCACCGGCAGCTGGAAGGGCAATCCTGTCACCATTCAGGGCAGCGGTATGGGAATGCCGTCTTTGTCGATCTACGTGAATGAACTGATCCGGGACTATGGCGCGAAAACGCTGATCCGCATCGGGTCCTGCGGTGGGATGCAGGACAGCGTGAATCTGCGCGACGTCATTCTGGCAATGACTTCGACAACGCTCAGCACCCCTTCGCGGGGCATCATGAAAGAGATAAATTTTGCTCCCTGTGCAGATTGGGATTTGCTGCAGGCCGCCGCCGTGGCGGCCAAGGCAAAAGGCACGCCCACCCATATCGGCGGCATCTATTCCTCGGATGTGTTCTATGACGAACGCCCTGATCTGAACGAACAGATGGTGCGTCACGGCATTCTGGGCGTCGAGATGGAAGCGGCCGAGCTTTACATCCTCGCCGCCCGTCACAAATGCCGGGCTTTGGCCGTGTTGACCGTGTCCGATCATCTGCTGACCGGTGAGGCACTGCCCTCATCCGACCGCGAAAGCAGTTTTGGTGACATGGTCGAGATTGCCCTGCACGCCGCCTTTCCGGACGCAGGCTAAACTGGAACGGGCAGAGGACCCCTCTGCCCGGTTTCTATCGGCCTGAAGACTGGCGCAAACACTGGGTTGGGCTGTCAGAACTTTCCGTTTTTGCGCCGCAATAGGCGCAGACCCACCGACCTTCATCGCGATGTTGCCGCCATCGGCACTCGCGCGTCAGTGAAGACGTGCGCGACCGCCAGAAGAAATAGGCAAAGACCCCGGCGGCCAGAAGTATCAAGAGAACGGGCATGGTTCTGTTTCGCCCATACTGTCGGCTATTGGCAAGCCGTCAGGCCGCATTTGCGTATTCAAACAGCTCGGGCTCTCGCGCCTTTAGGGCCGGTGCTGGTTCCGGCGTGTAATAGGCCCAGGCCTGCTCAAGCAGGTCCAGCGCTTCTTTGGCAGTCACTTTCGGGGTTTGTGGTTTTGTTGTCATCGGAGTGATCCTGATTTGATCCCATCACTCCTCCCTACTGCAAATCTAGACCGTGTCGCGCCCGGCTGCATCGCCTGATTTTGCAATAGCGGCATGCGCTTGCCGCAACCCGGCAAGCGCTGATTCAAAAACGCCTTAAACCGAGCGTTCGATCATCATTTTCTTGATCTGCGCAATCGCAGCCGCCGGGTTCAGACCCTTGGGGCAGGTCTTGGCGCAATTCATGATCGTGTGACAGCGATACAGCTTGAAGGGATCTTCCAACTCGTCCAGACGCTCACCCGTGGCCTCATCCCGGCTGTCAATGATCCAGCGATAGGCGTGCAGCAGGGCGGCGGGGCCAAGGTAGCGGTCGCCGTTCCACCAGTAGCTGGGACAGGATGTCGAGCAGCTGGCGCACATGACGCATTCATACAGACCATCCAGTTTCTTGCGGTCTTCGATGGATTGCTTCCACTCTTTCGCCGGGCGGTTGGTCTTGGTTTCCAGCCACGGCATGATGGATGCGTGCTGAGCGTAGAAATGGGTCAGATCGGGGATCAGGTCCTTGACCACCGGCATATGCGGCAGCGGATAGATTTTCACGTCGCCCTTGATCTCGTCCATGCCGTAGATACAGGCCAGCGTGTTGATCCCGTCGATATTCATCGCGCAAGAGCCACAGATCCCTTCCCGGCAGGACCGGCGGAAGGTCAGGGTCGGGTCGATCTCGTTCTTGATCTTGATCAGCGCGTCCAGGATCATCGGACCGCAGTTGTCCATATCGACAAAATAGGTATCGACGCGCGGGTTTTGCCCGTCATCCGGGTTCCAGCGGTAAATCTGGAACTTGCGCAGGTTTTTCGCACCCTCCGGTTTGGGCCAGGTCTTGCCGGTGGTGATCCGGGAATTCTTGGGCAGGGTCAGTTGAACCATGTCAATTCTCCATTCAGCCTGTCCGGGCGCGCTTGGACGCGCCGCGATTATAGTGCCCCCAATGGGCAATGTTCACGTCAAAATCCGGAGACAGCCAGTCGGCAATGGCCTGCGGCTCGTCCCGGTCGATATCAAATCGCAGAAACCTTGGGTTTCCGGCGAAATAGTCCTGCACTTCGGCATGGTGCACGTCGTACATATGCGCCCAGCCCTGTTTCACTTCGTCCGCCGATTGACCGTTGGCCTGACAGCAACGATCCAGATACCGGCCCTGGTTGTGGCGCGCGCGGGATGTGATCCAGTCGTCCCGATTGCGCGTGTTCAGCAGGAAATAGGCATCCGGGTAGCCCGCGTGCAGTTCGCGAAAGAACCGTGCACCGTCCAGCATGAAGCGGACATTGACAAAGGCAATGTCGGTAAACGCCCGAACAGCGCCAAACCCGTCCAGAGGTTTGCGGCCCATGGATATATTTGTCACCATGCGATGCGCCAGATTTTCGCCCCGCTCATCCACCCAATGCACCGATGGGATGCCGCTGTCCTGAAACAACCTGTGGAACGAGGTCGTTGCGCAGCGGTTGAGACCGACCAGAATGATCTTCGGATCGGCCTGAGCAGAGCGTAACGCCTGAACCGTCATACCAGCCCCCAGACACAGCACAGTGTCCAACGGCCATAGGTCGCAGCGTTGTCCGTGGGTATTTGGCGTTTGCACACCATTGCCTGGTCAATACGCTCCTTAGAAGGTCCGCGCCTTGGGCGCGATTTTCTTGAGGCTGATGCCGCCTTCGTCCTCGTTGGTCAGCGGATCGACGATGACCGGACGATAGCTGAGCTCGACCTTGTTGCCCTCGACCCGGCTGACAGTGTGAACGCGCCAGTTTTCGTCATCGCGTTCGCTGAAATCCTCATGCGCGTGGGCGCCGCGGGATTCCTTGCGCGCCTCGGCGCCGACGATGGTGGCCAGCGCGCTTGGCATCAGGTTGGTCAGTTCCAGCGTCTCCATCAGGTCGCTGTTCCAGACAAGGCTGCGGTCGGTGACTTTCAGGTCGTCCATCTTGGCGGCGATGGCGGTCATCTTCTCGACGCCCTCGGCCATAGTCTTGGCGGTACGGAACACGGCGGCGTCGGCCTGCATGGTCTTCTGCATCTCAAGCCGCAGATCGGCGGTTGGGATCGCACCGCTGGCGTTGCGGACCGTGTCGAAGCGGTCAAACGCCTTATCAACCGACGCCTGGTTCAGAACCGGGTTCGGAGCACCGGCATCGACAACCTTGCCCGCCTTGATCGCCGCCGCGCGGCCAAAGACCACAAGGTCGATCAGCGAGTTCGACCCCAGACGGTTCGCGCCGTGGACCGAGGCACAACCGGCCTCACCCACAGCCATCAGGCCGGGAACGACAGCTGTCGGGTCATCGGCGGTGGGGTTCAGAACCTCACCCCAATAGTTGGTCGGGATACCGCCCATGTTATAGTGCACAGTCGGCAGAACCGGGATCGGTTCTTTGGTGACGTCGACACCTGCAAAAATCTTAGCGCTTTCCGAGATGCCGGGCAGGCGTTCTGCCAGAGCCTCGGCGGGCAGGTGCGACAGGTTCAGGTGGATGTGATCCCCTTCACCGCCGACCCCACGGCCTTCGCGGATCTCCATTGTCATCGAACGCGAGACATAGTCGCGCGGTGCTAGGTCCTTGTACTGGGGCGCATAACGCTCCATGAACCGCTCGCCTTCCGAGTTGGTCAGGTAACCACCCTCGCCCCGTGCGCCTTCGGTGATCAGGCAGCCCGAGCCGTAGATGCCGGTCGGGTGAAACTGCACGAACTCCATATCCTGCAGCGCCAGACCCGCGCGGGCCACCATGCCGCCACCGTCGCCGGTGCAGGTATGGGCCGAGGTGGCGCTGAAATACGCCCGACCATAGCCGCCGGTCGCCAGCACCACCATCTTGGCGTTGAAGACATGCATGGTGCCGTCGTCCAACTTCCAACAGACAACGCCCTGACATTGCCCGTCCTCGGACATGATCAGGTCGATGGCGAAATATTCGATGTAGAACTCGGCATTGTTCTTCAGCGACTGGCCATACAGCGTGTGCAGGATCGCGTGGCCGGTCCGGTCGGCGGCGGCACAGGTGCGCTGCACGGCGGGGCCTTCGCCAAACTCGGTGGTGTGACCGCCAAATGGGCGCTGGTAGATCTTGCCTTCTTCGGTGCGGCTGAACGGAACGCCGTAATGTTCCAATTCATAAACCGCCTTGGGCGCTTCACGCGCGAGGTATTCCATCGCGTCCGTGTCACCCAGCCAGTCCGAGCCCTTGACGGTGTCGTACATATGCCACTGCCAGTGGTCCGGCCCCATGTTCGACAGAGACGCCGCGATACCGCCTTGTGCTGCAACCGTGTGCGAGCGGGTCGGGAAAACCTTGGTCACACAGGCCGTGCGCAGGCCCTGTTCCGCCATACCCAGCGTTGCGCGCAGACCGGCGCCGCCTGCCCCGACAACCACGACGTCATATTCGTGGGTTTCATATTCATATGCTGCTGTCATTTTCTCTGATCCTTAGCGCGTCATCACAGGGCCAGCTTGACGAGGGCAAACAGCCCCGCAGCCATCAGCGTGTAGCCAAAGGCCCACATCGCAACGAGTGTGATCTTTTCCGCGATCCCGTGCACGTAATCCTCGATGGTTTCCTGCGCCTCATACATGAGTTGCAGCAGACCCACGACCAAAGTCAGACCGGTGACAATGGCCGGGAAGGGACGGGCGAAATAGGCCAGAACCTCTTCGTAGGTTCCGCCGATGCCATAGCCAAAAGTGAAGATGAACAGGGGCACCAGAATGGCCAGGATCATCGCCCGGACCATGGTGCGCCAATGTGTTTGCGTTCCGGATTTCCCCGCGCCCAGGCCTTGCGCGCGTTTGCGGTCGGTGAGGTATTGCATCGCCATTCTCCTTACACCAACAGCATGGTGATGATGGTCAGAACGGTCGCCCCGACAAACATGCCAATGCCCATCTTCTCGGACACAGCAACGTCGAGGCAATAGCCGAAGTCCCACACCACGTGACGCAACCGCCCCAGCGTGTGGTACCACAGTGCCCAGACCCCACCCGTCAGGATGAGCTGACCGAACCAGCTGAGTAGGAAGCCGTCGATGCCAGCAAATGCGGCCTCGGACGTGGCCGCGGCAAGCAGCCACCAAACCACAAGTGCTGCGATGGCAAATACCGCAAGACCCGACAGTCGAACCATGATCGACGACAACGAGGTCATCTGCGGGCGGTAGATCATAATATGTGGCGAGAGCGGGCGATTGCCCCGATTGACATCGGCCATGGCGGCTCCTCTTACTTTGGCTACCAGTCGTTTTACCTTTTTTTCCTGTGCTGTCACGTGCTGCACCCGCAAAAACGGGTAATTTTAGTGCAAAATGGACGTTTTGCCCCATATGTGATCACACTAAATAATACTGTGATCACAAATCACATGCAGCCATCTCAATGTTAGCGTTTTCACTGATCAATCAATGTGATCACGAATCTTCCCCACCTATTCCAGGGCGGCAGATTGCTGGGTGACTTCGCGCAGCAGCTTTTTGCGAATGCGTTCGGGGTAGTCCGCAAACCCGGCTGCGGACACAACAAACGCCCCTTCTCCGACTATTACGTTTTCGTAGAAATAGGCTGTCAGATCAGGCTCACTCTCTTCAATAGCGATGGCATTTACTGTCACGCCGCGATCTTTCAACAGCCCATGGATTTGCGTGGGTTCGACCCCTTCGTTCGATATTCCGTCGCCCGAGATGTCGATCAGCAGCCGCTTGCATTCCGACACCGTATCAAAGCTGGACACCGTGGTCTCCAGTGCCTCACCTATCGCGGTTGAAAAATTGCGCCAGACACGCGGGTCTTGCGCCACCTGATCGGCGAACCGGTCGAGCGCATCGAAGCTGTCAATTCGGGTCCAGGGGATTGTTACCCTTTGGCGCGAGGCCCCGGTCCACTGCACCAGCATCAACTGGGCCTGCCCGCGCACCAATGCCTCGGACACAATCGGATCACGCAAGCCAGCCGCCAGACCATCCATCTGAATACGAAACTCGTTGCTGTCCACAGACCCCGAGACATCCACCGCAAGCGCCAGCGCCAGATCACAGGACCACGCAGGGGGCGCTAGGCAAAGGCAGGCGGCAAGTGTGCGAAGCAGGGTCATGCCGCCAACCTAGCACGGAAAATCAACGCTGTACTCACATCAGCGTCATCAGATCCGCGCGATCTGACCGGGTCACATCACATTGGGATCAGGGCCCAGTAATCGAGGTCCAGCAACACGTCCGGGTGATACTTGCCGTCTTCATTGCGCAACTCAAACGGCGTGCCGCCTTTGGTCGCGACCAGCCGCAGGCGAAGGGCACCGACGCCCGGAACATCGGTTTCGGCTTTGTCCAGAACCTCGGACCAGGCCTTGATCGTGTCACCTGCAAAACACGGGTTTGCATGCGCGCCACCATTCAGACCCACGATCATCTGCGCATTGGCCAGACCGTTAAAGGACAGGGTCCGCGCCATCGAAATTACGTGACCGCCATAGATCAGCCGCCCTTCGGGCCGGAAGGTCAGGTCGAAATGCACCTTGGCGGTGTTCTGCCACAGGCGAGTTGCCAGCATATGCTCGGCTTCTTCGACGGTGACGCCATCGACGTGGTCGATCTTTTCTCCGATCTCATAATCGCCCCAGCGATGGGGTTCGCCCGACTGCATGAAATCGTAGTTCGAGAAATCCAGCCCCTCGGGCACAACCAGATCCTGTGGCTCCAGAACCTTTTTCAGCTCGGGCACAACGGTGTCCGGCGCGGGTGCATCCAGGTTCGACTTACGAACCATGACCCAACGCACATAGTCGATGACAACTTCATCCAGCTGGTTCAGGCCACGGGTGCGCACCCAGACCACGCCGGTTTTGCCGTTCGAGTTCTGCTTGACCCCGATCACTTCGGAAACCGAGCGCAGCGTGTCGCCGGGATAGACCGGTTTCAACCAGCGCCCTTCCGCATAGCCCAGATTGGCGACCGCGTTCAGCGACACATCCGGCACGGTTTTGCCAAAGACCACATGAAACGCCGCCAGATCATCAAGGGGGCTTTCCGACAATCCGCAGCTGCGCGCAAATTCGTCCGAGGAATAAAGCGCATGCCGCGCCGGATACAGCGCATGATACAACGCCCTTTCGCCATCCGTTACGGTGCGGGGCACTGCATGAGTCAGCACCTGCCCGACGGAATAATCCTCAAAAAAGCGGCCCGGATTGGTCTTTGCCATTATTGCTGTCCCAGTTTCATTTCAGGTGAATAGTCGCCTTCGACCTCTTTGGTCACGGCCTGCGCACAGCGCATGACGCTGTTTGCCGTGTCATAGGCGTAGGATGGGTCGCCATACAGCTCCCACCCTTTGGCCAATGCGTCCGACACTTTGTGGCAGAAGGCGGATGTGTCTTCTTCCGTCAACAGACGATAGAGTTTTGCCATTATTTCGGTTCCTTATCCGCCGAACGGGGACGGGCCGACCAGCCCGTGGATATAACCGATGATGCCCAGCAAGACGATCGAGGCGACAAAGAACATCGCGTCCTTGCCATAGGTGCCAGGCTCGCCCGGGGTCCATTCGGGTTCGGACTTGTTGATCACGATCACTTCGACCACCGCCCAGGCCAGCAGCCCTCCGAACAGGACAATGGACGCCAGATCGCCGTTTACCAGCAGATGCGCAAAAGCCCACAGCTTGAATCCGCCCAGCATCGGGTGGCGAACCTTGTTCAGCAGGCGGCCTTTCGCACCAGCCGGACTCATCAGATAGATCGCGATCAGCACCAGCAGGTTGTTGACGTGGATCAGAAAGGTCGGCGGGGCCCAGACATGGATGAAGTCGGTCATGCGATAACCGAAGATCATCAACAGGATCGCCGCGACCAACGCCAAGGCCACCGCGCCCTTGCCCGCATCGCCCAACGCGGCGCGTTGATCCGGCATGACGCGTTTGAACAGATGTGCGGCCCACCAAAGCGCCACCCCGAGGATCAGAAGTACAAAACCCATTGCTGGCTTACCCCGCTTGCAAAGCTGTAATCGCCTCCGCTTTTGCCAGAAGTTCACGTGCGGTTACAACATGCAGGTTTTCGACAATCTTGCCGTCAACGACAGCAACGCCCTGCCCTTGCGCCTCGGTCTCTTCAAAGGCGGCGATCTGGCGGCGGGCCAGATCGATCTCGGCATCCGAAGGTGCGAAGGCCTCATTCGTGACCTCGACCTGCGCCGGGTGGATCAGAGTTTTACCGTCAAAGCCCATATTCCGGCCCTGCGCACATTCGGCGGCCAAACCTTCTGTGTCTTTGAACGCATTATATACGCCGTCCACAATGATCAGACCTTCGGCCTTGGCCGCCAACAGGCACAGGCCCAAAGACGTTATCAGCGGCAGGCGATCCGGGCGGAAGCGTGTCTGAAGCTCTTTAGCCAGATCGTTGGTGCCCATGACAAAGCCCGCCATCAGGGGATGGGCCGCAATCTCGGCCGCGTTCAGCATCCCGCGCGGGGTTTCCATCATCGCCCAGATCGGCAGATCCCCGGTGATTGCGGCCAAAGCGTCGACATCAGCGGCCGAGCTCACCTTGGGCAGCAGAACCACATCGGCATCCATGTCCCGCACGGCTTCGGCATCGGCGCGGCCCCATTCGGTGTCCAGCCCGTTGATTCGAACGATCTTGACCCGCGAACCATACCCGCCAGCGGCCAGGGCTGCCTTGAGCGTCTCGCGTGCATTCTCTTTCTCGTCCGCTGCAACTGCATCTTCCAGATCGAAGATGATCGCATCAACAGGCAGAGTGCGTGCCTTGTCCAGGGCCCGATCACGCGAGCCGGGAATATACAGAACCGAACGATACGGGCGTTGACGCGGATCCATCGATGCCTCCCTAAGAAATAAAGTTGCGCGGAATGGGCCATTTTTTTCGGGAAACTTCAAGGTCAAAATCGCCGCAACGCAGCATTCGACCCGCCGCGTGACGCAACGCACTTTGGTTTAACCGGATTTCCGGTCCCCGCCCGCAAGCTGACTTGCACACCAAACAAAAGGGGTCGGAGATGAAAAAGAGAGTTGTGAATATGACCATCGGGCTTGGGATCATGGTGTTGGCGGCCCAACAGGTGCAGGCGCAGAACCGCAACTGCGCCCCGCGCGCGGACGTGATCGAGCGTCTGGCCGGCACCTATGGCGAAACCCGCAAGGGGATCGGCATTGCCCGTCAAGGCGCGGTGATGGAGGTGTTTGCCTCGGACGAGACGGGAAGCTGGACGATCACCGTCACCCTGCCGGACGGCATGACCTGCCTTGTGGCCTCGGGCCAGTCCTACGAGGCGCTTACCGAAGCCCTGCCGCCCAATGCCTAAGTCAAAGCGTCCCAGATCAGTTTTGATCCGGTCAGGGTCAGCAGAACATAGGTGATGCCAAAGAACACGCGTTCGGACAGCATAAAATGCGCCCGAACGCCAAGCCAGGCCCCTAAGACAGCAAACGGAGCCAGCAGAAGATTGGCCCAGGCCGTTTGCAGGGTGAAAAGCCCCAGATAGGCATAGGGCACAAACTTCACGATATTGATGACCCAAAAGACCAGCACGGTCGACGCCTGAAATTCGGTCTTCGTCAGGCGCTGCGACAGCAGATAAACCGCGGCAGGCGGTCCCCCGGCATGGCTGACGAAGCTGGTGAAGCCTGCCACCACACCGGCAAACACCCCGGCGGATGGCGGCAAACGGTCTGCAAAGCCGCGAATCCAACCTCGGACCTGTGCGATATGCCAAACCACAAACGCGACCGAGATGCCGCCGATCAGCAACCGCAGCACGTCGTCATTGGTCAGGTGGAAAAGGCCCATTCCCAGCAGCACACCGGGTATGCCGCCCAGTATCAACAGGCGGCAATCCGGCCAGCTCCAACGTTTCCAATAGGGGCCAAGCGTTGCCACATCGATGATCATCAGGATCGGCAACATCAGCGCCACGGCCTGCGCCGGGCTCAGGATCAGCGCCAGAATCGACGAGGACGCAAAAGCCACGCCCGAACCGAACCCGCCTTTTGAAATACCGGCAAAGATCACCGCAGGGATCGCCACGGCAAAAAACATCAGGTTCAGTTCGAACATGCGGCGGCCTGCGAATTGGCTTGTCTCACAAGCCGTTTAGCGCAATCAACACGGGCAAGGCAAACGGTATGCGGTGGCATGCCGCGCCGCAGGACCCTTGCGCAATTGCTATTTAGCGACTAGCACAACCGCGATTTCAAAACCGACCGGAGAATTCCAAATGGCCAGACCCAAGATTGCGCTGATCGGCGCGGGGAACATCGGCGGCACGCTTGCACACCTGGCAGCTGTCAAAGAACTGGGTGACGTTGTCCTGTTTGACATCGCAGACGGACTGCCGCAGGGCAAGGCACTCGACATCGCAGAATCCGGCCCTTCGGAAGGCTTTGACGCTTCGATGAAAGGCACCAGCGACTACGCCGACATCGCAGGCGCGGATGTCTGCATCGTCACCGCAGGCGTCGCCCGCAAACCGGGGATGAGCCGCGATGACCTGTTGGGCATCAACCTGAAAGTCATGAAGTCCGTTGGCGAAGGCATCGCTGCCCACGCGCCCGACGCCTTCGTGATCTGCATCACCAACCCGCTGGACGCGATGGTCTGGGCCCTGCGCGAATTCTCGGGCCTGCCCCACAACAAGGTCTGCGGCATGGCAGGCGTGCTGGACTCGGCGCGTTTCGCACACTTCCTGTCGGAAGAGTTCAACGTCTCGATGCGCGACGTCACCGCCTTTGTTCTGGGTGGCCACGGCGACACCATGGTTCCCTCGGTCCGCTATTCGACCGTTGCCGGTATCCCGCTGCCCGATCTGGTCGAGATGGGCTGGACCACGCAAGAGAAACTGGACGCCATCGTTCAGCGCACCCGCGACGGTGGTGCCGAGATTGTTGGCCTGCTGAAAACCGGCTCGGCCTATTACGCGCCTGCGACTTCGGCGATCGAAATGGCCGAAGCCTATCTGAAAGACCAAAAGCGCGTTCTGCCCTGTGCCGCCTATTGCAGCGGTGAACTGGGTGTCGATGGCCTGTATGTCGGCGTCCCGACCGTGATCGGCGCAGGCGGTGTCGAGCGCATCGTGGACATCAAGCTGAACGCGGACGAACAGGCCGGTTTCGACAACTCGGTCAACGCGGTGAAAGGCCTGATCGAGGCGTGTAAGGGCATCGACAGCTCGCTGGCGTAAGCCGCACCTCTGCACACGCATTCCAAACCGGCCTTCTTGCGAGGCCGGTTTTTTTGTGGCTTTCGATCCGGCTGATTTCCGGTCGCTCCTGTTATCGCAAACGTCGCAAACTCTGCTTTTTGAATGTGATTTTATCGGTCTACCGGCAGGATCGAATCAAACGCCAGCTCGTTCAGATTTTGTGATCACACCCCAAAAACCTGTGATCACAAATACTGAAAATCTTCCACAAAAACTCGTGACACGTCAAAAAACCCTTTAAACTTGCCCTCTAGACACGCCTATAACGGTTCAATCGTAGTCAAACGGGACAGTTTCGATGAATATCCACGAATATCAGGCCAAAGCGCTTCTTCGCAGCTATGGCGCTCCGGTCTCTGAAGGTCGCGCGGTTCTGCGCGCCGAAGAAGCCAAAACCGCAGCCGGTGAACTGGACGGCCCGCTTTGGGTGGTCAAGTCGCAGATCCACGCAGGCGGTCGCGGCAAGGGCTCTTTCAAAGAGGCAGACGCCGGTGAAAAAGGCGGTGTGCGCCTGACCAAATCGGTCGAGGAAGCCGCCGAAGAAGCCAAGAAGATGCTGGGTCGCACGCTGGTCACGCATCAGACCGGCCCGGCGGGCAAACAGGTCAACCGCATCTACATCGAAGCCGGTTCCGGCATCGAAACCGAAATGTATCTGGCCCTGCTGGTGGACCGCCAGACCAGCCGCATCTCGTTCGTCTGCTCGACCGAAGGTGGCATGGACATCGAAGAAGTGGCCGCTGAAACGCCCGAGAAAATCCTGTCGTTCTCGGTCGACCCCGCGACCGGCTATCAGCCCTATCACGGCCGCCGCATCGCGTTCTCGCTGGGTCTGCAAGGCGCACAGGTCAAGCAATGCGTCAAGCTGATGGGTCAGCTGTACCAGGCCTTCGTCGAGAAGGACATGGAGATGCTGGAGATCAACCCGCTGATCATCACCGATGGCGGCGACCTCAAGGTGCTGGACGCCAAAGTCAGCTTTGACGGCAACGCGGTTTACCGCCACCCCGACATCGCCGAACTGCGCGACACAACCGAGGAAGACCCCAAGGAACTGGAAGCCTCGAAATACGACCTGAACTACATCGCGCTGGATGGTGAGATCGGGTGCATGGTCAACGGTGCCGGTCTGGCGATGGCCACCATGGACATCATCAAGCTGTATGGGGCCGAGCCTGCCAACTTCCTCGACGTAGGTGGCGGTGCCACCAAAGAGAAAGTGACCGAGGCGTTCAAGATCATCACCTCGGACCCGCAGGTCAAAGGCATTCTGGTCAACATCTTCGGCGGCATCATGCGTTGTGATGTCATTGCCGAGGGCGTTGTCGCCGCCGTGAAAGAGGTCGGCCTGCAGGTTCCGCTGGTCGTGCGTCTGGAAGGCACGAATGTCGAGAAGGGCAAAGAGATCATCAACACCTCGGGCCTGGACGTAATCGCGGCGGACAATCTGAAAGACGGTGCCGAGAAGATCGTGAAGGCGGTTAAGAGTTAAGTTCGAATATGCGGGCGTTTCTAATTTCGGCAGTTTCAGTCGCGTGTCTCTCCACGGGCGCTCAGGCTGCGACGCTTGAAGAAGCCACTCAAGCAGTAGAGTGTTTTCAGCTTTCAGCGTCGGCTTCCGCAATTAGTCAGGATTTGTTTGACCGTTTCGACATTCAGACGGAACCCAACTACCTGCTTTGGAAACGTTACACGAATTTGTTCTCCGAAAGAGCTTCGTTGCTCGAACAACTATTGGATAGCGATCAAGAACGAATGATCGTAGGCCTCTACCAAGATGAAAACGAGATCGAGTTAGTTTCCGCAGTTCGCAAAATTCGAGACTACGGAACGATGGTCGAAAAATACTCGTTTTTGTCCTCCGTAGAAGATCGTTGTTTGGGTCAACGGAACCAATCGGACCAAGAATAAAAGCGTAGGGTGGGTGATTTCACCCATCTTTAATTGAGATGATGGGTGCGAGCACCCATCCTACGAAAATCAAAGGAGAACGCCAAATGGCAGTCCTCATCGACGAAAATACCAAAGTGATCTGTCAGGGCTTTACCGGCTCGCAGGGCACATTCCACAGCGAACAGGCCATCGCTTATGGCACCAAGATGGTCGGCGGCGTGACCCCCGGTAAAGGCGGGATGGAGCATCTGGGCCTGCCCGTGTTCAACTCGGTCCACGAAGCCAAGCATGTGACCGAAGCCAACGCCTCTGTCATCTATGTGCCGCCGCCCTTCGCGGCTGACTCGATCCTCGAAGCGATTGATGCCGAGATGGAAGTGATCGTCTGCATCACCGAAGGCATCCCGGTTCTAGACATGATGAAGGTAAAACGCGCGCTGGAAGGCTCGAACTCGCGCCTGATCGGCCCGAACTGCCCCGGTGTCATCACGCCTGATGCCTGCAAAATCGGCATCATGCCCGGCCACATCCACAAGCGCGGCTCGGTCGGCGTTGTGTCCCGTTCGGGCACCTTGACTTATGAGGCCGTCAAGCAGACCACAGATGTGGGTCTGGGCCAGTCCACCTGCGTTGGCATCGGCGGCGACCCGATCAAAGGCACCGAGCATATCGACGTGCTGGAATGGTTCCTGGCGGACGACGAAACCGAGTCGATCATCATGATCGGTGAGATCGGTGGCTCGGCCGAGGAAGAAGCCGCGCAGTTCCTGGCGGATGAGGCCAAGAAGGGCCGCAAGAAGCCGACCGCCGGTTTCATCGCAGGCCGCACAGCCCCTCCGGGCCGCCGCATGGGCCACGCGGGCGCAATCGTCGCCGGTGGCAAGGGCGGTGCCGAGGACAAGATCGAAGCCATGCGCTCGGCCGGTATCGTCGTGGCCGAAAGCCCGGCGCAGCTGGGTGAGGCCGTGCTGGAAGCGATTGGGTAAGCGCGATGGCGCGCCAGAAAATATGCTTTGTGAGGCGGGGGGCAAAATCCCCTCGCCTCCTGCATGTTTTGGTTTTGTTTCTAAGTGTCCAGTTTTCCGCAATCTCGGGGACTGCCAGCGCATCACCGAAATTTACAAAGCCAACACAGGACGTAATCGATCTATGTACATGGTCATTGGCAGATCGTGCTTCGGTTGCTGAGGAATTCACCCAACGCGGATGGAAAACGTTCCGTGCGCCCTATCCCGAAGCACTTGCTTCGCTTTTGGCAGATGGCGGACTCTTCCGTGCCCTTATTGATGAGAGATACAACTTTTTCGGTCTGGATACAGAAACTGGCATCATTCCCGACATGATTGAGCATCTGGACACCATATCTGATGTCTCACAGCGCGGTGTCTTTGATGCGTTCTGGTGGGATGGAGACACCCGCGCGTTTTTGATGATCCATGACAAGGGCGGAAATAGAAAACTTGGCGAAGACCTTGGATGCCGCTTCTTTAGTTCTTCTTTGCAAGATGCAACATTGGTTTCTGATGCAGTTCATCAATACCCGGGTGACGGGCACAAAGTATCTCTTGGTCCGGCTCGAACTGTGAGCGCGACAACTATTGGAGACGAACTACACAAACCGCTTTCTGGTGCTGCTAGTTTTCTCGTGAAACTAGGCGTTTTTGTTGATCGCCCGATTCTGGAACCCCAAGTTGGCATGGGGCCAGCGAGAGTGGATTTTTTCTGGTTCGAGCAATCCGAGTTCGAAGAGCAGTATTCTAGAAAACCCAATTCTGCATTTGGATTAGAAATTTATCGGCGAAATAAGGAGGCCAAACAGTGACCTTCTCTGACGCCATCCGCACCTGTTTCTCCAAGTTCTTCACCTTCTCGGGTCGGGCCTCCCGCCCCGAATACTGGTTCTTTTTCCTGTTTATCGTGATCTGGAGCTTAATCGCAGGGATCATCGATGCGCAGTTCTTCACTCAGGTCTCGGTCAGCGAAAGCGATGAGGTCAAACAGGTCACCGCGACATCCCGCCAACCGGTTCAAAGCATCGTCAGCCTGATCGTCTTCTTCCCGCATCTGGCCGTCGCGTGGCGGCGGATGCATGATAGCGGGCGCAGCGGGCTCTATGCTCTGCTACCAATCCTGCTGATCCTCGGGGCCTTTGCGGTTCTGATTTTTGGCATTGGCCTTGCCAGCCAGTTCCACGGTGGCACTCTGGACATTCTGTTCACACGTGCCACTCTGCTGATCGTCATTCCGACACTCATCGTTCTGTTTGTGTCGCCCCTGCTGGTTCTGTGGTGGCTGACCCGCCCCAGCCAACCCGGCGCCAACCAATACGGTCCCAACCCATATGAGGTAGCCCAATGACCGAACATACGCCCAACTCTGCCTTTCATGCCTCGAGCTTTATGCAAGGGCACAATGCCGAGTATCTGGAGCAGCTTTACGCCCAGTATACGAAGGACCCGAACGCGATAGACGCGGCCTGGGTCGATTTCTTCCGGCAGATGGGCGACGCCACGCCCGACGTTCAGAAAGAGGCAGAAGGGCCGTCCTGGGCGCGGACCGACTGGCCGCCGATGCCGGCCGATGATCTGACCGGCGCGCTGACCGGCGAGTGGGCCGAGATCGACGCCAAGGCGGCAGACAAAAAGATCAAGGACAAGGCCGCTGACACGGGCGTCAAGGTCAGTGAAGATCAGGTCAAACGCGCCGTGCTGGACAGCCTACGTGCCCTGATGCTGATCCGGGCCTATCGGATCCGGGGCCATCTGGCTGCCGATCTGGATCCGCTGGGCATGCGCGCGGCCAGCACGCACCCGGAACTGGACCCAAAGACCTACGGCTTTACCGAAGCCGATATGGACCGTCAGATTTTCATCGACAACGTGCTGGGCCTGCAGATGGCCAGCATGCGCCAGATCGTCGAGATCGTGAAACGCACCTATTGCGGCACCTTCGCGCTGCAATACATGCATATCTCGGACCCCGAACAAGCCGCCTGGTTGAAAGAACGGATCGAAGGCTACGGCAAGGAAATCGCCTTTACCAAGGAAGGCCGCAAGGCGATCCTGAACAAGATGGTCGAGGCCGAAGGCTTCGAAAAATTCTTGCATGTAAAATACATGGGCACCAAGCGGTTCGGTCTGGACGGCGGCGAAAGTCTGATCCCGGCGATGGAGCAGATCATCAAGCGCGGCGGTGCCCTAGGCGTTCAGGACATCGTGATCGGCATGCCGCACCGCGGGCGTCTGAACATCCTCGCCAACGTGATGGGCAAGCCTTACCGCGCGATTTTCAACGAATTCCAGGGCGGCAGCTTCAAGCCCGAGGACGTGGATGGCTCGGGCGACGTGAAATATCACCTTGGCGCCTCCAGCGACCGCGAGTTTGATGGCAACAGCGTGCACCTGTCGCTGACCGCCAACCCCAGCCACCTTGAGGCCGTGAACCCGGTTGTGCTGGGCAAGGTCCGCGCCAAGCAGGATCAGTTGAAAGACGAAGACCGCACCAAGGTCATGGGCATCCTGCTGCACGGCGATGCGGCCTTTGCCGGTCAGGGTGTGGTGGCCGAAGGGTTCGGCCTGTCCGGCCTGCGCGGGCACAAGACCGGTGGAACGATGCATATCGTGGTGAATAACCAGATCGGTTTCACCACCGCGCCGCACTTCTCACGCTCCAGCCCCTATCCCACGGATATTGCGCTGATGGTTGAAGCACCGATCTTCCACGTCAACGGGGACGACCCCGAGGCCGTGGTGCATGCGGCGAAGGTGGCGACCGAGTTCCGTCAGAAGTTTCACAAGGACGTGGTCATCGACATCTTCTGCTATCGCCGGTTTGGTCATAACGAGGGCGATGAGCCCATGTTCACCAACCCGATCATGTACAAGAAGATCAAGACGCATAAGACCACGTTGTCTCTGTACACCGAGCGTTTGGTCAAGGACGGTCTGATCCCCGAGGGCGAGATCGAGGACATGAAGGCCGCCTTCCAGGCCCATCTGAATGATGAGTTCGAGGCTGGAAAAGACTATAAACCCAACAAGGCCGACTGGTTGGACGGGCGCTGGTCGCACATGGACAAAAGCAAGGAAGAATATGTGCGGGGCGAGACCGCCATTTCTCCGGACACGCTGGCTGAGGTTGGCAAGGCACTGACCCATGCGCCCGACAATGTGGCCCTGCACAAGACCGTGGGCCGCCTGCTGGATCACAAAAAGCAGATGTTCGAAACAGGCACAGGGTTTGACTGGGCCACGGGCGAAGCACTGGCCTTTGGCTCATTGCTGACCGAAGGCTACCCGGTGCGCCTGTCCGGGCAGGACGCAACGCGCGGGACGTTTAGCCAGCGCCATTCCGGCTTTGTCCATCAGGAAAGTGAAGAACGCTATTACCCGCTGAACAATATTCGCTCGGGGCAGGCGCAGTACGAAGTGATCGACTCGATGCTGTCCGAATATGCGGTTCTGGGTTTCGAATACGGCTATTCGCTGGCCGAACCCAACGCCCTGACCCTGTGGGAAGCGCAGTTCGGCGATTTCGCCAACGGGGCGCAGATCATGTTCGACCAGTTCATCAGCTCGGGCGAAAGCAAGTGGCTGCGGATGTCCGGTCTGGTCTGCCTGCTGCCGCACGGGTTCGAAGGGCAAGGGCCGGAACACTCGTCTGCCCGTCTGGAACGGTTCCTGCAAATGTGCGGTCAGGACAACTGGATCGTGGCGAACTGCACGACGCCTGCGAACTATTTCCACATCCTGCGCCGTCAGCTGCACCGGACCTTCCGCAAGCCGCTGATCCTGGTGACGCCGAAATCGCTGCTGCGCCACAAGCTGGCTGTTAGCAAGGCAGAAGAGTTCACCACAGGCTCCAGCTTCCACCGGGTTCTGTGGGACGATGCGCAGCACGGCAATTCGGACACCAAGCTGGTCAAGGACGACAAAATCAAGCGGGTCGTGATGTGTTCCGGCAAGGTTTACTACGACCTGCTGGAGGAACGCGACGCGCGTGGGATCGACGATGTCTACCTGATGCGGATCGAACAGTTTTATCCGTTCCCGGCGCACTCGCTGATCAATGAGCTTGAGCGCTTTAAGGGTGCGGAAATGATCTGGTGCCAGGAAGAGCCCAAGAACCAGGGCGCCTGGACCTTTATCGAGCCCAATATCGAATGGGTGCTGACCCGCATCAAGGCCAAGCATACCCGGCCGCGCTATGTCGGTCGCGCAACATCCGCCTCACCCGCGACGGGTCTGGCCAGCCAACACAAAGCCCAACAAGAAGCGCTGGTGAACGAAGCGCTGAGCATTGAAGGAAAGTAAACGATGACGATTGAAGTTCGTGTTCCCACGCTTGGCGAATCGGTAACCGAAGCGACGGTTGCGACCTGGTTCAAGAAACCCGGCGATGCGGTCGCCGTAGATGAAATGCTGTGCGAGCTTGAGACCGACAAGGTTACGGTCGAAGTGCCCTCGCCCTCTGCCGGTGTGATGGGCGAAATCGTCGCCGCCGAAGGTGAAACCGTTGGCGTTGACGCCCTGCTGGCCACAATCACCGCGGGCGAAGGCGCGGCTCCTGCGCCTGCCGCCGCTCCGGCCCCGGCAGCCGCCCCGGCTGCGTCGGGCGGCAGCGTGGACGTCATGGTGCCGACGCTGGGCGAATCCGTGACCGAAGCAACCGTTTCGACATGGTTCAAACAGGTCGGCGACAGCGTCGCGCAGGATGAGATGCTGTGCGAATTGGAAACCGACAAGGTTTCGGTCGAGGTTCCGGCCCCCGCTGCGGGCGTGCTGGCTGAAATCGTGGCCCCCGAAGGCGCGACCGTGGATGCCTCGGCCAAGCTGGCGGTGATCTCGGGCGCGGCGGCTGGGGCTGCTCCGGCTCCGGCAGCAGCCGCGGCGGCGGCCCCGGCAGCGGCCAGCACAGGCAAGGATATCGCCAATGCGCCGTCAGCCGAAAAAGCCATGGCCGAGGCTGGCCTGTCGGCCGATCAGGTCACTGGAACCGGTCGCGATGGCCGGATCATGAAAGAAGATGTGGCCCGCGCCGCTGCAGCACCGTCGGCCCCCGCACCGGCCCCGGCGGCCCCTACCCCGGCACCAACCCCGCGCGCGCCTGTGGCTGCCGCAGATGCCGGGCGCGAAGAACGGGTACGCATGACCCGTCTGCGCCAAACCATCGCCAAGCGCCTGAAGGATGCGCAGAACACCGCAGCGATCCTGACCACCTATAACGAGGTGGACATGACCGAGGTGATGGCCCTGCGCAACCAGTACAAGGATCAGTTCGAGAAGAAGCACGGCGTGCGTCTGGGCTTTATGTCCTTCTTCACCAAGGCCTGCTGTCATGCGCTGAAAGAAGTGCCCGAGGTGAACGCGGAAATCGACGGCACCGATATCGTCTACAAGAACTTCGTGCATATGGGCGTTGCCGCCGGTACGCCGCAGGGTCTGGTGGTTCCGGTGATCCGCGATGCCGACAGCATGTCCTTTGCCGCGATCGAGAAGGCGATTGCCGAAAAAGGCCGACGCGCCCGTGACGGCAAGCTGAGCATGGAAGAGATGCAGGGCGGCACCTTCACCATCTCAAACGGTGGCGTCTACGGCTCGCTGATGTCCTCACCGATCCTGAACCCGCCGCAGTCGGGTATTCTGGGAATGCACAAGATCCAGGACCGTCCGATGGTTATCAATGGCGAAATCAAGATTCGTCCGATGATGTATCTGGCCCTGTCCTATGATCACCGCATCGTGGACGGCAAAGGCGCGGTGACGTTCCTTGTCCGCGTGAAAGAGGCGCTGGAAGATCCGCGCCGCCTGTTGATGGATCTGTAATCATGGCGACTCATGTCCTTTGGCAAGCCGATGTGGCGGATTTCGATGCCTGGCTGACCGTGTTCCGCGAAGACCAGAAAATGCGTGAGGCTGCGGGAATCCGCGACCTCCATATCTGGCAGGACCCAGCTCAGAAGGATCACGCTGTGGCCCTGTTCGAAATCACCGATCTGGACCGCGCGCAGAGTTTTCTGGAATCAGAAGAGCTGGCGATGCACCACGAACGCGGGGGCGTTGCGCATATCCAGGTCAAAGTTCTGAACCCTGTCTAAACAGTGCTGCCCGGATCAGACATAATCCCAACTGGCCGCCCGACCCATCATAGGGTGGGCGGCAAAAATGAAGGTGTTCCCCTGTGACACCCGAGTTGACTGCCCTGACATTGGCCGCACTGTTGCAGATCATCCAATATGCTCTGATGGCGATCCCGGCCAATCTGGAACTGGGTCCGGGCAAGACCATGTCCGCGCGCGACCGCAGCCGGTTGGGTGGTGCACTCGAAGATCAGCTGTCCGATGAAACGGCCCGTCTGTATCGGGCGCTGAACAATCACTTCGAAGGGCTGATCCTGTTCTCCATCGCTTGTGTGGTCGTGACCCTCAGTGGGACGGGCAACGACTTCACTGCGACCTGCGCCTGGACCTATCTGGTGGCGCGCGTCCTTTACGTGCCCGCCTATTATTACGGTTGGAAGCCCTGGCGCACCCTGATCTGGTTCGCCGGGTTCCTGACTACCACCTTCATGCTTTTGGCGGTGCTATTGTGACGCCGCTGATGTACAACCTGTTCAGAGGTTTACGCCCTGTGACAGCCCGAATTCTCAAGGAGACCCTCAATGGCAAGTTATGACGTCATCGTAATCGGCTCAGGCCCCGGCGGCTATGTGTGTGCCATCCGTTGTGCCCAGCTGGGCCTGAAAACCGCCTGCGTTGAAGGACGGGACACATTGGGCGGCACCTGTCTGAATGTGGGCTGCATCCCATCCAAGGCGCTGCTGCACGCCAGCCATCAGTTGCACGAGGCCGAGCATAACTTTGCCAAGATGGGCCTGAAGGGTAAATCGCCTTCGGTCGATTGGAAGCAGATGCAGACCTACAAGGACGAGGTGATCGAAGGCAATACCAAGGGCATCGAGTTCCTGTTCAAGAAGAACAAGATCGACTGGCTGAAAGGCTGGGGCTCGATCCCCGCTGCAGGTCAGGTCAAGGTTGGTGATGAGGTGCACGAGGCGAAGAACATCATCATCGCCTCGGGGTCCGAGCCCGCCTCGCTGCCCGGTGTTGAAGTTGATGAGAAGGTTGTCGTCACCTCGACGGGTGCGCTGTCGCTGGGCAAGATCCCGAAGAAGATGGTCGTTATTGGTGCAGGTGTGATCGGGCTTGAACTGGGTTCGGTCTATCAGCGGCTGGGTGCCGAGGTCACGGTGATCGAATTCCTCGACGTGATCACACCGGGCATGGACCCCGAGGTGCAGAAAACCTTCCAGCGTATCCTCAAGAAACAGGGTTTGAAGTTTGTCATGGGCGCAGCGGTGCAAAAGACCGAAGCCACCAAGACTAAGGCCAAGGTCACGTACAAACTGCGCAAGGACGACAGCGAGCATGTGGTCGAGGCGGATACCGTACTGGTCGCCACCGGGCGCAAACCGTATTCGGACGGCCTGGGGCTGGACGCTTTGGGCGTCGAGATGACGCCGCGTGGTCAGATCAAGGTCGGGGCCGACTGGCAGACCAACGTGCCTGGCATCTACGCCATCGGCGACGTCACCGAAGGCCCGATGTTGGCGCATAAGGCCGAGGATGAGGGCATGGCTGCCGCCGAACAGGTCGCGGGCAAGCATGGTCACGTGAACTACGGCGTCATTCCTGGCGTGATCTACACCTGGCCCGAGGTTGCCAATGTCGGCGAAACCGAAGAGACGCTGAAAGAACAGGGCCGCGCCTACAAGGTCGGCAAGTTCATGTTCATGGGCAACGGTCGGGCCAAAGCCAACTTTGCCGCCGACGGGTTCGTGAAGATTCTGGCCGACAAGGAAACCGACCGTATTCTGGGCGCACACATCATCGGCCCCGGCGCTGGCGATCTGATCCACGAGGTCTGCGTCGCCATGGAATTCGGAGCCTCAGCCGAAGATCTGGCCCTGACCTGCCACGCCCACCCGACCTATTCCGAAGCCGTGCGCGAGGCTGCCTTGGCCTGCGGCGACGGACCGATCCACAGCTAAGACCAATGACTCCGGCGGCAATCAGCGCGCCGGGGTCAGCCATGCATCCAGATAGGTTTCCAGCCTGTCGGTGAATGTCGTCGCGGAATGCAACGCGCAGAACCTTAGAGACATCGCCTGAATCGCAAAGGCCTGCACACCTTCTGCCAACAGCTCGGGCGGCACATCCTTGCGCATCTGAGCAGCGTCAAGCCACATCATCACGACGCGGAAGTACCGCTCAAAGCAATAGGCGATCGGGCCCACCTCGGCGATTGCCGCCGCGCCGGAATACCTGATCAACAGATCGAATACATACCGTTCGGACGTCATGAAACTGTGGGCGGGCTCCAGCCCGGCGATGATTTCGGCGACGGTTCCGGGCGGCGGGCCGGACTCGGCCTGATCCAGGCACGCGTTCAACCTGTCAGCGATCAGAATTTCCATCATCGCGTCTTTGTCGTGGAAATGCGCAAAGAACGTCCCCTTGGCCACACCGGCGGCCTTGACGACATCTTCCACCCTCAGCGCCTCATACCCGCTGTCCTGAATCAACGCCTCGGACGCCGCCATAAGGCGGGCGCGGGTTTTCAGTGTACGTTTTTGAACTGTCTTCTGCATAAGGCTAATTTGCACGTTTTCTGACCGTGGTCAAATTTTTTATTGACCGCGGTCATTTTTTGATTCTATAAACTGACCACGGTCATTTTTAGGAGAACCCCGATGCAGCCGAAGAAAATTCTGATCCTTGACGGACACCCTGCCGAAAGCAGCCTGTCCCGCACCTTTGCGCAAACCTATGGCGACGCAGCCCGCGAAAACGGGCATGATGTCCGCCTGATCCACCTGAGCGATCTGCAGTTCGACCACGATTTCGGTCAGGGCAATTACCACGACTTCAAGCCGCTAGAGCCCGTGCTGGAACAGGTTCTGCAGGATTTTGAATGGAGCGATCATCTGGTCCTGACAGCGCCAATGTGGTGGGGCGGTCTGCCTGCGAAACTGAAGGGTCTGATTGACCGCATGTTCATCCCGGGGCGTACTTTCGATACGCGACACACGACCAAGATGGGTTTCCCGGCCCCGATGCTGACCGGTCGCACCGCGCGCGTCATTCTGACGTCGGACACGCCGGGCTGGTTCATGCGGCTGATCTATCGCCAGGCACTGATCCGGCAAGTACGCGATCAGATCCTGGGCTTTGTCGGCTTCAAACCAACACGGTTTACCTATTTCGCAGGGGCCAGCTATCCCAAGCCCGGTCATGTCGAGCGCTGGATTTCCCAGGTCGCCAGGATTGGCGCAGCGGCAGTGTAGCCGCCGTGACTACCACATGGTTTTAGCGGCGCGCGCGCCCCATTCGCGATCATAGCGTGCGCCGCCTTCGTCCCCGTCCGACGCCTCGGCCAGAATTTCTCCGATGGTTGGAAGAGGCGCGGACTCATCACCGCAAGTCCAGGTTCTTGCCCGCATCAGCGCCCGCGCGCATTGAGTGTAAATCTCGTGAAGTTCAATCACGATCACAGTCGCCGGGCGCTTGCCCTGCTTTTCGAACCGCGTACGCAATTCATCATCCGCAGTCAGACGCGCCGTCCCGTTCACCCGCACCACGTTGTTGGAACCGGGCACGATGAACATCAGCGAAACACGCGGATCGCGCACGATGTTGCGCAGCGAATCCAAGCGGTTGTTGCCCCGCCAATCCGGCATCGCCAGAGTCTTTGGATCCAGCTCCAGCACCACCGGGCCATCGTCACCGCGCGGGCTGCCATCGACACCTTCCGGCCCGACCGTGCTGAGAATGCACAGGCGCGAGGCCATGATCCATGTCCGATACAGTGGCGTCAGGCTGTGTGCCACTTTGCGCAAGGACGGTGCGCCCGGGGTGCCATAAAGCCCCGCAAGCGTCTCGGTATCTTCAATGAACTCCATCTGGGTCAAACCCCACTTCTTTCATCAACGCGGTCGAGCGGGTCTCGATCACCTCTTCCAGCCGCCCAAGGAATGCATCGCGCGCGACACCCGGCTCGATCGGGTCGAGGAAATCGACGATTGCCAGGCCGGGTTTGCGCAAGATGCCCGTGCGCGGCCAGAAAACCCCCGCATTTGTGGCAACAGGGACGCACGGCACGCCAAGCCCTTCGTACAGAACCGCCGTGCCCACCTTATAGGGCTTTTTGGCCCCCGGTGCGACGCGGGTGCCCTGAGGGTAGATGACCAACTGGCCGGGTTCGGTGAATTCCTTGGCGACATCCTTGACCATCTTGGCCACCGCCGCACCCTTCTTGCCCCGGTTGACCGGGATACATCCCAATCGGCGCGCATATAGGCCAATGACCGGGGTCCACAAAAGCTCTCGCTTCATGATGAACTTGCCATGCGGGATCACGTTGAAGATCAAGAGAATATCAAGAAACGACTGGTGCTTGGCCCCGATGACAACCTCGCCCGTGGGCACTGCGCCGCGCACCTCAGAGCGAATGCCAACCATCCAGCGCGCAAGCCAAATGGTACTGCTGGCATAGGCTTTGCAGGCCCGCAACGCGCCGCGTTTGGTGAAGATCGCGTAAGGCAGGTACAGAATGCCAAGGATCAGCATCCAAAGGTAGATCACAAACATGAAGATCACCGAGCGGACCCACTGAATGGCCATGGACATCACGAAAGCTCCTTCAACTTGCGGCGCGCGGCGGCCCAGGTGGCAAAAAAGGCGACGGCCGCGCCCAGAATGGGAATGGCCACGGGCAAAATCCAGTCACTGCCCTGAAACCCGACGCCAGACAGGAAGCCCCCGGCATCCGAGGCTTCGGGCAACAACAAAACGCCGGTCATCCCCAACAACGTGCCCACGGCTGCGCCAAACAGCGCGCGGTAGGTAAAGCGGCGCACGAAGGCTCCTGCGATAAACCGGTCGCGGGCCCCAACCTGACGCAACACCTCGATGATCTTGGCATTCGCCGCCAGTGAGGCATTCGCGGCCAGAGTGATCATGGCCGCCGTCGCCCCACCGATCAGCAGGATCGAAATCCAGCCCAATCGCCTAAGGGACATGGCGGCATCGACCAAAGGTTCGCGCCATCTGGTGTGGTCATCCAGAACCGCGCCCGGTACCTCGGCCCCAAGGCGCAGGCGCAGACCGGCGGCGTCAAGGCCCGGTTCGCCTTCGACAATCTCGATCAGTTGCGGGATGGGCAGCGTGTCCAGTGGCAGATCTGGCCCGAACCAGGGCGACAGCAGGGCCGCCTGTTCCTCGGTCGTCAGGGCGCGGGCCGAAGCGACGCCGGGCGTTTGGCTCAGCACGGTCAGCGCGGCCTGGGCCTGGGCGGCCAGCTGCTCGGCCGGCGCGTTGATGCGCAGGGTGGCGGCCCCGGCCAGTTCCGTTGCCCATCGGTCGGCAATCCGGCCCGAGGCCAGCGACAGGGCCAAAGCAAAAACGGTCAGAAACGCCATCGCGCCCGAAACGAATAGGGTCAAATGCGCGGTATACCCGGTTGGGGGCACCACGCGGTCGGCCCGAGAATCTCGTCGCAGCAGGTTTCGGATATCGCCCCGGCTCATAGATCCGCCCCCGCCAAGTGCAGACGACGCTGCGAGATGCGCAGAACACGCGCCTGAACCTGACTTTTCGCGGCACGGATCAGGCTTAGATCATGGGTGGCGATCAGGACGGTTTTGCCCATCCGGTTCAGTTCGACCAGCAGGCGCAGCAGGCGCTGCGACATCTCCCAATCCACGTTGCCTGTGGGTTCATCGGCCAGCACCACGTCAGGCGACAGGATCACCGCACGGGCCAGCGCGGCGCGCTGCCGTTCGCCGCCCGACAGCTCTGGCGGATGCGCTTCAAGACGGGACCCCAGACCGACCCAGCCCAGCAACTCGGTTAGATTGTCCTGCTCATCCGCTTCAACCCGGCCTGAAACCATCAACGGCAGCGCGACGTTTTCGGCCAAGGTCATATGGTCCAGAAACTCGCAATTCTGATGAACCACGCCGATCCGGCGGCGCAACAGGGCCATCTGATCGCGATCCAGCGTGGCTATGTCCTGATCAAAGGCGCTCAACCGCCCGGATGTGGGCAACAATGCGCCGTAGCATAGTTTCAGAAACGTGGTCTTGCCCGCACCCGAAGGCCCCGTCAGAAAGTGAAACGAACCCGGCTGCAATTGCACCGAGACATCGCTCAGCAATTCGCCGTCACCATAGGTGTAGCTGACATTTTCCAGCTCGATCACACGTGCCCCCATTTATTATGCCGCTCTTCTTGCCCCAGTGCGGGTGTGGTTTCAATGCCTGTACCGAGTCCAATTGGTGACACTTGGACCGTGAAACCGAAAACGCGCTTTGCTGTTGGGTCTTAACGGAATATCATGCCTGAAAAAACTATTATCGGCCGGATTGCACGGCCGGGGAGGCAGCATGCGTCTTACATGTCCGAATTGCAGTGCCCAATATGAGGTCCCGGACGAGGTCATCCCCGAGGAAGGCCGCGATGTCCAATGTTCGGCCTGCGATCACACATGGTTTCAGGCCAAACATCCTGTAGCGGAAACACCAGAGCCCGCCCCGGCCGAAGCCGACACGCCGGAACCCGAAGCGGTCGAGCCTGAGGCCGCCGAAGACCCGCAACCTGAAGAGGCTGCGCCGGTTGTGGCCGAGATCGCGCCAGAACCCGAGCCTGAGCCTGAGCCGGAACCGGCAGATGCCAAACCTACCGGCAACGTGGACCCTGCCGTGGCCAATATTCTGCAGGAAGAGGCGGCGCGCGAGGCTGACTTGCGGGCGCAAGAGGGCAGCAGCCTGGAAACGCAACCGGATCTGGCGCTGGATGTCGCGCCGACGCCCAAGGTCGAACCACGGCGCCCTACCGCCTCGGAAACGTCCGAGGATGCCGGTCAGAAGGACGCTCTGCCGGATGTAGAGGCGATCAATTCCAGCATGCTCAGCGAAGAACCCGAGGCCGAACAGCCAGCGCGCAAATCCGGCGGCTTTGTGCGTGGGTTTGCGCTGATGCTGATCATTGGCGTGATTCTGTACCTGATCTACGGCAACGCCCAGCAGATCAGCGAAGCTGTGCCGCAGGCGGATCCGGTGCTGAATTCCTATGTCTCACTGGTGGATCAGGCGCGTGTCTGGCTTGAGAGCCAAGCCGGATCCGGCGCGCCCTAGACCTGACGTCGTCAGAACCGTTCAAGCAGCCGTTTCAGATATTCCAGTTCAATTGTGGGCCGGTCGCTTTCGCCGGT
This sequence comes from Ruegeria sp. C12, assembly GCF_056537745.1. Taxonomy (NCBI): domain Bacteria; kingdom Pseudomonadati; phylum Pseudomonadota; class Alphaproteobacteria; order Rhodobacterales; family Roseobacteraceae; genus Ruegeria; species Ruegeria sp. C12. The sequence goes on from NZ_JBQFSA010000007.1 coordinate 158,724, forward strand.
CCGGCGGCGGATTTCGTCCAGCAACTCACGCGCGCGACGATACACATCCTCGCCCTGCAACAGGTTTTCCTCGGTCGAGATTGACCCGGCAGCACCCGGATTGCGGCCCAGCGGATCGCGGTTGTTGGCCTGCGCCTCACCCTCCTGCGCGCCCTGACCGGGCTGGTTCTGCTGGTTCTGGGCCAAGGCCTCACCCAGCGATCGCATGCCCTCGCGCAGGGCTTCCATCGCCTCGGACTGGCGGTCTATTGCCTCGGCCAGATCATCGCCGCGCAGGGCCTGTTCGGCCTCATCCATAGCGCGCCCCGCCCGGCCCAACGCATCACGCGCGGCCTCGCCTTCCGGCGTTCCTGCACCGGGCAGGCCCTGCGCCTGCCGCCGCAACTCATCCCGCAGGGCCTGCTGACGGTCGGCAAGGTTGCCCTGTCCGGACTGGCCTTCCCCGGCCTGATCCGAATCCTGCCCCTGACCGCCCTGGCCCTCGTGGCTTTGTCCGCGGCCCATGCCGCCACTACGCCCTTCATTGCCCTGGCTCTCACCAGACTGGGCACCGGGGTTGAATTGTTCCTGCAGGTCGCGGAAGGCCTGATCGCTAAGGCCCTGTTGTTCGCGCAACGTCTCGGCCAGGCCTTCCATGGCCTGTTGCCCTTCGGACTGGCCGCCCTGACCTTGCCCTTGGGTGACGCGCATATTCTCCATCATCTGCTGGAATTCTTCCAACGCCTGCTGCGCCTCGGCCATGCGGCCCTGTTCCATCAGTTCCTGAATGCGGTCCATCATGGCCTGCAGGTCGTCCTGCGTCATCTGCATGGATTCGCCGTTCTGGCCCTGCTGCCGCTCGCCGTCTTCGCCATTCTGCTGTGCCAGACGCTGAAGCTGTTGCAAATAGTCCTGAGTTGCCTCGCGCAATTCCTGCATCAGCTCGGCAATTTCCTCGTCGCTGGCACCGTTTTGCATTGCCTCGGTCAAACGTTCCTGCGCGCGGCGCATCCGTTCCAAAGCATCCGCAAGCGTGCCGTCCTCGATCAGAACCGCAAGGTCCCAAAGCGCTTGCGCAATCTCCTCTTGCTGAGGCTGCTTCAGGCCATATTCCGTGAACGTCTCCAACCGCCGCAACAGAACGCGAAGCCGCAGATAGGCCGTGTCCGAGCGGAACAGATCTTCGGGGCGATGGGACACCGCGCGCAATACCTGCGCAACCCGCGCGCCATTGTCGCGCGACCACAGCAAATCACGCCGCTGTTCGATCACCGCCGCTGCCAGCGGGTCAAAGAACCGACGCGCTGGCAAGGCGGTCAGATACGGTTCGGATTCGGACTGCTGATCTGCGGCATCCCGCGCCATCAACGTGATGCGCACCGGCAGATGCGCCCACGGGTGCTGCGAGAAATCTTCGATCAGATCTTCGGTGAAATCGGCCCGGTCGCCGGTGATCGGCATGGGCAACTCGATCTGAATCACCTCGCGCGGCTCAGGCTCTGTGGTCAGGCCATAGCGGCGATCAACGGCGGCCAGATCCAGTTCGATCAGGGCTGAGCCCGAGACGACACCGTAATCATCGCTGGACTGGAAGGGCAATTTCATCTGCCCACCGGCTTCAGCCTCGGCCACGCCTGCGACGCTGATCCGGGGTGCGGCATCCGCGACCACATCCAGCGTCCAATCCCGGCCTGCGGGTCCGTCGATCCGCAACTGGCCCGAGCGGTCGACCACGAATTCCTGTTCCGGCGCGGTGGCGGCTTCTGTACCCAGAACAGAGCTTGTTTCGGTCAGGCTATGCGCCCCAACCTCACCGTAAAAGCGCAGCGTAATGTTGCTGCCCTGCGGCACAGACAGGGTCGGCCCGGACTGGTCGGCCAGATACAGGGTCGGCAGGCCGGTATAGCGCGGCGGCTCGACCCAGCCTTCCCAGGTGGGTCCCTGCCCGGCGACAGCCGTGCCGGGCGTCATCTCCGCGACCGAACCGATGCGCCAGAAGGACCCGAACAACACAGCCACCACCAGCGCCAGCAGCGCGGCGTAGCGCAAAGCATACGGATCGCGCGACGCAAGTCGCAGATCGGGTTTGACTGCCTTGGCCGTCGAGGCTCGCTGCGCCATACGCGCCTTGTGCGCGTGCCACAGCGCAACCGAATCCGCATCCGTGGCCCCAATTGCCTGATCATCCATCAAGGCCTGTATGGGCCGCCCCGGAAGGGTTTCATCCAGACGCGCCAGCGCCTCGATCCGCGATGGCACATGGAATCGCCGGACCCCAAGAACCGCAGCCACACCCAGCACAATCAGGCCAAGCGCGCCGATACCCCAAACAAGCTCGACCCGGACCTGATCCTGCAGGCCCAGCATCAATGCGGCCAAAATGCCCATCAGGATCGAGAAAAACGGCCAGAAAGCGCGCATAACCTGCTCGGCCAGCAGCCCCGCATGGGTCAGCCAAAGCGAAAGTCTTGGAATCGGCAGTTTCAATCTGTCGCGCAATGCGGGCCTCCTGATCGGGCCTGCACGCTTATCGCGTCAAAGCCACTCAGGTATGGTATCGCGGTTTATGATTTCGTCAAAGCTTGGGCGTTCACGAATAACTGCAAATTGATCCCCGTGCACCAGAACCTCGGGGATCAGGGGGCGGGTGTTGTATTCGCTGGCCATCACCGCGCCATAGGCACCGGCGCTGCGGAAGGCGACCAGATCACCGGGCGCAAGCGGCGGCATGGTGCGTTGCTTGGCAAAGGTATCGCCACTTTCGCAGACCGGGCCAACGATGTCATAGGGTTGCTGTTCGACCCCGGCGGCAGGTTCCTGCACCGCGATAATGTCGTGATGCGCCTCGTACATTGCCGGGCGGATCAGGTCGTTCATCGCACCATCGAGGATCAGGAAATCGCGGCCTTCGCCCGATTTCACATAGATCACTTTGCTGACCATCAGCCCCGCATTGCCCGCGATCAGGCGGCCCGGTTCAATTTCGATCTCGCAGCCCAGATGGCCCAGCGTTTTCTTGATCAAAGCGCCATATTCCATCGGCAGCGGCGGCGCTTCATTCGACCGCGCATAGGGAATGCCCAAACCGCCCCCCAGATCGAGCCTGCGGATATTGTGCCCCTCGGCGCGCAGTTGTTCGGTCAGCTCGGCGACTTTGGTATAGGCCAGCTCGAACGGCTCCAGTTCGGTCAATTGCGAGCCGATATGGACATCGATACCAATCACGTCCAGCCCCGGAAGGCTGGCGGCCAGCGCATAAACCTCGGACGCGCGTGAGATCGGGATGCCGAATTTGTTCTCGGACTTACCGGTCGCGATTTTCGCATGGGTCTTGGCGTCCACATCCGGGTTCACGCGCACGGTGATCGGCGCGATCACGCCCAGTTCCAGAGCGACGGCGTTGATCACCTCCATCTCAGGTTCGGATTCAACGTTGAACTGGCGGATGCCGCCGGTCAGCGCCGTGCGAATCTCATCCGCTGTTTTGCCGACGCCCGAAAACACGATCTTGTCGCCCGGAACGCCTGCAGCCTTGGCCCGCAGGTATTCCCCTCCCGAAACCACATCCATCCCCGCGCCCGCCTGCGCCAGCGTTTTCAGGATCGCCTGATTGCTGGCCGCTTTCATCGCGTAGCAGACAAGGTGATCGGTGCCCTCAAGTGCGTCGTCGAACAGCTTGAAATGCCGCAACAGGGTTGCCGTCGAATAGACATAGAACGGGGTTCCGACCGCAGCTGCGATTTCGGAAATCGGGACATCCTCGGCGTAGAGCGCGCCGTCGCGGTAGAGAAAGTGATCCATGACGCCGCGCTTAGACCAAAAGGGGGATACGGATCAATGGATTCCGGCACTCAGCGCGCCTATCGGTCGCTCAGGACCCGGTCGAAACACCGACCCGCGCATAGCCGGACACGGAAACGCCGGATTCGCTGGGTTCTGGCTTGGGTTCCTGACGCGGTGCAGATGTGGGTTCGCACGCCGCCAGAACAGCAAGCGTCAGGATCAGGCCAAGAGTTCGCATAAATTCAGTTTTCCCAAGATGATGCGGCCCGACAGACATGGGCCTTGTTTGCAACATTGCAATGGCGCAGGGCTCAGACGCCCAGATAGACACCTAGGCCGCCGCGGCGGAAGCCAACGCCGCCGCCGACATGAGTGCCGCTGGATCCGACGCCGATCCCGAGGCTGGCGGTGGGCTGCACCGGCTCTCCATCCGCTCCGCAAGCGACCAGGGCAAACCCGGCCATAATCAGAAGAATGACCCTGAAGATATACATCACACCAATGCCTTCCATCGTTCGATCTGCGCACGAACCTGATCGGGGGCGGTACCGCCGTAGGACTGGCGCGAGTTTACCGAGTTTTCCACGGTAAGGACAGAATAGACGTCATCGGTGATGTCTGCATGGACCGATTGCATATCCTCCAGCGTCAGGTCCGGCAGGTCGCAGGCTTTCTGTTCAGCCATCGCAACCAGCGATCCGGTGACATGGTGCGCGTCGCGGAAGGGCAGGCCCAGCACCCGCACCAGCCAGTCGGCCAGATCGGTCGCGGTCGAGAACCCTGACCCGGCAGCGGCGGCGAGGCTGTCGCGGTTGGCGGTCATGTCCTTGACCATGCCTTCCATCGCCGCCAGCGCCAGCATCCAGTTGTCGGCGGCGTCAAAGACCTGTTCCTTGTCTTCCTGCATGTCCTTGGAATAGGCCAGCGGCAGGCCTTTCATCACCATCATCAAAGCGGTGTTTGCGCCATAGATCCGGCCCACCTTGGCGCGGATCAACTCGGCGGCATCGGGGTTTTTCTTCTGCGGCATGATCGACGAACCGGTCGAGAACCGGTCGGACAGCGTCACAAACCGGAACTGGGCCGAAGACCAGATCACCAGTTCCTCGGCAAAGCGCGACAGGTGCACGGCGCAGATCGACGCGGTGGACAGGAACTCGAGCGCGAAATCGCGGTCGCTGACCGCATCCAGCGAGTTCGCGGCGGGGCGATCAAAGCCCAGCGCTTTGGCTGTCATTTCCCGGTCGATGGGGAAGGATGTTCCAGCCAATGCAGCAGCGCCCAAGGGGGATTCATTCATCCGGGCACGGGCGTCGCGGACACGGGACAGGTCGCGGCCGAACATCTCGACATAGGCCATCATGTGATGGCCCCATGTCACCGGCTGCGCCGTTTGCAGGTGGGTGAAACCGGGCATGACCCAATCGGCCCCAGCCTCGGCCTGCGTCAGAAGCGCACGGATCAGAGCCAGCAGACCCGATTCCGCCGCGTCCAGCTGATCGCGGACCCATAGCTTAAAATCGGTCGCAACTTGGTCATTCCGCGAACGACCGGTATGCAGACGGCCCGCAGGCTCTCCGATCACCTCTTTCAGCCGCGCCTCCACATTCATGTGGATGTCTTCCAACGCGGTCGAGAACTGAAACTCACCGTTCTGGATTTCTGACAAAACGGTGAGCAGCCCTTCCCGAATGGCCTGCGCATCACTATCAGTAATAACGCCTGTGGCAGCCAGCATGGCGGCATGGGCGCGCGAGCCTGCGATGTCCTGGGCTGCCATCCGCTGATCGAACCCGATCGAGGCATTGATCGCCTCCATGATCGCGTCTGGTCCGGCGGCAAAGCGGCCGCCCCACATCTGGTTCGAGGATTGATCGGTCATGTTGGAAAACCCGGAGTTGATATGCGCCTTATTCGTCTGATCCCCCTTTATATGGCCCTTGCGCTGGGTGCAAACGCCGCTTTGGCCGCCGATGCCGAGACGCTCGCCCCCTTGCGCGAGGATAGCCTGAAGCGTCTGATCCTGCATTCACAGCCCAAGCCGGTGACGCCGGTGGACTTCGAGCTTGAGGATGACGGCGGCACAGCCTCGCTGGAGGATTACAAAGGCAAATACGTTCTGCTGAACTTCTGGGCCACATGGTGCGCGCCGTGCCGCAAGGAAATGCCCCAGATCGCCGAGTTGCAGGCAGAGTTCGGAGGCGACAAGTTCGAAGTGCTGACGCTGGCCACCGGGCGCAATTCACCTGCCGGGATCAAGAAGTTCTTCGAAGAAAACGGCATCGACAACCTGCCCCGCCATCAGGACCCTTCACAGGCCGTTGCGCGCGAGATGGGTGTGATCGGCCTGCCAATCACCGTGATCGTCGACCCCGACGGCAATGAAATCGCCCGTCTGATCGGTGATGCCGAATGGAATTCCGACAGCGCCAAGGCGATTATCTCGACTCTGGTCGGCGCAGCAGGCTAAGGAAACGGCTTCCAACCGCTGTCGGCCCCCGTCAAATTCGATCTCGTGATACACTGTCCTCATCCCGCTGTTTTGGGCGGGGCAGTTTGTGTGTTGGGAATGGAGGCAACGATGAAACCCGTTGTACTGCTGATCGGACGCTTACCGAATGTGATCGGAGATGTTGCGCGGCAGCTTGATCACCTTCCGATCCAATGGCTGGGTGCACATGACCCCGATGAGGTGCGGCGGCAACTGGATGCTGAACCCCGGATCGCCTGTGCCATCATGGGGGCTGGGCTGGATGATATGATACGCGGTGAATTGGTGGGGATCATTGCATCCCGCCGCCCCGATATCTGTATCCATCTGAAAGACCGAAGCTCGGGCCCCGAAGGCCTGGTCCCCTTTGTGCAGCGCGTGGTGCAGCATGAAATCCTGGACCGTCTGGAACACGGCTGACGCAACGCCACCTTTGACAGCGTTCTTCCCGCTTTGCACTCTGCCAGCGGGGAGAGAACTATGCCACTTGAAATATTGCTTGTACTTGTGGTCGGGGGGATTGCCGCAATAACGCTTCTGTTGCACCTGAGCGGGCGGTCTCAGCGGCGTGTTCTGACACGGGAAACCGCACTGGCGGATTGGCAGCGCCACTTTCCCGACGATGTGGTGATCGATGTCACCGTCTCACACGACGCCCACGCCGCTCTGGTTCGGACCGAGACAGGGCCGGGCCTGCTGTGGTCCTTTGGCGCGGATACGGTGGCTCGGCACCTGCTGGATTTCGACTGGATCGAACAGCAGGCCGGGTTCGAGTTCCAGTTTCACGACTTCACCACGCCCAGGGTGGTCATCCGCCTTGACGAAATCGAACGCCAGCACTGGCAAAACCTGATGGACCTTTCATGACCGATCACATCAGCTTTCCCGACGCCGTCCAATGGGCTGTCCCGTTTTTTATCGCCGCCATCCTGGCCGAGTTCCTGTGGATCACGGTCAAAGGGCGTGGCGGCCGGTATGAGACGCGCGATGCCGTGACCTCATTGATCATGGGGGCGGGCAATATCGCCTCGGGCTTCTCGCTGGGGTTCATCGCCTATGGGTTCTTCATGTGGTTGTGGCAGGTCACACCGCTGAACCTTGGGACCTCGATCCCCGTCATCATCCTGTGTTTCGTGTTGGACGACCTTCGGTACTATTGGGTACATCGTTTCGGGCACCGCATCCGCTGGGTCTGGGCCAGCCATGTGAACCACCACAGTTCGCAACACTACAACCTGACGACCGCGCTGCGGCAGACATGGACCTATACGTTCACCTTCATGATGGTCGTCCGCGCGCCCCTGATCCTGCTGGGCTTTCACCCAGCCATGGTGCTGTTCGTTGGCGGGCTGAACCTGATCTATCAGTTCTGGATTCATACCGAGGCCATCGGCAAAATGCCCCGCTGGTTCGAGGCGATCATGAACACGCCCAGCCATCACCGCGTGCATCATGGCCGCAACGCGCGCTATCTGGACTGCAACTATGCAGGTGTTTTCATCATCTGGGACAAGATGTTCGGCACCTTTGTACCCGAACAAGAAGATGAGCGGGTCGATTACGGGTTGGTCCACAATATCGGCACCTTCAACCCGCTGCGTGTGGCCTTCCACGAATGGGTTGGCATCTGGCGCGACGCCACACAGCCCGGCCTGACCCTGCGCCAGAGGCTCGGCTATTGCTTCGCCCCGCCCGGCTACAGCCATGATGGCAGCCGGGACAGCTCAACGCAGATCAAAGAAAAGCACCTGGCGCGCCACCCCGAAGATCGCGGAACGCCCGGATTCGAGCATCTGGACAAGAACGTGCCCAATCGTCAGGCGGAACAGGTCTGACGCACGTAGTGCAACATGGGTCTCAACTTGAAATTCCAGCCTTCGACGCCATATGAGGGGACAGGTGCAATGTAACGAGTGGCCGGAGACCCGAAATGACCCGTTTAACAACTGTTTCGACCGTGGTTGGTCTGATGGGTCTGACTTTGGCCATGATCGCCGCTTTGGCGACGGCGCTGACTGGCCTGATCGCACTGGGCTTTGTCATGATGATCATGGGTGTCACCGGTGCCGTGATCGGAGCCGCAGCCTCCCTGACACGCGCGTGGCAATCTGCCCGCTGAAACTTTCCCGACCTTAACCGCAGATTCACCTGTTTGACCTGACACTGGGCCGGACCTTTGTTCGGAATCACTCAGGGAACCGGCGCTCATGCGGGACAAGAAACGTGCGGATATACCCGAAGGATCGGAAAGCCCGTTGAACTCGGCCATCTCGGCGCGGGACAGATCCGTTGTGAAAATGGCGACCGAAGCGGTGAAGCACAAACAATGCAAGCTGGCGTTCCAGCCGGTTGTGCAGGCCGACCCGCCATATGCTGTCGCATTCTACGAAGGCTTCATCCGGGTTCTGGACGAAACCGGGCGGGTGATCCCGGCGCGCGAGTTCATGCCGCAATTGGAAAACACGCCTTTAGGCCGAGAACTGGATTGCATCGCACTGGAACTGGGGCTGCGTACGCTTGCCCGAAACCCCTCGATCCGGTTGTCCATCAACATGTCGGCCCGGTCGATCGGGTTCTCGCGCTGGACCCGGGTGCTGGACCGCTTTCTGAAACGCGACGCGGGTTTGGGGGAACGGCTGATCCTTGAGATTTCCGAACAATCCGCCATGCAGGTGCCCGAGCTTGTGATCGACCTGATGGACCGCCTGCAGGAACGCGGCATCGCCTTTGCGCTGGACGATTTCGGTGCCAGCGATTTCAGCTTTCGCCATTTTCGCGAGTTTCTGTTCGACGCGGCCAAGATCGACGGGCAGTTCATTCGGGGGATCAGCGAGCAGCCTGACAATCAGGCGCTGGTCCGCGCTTTGATCGCTGTCGCGCGGGAATTCGAGATCCTGGTGACCGCCGAATCGGTCGAAAACCAGGCGGATGCCGCGTTCCTGACCGCCAGCGGCGTCGATTGCCTGCAGGGTTTTCTGTTTGGCGCGCCCGCGGTTTCGCCCCCGTGGAAGCAGGAAAAGAAATCCAAAACAGGCTCTTAGGCAAAAACCCGCTTGCGACAACAAATCCTGTCCAACGCTGAGACAAGCTGTCCGTTGCTGCAATTGCAGCATTGCGGTATTGCAAAAGGTGCTGGAGCGGGGAACTTGGGGCGCTCTTGTACTGTCAGAGAGCCTCTCTGCCACCTGCGCCGTCAGATTTCCCTTTGGACCATGACGGTAAAGGACTGATTATATGACCAACGTAGTAATCGCATCCGCCGCACGCACAGGCGTCGGCAGCTTTAGCGGTTCGTTTGCGAACACCCCTGCACATGATCTGGGCGCTGCCGTCCTGGAAGCAGTCGTAGAACGCGCCGGAGTAGAGAAGGGCGAAGTAAGCGAAACCATCATGGGTCAGGTGCTGACCGCCGCTCAGGGCCAGAACCCCGCCCGTCAGGCGCATATCAATGCCGGCCTGCCGCAGGAAAGCGCGGCTTGGGGCATTAACCAGGTGTGTGGCTCGGGCCTGCGCGCGGTTGCGCTGGGGGCTCAGCACATTCAGCTGGGCGATGCCGACATCGTTGCCGCCGGTGGACAAGAGAACATGACCCTGTCGCCCCACGCCGCCGCCCTGCGCGCCGGTCACAAGATGGGTGACATGAAATATATCGACACAATGATCCGCGACGGTCTGTGGGACGCCTTCAACGGCTACCACATGGGTCAGACCGCCGAAAACGTCGCCGAGAAATGGCAGATCAGCCGCGATCAGCAGGACGAATTCGCCGTTGCCTCGCAGAACAAGGCCGAAGCGGCTCAGAAAGCGGGCAAGTTCGCGGATGAAATCGTGCCCTTCACCATCAAGACCCGCAAGGGCGATATCGTGATGGACAAGGACGAGTACATCCGCCACGGCGCAACCATGGAAGCCATGGCAAAGCTGCGCCCGGCCTTCACCAAGGACGGCTCGGTCACGGCGGCAAACGCATCTGGCCTGAACGATGGTGCGGCGGCAACCCTGCTGATGTCGGCCGAAAACGCCGAAAAGCGCGGGATCGAGCCTCTGGCCCGTATCGCGTCCTACGCGACCGCTGGTCTGGACCCGTCGATCATGGGCGTCGGCCCGATCTACGCCTCGCGCAAGGCGCTGGAAAAAGCGGGCTGGTCGGTTGACGATCTGGATCTGGTCGAGGCCAACGAAGCGTTCGCCGCGCAGGCCTGCGCCGTGAACAAGGACATGGGCTGGGACCCGTCCATCGTGAACGTCAACGGCGGCGCAATTGCCATCGGCCACCCGATCGGCGCATCCGGCTGCCGTGTCCTGAACACGCTGCTGTTCGAAATGAAACGCCGCGACGCGAAAAAGGGTCTGGCGACCCTGTGCATCGGCGGCGGCATGGGCGTCGCCCTGTGCGTGGAGCGCGACTAAGTGCGTTGACACCCAAATAGAAAAGGGCGCTCTACCAGCGCCCTTTTTTGTTACAATCGAAGCATATCCGTTAGATGCGACAATATCGCCAAACAGAAAGTCGAAAACGATCACGAAACGATATTGCGCACCAATCTCCCTCAGAGTAACAGAATTACCAAGACGACTAAATTTGGAGGATTCCTAAATGGCACGTACAGCACTCGTAACCGGCGGCTCTCGCGGCATCGGCGCAGCAATTTCCAAGGCGCTCAAGGCCGAAGGGTACAATGTTGCGGCCACCTATGCAGGAAACGATGAAGCCGCCGCAAAGTTCACCGAAGAAACCGGCATCGCCACTTACAAGTGGAACGTCGCCGACTATGACGAGTCCAAAGCGGGCATCGAAAAAGTCGAGGCCGAGGTTGGCCCGATCGACATCGTTGTGGCCAACGCGGGTATCACCAAGGACGCACCTTTCCACAAGATGACGCCCGAGCAGTGGCACCAGGTCATCGACACCAACCTGACCGGCGTGTTCAACACTGTTCATCCCGTCTGGCCCGGCATGCGCGAGCGAAAATTTGGCCGCGTGATCGTCATCAGCTCGATCAACGGTCAGAAAGGTCAGTTCGCGCAGGTGAACTATGCCGCGACCAAAGCGGGTGATCTGGGCATTGTGAAATCACTGGCGCAGGAAGGTGCACGCGCGGGCATCACCGCCAACGCAATCTGCCCCGGCTACATCGCAACCGAAATGGTGATGGCGGTACCCGAGAAGGTGCGTGAATCGATCATCAGCCAGATCCCTGCTGGCCGTCTGGGTGAGCCGGAAGAGATTGCCCGTTGCGTGGCCTTCCTGGCCTCGGACGAGTCGCAGTTCATCAACGGCTCGACCATCTCGGCCAATGGCGCGCAGTTCTTCGTCTAGACCCGAAGCAGTGCAACGAAATCGGGCCGGTCCTTTTGGGCCGGCCCTTCTTTATCCCGTAAGCCCGCGCGCGCTGCGGTCAGCGGGAACCGAATAGCCAACCCCAGACCTGATGGACCATCTTGCTGCGTTCTTCATGCGCGCGACGGATCGCATCCTGAACAGACGGGTTTGTCGTCATCTCGATCATGGCATATCCCCTTTGGCTAAAGCTGAACTTGACTTGCCTTCAACATGGCGTTTGATTTCAAAACGTACAAACGAGAGTTTTCGACGGCTCGGACAAGAAATTCTTAAGCGACATGAGCGACAGACTTCCCCCTCTTACCGCCTTACGGGCCTTTGACGCCGCCGCGCGCCATATGTCTTTTGCCAAGGCAGCGGATGAACTGAACGTGACCCCCGCTGCGCTGTCCTTCCAGATCAAATCGCTGGAGGAGCATCTGGGCCACCCCCTGTTCAAACGTCTGAACCGCGCGGTGGAACTGACCGAAGCTGGCAAAGCGCTGGCCCCCGGCGCGGCCGAAGGCTTTGCCGCGCTCAAATCCGCATGGGCCGCGACGCGCAGATTGCAGGACAACACCACGCTTACGGTCACGGCTGGGCCTGCCCTGACAGCGAAATGGCTGGCCCCACGCCTTTATGACTTTGCCCGCGCCCATCCGGAGATCGACCTGAGATTCTCGGCCACCTTGCGCAATATGGATCTTGAGCGGGACGATGTGGATGTCGCAATCCGCTTTGGCTATGGCCAGGATGACGGCTTGTATTGCCTGCCCGTGCGCAAGGAATGGCTGACCCCGGTCATGACGCCGGAGCTGGCCGAGCAATTCACGACGCCTGAAAGCCTGCGCGATGCGCCGCTGATCCATGACGATTCAATCGCGTTTCTCAAGCCGCCCGCCGACTGGCCCACCTGGTTTCGGGCGGTTGGTGTTGATTTCACGCCGACCCATGGCGCGCATTTCTCAAACGCGGATCACGCGATTGATGCGGCGGTGGCGGGGGTTGGCGTTGCCTTGGGGCGGCGCGCGATGATCATCAAGGACATGACCGAAGGCCGGTTGGTCGCGCCGTTCAAAACCGCCATTGAAACCAAGGGGCGGTTCCGGTTTCTGTGTCTGCCCGGTGCGGAAAACCGGCCACAGATCGCTGCATTCCGCGATTGGTTCGCGGCCGAGATTGAAAAGACCGCCCATATCTCGGATGAATTCACGATTATCCCTGTAGAAGACGTATCCCCGAAATGACCAGAAATCGCGCCACGACCATCGGATTCATCGCCGTCCTGCTTTGGGCCTTGCTGGCGCTTTTCACGGTTGGCTCGGCCCCAACGCCGCCTTTGTTGCTGAACGCCATATGCTTCAGCATCGGCGGGTCCCTGGGGTTGATCTGGACATGGCGGTCAGGCGGCTTTTCCAAATTGCGCAGCATCAGTTGGAAGATCTATGCCTTCGGCACGGTGGGCCTGTTCGGCTATCACGCGCTGTATTTCTCGGCCCTGCGCATGGCCCCTGCGGCCGAGGCGGGGCTGATCGCCTATCTCTGGCCCTTGCTGATCGTTCTGTTCTCGGGGCTGCTTCCCGGCGAGCATTTGCGCGCCGGCCATCTGATCGGGGCCTGTCTGGGCTTTGCCGGGGCCGCGCTGATCATCACCGGTGGCGGCAGCGCGGGTTTTCAGGTCGACCACCTGCCCGGATACGCGCTGGCCTTCCTCTGCGCGCTGACTTGGTCGGGTTATTCGGTTCTGTCCCGCAGACTGGGTGAAACGCCGACAAGCTCGGTTGCGGTCTTCTGCGTGCTGACGGCGATCGCGTCATGGGCGCTGCACTTTGCGCTGGAAACAACCGTCTGGCCGGGTACGACGCTTGGCTGGGCATCAACCCTGGCCCTTGGTCTGGGGCCGGTGGGGCTGGCGTTTTACGTGTGGGATATCGGGGTCAAACAGGGTGACATACAAATGCTGGGAACCAGCTCATACGCGGCGCCCTTGTTGTCCACCGTGGTTTTGGTACTTGCCGGGATCGCCATGCCGACATGGACATTGGCGATCGCGGCTTTACTGATCACCGGCGGTGCGTTGATTGCGGCACGCGCCAGCCTGAAAGGTTAAGTTGACAGGCGCTCGATCTCTTCCTTGAGCTTTAGTTTTTGCTTCTTGAGCTGGGCGATATGGAGATCATCGATGCCTGGCGAGCGTTGGGCTTGTTCCACTTCGAGACCGAGAGATTCGTGCTTCTTCTTCAGTTCCGTCAGATGTGCGCTCACGCTCATGGCGATCCTCCTTGGTTGCGAGTGTATATGTCACGTAAGAAGTTGATCACATCGTTTCCACCCTGTCACGCTGCAGACGCACAGATTCTGTAATAAATCCGACAAATTCGGCTGGTCATTGCCTAAGGCTGTGAAACGGACCCAACGCAGCCCCGTCCCGAAGGGCCGCGGAAACATCCGGGGTATAGCTTTCCCCGTCCTTTTCGTGCCGCGCGCCCATATGCAAGATCAACGGTGCATGCAGGCGAAATGCGGCCCGTCCCCCTTTGCGGGCGCGCAAAATCACCAACTCAGCCTCGCGGCCCGCGCGTGCCGCAAGCGGCAACGCCTCGACCGACCCAAGCCGGTCCTGACAGGCCGTCAACATATCGGGCAGGCGGTCGGCCTTTTGGATCATGTGCAGATAGCCACGCGGAGCCAGCCGTCTGGCTGCCACGTCGATCCAATCATCCAGGGGCGTTTCCTCGCCCAAGGCCACGCTGCGCCCGGTATCTGTGGCCGGGCTATGGGCACCGGCGCGGTAATAGGGCGGATTCGCGATCACATGGTCGAATTGTCGTTGCTTCAGTTCTGCCGGAAGTGCCGTCAGATCGGATATCACCACATCCAGCACGATATTGTTATCGGCGGCATTGCGGCGGGCCAAATCCGCATAGGCCGGTTGCAGTTCGACCCCGCACATCTGCAAACCAGGCACCCGCGCGGCCAGACACAGGATCGTAGCCCCTGCCCCGCATCCAAGCTCCAACACCGATTGGCCACTGGTTGCAGGTACCGAAGCGGCCAGCAAAACAGGGTCTACACCGGCGCGATAGCCTTTTGTCGGCTGCCAAAGGCGCACCCGACCACCCAGAAAATCGTTCCGGCTTAGTTCATGGTCGGCGAAACCTGTCATCGCCCCAGCGGGATCTCATTGTCGCGCATCACCCGTTCGGCGCGGGTCAGGTCATCGGCCCGCACCATCAGGCGACGGGGGAAGATTCCAATGCCACCTTCGAGGATGCTCATATTTACGTCCATCTGAAAGCAGTCTATATCCTCGCCTTCAAGAAGAGCGGATGCAAAGGCCAGGATTGTCGGATCGGTGCTGCGCAATAGTTCTTTCATGGGGATGGATGTAAGGGCAAGGCAGGACAGAAGTCGAGCCTTGTATCAGGAGTGTGATGGACGTCAGCACAATCTCGAAACCGCATGAGCGGCTCGCCGAAATTCTGAGCGCTGAGATGGAGGCGGTGAATACGCTGATCCAGACGCGGATGGCATCAGAGCACGCGCCCCGCATCCCCGAGGTCACCGCGCATCTGGTCGAAGCGGGCGGCAAACGTCTGCGCCCGATGCTGACATTGGCGGCAGCGCGGTTGTTTGGGTATACGGGCGAGCATCATGTGCGACTGGCCGCAACGGTCGAGTTCATCCATACCGCGACCCTGTTGCATGACGATGTGGTCGACGAAAGCGCCCAGCGACGCGGGCGGCCCACGGCCAACCTGCTCTGGGACAATAAATCCAGCGTTTTGGTAGGCGACTATCTGTTCTCCCGCAGCTTCCAGTTGATGGTCGAAACCGGATCGCTGCGCGTTCTGGACATTCTGGCCAACGCTTCGGCCACGATTGCCGAAGGTGAAGTACTGCAAATGACCGCCGCCACCGATCTGGGCACCGATGAGGGTGTTTACCTGCAGGTCGTGCGCGGCAAGACAGCGGCGCTGTTTTCAGCCGCGACCGAGGTAGGTGGCGTCATCGCCGGGGCCTCGGACCCGCAGGTGCAGGCCTTGTTCGACTATGGCGATGCGCTGGGCATCGCCTTCCAGATTGCCGACGATCTGCTGGATTATCAGGGCGACAGCAAAACAACCGGCAAGAATATCGGCGACGATTTCCGCGAGCGGAAGCTGACCCTGCCGGTAATCAAGGCAGTCGCGCAAGCCACGGCGGATGAGCGCGCTTTCTGGGAGCGCACCATTGAAAAGGGTCGACAGCACGACGGCGATCTGGACCACGCGCTTGGCCTGATGGACAAGTACCAGACGCTGGAGGCCACCCGGCAGGACGCGTTGGGATGGGCCAACAAGGCCAAGGCTTCGCTGGAATCGCTGCCGGATCACGAGGTTCGGACCCTGCTGCGTGATCTGGCCGATTACGTGGTGTCGCGGCTCAACTAAGCCGGGTCGCGCGGCACCACCAATCGGGATGGGCCGCGCCGATCTCATAGGCCGCGAAATGGGCCGCCTTCATCGACGGATAGAGCGCAAAACAGGTCGAGCCGGAGCCGGACATTCGGTTCAGCAAAACATCCCGAGTAGCGGCCAGTTCCTCCAGCACCCGCCCGATTTGCGGGGCAATGGCCACAGCGGGACCTTGCAGATCGTTTCGCTGGGCGGACAACCAATCGGCGCACGCCCCAATGTCGCCAAACGCGGGAATATCATCCGGCATCCCCGGATTGACGCGGGTTTCCATGGCCTTGAAAACAGACCCCGTAGGGACTTCAACGCCGGGATTCACCAGCAGTGCCGGCAACACAGGCAGGGCCATCGGCGCAACCTGCTCGCCAATACCACGCAGCCGCGACGCTTGGGCGACCATGCAAACCGGAATATCCGCACCCAGCGAGACTGGCAGGTCCGAGGGGATTTCGATGCCCTGAACCGCCGCATGGCGCAGCATGGCCGCAGCGTCGGACGAGCCACCGCCAATCCCGCCACCATGCGGCAGGGCCTTGCTCAACGACACATGGCCCGTCCACCCCACAGCCTCAGCCGCCTTCCAGATCAGGTTGTGATCATCAGTCGGAACGCCTGTCGCATGTTCTCCGGCAACAGAAATCGACATGTCAGGCCCCGGCGCAAATTCCAACTGATCCCCCACATCCGCGAAAGCCACAAGGGAATCGAGCAGATGATAGCCATCCGCGCGCTGGCCGGTGACATGCAGGGTCAGATTGATTTTGGCGGGCGCGAAGGCCTCAGTTGCCATTGGCGACCTTCAACGGGTCGGCCCCCTCTTCAGCCAATACAACATCCAGCCCAACCTCAAGCTTGCGGCGGATGCGCTCGGGATCGGCCTCGCTGTCAGTGTCTTCGGCGTCGATGAAGGACAGTGCCCGTTTCCATTGGAACTCGGCCTCGCGCGCACGACCGACAGCCCAATAGACATCGCCCAGATGGTCATTGACCACCGGATCGACCGGCATCAGTTCAACGGCACGTTCCATATGCTCGACCGCTTCGTCATAGCGACCAAGGCGGAACAGGACCCAACCCAGACTGTCGACGATATAGCCGCTGTCCGGGCGCGCAGCCACGGCGCGCTCGATCATATCCAGCGCCTCGTCCAACTTTTCGCGCCGTTCAACCAGCGAGTAGCCGAGATAGTTCAACACCTGCGGCTGATCGGGGTTCAATTCCAACGCGCGCCGGAAATCGGTCTCGGCCTGATCCCATTGCTTGAGACGCTCGTGCGAGATCCCGCGAGCGTAATGCAGAAACCAGTTGCCGCTGGATTCCGTCTCGGTCAGGTCAATGGCTGTGTCGTAAGAGGCCACCGCCGCCGTGTAATTCTCTTCCCGGCGCTGAATATCCGCCAGCGCGACATGAACGCCCGGCAGGTCGGGCTTTTGCGCGGCCAGATTCTGCAGCACTTCGATGGCGGCATCCGTTTTACCCGACCGGCCCAGAACCTCGGCCCGACCCAGTTCAGCGGCGTGATGATCATTGCTGTCTGCGGGCACCTGACGATAGGCATCCACCGCCAGATCGTATTGGTTCAGTTCGTCCAGCAACTCGGCACTCAGCAGAATGGCATCGACGTGATCGGGACGCAGGAAACTGGCCATGCGCGCGTAAAGCAAGACATAGTCGGGCGATGCTTCGGCATTCAGCGCCGCCCCGACCGAGAAAAACACCTCGGCCATCCCATCACGCGCGGATTGCACATGGGTGAAGGGCAAGGTCTCACCGGCTGTCAGACGGCTGATGTAGTCTTCGATGGACGGATCATCGCTGCCCGCCGCAAAGACGTCGTCCAGAAACGCCAATGCGTCGGCGTTGCGGTCCAGTTGTGACAAGACCTCGACCCGCGCCATCGCAGCACGGCGCGAGAATTGCGCGATTGCACCGTCATTTTCCGCAAAAATCGCCTCGGCCCCTTCGAAATCCCCGATCGAGGCCAGCGCCATGGCTTTGTGGTAAAACGCAAACTCGCGCAGTCCGTTTTGGGTCGAGACTGTATCGAACTGCTCCATCGCTTTGGTCATCTCACCCTGACCCAGATAGGCCCAGGACATCATCAAACCATCGACCAATGGCCCAACACCCTGAGTTTCAGGATCGCGGGCCAACAGTTCGGCCAGATTATCATCGGCGATCAGGTTGGCGGCGACCGCCATCCGCGCAGCCTGACTGGGCAGGTTCGCCTCTTCAATTGACTGCGCAACGGGCAAGGCGCGCTCGATCTCACCCAGCGCAAGCCGTGCGACGACAACGCTTTCCAGAAGCAGCGCGTTCTGGGGGTCGAATTTCAGTGCCTGAGCATAGTATTTCTCGGCCGCTGCATAATCGCTTTCATAGATCGCCTGACGCCCAGCCAGATAAGAGCCTGCGCCTGTATCCGCAGACACCGGAACCGCAACGGAAGAAGAGAGCAACACGGCCAATACCGTGCGACGAACAATGGAAATCACCAAAAGCCTGCCTTGCTGTCATTGACTGGGCGATAAGCTAGGGCCTTGGCCAGCAAGAGGCAATGGCAGAGCCTTCACGACCCTGCCAGTGCCCATCTTTTTGCTTACATGTTGGGATAGTTCGGGCCATCCCCACCCTGCGGCGTGGTCCAGGTGATGTTCTGGCTGGGATCCTTGATGTCGCAGGTTTTGCAATGGACGCAGTTCTGGAAGTTGATGACGAATCGCGGACCGTTTTCATCCTCGACCATCTCGTACACGCCCGCGGGGCAGTAGCGCTGCGCCGGTTCGTCGAACTTGGGCAGGTTGACCTTCACCGGGATCTCGGGGTCGGCCAGGCGCAGGTGGCAAGGCTGGGCTTCCTCGTGGTTGGTGGCCGCGAAGGACACGTTGGTCAGGCGGTCAAAGGACAGCGTGCCATCGGGTTTGGGATAATCGATGGGCTTGTGCTTGCTGGCATCTTCGGTGGAATCCGCATCGTTCTTGCCGTGGCCCAGCGTGCCGAACAGCGAAAAGCCCAGCGTGTTGGTCCACATATCCAGACCGCCCAGCATCAGCGAGGCGGTCAGACCCCATTTCGACCACATCGGCTTGACGTTGCGCACCTTCTTCAGGTCGCTGCCGATGGCACCATCGCGCACGTCGGTCTCATAAGCGGTCAGCTCATCCCCCGAACGGTCGGCCTTGATGGCGTCGAACGCCGCTTCGGCTGCGGCTTTGCCCGACAGCATGGCGTTGTGGTTGCCCTTGATGCGCGGCACGTTGACCATACCCGCCGAACAGCCCAGCAGCGCCACGCCCGGCGCGACCAGCTTGGGCATCGACTGATAGCCGCCCTCGGTGATCGCACGGGCACCGTAAGCGACGCGCTTGCCGCCTTTCAGCAGCTCGGCCACCATCGGGTGATGCTTGAAGCGCTGGAATTCCATGTAGGGGTACAGGTGCGGGTTCTTGTAGTTCAGGTGAACCACGAAACCGACATAGACCTGATTGTTTTCAAGATGATAGATGAAGGAACCGCCACCTGCGTTGCTGCCCAAAGGCCAGCCCATGGTGTGGGTGACGCTGCCTTCTTTGTGCTTGGCGGGGTCGATCTCCCAGATCTCTTTCATGCCGACGCCGTATTTCTGCACTTCCTTACCGGCCTGCAGGTCGTATTTGGCGATGACTTCCTTGGACAGCGAACCGCGCACACCTTCCGACAGGAAGACATATTTGCCGTGCAGTTCCATGCCCGGCTCGGTGTTCGGACCATAAGAGCCATCCGCTTCCAGACCAAAGACACCAGCGACCACGCCTTTGACTTCGCCATTGTCGCCATAAACCAGCTCGGAACAGGCCATGCCGGGGAAGATTTCCACGCCCAGTTCCTCGGCCTGCTCGGCCATCCAGCGGCAGACATTGCCCATCGACACGATGTAGTTGCCGTGGTTGTTCATCAGCGGCGGCATCGGGAAGTTGGGGATGCGGATCTGACCGGCCTCTCCCAGCATGTAAAAGTTATCTTCATGCACCGGCACGTTCAGCGGCGCACCTTTTTCCTTCCAGTCCGGGATCAGCGCGTCCAGCCCGCAAGGGTCAAGCACCGCACCCGACAGGATATGCGCACCCACTTCGGACCCTTTTTCCAGAACGACAACGTTCAGGTCGGCATCAAGCTGTTTCAGACGGATGGCCGCAGACAGACCCGCAGGGCCAGCGCCCACGATCACTACGTCGTATTCCATCGCTTCGCGTTCAATCTCGGCCATCGCGGGCTCCTTAGCTAACTTTCCGAATTGGCGCTTTCACTGCGTGGTCTGCGCAATTTTGTTTCACGGGTGATTACCCGGTCCGAAAGACCTTGGTCAATCAAAACACGGCGTAACATTGCTGCAATGCGGCAGTTATGTATCCGGAGCGTCCCCCATCAGGTATCTGGGACCGCTACCATGGGACTTGGCCCGGTCATCAGGATTGTAAAGCGCGCATTTCGGCAGGCTGAGGCAGCCACAGCCGATGCACCCGTCCAGATTGTCGCGCAACCGCATCAGAGTATCGATTCGCTGATCCAGCCGGGCGCGCAGGGTGATGCTGATATCCTTCCAGTCCTGCGGCGTGGGCGTGCGGTTGCCGGGCAGGCCGGACAGAACCTCGCGAATTTCCGGCAGGGTCAGGCCGAACTGCTGCGCAATCATCACAAAGCTCAGCCGTCTTATGTCGGCCCGCTGATAGCGCCGCTGCCCGCCTGCGTTGCGCCAGGGTGCGATCAGGCCCTGCGCCTCGTAATACCGGATGGCTGACACCGCCAACCCCGTGCGCCGGGCCAATGCGCCAATTGCCAGCCCTTCGGAAACCGCCATAGAACCCTCGCAAAAAATATCTTGACCTAAAGTTAGGTTTAGTAATTACGCTGAGTCGTGACAAGCAACAAATTCGCAAAGGAGATCCCATGATGGCGACGCTTGAACACACCAATTTCACCGTCCGCGACCCGCAGGCCTCGGCGGCTTGGATGCAAAAGGTCTTTGGCTGGAAGACCCGCTGGGAAGGCCCCGCCATCGCGGGCGGCTATACCGTTCATGTCGGCAGCCAGCACACCTATCTGGCGCTTTATGCGCCCAGTGACCCGAAACCCGCAGGCGAAAGCAGCTATGACATCGTCGGCGGGCTCAATCACGTGGGCGTTCTGGTCGAAGACATCGACGTCACCGAAGCCAAGGTGCGCGAGGCCGGGTTCACACCGCATAACCACGCCGATTACGAACCGGGCAGACGGTTCTATTTCGACGATGACAACGGCATCGAGTTCGAAGTGGTGCAATATGATTGATATGCTGTGGCTTTGCACCCCTTCGCGCCGCTGGCGGCGCAACAAGCCCCCTGATCACCGTCACAGGCGCGAACCGGTTCCGCCTGAACGGCGCTAAGTCGCGAATCGAACGCTGACTGCCCCTTGGCCTCTTGCAATTCACGCCCCATTTGGGTCAGGTACTGAACGACCCATCATTCGCCCCGACGCTTTCCCTGCGGCGGGGCGGCTCAATTTATGCGTGGACCACAAGACTATGGAAAAGATTCCAATGACGCCTGCGGGCAATGCCGCGCTGGCAGCAGAGCTGAAAAACCTCAAATCCGTCGAGCGTCCGGCGATCATCGAAGCCATCGCTTCGGCGCGGGAACTGGGTGATTTGAAGGAAAACGCCGAATACCACTCGGCCCGCGAAAAACAGGGCTTTATCGAAGGCCGTATCAAGGAACTGGAAGGCATCCTGTCGCTGGCCGACGTGATCGACCCTGCCAAATTGTCCGGTGCGATCAAGTTCGGCGCCAAGGTCACGCTGGTCGATGAAGATACCGACGAAGAAAAGACCTGGCAGATCGTCGGAGAGTATGAGGCCAATATCGAAAACGGCCTGCTGAATATCAAATCGCCCATGGCCCGCGCCCTGATCGGCAAGGACGAAGGCGACAGTGTCGAGGTTCGCACCCCCGGTGGTGTGCGGTCTTACGAAGTTCTGAGCATCGAATACGCCTGACCGGAGCGTCTGATATGTCGGGGACCCAACCTGACCAGGAAACCGAACGGCCAACCTCTCTGGGCATCTATGATCGCCCCGAGCGGACGGGCGTGACCTCGATCGAAATCGCCGCAGGTGTGCTCAGCGTCATCTGGCTGGTGGTGTCGGTTGTGTTTCTGGTGCTGCCCGACCAGAACGAAGGCAGCGGGTTCATCGTGACCTTCCTTGCGGTGTTCATGCCGGTGGCGATGATCTGGGTTGCGGCCACGGCGATGCGGGCCAGCCGTGTGATGCGCGAGGAAAGCGCGCGGTTGCAGACAGCGATTGACGCGATCCGACAAGCCTATGTTCTGCAACAGCAGCGGGCGGCCAGTTCCGTTGAGCCTGCAGCTGCCAAGAAACTGGACGAAATCGCCGCTGCCACGAAGAAGGCCGAGGATGCTCTGGCCACCTTTTCGACCAAACGGCGAGAGCCTGCGTCGGGCGGCCAGCCCACGCTGGCTCCGGGCGATCAGACATCTTTGGCGCTTGGCACCACCGCCGAAGATATCGCGCCGCCACTGACAACCGACACCTTTATCCGCGCCCTGAATTTCCCCGAGACCGAGAAAGACACCGAAGGGTTCAACGCCTTGCGAATGGCGTTGAAAGATCGGAAAACCGCACAACTGGTGCAGGCCTCTCAGGATGTTCTGACCCTGCTCAGCCAGGAGGGCATCTATATGGACGACCTGCGCCCCGACATGGCGCGGCCAGAAATCTGGCGGCAATTTGCCCAAGGCGCGCGCGGGCGGTCCGTTGCGGCCCTGGGCGGGATCCGGGACCGGTCTTCGCTGGCGCTAACCGCCGCGCGGATGAAACAGGACCCGATCTTTCGGGATGCTGCCCATCACTTCCTGCGGCGCTTCGACAACATGATTGTCGAGTTTGAACCTGATGCCAGCGATGCTGAACTGACCGCGCTTGGCGACACCAGAACGGCACGGGCCTTCATGCTGGTGGGCCGCGTTGCGGGGACCTTCGACTAGGGTCAGGACCCTAGGCGGGCGAAACCGCCCAGCTCATCTTGGTGGCGCGGCTGAACCCGAACAGATGGCGGAACGGACCGGTTTTCTCATAACCCACCGGTTTGAAACCTTCGCGTTCGTACAAAGCCTGCGCGCGCGGGTTGGTGTCGATCACGTCCAACTGCACCTCGGCCATGCCCCTGTTGCGAGCCTCGTCCTTGATCGCGGATAGCAGCATCGTCCCGACGCCCTGTCCGCGCGCCTCGGCGGCGACAAAAATGCCATCCATCTGAAACACGCCGGGTTTCAGGTCCCGCTCCAGCACGCTCAGCACCATGCCGCGCCACAGCGCGCCGAACCAACCATAAACGCGCGCGAGGTCCGACAGGCTGCCGCCCGCCAACCCGCCCTCGGTCGTTTTGAACCCCGCAAGGCCCAGCAACCGGCCAGACGAATCCCGCGCGACCAATGCAAAGTCCGGGGCAAGCGCGCGTTCGAAAAAGGCCAGCCCCTTGTCGTCGGGGCCCATGACCTTGTGCAGTTTGGCCGCAAATGCCTGCCAGAACAGAGCGGCGGCCTTGGATCGTTCCGCCTCGGTAAATCCTTGCGAGACGGTTACGGTCATAGCCCGAAACTGCCATAGGGAATGAACCGCACCGAATCGCCCGGCTGGATATGCCGCGCGCCGTCTTCGATTTCGACCAGCCCCTCGGCCCAGCTGAGCCCGCTGATCCGGCCCGACCCTTCCGAATGGAACACCTCGACCCTGCCATGGCGCAGGCGCGCGCGCAGGTATTCGCGACGACCGGGTTTCTTGCGCTTCTCAAACGCGGCGGGCACGTCGAAGCCTTGCGGATCGATCCAGCCCTCGCCCGTCATCAGGCACAAAGCCGGGCGGGCGAAGATCAACGTGCAGACCATCGCGGCCACGGGGTTTCCGGGCAAGCCAAAGACCGGCGTGTCCGACCACATGCCCAGCGCCAGGGGGCGTCCGGGTTTCAGCGCAATCCGCCATTCCTGCATCGCGCCCGCTTCGCGCAACAGGGCCGAGACGTGATCCTCATCCCCCGCCGATGCGCCGCCACTGGTCAGGATGGCATCGGCATGTTCTGCCGCCTCATCCAGCCGCGCGCGCAACACATCGCGGTCGTCTGCCACGCGACCCATATCGACGGGCTCAAACCCCATCCGCTCCAACAAGGACAGCAACATCGGGCGGTTCGCATCGAAAATCTGACCCGCACCCACAGCATCGCCCGGCTCGACCAGTTCATCACCGGTGGACAGAACCGCGACGCGCAGGGGTTTGCGAACGGGAACCTCGGCGATACCGACGGCGGACAGCAGCGCCATATCCGCCGGTGTCACCCTGCGCCCGGCGGGCAAGGCGGTGTCACCCTGCGCAACATCCTCGCCAGCGCGGCGGGTGTTTGCGCCCTTTTTTATGGGCCCGTGAAAGGCGATAAAGCCGTCCTGAACGGTCACATCCTCTTCCAGAACAACGGTATCAACACCTTCGGGCAACGCAGCACCGGTCAGAATGCGCAGCGCATGGCCCGCAGGCACGGACCCGTCAAAGGGGATGCCCGCAGCCGCGCGGCCCTCGGTCAGGGGCATCACCTGCGCGCCGTCTGCGGCGGGACCTGCAAAGCCATAGCCGTCCACCGCCGTATTGGGTTGCGGTGGGTTCGAGCGTTTTGCCACTACATCCTCGGCCAGAACCCGACCCATAGACTGCGCCAAGGGCACCGTCTCAGCCCCCGTTACCGGTCGCAACCGATCCCGCAACAGCGCCAATGCCTCATCCACCGGGGTCCAGTTCACGCCCGCGGGCAAGGCGAAACAATCGTTCCGCAATGGCGGCGGCGCTATGGTCGGTTTGTTTTGCGGTACACCCAAAATCCACCCCTCCTCTGGGGCCGTGACAGTCAATTGCTCTGCCAATTCCTGATCCGTCAAGCGCGACAGTGTCAATGCGACCTGTTCAACCTGCCATGCATCCTTGATCCGATCCGGCGGAGCCTTCCCCAACTTGAGCGAGGGCCATATCTCGACAAAAGCCACGGGCCTGTCCAGCGGTTGAAACGGCCAGACGGCGATCTTGCCCGCATAAGCGTGCCGCAAACGGTTCAGAACCGGCAGGCCCATCATCACCTGACCGCCCACCGCGCCCGCCCCGGCCATCTGCCAACAGGTGAAACTGCCTTTGGCCCGCGTCTCAACAATGCGGCGATCCGGGAACGGGTTGTGATAGTCCTGTTTGGTGCGCGGCAATCCATCAACCTCGCGCCGCAGGGCGTTCATCCAGAACGGACCTTTGCCGCCAAACCGACGGTTGATCCGCCCCGCCAGATCGAAGCGGTTGTTGGCGGTCGGAGAATCCTGGATCTGCGCCCCGAACCAATCCCACAAAGCCAAGGGGTCACTTGTCCCCGTAACCGCCTTGGCAAAGCCATTGGGGTAGCCAAAGGGAAAATCAAAGCCCAGGAGCAAGCGGCGACCTTCGGCCAGTTCGGTCTCGATCAGCCTGCGCAACCAGTCCTCGGCGACCTGACGGTTGCGCAAATAGTCCAGCGCCTGCACGGCATCCTCGCGCACCACACAAGCCCAGATCGCGTCTTTGCGCGGGCGCGGTCCGGTATCGTTACCACCCGACCAGTCCACCATCGCAAAGCTGTCGAAAAGGCTCACAAACCGACCTCGGACAGGATGAAATCCGCAATTGCCTTTGTGTCGTTCAGGTCGAAAACAGGGCGATCCAGGTCCAGAGGCGTATCGCTGGCAACCGCGCGGATCGTGTCGTCTCGGGTCGCGATCAGATCATTGCCTGGCTCAGCGCGGAAGGCTTCGACCTTGGGGTGACGCTCGCGTTTGTAGCCTTCGATCAGCACCAGATCGACCGGCGACAGACGCGCCAGCAGAGCCTCCAGCGAAGGTTCCGGCGCGCCGCGCAATTCCTGCATCAGGGCCACGCGCTGGCCCGAGGCCAGCAGCACCTCGCTGGCGCCCGCCATTCGGTGACGGTGACTGTCGCGCCCGGGCTGGTCGACATCAAAGGAATGATGCGCATGTTTGACGGTTGAAACGGTGAACCCGCGCCCGGTGACCTCGGCCACCAGCCGCTCCATCAACCCGGTTTTTCCCGCGTTTTTCCAACCGGTGACGCCGTAAACCCTCATGCCTGCTCCAACAGTTTTCGGGCCAGCGCCAGATCGTCGGGCGTATTGACGTTGAAGAACGGATCAAAGGGGTCAGCCGGAAACAACGCCTCGCGCCCGTTGTGCTGATCGGTCCACAGCACGACCTTACGCAGCCCATCGTTCAACGCCGCACGCAGATCATCGCGCAGCGCCACCGGCCAGAGGCCAAAAGTCGGGTGCCGGTTCACCCGCTTGCCGCCGCCGGATTTCAACGCCTCCTCACCCGTGCGCGGCGTCGTCGCCAACACCAGCGGATGCGTCTGCCCCTGCGCTGTGGCGGTCAACCGATCCACCAGATCGCGTGGGAAAAAGGGCGTATCTACGGCGGCTGTCACGATACTGTCCGCGCCCTGCTCGGCCGCCCAATCGAGCCCGGCCAGAACGCCCGCCAATGGACCGGCAAAACCCTCGATCGTGTCCGGCAGGACCGGCAAGTTCAGATCAGCGAACCGTTTGGGGTCGCCATTGGCGTTGAGGGCAAGATGATCGACCTGCGGAGACAGCCGCTCGATAACATGAGATAACAGGCTTTGCCCCCCGATTTCCAACAGGCCCTTGTCACCACCCCCCATGCGGGTTGCTAGACCGCCTGCGAGGATAACGCCGAGGGGGCGGATCAATTTTTCTTCTCCGTAGAACGCCAGTTTTCGACTGTTTTTGGGAAGGTCTTAGCCTCTTCTGTACTCAACAGTTTTTTGGGCAGAACATACACGAAGGCACCTGCGTAAAAGAAAAACCCCGCCCTATCTTCGACGACTTGCTCAACAGCATGCCAAGACACATTCCAAGTTACGTGAGGTGACCGCATATCCAAACCTTCTGGCGAGAACATAAAGTCAGTTCCACCGCTGTAAATCGGCGAGGCCAGCATCTGTCGGACTTTCAGCCTTTTGGAAGAACGTTCCGCAAAATAGAGTACTCCAGCTCCAATCACCCCTCCGGAAACAGGTGCAAAAAGACCTTGTGTAAGAGGTAGAGTACCAATCGCACGAAACACTATGAAAGCAACAACAATTCCGCCAACAACAGCCAAAATTCCTCTTGATGCATCCAAAGCCAAGTTGCCCCAATAAGCTCCTTTCCCGCTATAATTTTGCCTGCAAGGGCCCATGGCTCTAATAAGAGTTTTGTCGTCTATTTGTTCCGACAAATGGAAATTGTATGTCAATGTTCACCCCGCACTCTTCCGTCGATGTTTCTTGTCCTCTACCGCGACGCTGGCCGGGTCTGCGTCCCGTACCAGCCGGTCCTCACCCGAGAGGCACACAAACCGCTGGCCGCGCATCCGGCCGATCAGGGTCAGGCCGACCTCGCGCGCAATTTCGACGCCCCATGCGGTGAAACCGGACCGTGAGGCCAGAACCGGGATGCCCATCATCGCTGTTTTGATTACCATCTCGGACGTCAGCCGTCCGGTGGTGTAGAGGATCTTGTCCTCCGCCGCCTCACCCTCGGACAGCATCCAGCCTGCAATCTTGTCGACCGCGTTGTGGCGGCCCACGTCCTCCATATAGACCAAGGGGCGGTTCTCGCGGCACAGCACCGTACCGTGGATCGCTCCGGCCTCAAGGTACAGTGATGGGGTGCGGTTGATCTTGACGGCTAGGTCATACAGCCACGAGGTTCGTACCTGAACCTGCGGCAGGCGCACGTCCTCCAACCCCTCCATCATGTCGCCAAACACGGTGCCCACGGCACAGCCGCTGGTGCGGGTCTTTTTCTTCAGCTTGTCCTCATAGGACGTCTCACGCGCCGTGCGGACCACGACGGTTTCCAGATCGTCGTCATAGTCGACCCGCGTGATCTGATCATCCGCCAGCAGCATGCCCTGATTGCGCAGAAAGCCCAGCGCCAGAAATTCCGGGTAGTCGCCGATTGTCATCGCCGTCACGATTTCCTGGGAGTTGAGGAATATCGTCAGCGGGCGCTCCTCGACCACCGAGATCTGGCTGACCTCGCCATTCTGGTCCACGCCTTCCACCGCGCGGGTCAGGCGGGCCGCGCCGGGGTCTGGGGCGATGATGTAGTCCGTGACATCCAGTTCCGTGGCCAATTGCAACCCTTTCCCAAGACCGCTACTTCTTCTGCGGACACCATAGGATTTAGCCATGGCAACCGCCACATCCAAGTCATACTTCTGGAAGGGTTTTCGCGACGGGACGCCGTTCATCTTCGTGGCGATGCCCTTCGGGACCCTGTTCGGCGTTTTCGCGACCGAGGCCGGGCTGGACATCGTTCAGACAATGGCCTTCTCGATCACGGTTTTTGCAGGCGCCGCACAGTTTGCGGCCCTGCAGTTGCTGCAGGACAACGCACCGACCATCATCATTCTGGCCTCCGCATTGGCGGTAAACCTGCGGGTGGCGATGTATTCGGCCTCGCTCACCCCTTATTTAGGGGCGGCGCCCCTGTGGCAGAGGGCCTGCGCAGCCTATTTGATCGTGGATCAGTCCTATGCCTGCTCGGTGGTGCGGTTCGAAAAAGAACCCCGGATGACCGTGCCTCAGCGCATGGCGTATTTCTTCGGGTCGGTCACGCCGATCACGCCGCTTTGGATGCTCACCACCTATCTGGGTGCGGTTCTTGGGGCACAAATCCCTGAAAGCTGGGCACTGGATTTTGCGCTGCCGATCACCTTTCTGGCCATGGTGGGCCCGATGATGCGGACGCTGGCGCATGTGGTCGCCGCGCTGGTTGCGATTGTCGTCGCACTGCTGACGGTTGCCGTCCCGTTCAATCTGGGTTTGCTGATCGCTGGCGCGGCAGGGATGGTGGCCGGGGCGCAAGCCGAACTGATGCTGGAGCGGAAAAAATCATGACACAGGTCGACCCGGTCACCATCTGGACCATCATCGTCGGGCTAGCCATCGGCAGCTTTGCCCTGCGCTTTGCCTTTATCGGGCTGGTTGGCGACCGTCCGATGCCACCATGGCTGTTGCGGCATTTGCGCTACACAGCGGTTGCCATCATTCCGGCCCTGATTGCGCCACTGGTCGTCTGGCCCACGGCAACCGAAGGGCAACCCGACATCCCGCGCATGGCAGCCGCCGCTGTTGCATTATCGGTCGGAGTTCTGACGAAAAACGTCCTTGCCGCGATCTTCACCGGCGCGACAACCCTTTACGGGTTGCTGTTCCTATTGGGTTGACGTCGCATCCAACTGGTTCAGGCGCGCATTGTTCGCGGCCAGACCTTTTTGCAGATCGGCATCGTCGTTCTCGCGGTATTCTTCCGTCACGACACCGGGCAATTGTCCGAACTGATCCGAGAGCTTCACAGGGTAGAACGTGACGTCGATCTGCTCGAACCCCGGCACTTGTTGCAATATCCGGGCAGTTGAGTTTGCGCAGAACGCGCCTGCAACCGGACCGCTTTGCTTGGCCAGCTGCAGCGCGATTTCGGCCTGCTGAGGGCTCACCTGAATCGTTTGGATGCGCGCATAATGGGATTCGCGCGCGTGCGAGCTGCGATAGGCTTGCTCGACCGCCGGGGTGATCCCATAAAGAACGTCGTCTTTGATCGGCACCACGTCCGCGCGAAACGACCCGGCAGGATCAAAGATCACCCGCTCGCTGCCGCCGATCATCAAGGATGTGTGCGCGCCGGATCCGGTGCGCGTGTTGATCATCGTATACAGCGTCAGGGTAGACGGCCCGGGGTCACGGTAAGACCGGGCGACAATTTCGGCCTGATCTGCCTGCGGACGGTCGGACACCGCACAGCCTGTCAGCGTTGCTGCCAGAAGGCAGGCAATCAAAATCCGGAACACAGTCGCCCTCGGTTCAGCTTAGGACGCGAAAACCGCGAGGAACAGGCAAAGGAAGGCGATGACAACCACGCACCATGTGGTGGCCTTGATGAAGCCGTTGAAGGTTTTTTCCTGGACGGTGATGTCCATTTCGCCGTGCTTGTGGTCAGCCATGTGTCTAAGAATCCCAATTCGCGTGTTTTCCAGTTGGATAATCGAAAAGAGTCAGGCTGTCACCACGTCATTCGCGCGCAGGTGCACGATGCCATTTGCGCGCAGGGCATGACGTCACTCGCTTGCAGGGGTGCGTTCTCCGAACACGGAACATCCCGGATATCCAAATCCCCAGCGCCAGGGCAAACCGCTGCACGGGCCGCCGCCAAAGCGGACGGCACCGTACATGGCATCTGCGGTCAGTGCATGGACGTTTCGGATCTGATCAGGGGTCATCTCATAGCGCTCTGCGTATTCCTCGGCATGGCTGTTGCCATGGGCCTTGACGCAGGCCCGCAAGGTTTGATCCGCAGAAAGCCGCGCGTCAAAGCTGTCTTCGGCGCGCAGGGCCCCGCCTGCGTTGTGATAGGCGCGGTCATGGATGATGCAACATTCCTCCCAAGGGGGATGCGCTTGATACAGCTCACCGATCTGCGGGAAGGTGTCTGCCACCCAGCGCCAACTGGCCGACAACCCGCCCGAGCATCCGTCCGTTTCAAACGGTGTCAGAGGATCCGTTCCCCGCTGCGCGATCAAGGCCCGGTGGGCAGGCATTTCGACGCTGCGCATCAGGTCCTGCGCGACGGCAGGCCCCGACAGGCAGATCAGAAACAGCGCCAGCTTATGGGCTGTCATCGCGCATCGCCTCGGTATCGACCTGCATTCCGAAACTTGTGGCCAGCCACAGCAGCAACCGCTCTGCCGGTCCCATCTCGGCACGAACGCGCAAAACCTCGCGCGCCATGGCCGGGCGGTCGGTGATCAGCCCGTCCACCCCCATCGAGGCCATGGCAGACATTTGCAGCGGGTCATTCACCGTCCAGACATAAATGTCCTTGCCCGCATCCTGAACGGATCGGATCAGCCCAGGCGACACCGTGGCCGCGTTCACGGCAACAAAATCCCCCTCTAACCCGGACAGATCACCCACGGCGGTCGCGGCCAGAACGCCCGCCCGCCAGTCGGGCCGGATCGCCTTCATCTTCTGCACAGCCGGGTATTTCAGCGACATGGTGGCAATGTCGTCCTGCATTCCCAACTCTTCGACCAAAGCGGCCACACGGTTCTCCAGATCAATATCGTGACCGTAGTATTTCAGCTCGATAATGACCTTGGATCTGCCCTTTGTGGCCTCCAAAACCTCTCGCAGCGTTGGGGTACGCTGATCGGCATATTCGGGGCCAAACCAGCTGCCGATATCGATCTGGGCCACATCCTCCATCGTGGCGTCCCAAACCTTCAGATTGACCCCGGCCAGTTTCATGAAATCACTGTCATGGGCGACGATCACCACATCATCCGCCGTTTCCTGTACGTCGATCTCAACCCAGTCCGCGCCGTCCTCGATGGCTTTCAAGACCGAGGCCATGGTGTTTTCAGGCCGCAACGCCGCCGCCCCGCGGTGGCCGATCACCTCGGCCCGGTCCGGGGCCTGCACCCGTTCCAGCAGGTTTTGACCAAACCAAACACCTGCCAGCACGGCGACCAAGGCCAGACCAACGGCGGTGAACAGCGGCACCCCCAGACGCCCCGGTTCGGGATGCGGCAGGTCCGCTGTCTGCGGTTCAAAGAACCGGTCCAGCAAAACCGCCAAAGCGCCCAGCGCCGTGGCTGCCAGCACCAACCCGGCCAAGGCCCAAAGCCCCGCAATGATCAGGCTGTAGATCAAGGCCAGACGCAGATGACCGCTGCCCTGCAACGGCACCAGTGCAAACAGGAGGCCCGCAACCCACGCAATCACTGCAGCAATGACAAGGCGCGTGGCCAGCCACAGCACCAGCGACAGTTTCAGACGGCCCCGATTACCCTCCATCCGCGATGCGCTGATATTGAACACATGCGCCGGGTGAACGTTTTCAAACAGCACCAGATGCAGCGAAAGCGCCCAGGCCGATAGCCTGCGGATCAGGACCCATGCCATCACAAGCATCACCGCCCCGATCATCAACACAGCGATCCAGAAGGCGGGTGGGTGGAAGGTCAGGTAGTAGTTGATGTCATATTCGGTCAGCCACCACCACGCGATCAGGCCGGAAATGGCCAGAAAGGGCAGCGCCAGAAGCAGAACGCGCAGGATAAAGCGCGCTGCAAAGTTGAACAGCGCGGGCAGGCGCGACAGAACCAGGCGGATCGAAGAGCTGCCTGCGCGCCACGGATCGGGTTCGCCCATGCGAAGCGAACCCGCCATAACCGCAAAGACAAAAACCTCGGCCATCAGAAACAGGCTCAGCACCACAAGTGCGGCGATGAACCCGGCGGGGGACAGAATGAAGGCTGCGATGTCCTGATCCGTCAGGGCCGTTTGATTGGACAGGGACACCGCGAGATTGACCGCCGCCGCCACGCCCGGTGCAATCAGTGCGATCAGCAACAGGCGGACGGCAAGGTAGACGGGCACAAAGACACGCCGCCGCCGCCAGGCGGCACCATAGGCATGTGTAACGGCTGAGAAATCTGACACTTGCGCGGCCTCCTGAACGGTTTACTCATTCAAGGCTGCGAAAGCGTGAATTGCAAGTCAGCTTTCTTCCAGATCTGCGGCCAGACGGAACCCGATGCGGTTGGCGGGCTTGTCCTCGACCGATTTCGGCAAGGCGCGCAGCATGACATTCAACTGGCTGACATGCTGTACCAGCTGGGTGCGGGCGCCCGATCCATCCGAGCCGTAGAAGGTGATGACATCGGGGTCGAAATACCCCATCCCTTCGATCCGCATGACACCCGCGTCACCGCCGGTGAAGCCCATCGCAACCTCCTGATCTCCATCCAGCGTCTTTTCAAAGTTCTGGATGTAAAGGATCAGACGTTCGTATGCCCATTGGGCCGGGCTTTTGGTCTCGACCGGTTGTTGCAAGGGTTCCGGCAGGGTTTTCGAACCGGATTCGGCCTCGGCGTTGGCGTGGACCTCGTAGCAGCGCGGCAGGGCCGCCGCTTCGGCAGCTTCGGCTGAGGTTTCGATCTCGTCCTGCATTCTTTACCCTTTGCGTTGGTAGACCCAGGCACCGTCTGCGCGGCGCGTCCGGGTGACAGCTCCAATGTGGTAAAGATGGTTCATATGTGCAACCGCTTCGACCAGGGCCAGGCCATATTCCCCCTCGCCGATCGACCGTTTGAACAGGGGCGCAAAACACTCGGCGGCGGCTTTGGGTTCGGTCAGGTCTTTCAACAAGCGCTTAAGCGCACCGTGATGGTTGTCGATCAACTGCCGCATCCGCAGCGGCAGGCCAGTGAACGGCAATTTGTGCCCGCCCAGAACCAGATGTTCGAGCCGCGCCAGGGTTGCAAGCCGTTCACACGCCTCCAGCCAGCCCGAGATCGGGTCGGCCATGGGCTCGGTCGCGTAGACGCCCAGATTGGGACTGATCGAGCTGAGGATCTGGTCGCCGCTGAGAACCAGATCATCGTCGCGGCTCCAGAGCGTGACATGTTCCGGCGCGTGGCCGTTGCCCATATGCACGTCCCAGTCCCGCCCGCCCATGCGGAACACGTCGCCCTGCTGGATGCGGGTGAACCCAAGCGGCATGGGATAGACGCTGTCGGCAAAGTTAAAGGGGCGGTCGGCTTTGCGTTTATCCAGAACCTCGGCCGCCATTCCGGCGCTTTGGTAGAAATCCAGCGTTTCCTGCGGCCAGCTTTCCTGCACGTCCAGCGTCAGCATGCGCGCGAACAGCCATGCGGTTCGGCTGGTCACCAGTTCAGCGCCGTATTCGGACTGAAACCAGCCCGCGTTGCCGATGTGATCGGGGTGATGATGCGTGGCCACAACCCGGTGGACGGGTTTGCCGCCCAGCGGCCCGGACATCAGATCCTGCCAGATCGCGCGGGTTTTCCGCGACGACATCCCAGTGTCGACGATGGTCCAGCCGTCACCGTCATCCAGCGCGTAGACATTCACATGGTCCAGCGCCATCGGCAGCGGCAGTCGGATCCACAGCACACCTTCGGCAATCCGCGTGGCCTCGCCGGGTGCAGGCGGCTCGGGCCAGGGGTAGCGGATGGCCGGAGAGTGCAGGTCGTCCATCATGCCGACAGATCATCCGCGCTAAGGGCAAACAGGTCCACCGACCCGTTCTGCGCTTGCGCCAGCAGGCCGGTATATTCGGGCAGCAGCGCTTTGATGTAATAGCGCGCCAGCTTGCCACGTGGGCCCTTTGGGTCCGCCAGGGCGGCTTTCAGATGGAAATGCCCGCCCAGAACCCGCGCGAAGGCGTGCAGATAAGCCAGCGCCCCGGCAAAGCGGTCATTCATGTTGCCCTGTGACACCATCCATTCGGTTGCTTCGCGCAGGGACTCGGTCGCCTCCCACACGGGACCGGCAAGATCGGGCACTGTGGCGCGGGCCTGTTCGGCGTGATCTTCGATCTCGTCCAGCAGGCGCGAAGCCGCCTCGCCCCCGTCCATCATCTTGCGGGCGACAAGGTCCATCGCCTGAATACCGTTGGTGCCTTCGTAGATCGCGGTCACACGGACATCGCGGTAGAACTGAGCCGCCCCGGTTTCCTCGATCACGCCCATGCCGCCATGCACCTGAATGCCGGTTTCAGACACGCGCATCCCGGTGCGGGACCCGAACGCCTTGGAGATCGGGGTCAGCAATGCAGCGCGGGCCACCCAATCAGCGTCGCCTGTCGCTTCGGCCATGTCGATGGCGGCAGCATTGGCCAGCATGATCGCACGGGCCGCAAAGGTATCGGCGCGCATATCGGCGACCATTCGGCGCACATCGGCGTGGTCAATGATTGTCCCTGAAGGGGTTTTGCCCTGCTTGCGATCCTGCGCGTAGGCCAGCGCGTGCTGATAGGCGGCTTCGGCCACACCGATGCCCTGCCCGCCCACGCCCAGCCGCGCGTTGTTCATCATGGTGAACATGGCTGCCATGCCGCCATGTTCCTGCCCCACCAGCCAACCGGTTGCACCGTCATATTGCATCACACAGGTGGGCGAGCCGTGCAGACCCAGCTTATGCTCGATTGAAACAACCTTCAGATCATTGCGCGCACCCGGATTGCCATCGGCATCCGGGATAAACTTGGGCACCAGGAACAGCGAAATCCCCTTTGTGCCCGGCACCCCATCCGGCAAGCGTGCCAGCACCAGATGACAGATATTTTCGGCAAAGTCGTTGTCACCCCATGAGATAAAGATCTTCTGCCCCGAGATCGCATAGGTTCCATCGCCGTTGGGTTCGGCCTTCGATGTCAGCGACCCAACATCCGAGCCTGCCTGCGGTTCCGTCAGGTTCATCGTGCCCGACCATGCACCGGTCATCAGCTTGGGCAGATACAGCGCCTTGAGCGCGTCACTGGCATGGTGCTGCAGGGCTTCGATCTGCCCCTGGCTCATCAGCGGGGCCACCTGCAGTGACAGGCAGGCCGCGCTCATCATCTCGTTCACGGCGGTGGTGACGGTCATCGGCAGGCCCATACCGCCATGCTTGGGGTCGCCGCTGATCCCGATCCAGCCGCCCTCGGCAATCGCGGCCCAGCCATCCGCATAGCCGGGCGGGCTGCGCAGCACACCATCCTCCAACCGTGCCGGTTTCAGATCGCCGGTGGCGTTCAGTGGGGCCAGAACCTCTTCACACATCTTGCCCGCCTCGGACAGGATCGCGCTGACGACGTCGGGGCTGGCATCGGCAAACCTTTCGGTCGCCGCAATCTGATCGAATTCGACCACATTTTGAAACAGGAACTCGTAGTCTGAAATCGGTGCGCGGTATGTCATGTTGTCCCTCGGGGGCTGTCTGACCGGTATTGCGCAGGCGGGCTTGGAATTCCGGCCCGGCACCGGTATGCATCAAGGCTTGGGTGCATTACCTACCTGTCCTTATGTTGCAAGCAACCAAAACGCGGCGTCACCAGACATGATCCCCACAACTCTCGATCTGACAGCAGACCCAGACGGCATCGTGCGCGCGGCTGACCTGCTGCGTCAGGGCCTGCTGGTCGCCTTTGCAACCGAGACGGTCTATGGCCTTGGCGGCGATGCCCGCAACGGAGAGGCCGTGGCCGCGATTTACGAGGCCAAGGGCCGCCCCAGCTTTAACCCGCTGATCGCCCATGTCGCTTCGGCCGAGGCTGCGCGGCGGTTTGTCGAATGGTCGGATCACGCGGAAACCCTTTCCAATGCCTTTTGGCCCGGCCCGCTGACACTGGTTCTGCCTTTGCGCGACGGGCACGGGATTTCTTCACTGGTCACGGCGGGGCTGGACACGCTGGCGGTGCGGGTGCCCGCGCATCAAACCGCCCGCGATCTGCTGACCGCCTTTGACGGGCCGGTCGCGGCCCCGTCGGCGAACCCCTCAGGTCAAATCAGTCCGACGACTGCCCAGCATGTGCGTGCAGGCCTTGGAGGCCGGATCGCAGCCATTCTGGATGATGGCCCTTGTGGCGTGGGTCTGGAATCCACAATCGTGGGGCTGGCCGGAGAGCCGACCTTGCTGCGCCCCGGAGGTGTGGCGCTGGAAGCGGTCGAGACCGCCCTCAACACCCGCCTGCACCTGCACCAATCCGGCGACCTGCTGACCGCGCCCGGGCAATTGCAGTCACATTATGCCCCGGATGCGCCCGTGCGCCTGAACGCGCAGAGCAGGCAAGGCGATGAGGTTCTTTTGGGCTTTGGCCCTGTCGATTGCGATCTGAACCTGTCTGAAGCCGGAAACTTGCCCGAGGCCGCCGCCAACCTGTTTGCGGCACTGCACAGCTTGAATGAAACGGGCCTGCCGATTGCCGTGTCTCCGATCCCGGACCATGATCTTGGGGCTGCGATCAATGACCGCCTGCGCCGGGCCGCGGCCCCACGCGACAGCTGATCAGGCGCGGCCCGCG
This sequence comes from Ruegeria sp. C12, assembly GCF_056537745.1. NCBI lineage: Bacteria > Pseudomonadati > Pseudomonadota > Alphaproteobacteria > Rhodobacterales > Roseobacteraceae > Ruegeria > Ruegeria sp. C12. Next base: position 195,747 of record NZ_JBQFSA010000007.1, read on the forward strand.
CTGGCCGACAGGGTCAGGGGATCGACGCCCAGCGTGGCCAAGGCGGCCTCCCACTTTTCGTCGTCGGGCACATCAAACACGAGTTTCGAGCTCGCCTCGGTCGTCAGCCAGCCATTCATTGCGATCTCATCTTCCAATTGCCCCGGCCCCCAGCCGGAATAGCCCAGTGCGAGCACAGAATTCAGCGGCCCCCGGCCCGAGGCCAGATCCTCCAGCACATCCAGCGTCGCGGTCATGCTGAAATCATCCGAGATTTGCATGGAATGCAGGTTGGCCTCGTAATCTGCGCTGTGCAGGACAAAGCCGCGCGACATCTCGACCGGGCCACCGAAATGCACAAGCCGCTCGCCCACAATCGGGATACTGCAGGCGATGTTCAACTGCCCCAGCAGGGCCTTGATCCGCAGGTCCGAGGGTTTGTTCACGATCAGACCCATCGCGCCATCGTCGCCATGACTGCACATATAGACAACCGAGTGGTCGAATCGCGGATCGCCCATGCCGGGCATCGCAATCAACAGTTTTCCGGTCAGGTCCATTGGGTGGCTTCTCTTTTTCAACTCAGCTTCACAATGACCCTGCGGCGCAGGGATTGGCAAGTCGGCAGCGGGGTTTTCCGCAGATTTCAGTCAGGTGACCCGAACGTGACTTGGATTTTCGTGCCGCGCCGCGCATGTATAGGCAATGAACACGCTGATGAAATCCCTTGCCGCCACCATCGCGGCCTGTTTTTGCATGATCTTTCCGGCCACCGCGCAGGGGCTGGACGGAGTTGTCAGGCTGGACATTCTGGATGGTGGCCGCACCGCCAATGGGACCTATATGGGGGCCTTGCGCCTGACTTTGAAGGACGGGTGGAAGACCTATTGGCGCGCACCGGGCGATGCGGGCATTCCGCCGCAATTCGACTGGAACGGGTCGCGCAACGTGGGCGATGTGTCAATCACATGGCCCGCGCCCGATGTGTTTGACCAGAACGGCCTGCAATCTATCGGATACGAGGATCAACTGGTTCTGCCGGTCGAGATCACGCCGAAGAACCCGGCCAAGCCCGTGCGTCTGCGCGGTGAGATGGATTTGGGCGTCTGCAAGGATGTCTGCATCCCCGAACGGCTGGATTTCGACCACACGCTGGATGCCGAAGCGGGCCGCAACCCTGCCATCGCCGCAGCACTGGCCCAGCGCCCGTTTTCCGCGCGTGAGGCCAACGTATCCGCTGCGCGGTGTAGTTTGACCCCAACGGCGGACGGCATGCAGATCGAGGCACGTGTGACCATGCCTTCGGCGGGTGGGCAAGAGATCGCGGTGATAGAACCCGGCAATCCGGTGCTGTGGGCTTCGCAGCCCAAAACCGTCCGGCAAGGTGGCACGCTGATCGCAACTGCCGAGGTCATCAATGCCTCTGGCGCGCCTTTTGCGCTGGACCGGTCCGAGATTCGGATCACGGTATTGGGCGCTAACCACGCCGTGGACATTCAGGGCTGCACCGCTGGGTGATCGCATGACCCAAACCCCGAAGATCGGCGCGCTGGCGGTTGTGCTGCATCAGGATCAGGTTCTGCTGGTGCAACGCAGCAAACAGCCTGACCGGGGATTGTGGGGCTTTCCCGGCGGTCACCTGGAATGGGGTGAAACCGTTTTGGAGGCTGCGCAGCGAGAGCTATTCGAGGAAACCTCGGTCACTGCGCAGCCAACACATTATCTGGACAATCTGGACATGCTGCGGCGGGATGAGGCGGGCCTTGTGATCTCCCACTACCTGCTGGTCGGCGTGGCCTGCCGCTATCAATCCGGCGCGCCGGTCGCAGGCGATGATGCACTGGATGCGCGCTGGTTTCCGATTGAGCAAATACGGCAGGGCGATCTGCCGATGAGCGCACGGGTTCGTCAACTTCTGGAATATGCTCTGCGCGAAGGCTAAGGGCCAACATGATCTTTCAGCCTCGCGTAAAGCATCCCAGAGGCTATAAAGCTGAGGACGACAATCGGGATCGCCCCAACCAGAAATGCGCCCAGACCCATGTTCAGAACGGCCACCCCTTCATCACCCGAATAGAGGGCGGACAGGGCACCGACCGGAGCGCCTGTCAACGCTGGCCAGACCATTGTCACGGCAAACCAGAACAATAGCGCCGCGCCCGTGGCGGCAACTGCCCCCTGCATCACCCGATCCGGGGCGCGGACAGCTCGGCGCATGGCTGTCATCGGACGCGATACGTCGTTCAGGATCGCCAGCAGGGCCGGAACCAGCACCAGAACCAGCAACATGCCAAAGCCCAACCCGTAGACCAGAGTGATCACCGTGGGCTTCAGGAACTGCGCCTGCTGAGAGCCTTCATACAGCAAAGGCGTCAGCCCCAGCACCGTCGTCAGCGTGGTCAGCATCACAGGGCGCAACCGGTCCGCTGTGCCTTCGACGATAGACGGCACCAATCCGCGTTCCTGCTGGTGGCCATCGATGGTCGTCACCAGCACAATCGAGTCGTTGATGATGATCCCGGTCATGCCCAGCAGACCCACAACCGTGAACATGCTCAGCGGTACGTCCCAGATGTAATGCCCCCAGATCGCGCCCACCAAGCCAAACGGGATGATTGCCATCACCACTAAGGGCCGCGACCAGCTGGCAAAGACCCAGGCCAGTACCAGATAGATCCCGGTCAGACACAGGATCAGGCCTGTGCGCGCCTCGGACAGGAACTCATCCTCTTGTTCGCTGAGGCCCGCCATGCGCCATTCGACCTGACGTTCGGCGGCGATATTGGGCAGAATCTCTTCGTTCAGCGCGCGTTCGATCTCGGCCGCGCGGGTCGGATCGTCCTCGGATATGTCGCCATTGACCGAAATCACCCGCAGCCCGTTTTCACGCCGTACGGTCGAGAAGCCCGACTTGCGTTCGACCGAGACGATATCGGCCAGCGGCACATAGACCCCGTCCGGGGTGCGCATCAGCGTGCGTTCAAGGAAATCGGCGGTCAGTTCGCCCTCGGGCAATTCCACACGGATCTCAGCACTGCGGGGACCATCGGGGAAGGTCGCAGCCTCGATCCCGTTGAGCCTGTTGCGCAGAACCCGACCCAAGGTTTCGATCCGGAAGCCCAGCGCCTGACCTTGCGCAGTCAGGTCCAGAATGAATTCTTCCTTGTCATAAGCCAGATTATCCTCAAGCGCCGAGACCTCGGGGAATTTCGACAATTCGGTCTGCAAATCCTCTGACGCCGCCTTGAGAGTATTCACATCCGAGCCATAGAACTGCACATCGATGGCATCACCGCCGGGGCCGGATCGCCAGCCGCGGAAACTGATCAATTCGACCTTGGGGTGGCGGGGTACGAATTCCTGCAACTCTCCCACAAACTCAAAGCTCGAATAAGGGCGCAGGTCGGCGTCGATCAGTTCGATCGAAATACCACCCAGCAAATCGTCGTCCTTGCCCTCGGCGGCGGACAGACCAAACCCGGCACTGCCGCCAACCTCGGCCAGAACATAGTCGATGGGGTTGCGGCCATGGCGTTCCTCGTAAATCTGTCCCAGCTCATCGGTGGCCTGCTGCAACTGGCGCATCATTTCAAGCGTATCGGCGCGGGTGGCGCCTTCGGCCATGATGAAGTTGCCGGTGACCGAGCCACGCTCGGGCGCATTGAAGAACCGCCAGTTCACGTCGCCTCGGATGAACAGGGCAATCTGGCTGGCCAGAATAACGATCATCAGGGCGACGACCACATACCGCGCCCAGATGACCCAGGCGATGAAGGGCCGGAACAGATGATCCCGCACCCAGCGGAACCCCCGGTTCACGACCCGATTGGGCAGGTCGTACCAATGTTCCTTGGCCGAATGCGCGATGGCATGGGCCATGTGGTTGGGCAGGATCAGGAAGCATTCGATCAGTGAGGCCGCCAGAACGGCGATCACGGTAAAGGGAATATCTCGGATCAACTCTCCGAACCGACCACCGACAAGGGTCAGGCCGAAAAAGGCGATTACCGTGGTGATCGTGGCCGCAAAGACCGGCATGGCCATGCGCCGGGCGGCGCGCTCGGCGGCAACCATGGGCGGTTCGCCCAATCGGCGGGCACGAAAATCGGCGTGTTCGCCCACCACAATCGCGTCATCGACGACGATGCCCAGCGTGATGATCAGGCCGAACAAGGACACCATATTCAGCGACAAACCGCCCAGATACATCAGCGCAATCGCCGCTGACATCGCGACCGGGATGCCTGCCGCCACCCAAAAGGCGATCCGGGCGTTGAGGAACAAAAACAGCAGGCAGACGACCAACCCAAGCCCGACAAGGCCGTTGTCGATCAGAATATCCAGCCGATCCGTGATCGCCTGCGCGCGGGTGCGGATCAGTTCAACCGTGACACCTTCGGGCAGGCTGGCCTGCATTTCGGCGACGACATCTTCGACCGAATGCTGGATACCGATGGCGTCACCCAGATTCGAGCGGTCCACCCGGATGGACATGGCCGGGTTCTCACCCACAAAGTAGCTGCGGTTGCGATTGACCCCTTCGACCCGGATCGTCGCCACATCACCCACGAGCAGTTTGGACCCATCCGCAAAGTTGCGCAGCGTGATGCCTTCGATCTCTTCCGGTGTGCGTTTCTCGGCCCCCGTCCGAATGCGGGCATTGGCACCGCTGACATCACCGGCGGGGCTGGCATTGACCTCGGCCGCGATGGCTGTCGCGATATCGGCCAGAGCGATATCGTTGGCGATCAGCTGAGCGGTCGGCACCTCGACCACAACGCGCGGAGCCGCCAGTCCCCGGATCGTGGTGCGGGTAACACCGACCGCAAATAGCCGGTTGATCAATTCATCGGTGAACTTCGCCAACTGGTCAGGCGCAACCGGACCCGTGACAACCACATCCGTAACGCGATCCCGCCACGCGCCGCGCCGGATTGAAGGTTCTTCGGCGTCCACCGGCAGGTTAGTGACGCTGTCCACGGCGGTGCGGACTTCTTCGATGGCGCGGGCCATGTCCCAGTTGGGCTCGAACTCCAACCGGATGCTGGCCGAACCTTCGCGTGAGGTAGCCGTTGTGCTGGTGACACCTTCAACCGCCAGCAACTCGGGTTCCAGCAGTTGAACGATGCCATTGTCGACATCCTCGGGGCCTGCGCCGTCCCATTCAACCGCCACATCGACCCGTTCCAGAATGACATCGGGAAAGAACTGCGCGCGCATGTTCGGGATCGCTGCGGCCCCCAAGACCAGCATGACCAGCAGCAGCAGATTGGCGACCGTCCGGTGCCGGGTGAAATAGCTGAGGATACCACCGGCCGCGCTTGGGATCTCGCGCATCATGGCGCTTAGCCCCCGGCCCGGTTTTCAATACGCCGGACAAGCGAGGCAGGCACCTGTGCCGCCTCCAACTGACCCAACATGCGGGATTTGACGTCCTGCGGCATGCCTTCGCTGGCTTCCACCTGCGCCATGAGTTGTGCACGCTGTGTATCCGTCAACTCGACCATATCCGTGTCGGCATTTGCCTCGACCCGCAAGGGGCGCACCCGCACGCCCGAGCCCAACAGCGGCGTCCGGCCAATCACGACCTCGCGGCCTTCCAGACCTTCGCCGCGCAACAACACCTCATCGCCTTGCCGCCGGATCAACTGCACCGGCAGCGCCTCTAACCGGTCATCTGCGCCCAGAACCAGAACCGTTCCAGCCGCATCCAGAACCGAGGATGGCAAACGCACCACCGCATCCAAAGGTTGTTCCTGCACCGTCACGGTCACGAAATCCCCCGGTTTGAAGCCCGAGGCGGTGTCCAGACGGGCAAAGATCAGACGTCCGGTCTGCCCTTCCCCGGCTGACCCGCTATCCCGACTGATCCGGCCTTGGGCGGTCAGGTCGGTCCCTGTTACCTCAAGTGAGACAGTCACCGGCGCGTCGATCAGTGCGCCCGTGTCATCCAGCAATCGCACAAACTGCGCCGTAGAAACTCTGAACGCCACCTCCAGCGCATTTGGGTCCACCAGCTCGGCCAGCTTTTCATTGGCCGACACCAATCGCCCCTCGACTAAGGTGACATCGGTCAGCGTACCGCCAAACCGGGCGCGAATGGTCATATCGTCCAGATCGCGTTCCGCTGCTTCCAGCGCAATTCGCGCCCGCGCAAACAGCGTGGTTGCCTGATCCACGCGCGACTCGGCCTGCGCCAAGGCAATGCGGCGCGCCAGAACCGATTGCTGGGCGGCGGCGGCGGACAATTCGGCCTCTTCCACGCTGGCCGTGGCCCCCACACCGCGGGATTCCAGATCGCGTTGCCGTTGCAGGGCGCGTTCTCGCAGGTCCGCCTGGGCCTCTGCCGATTTCAACTCATCCTGTGCCAGCAATAGCGAGCGTTCGGCGTCGCGTTCTTCGAACTGGGCATCCAGCAAATCCGATTTGGCGCGATCCAAGGCAGATTGCGCATCTGCCGGGTCCAGCTCGACCAGCACCTCGCCTGCTGTGACGGAGCCGCCGTCCTCAAAATCATCAGCCAGAGCAACCACGCGCCCGCCCAGCGCCGCGCGCAACTCCAGCCTGCGGCGGCTTTGCACCTCACCAAACGCTTCCAGATAGGGGGTGACGGTCTCAAGCTCGGCCTGTCGGACGGTTACCGCAAAGACCCGCTCGCGCGCCTGAGGTTGTTCGTTCTCGCGCGTCAGCACGTCCTGCACCGCGCCAGAGATGATTTGCGCGGCCACAAACAGCAAAGCCAGCGTCAGCGACGCCAGAAAGACACCGACAAGACTTTGCCTTAGAAAACGCATTCTCACTTACCCCGGGTTGCAATGGGCTGCCTTGTGCAAAATGTAGCCGGACCGCCAAACATGCCAAGCCACAAAGCGGTTATAAGGTCTTGAACGTAGGACCAGTCTACTTCCGTCGCAGATGTTCGTCCAATCGGGGCATTATTTCCACGAAATTGCAGGGGCGGTGGCGGTAATCGAGTTGTTTTTCCAAAATCCCGTCCCACGCATCCTTGCAGGCTCCGGGACTGCCGGGCAGGGCAAACAGATAGGTTCCCCCGGCGACGCCGCCAGTGGCGCGGGACTGCACAGCCGAGGTGCCGATTTTCTCCATCGAGATGATGGTGAAGACAGTACCGAAGGCCTCGATCTCTTTTTCATAAACATCGCGATGTGCCTCGACCGTCACATCGCGCCCGGTCAGTCCGGTGCCGCCGGTCGAGATCACGACGTCGATTTCAGGGTCGCCGATCCACAGCCGCAGCTGCGCGGCTATTTCGGCGCGTTCGTCTTGGATGATCTTACGATCAGCCAGCACATGCCCTGCCCGTTCGATCCGGTCCACAAGTGTCTGGCCCGAGCGGTCTTCGTCCAGCGACCGCGTGTCAGATACCGTCAGCACCGCAATGCGGACCGGGATAAACTCCATACTTTCATCGATGCGCGACATGCGGTGTCAGGCCCTTTCCATGATTGCCAGCCGGGCCGCCAAAGTGATGAATATCCCTCCGGTGACCCAACCCATGATGCGCGAGGCGCGCGGGTTCGAAATCAGAAGCTTGCCCGCTCCGCCGGCGAACACGCCGACCAGCCCGTTCACCACAAACCCGCCCAGCGCGATGATGACCCCAAAGATCAGGAACTGCGCAAGGATCGACCCCGAGTTGGGATCAACGAATTGCGGGATGAAGGCCAGAACAAACAGGATCACCTTCGGGTTGGTCAGGTTCACCACCAAACCATCCCGAAAGGCCATGCGGGTCGGCCTGACCGACCCCTCTGCTGAAACAGCACCGTTCCGGATCGCGCCCCATGCCAGATACAGCAGATAGGCAACGCCCATCCAGCGGATGACATCGAACAGCCACGGCATTGAAGACACCAATGCCCCAAGGCCCAGCCCGGCCAGCAGCACATGCACCATCGATCCCAACGAAATCCCTGCGCTTGCCAACAGCGCCGGTTTTGCGCCGGAACGCAGCCCTTGTCCAAAACAGAACATCATGTCCGCGCCGGGCGTAAAATTCAGCACGATGGCCGCCGGAATAAAGGCCAGCAGCGTGACGGTGTCGATCATGAGGGTACCTCGAACCAGTTTGCCTTGGGTCCCAAATTGGCGATCTGCGACCGCCCCAGTGTGCCGCGATAGCCCCAGCTGTCGTGGATATGGCCGCAAAACACCAGCCCGGGCTGTAGTCTTTCCACCGCATCGCGCACCGAAACCGAGCCGACAGAGATACCCTGCGACGTGGTATCGCCATAACCTTTGGGCGGCGAATGCACGATCAGCACATCCGCGCCGTCGCAGCGATCCAGCAATTCCGTTGCTTCTGCCTCGGTCAGGTCACAAGACCAGTCGCCAAAAGGCGTCACCGGCACGCCATAGCCCAGACCAAACAGGCGTACCCCATCGACGGTCATGCCGGTACCGTGCAGCACATGCACGCCTTCGGGGGCGGCATCGATCAACTCACCCGCGCTTTCGGCATTGCCTGGAACCAGAACCAGCGGGGCCGATATGCCCGAGAGCATCTGCATCGCTTCATCCAGCCCCTGCCGCATATTGCAATAGTCCCCGGCCCCGATCACCAGATCAGCCTCGGCACTGGCCGCAACCAGTTCTGCCGCGCGGTTGCGGGCCATATGCAGGTCCGAGAAGGCCAGAATCCGCATCATCCTGTCCCCAGCCGTGCTTTCAACTCCAGCAGATCAGCCCAGGCCTGCCGTTTCATCTGCGGCTGGCGCAGCAGATAGGCCGGGTGGAACATCGGGATCACCGGCAGGTCCAGCGCCTGATCCCAATTGCCGCGCAGCCGCGTGATGCCGCGTTTGCCCAGCACCGCCTGACAGCTGATATTGCCCATCACCACCAACACCTCGGGCTTGGCCAGCGCCACGTGGCGTTCCAGAAACGGCTTCATCATGCCGATCTCTTCCGGCTTGGGATCCCGGTTTTGCGGCGGCCGCCAGGGCAGCACATTGGTGATATAGACGTTCTCGCGCCGATCCAGATCAATCGCCGCCAGCATCCGATCCAACAATTGCCCGGCCCGCCCGACAAAAGGCTTGCCCTCGCGGTCCTCGTCGCGGCCCGGAGCCTCACCGATGATCATCACCCGCGCGCCGGGCGTGCCATCGGCAAACACCAACTGGCGCGCACCGCGTTTCAACTCGCAATGGTCGAACGCCTCCATCGCCGCGCGCAACTGGTCCAGTGACCCCGCATTTTGTGCAGCGGATTTCGCAATCGCGACCGGATCGACCTGCTTGGGGGTGGCCGGGGCCGCTTGCGGGGTGGCGGGTTTCTTGGCCTTGGGCGCGGTATCGGGCAACGCGTAACGGTCCACCGGCGCGTCCCCGATAGCCTCGGTCACGCCCAGTTCGACCTGCCAATCTAGCAGCGCCCGCGCGGTATGATAGTCCAAGCCCGATTCCATGCCTCTCAATCTAACCAGCTTTTGACTGAGGGAAAGCGAATAGACCTTGTCACGGCGCAGGGTCGCACCGACCATGACGCCAACCATGTTGTCGATCCTGCGATTCCTTTTGATTTCCTTTCTGTTGGTCCCCCTCAGCGGTCCGGCCGATGCGCAGCTATTCGACCGTGGCACGCAATGCCGGGGCGGACAGTTTCAATGCGGCAACCGGTGCTGCTCGGCCGGGCAAAGATGCAGCTTTGACGGGCACTGCATCCCATTGGGCGGCACCTATTGCGGTGGCGGTCGAACCTGCGGCCTGTTTGAACGCTGTGTTCCGGGCAGCACCCGCTGTGCGCCAAAGGCCGCAAACGCCTGTAATTCAAGCCTGGATTGCCCAAGCGGCAGCCGTTGCAACGGGCGCGGAGAGTGCGAGCCGATCCAACCCGATCTCCACCTGAACCTGCCGCAACCCTGCGCCGATGGCCGGATTTGTGCGCGCGGGTCGTTCTGCCTGCCGCAGGGCGGATGTTCCCGCGCCGGATGGTTTTTATGCGAAAAAACCGGATCGCAATGCCGCCCGGGCTTCAAATGCTCGAAAAATCAGGGCTGTGTCCCGGTCAAGGCGGTCGATTGCGGCTATGGCAAATGGTGCAAACCCGGCGAGCGGTGCCTGCCCGAAGGCGGATGCGAGATATTGCCCGAAGGGTCTGATCCTTAGGTTGCCTTGGCCCGCGCGGCTTTCTATAAGCGGTCCGATTGTCAGACAGGAGCCCGCCACATGCGTTTCGCCCATCGTCACCTTCTTGGCATCGAGCATCTGTCGCAATCCGATATTACCGCCATCCTCGATCTGGCCGAAAAATATGTCGATCTGAACCGGCAATCCGCCAAACACTCGGACGTGTTGTCGGGGCTGACGCAGATCAACATGTTCTTTGAAAACTCGACCCGCACGCAGGCCAGTTTCGAACTGGCCGGTAAACGTCTGGGTGCGGATGTGATGAACATGGCGATGCAGGCCAGTTCGATCAAAAAGGGTGAAACGCTGATCGATACAGCGATGACGCTGAACGCAATGCATCCCGATCTGCTGGTGGTGCGGCATCCGCATTCCGGCGCGGTGGACCTGCTGGCGCAAAAGGTGAACTGCGCCGTGCTGAACGCCGGGGATGGCAAGCACGAACATCCCACGCAGGCTCTGCTGGATGCGCTGACCATCCGCCGCGCCAAGGGCCGCCTGCACCGTCTGAACATCGCCATTTGCGGGGATGTCGCGCATTCGCGCGTGGCACGCTCGAACCTGATCCTGCTGGGCAAGATGGAAAACCGCATCCGCCTGATTGGCCCTCCGACGCTGGTGCCCGCGCAATTCGCCGAATTCGGGGCCGAGATTTATGACGATATGGCCGAGGGTCTGCGGGACGTCGATGTGGTCATGATGCTGCGCCTTCAGAAAGAGCGGATGGATGGCGGCTTTATCCCCTCAGAACGCGAATATTATCACCGCTACGGTCTGGACGCCGCCAAACTGGCGCTGGCCAAACCCGACGCCATCGTCATGCATCCCGGCCCGATGAACCGGGGTGTCGAGATCGACGGAACCTTGGCGGATGACATCAACCGATCCGTCATTCAGGAACAGGTCGAGATGGGCGTCGCCGTCCGAATGGCCGCCATGGAACTGCTGGCCCGCAATCTTCGCGAGGCCGCATGAGCGATCTGACCATCGCCCCCCATGAACACGGCATGATCCGCCTGTTCACGCTGGACATGCGCCCCGAAGAGGCGAAGTTCCTGCGCGAGCCGGGTGCGGCGGATCAGGTTCTGGGGGTCGACGGGCTGGACCCGGATCAGATCGACGTCTTTCCGGTCTCCGACCTCGAAGACCTCGGGCTATATGGCTATCTGAACGACGGTTGTGGCGTGTCCGAGGATCAATTGGACCGCACGACGCTGGACGCGGTCGAGGGCTGGGTCATGGTCCTGCGCAGCGCCGCGTTCCACGGGCGCCCCGCGACGCTGACCCCCGATCCCCGCCTAAAGCTGATCGGCCTGTTCACGGAAGAGGCGACAAACTGGACCGGCGGCGCAATCGAAACGGACAGCGCCAAACCCTTCTCGGCCCCGCAACATGCGGGCGATGGGGGCAAGGCGTCGCGCCGTATGGGATCGGCTTTTCTGGCCCTTGTCCTGTTGTTGGCCGTCGGAGGTGCCCTGTGGCTGATCCTGTGATCTTCGCGCCCGACAAGGGGGCCTATATCCGCACCAACGCATGGCTCGCCGCCGCAGCCATGGCTGGCGCGATGATCATTCTGTGGCTGATCGGCAACCCCTATGTCTGGACCGGAGCCCCCGCTGGCCTCGCCGCAATCGGGTTGCGCGCGTGGTATCTGGCCTCCGAGGAACTGACCGCCGCGTGGGAAATGACTGAAACCATGCTCACCGGCCCCGGCTCGCGCAAAGTTGCGCTGAACCAGATCGAGGCTGTGAACACCATGGGCAGCTTTGTCCAGCTTGTGACCAAGGGCGGCGACAAGCATCTGATCAAGTACCAGGCGGACCCTGCCGCCACCAAAGCCGCCATCGAAAGGGCCCTGCCATGAGCACCGTTCTGTTTACCAACGCCCGCCTGATCGACCCGGAAAGCGGCACAGACTCGATCGGGTGGCTGCATGTTGCGGATGGGCGCATTGTGGCAAAGGGCGACGGCGAGGCCCCCACCATCGACGGGCAGGTCATCGATTGCCAGGGCAAATGCCTTGCCCCCGGCATCGTCGATATTGGCGTCAAAGTGTGCGAGCCGGGCGAGCGGCACAAGGAAAGTTATAAATCCGCCGGGCAGGCAGCGGCGGCAGGTGGGGTGACCACGATGGTCACGCGACCCGACACCTCGCCCGCGATCGACACGCCCGAAACTTTGGAATTTGTAACCCGCCGCGCGCAGGCCGACACTCCGGTCAATGTGCTGCCCATGGCGGCGCTGACCAAGGGCCGTGAAGGGCGCGAAATGACCGAGATCGGGTTCCTGATGGACGCGGGCGCGGTGGCCTTTACTGATTGCGATCATGTCGTCACCAACACCAAGGTCTTTTCGCGCGCGCTGACTTATGCGCGATCCTGCGGCGCGCTGGTCATTGCCCATCCGCAGGAACCGGGCCTCAGCAATGGCGCGGCGGCGACCAGCGGCAAATTCGCGGCCCTGCGCGGGTTGCCCGCCGTCTCGCCCATGGCTGAACGTATGGGGCTGGACCGTGACATTGCCTTGCTGGAAATGACCGGCGCGAAATACCACGCCGACCAGATCACCACCGCCCGCGCCCTGCCCGCGCTGGAGCGGGCCAAGGGCAACGGGCTGGATATCACAGCCGGCACTTCGATCCACCATCTGACGCTGAACGAACTGGACGTGGCCGACTATCGCACCTTCTTCAAGGTCAAGCCGCCGCTGCGGTCCGAGGATGACCGGCAGGCTGTGATCGAGGCGGTACGGACCGGCCTGATCGACATCGTCAGTTCGATGCACACGCCGCAGGACGAAGAAAGCAAGCGCCTGCCGTTTGAAGAGGCGGCATCCGGAGCCGTCGCGCTGGAGACGCTGCTGCCTGCGGCCCTGCGCCTGTATCATTCTGGTCAGCTGGACCTGCCGACCCTGTTCCGGGCAATGACGCTGAACCCGGCGAAACGGCTGGGTCTGGAGAGTGGCAGTTTGTCCACAGGTGCGCCTGCCGATCTGGTGGTGTTCGATCCGGATATTCCCTTTGTGCTGGACCGGTTTACACTCAGGTCAAAATCACAGAACACGCCGTTTGACGGGCAGAGGATGCAGGGTAAGGTCATTGCAACCTATGTTGCCGGCAAAGAAGTCTACCGGAGAGCCTGATGCCCTTGATTGACAGTACGACAACCCAGCTCATCCTGTGGGCGGCTATGGGCTATTTGCTGGGGTCGATCCCGTTTGGGCTGATCCTGGCTAAGGTGATGGGGCTGGGCAATCTGCGGCAGATCGGGTCGGGCAATATCGGCGCGACCAACGTTCTGCGTACGGGCAACAAGGCTGCGGCTGCGCTGACGCTGCTGTTCGATGCCGGAAAAGGCGCGGCGGCGGTTCTGCTGGCGCGGGCCTTTGCGGGGGAAGACGCCGTGCAGATGGCCGCCTTGATGGCGTTTCTGGGGCATTGCTTCCCCGTCTGGCTGGGCTTCAAGGGCGGCAAGGGCGTGGCAACCTTTCTGGGTCTGTGGCTGGCGCTGGACTGGCGGGTCGGGGTGGCGTGCTGCCTGACCTGGCTTGTGGCGGCTGCCATCTGGCGCATCTCATCCGTTGGCGCGCTGGCTGCTGCGGCCTTGTCCACCACATGGGTCGTGGTTCTGACCGATGGATCCAGCTTTGTGCTGGGGATCATCCTGACGCTGCTGGTCTATTGGCGTCACAACGCCAACGTGGCCCGGATCAAAGCCGGGACCGAGCCCAAAATCGGAAAGCCGTGACCGCCACAGACGTGTTTCTTGCCGCGTTCTTTGCGTTGCCGCTGGGCACGTTCACCGGCCACACGCAAGGCGGGCGGTATGTTGTTTCGCGTCAGGAAATGGCGGGCGGCAAGTCGCATAAACTGGTCGCGCATCAGTTGGACGGCACCGATTACATCAGCCTGAATCTGTACCAGACCCGCAACAGCGGCGCGTTGCTGCGCCCGTGCGAAATGCCCGCCGAGAAGGTGGTCGCCTTTGTTCTGGCACTTTGCCCAGATGCGTGAGTCGACTGCATTTTCGAACAGACCCTCTTCACCCTCGCACAATCACAATTGATTGTTTTGAACGTGAACACCCCGCTTCCCACCTGAATTTTCGTGACGGTCAATTACCGGCCGCACAGGACAAAATCCCGGGTGCGCAAATCGCAATTGCAGTGAGAACGCGCAGCCCATTTCACGAAAGGTGAAGCTATGAACACGTTTAAATCTCTGATCGGTGGCGTTGCCCTGTCTGTTGCTCTGGCAACTTCGACCCTGGCCGCAGGCGTTGAAATCAACGCAAGCTCGACCGGACTGGCGATGCAGGGCTATGACCCGGTTGCTTATTTCACCGAAGGCGAAGCCACCAAGGGCGATTACCGCATCACCACGCTGCACGATGACGCGCTGTACCGCTTCTCGTCGGAAGAAAACAAAGCCGCGTTCGAAGCCAACCCCGAAGCTTACCTGCCCGCATATGGCGGCTACTGCGCGTTTGGCGCGGCCATGGGCTTCAAGTTCGACGGTGACCCGAACCACTGGAAAATCGTCGACAACACGCTGTACCTGAACCTGTCGAAAGACATTCAGGAACGTTGGGAAGGCGACATCCCGGGCTTCATCGAACAGGCCAGCGCAAACTGGGAAGACATCGCGGACAAAGCGCCTGCAGAACTGCAGCAATAATCCGCTTAAAAACCAACGCATGTCGGCGGCAGAGTGATCTGCCGCCGACATGTCATTTGAAGCCCTTGGCACGCACCCTATCTGTTTTGACAGACAGACCCGGAATTACCGGGCACAGGCCGGTCAGATCGGCCGACATTCAGTACGGAAAATGTAGCAAACGATGATCCGGCCCCGGCTTCGGATCGTAACAGCTTGTACACAGGCGCAACCTCAGGCCTCTGGCCGCTGCGCTCATTTTGCGAATGAAAGGATCAAAAGATGACTGGGAAATTGGCGCTCATCGCAGCTGTATCCACTTTGGCGGCAGGGTCGGCCATGGCGCAATCCTCGGGCGACTGGACCGGGTTCTACGGCGGCTTGCAGCTTGGTTATATTGACGTTGACACCAGCCTCTCGGGCGTGGACGGAGACAGCGCGCTCGGCGGCATCGTTCTGGGCTACGACTATGATCTGGGCGACTGGGTCGTGGGTGGCGGCTTCGATTATGACTGGGCGGATGTCGATCTGTCTGGCGCGGCCACGGTCGAGGATGTCTGGCGCATCAAGGCGCGCGCCGGGTACAAAGTGACCCCTCAGGGGCTGCTTTACGGTGTCGGGGGCTATGCCGAAGCCGGAACCGACAATCTGGGCAGCGACAGTGGCTGGTTCATCGGCGCGGGCTATGAACAGATCGTTGCGCCCAATGTCAGCATCGGGGGCGAGTTGCTGTATCACGAGTTTGACGATTTCAACTCGACCGGCGTGGATGTGGACGCCACCACGTTGCAATTCCGGGCGACCTATCGGTTCTGACCGCCGCGACATAGAAAACGGGACCCGGCGTCATTCGCCGGGTCTTTGCGTTCAGATATCCAGGATCGTACTGCCCGTGGTCTGACGCGCCTCAAGCGCGCGGTGCGCATCGGCGATCTGGTCCAGCGGAAAGCGCTGGTCTATGTGGATTTTGACCTCGCCGCCTTCAACCTTGCCGAACAGCCGCCGCGCCATGGCCTGACACACCGTATGATCCCCGATATGGGTGAATAGGGTCGGTCTGGTGATCTTGAGCGATCCCTTTTGCCCCAGAATCCCGATATCCACCGGCGGCACGGGCCCCGAGGCATTGCCGAATGAAATCATTATGCCCAGCGGCTTGAGGCAATCCAGCGACCCCTCGAACGTGTCCGCCCCGACCGAATCCATCACCACATCGACGCCTTTGCCATTGGTGATCTCGGCCACCCGCTCGACAAAATTCTCGGTGCGGTAGTTGATACAATGGGCCGCGCCGTTGAACTGGGACAATGAACATTTCTCATCGGTTCCGGCGGTGCCGATCAGGGTAATCCCCTCGGACTTGGCCCATTGGCAGGCGATCAGGCCGACGCCCCCGGCAGCCGCGTGAAACAACACGGTGTCACCCCGCCGCAATGGGGTGGTGCGGTGAAACAGGTATTCGACCGTCATGCCTTTCAGCATCATCGCGGCGGCGGCGTCGAACGAAATACCATCGGGCAGCGGACAGACATGCGCGGCTGGCATCACCCGCGCCTCGCAATAGGCACCGGGCGGGGCGGCGGCATAGGCAGCGCGCTGGCCGGGCTCCAGATGGGTTACACCCTCGCCCACCGCTTCGATCACACCTGCGGCCTCCATGCCCAACGCATGGGGCAACTCCAAAGGATACAGGCCCGTGCGCTGGTAGACGTCTATGAAGTTCAAACCGCAGGCATGATGGCGGATGCGAACCTCGCCGGGGCCGGGATCACCCAACGATCTGTCTTCGATCTGCAAAACCTCGGGTCCGCCAAATTCCTGGATGACGACTGTGCGGGCGGTGTGCTGCATTCTGACCTCCTTCTGCCTGTGCCCAAGCTATCACGCCTGCGCGACAGGGCAATCGGCGCGAAACGCATCCTCGTGATTCGCGGTTATCGAAAACTGTGCTATAGTTGAATCAGGCGTTGCCGGCTGGTCCGGCCACGGGCAACCCCAAGCCGGATCCATTCCGCGGCGCATCTTCGCCAAGGAAAGGGAACAAGATGGCAAAAACAATCGGTAATCCGATCAGCTGGGCAGCCCAAAGCCTTGGAGCGACCGGCGATCACGTCAGCGAAAGCGTCTCGCGCATTGGTAGTTCGGATGTCCGCCACCTGCCGATGGTCCAGACACTCACGATTCAGGATCTCAAGGCCTGCCTGAGGGCCGGATACAACGATTTCCTGGAAACCCGGGCGGACGCGATCTTTATCGTGCTGATCTATCCGATCGCCGGGCTGCTGATGTTCGGCTTTGCGATGAACCTGAACCTTGTGCCGCTGCTCGCGCCGCTGGTTGCAGGTTTTGCGCTGATCGGACCGGTCGCCGCTGTTGGCCTGTATGAGATCAGCCGCAAGCGCGAAGAAGGCGGCGAAGTCCATTGGCTGGACGCGTTCGGCGTCTTCCGGTCACCGTCCTTCGGGGCCATTCTGGCGCTGGGTTTCTATCTGGTCATGCTGCTGCTGGTCTGGCTGATGGTCGCGCAGAGCATCTATGTGCAGACCCTTGGCCCGGAACCCCCAACCTCATTCGGGGCGTTCGTAAGCGAAGTTCTGACCACGGGGGCCGGATGGACGATGATCATCTTCGGAACCGCTGTCGGGTTTGTCTTTGCCCTGTGCGCGCTGGCCGTCAGCGTTGTCAGCTTCCCGCTGTTGCTGGATCGCAAGGTGGGTCTGCCGGTCGCGGTCGTCACCTCGGTCCGCGTTTTGCGTCACAATCCGGGCGTTGTGTTGTGCTGGGGCTTCATCGTGGCCGCGTTGCTGGTTTTGGGCGCAATCCCGATGCTGCTGGGCCTGATCGTCGTAATGCCCGTTCTCGGCCACGCAACCTGGCACCTGTATCGGCGCGCGGTCGCGTGACCTGATTTGGGGCGTGCGGGTCAGCCCGCGACGTTCAGAACGATCTTGCCAATATGTTGCGAGCTTTCCATGTGCGCATGGGCCGCCGCAGCCTCGGCCAATGGAAATTCACTGTCCATAACTGGCGCAACCTTGCCTGCGGCCAGCAAGGGCCAAACGGCTTCGCGCAGATCCTGCGCGATCCTCGCCTTGGCCAGATCGCTTTGCGGGCGCAACGTGCTGCCGGTCAGCGTCAGTCGTTTCACCATCATCAGGGCAAAGTTCAACTCGGCCACCGGACCTTGCAGAAAGGCGATCTGGACCAGCCGCCCATCCTCGGCCAGAGCCTTCACATTGCGCGGGATATAATCACCGCCCACCATGTCGAGGATCAGGTTCGCCCCGCCTTCGGCCCGCATGACACCGACAAAATCCTCATCTTTGTAGTTTATCGCCTTTTCGGCCCCCAGTTTCAGGCAGGCCTCGCATTTCTCAGCGGACCCGGCGGTAGCGAAGACCCGCGCGCCAAAGGCATTGGCCAGTTGGATCGCAGTGGTGCCGATCCCGCTGGACCCGCCATGGACCAAAAACCGATCTGCCGCTTTCAGGCCACCGCGCGTGAACACGTTGGACCAGACGGTAAAGAAGGTCTCGGGCAGGCAGGCGGCCTGTTTCATGTCCATCCCGTCCGGCACCGGCAGGCAATGCGCGGCAGGCGTGGCGACATATTCCGCATATCCTCCACCGGGCAGCAGCGCGCACACCTTGTCGCCCAGCGACAGACCCTCGACGCCCGAGCCCACGGCCACAACCTCGCCCGACGCTTCCAGCCCCGGCAAATCGCTGGCGCCGGGCGGGGGATCGTATGCCCCGGCGCGCTGCAGGGCGTCCGGGCGGTTCACCCCGGCATAGGCAACCTTTAGAACAACCTGCCCCGCCTCGGCTGTGGGGATCGGGCGTTCCGTCAGCTTCAGAACGTCGGGGCCGCCGGGCTGGCTGATTTCGACAGCGCGCATCATCTGGGTCATGGGCAAATCTCCTTTGCCCAATGCCTAGCTGTCAACCGGCCAAAGGCCAAGCGTTGACTACTTGCGAGGGTTCAACAGACCCGGCAGATCGGCCCGCATCTTTACCGGAGCCTTCACATGACCGGCCAGCCAGTTCGGCACCGCCAGAAACGGCTTGAACAGCGGATTACTGTTCACCTGCGCCTTGAGCTTTTCGAACTGCATCACGTCGCCAATGCGTCGGTCCAGAAACTCCCACGTTTTGTGGTGATCGGGCGAATCGTCCCCCAGCCAGAACAGCAGGGTCGAGGAATAGACCCCCGACAGCGTCGCCCGCTTGGTGTACCAGTTCACGTCATCCGATGTATCGCCCAGCGCATCCCATATCAGATCGCAGGTCTGCCAGACCGCCTTGGCCCCCTCGCCCGCATGTATCGGCAGCGAAAATAGCGTCATGCCCCGGCGGACCAGTTCCTTATCCTCGACCGCTTCCAGCCGGAACCGAACGGCAGCGGCGACCTTTTCGCGGAACTTAAGCGCGCTGAGGTCTTCGGACTTGATCCGGTCCAGCATCATCTGATCGCCGCGCGCATGATAGGCCAGCGCCAGATCAACCGCGCCGCGCGGGCAGATCGCCCGGGCCAGACCGTCATCCAGATCGCAATCGGCGATCGCCGCGCGAAAGCTGGTTTCGGACCAGCCGTCAAACGGCACGTGGATCAGCATCGCGTCCAGAAGTTGCTGTTTTGCGTCTTCATAAGTCACTGTCATGGCGGTTCTCCGGTGTTCGGGGCCAGTACTAGACAAGTTAGAACGGCTTTGCTATACGGCCAACTCCTGCAATTTCCTTGCAACTCTATCTAGAAAGGTGGTGACAACCACATGCAGGTTAGTGTTCGCGACAATAACGTCGATCAGGCGCTTCGTGCCCTGAAGAAAAAGCTGCAGCGCGAAGGCGTGTTCCGTGAAATGAAGCTGAAGCAACATTTCGAGAAACCGTCCGAGAAAAAAGCGCGCGAGAAGGCTGAAGCGATCCGCCGTGCCCGTAAACTGGCACGTAAGAAAGCACAGCGCGAAGGTTTGCTCTAAAACCTTTGGTCTCGTCCAGCTTTGGATGACACTATTTGACGACCCCCGAGGCATCGCCCGGGGGTTTGTCGTTTTCAGGACCGGTCTCATTTCGCCGACTCGAACATGGCGGCTGTGCGGCAAGCTGCCATTTCGCCCCCGGCAGGATTTTGCCCGGCATTTTGCAGCGCAACGAATCCCGCATCGGTAGCGCGGGCCTGCCCAAATTCGCCTGATTGCTCAGCGCCGCTATCGGCCGCGTTGCGGGTCTTTGTATCAGCCTCCCGTCACCCAAGACGACACATCAAAAAACGGAGGCTACAATGTCGACTGCAAGCAATATCGAGCGAGAAATGCTCGCGCTGATCAATCAAGAGCGCACATCCCGCGGACTGAATCCGCTGCAATTGGAAACGCGGCTGAACGCATCATCCGAGGATCACAGCGAATGGATGCTGGATCGCGATATCTTCAGCCATACCGGTTCGGGCGGGTCCAGCGCGACACAGCGGATGGAGGATGCCGGATTCGATCTGTCGGGTAGCTGGCGCACGGGCGAGAACATCGCCTGGCAATCGGAACGTGGTGCGCCGGGGATCAGTGACGATGTCGCACAGCTGCATCAGAATCTGATGAACAGCCCCGGCCACCGCGCCAACATCCTGAATCCGGATTTCGAATATATCGGGATCGGTATCGAGACCGGGGACATGCAAGGCTTTGACGCCGTGATGGTCACACAGAACTTTGCCACCACGGATGGCACGGTTGTGCTGGACACGGGCTCGGCCCCGACCCCGCCGCCTGTCATCCCGGATGTCCCGGACGCACCGGATACGCCCGACGCGCCTGATACGCCAGATCTACCAGATACTCCTGACGTGGCTGATACACCCGACACACCCGACACACCGGACGTGGTTGATACGCCAGACGTAACCGACGACCCGGACACGCCGGTCGAACCAGATACACCTGATGTGGCGGAAGACCCAGACGCACCGGTCGCGCCCGAGGACCCCGACGTTGCCGAGCAACCCGATACGCCCGAGCCAGTGGATGAATACACTTTTGACGTCGAAGCGTTCCTTGCTGCGATCGAGCAATTCGTGAACGAAGTTCTGGCCTTGATCGACGACTTTGACTGGATCGACATCGAACTGCCGGACACACAGACCGTAGACGCCGGAACGGACAACGACCTGCTGCTGATGCCCGACCCAAGCACCGACAACACACCTTCGGACCCCATGGCGGACTTGGGCGATGACGATGACATGCTGGTGTTCACGCCCTTTGAACCGGGCTGCATGATGGACGCTGCCTGATCGCGAAAAAATGATGTGGCGGGGCCCAACACGCCCCGCTTCTGCGCGAGTTTCTGCACAGACCCCGACAATGGCTGGTAACAATTCGCTCAGCCGGCGGAACAGCCCGACCTGCGGCTTTATTTCGCCAAAGTCTCGCCACTAATGTCCCCACAAAATTACACAATCAACCGGAGGCAGAATCATGTCCAGCGCCAGCAATCTTGAACGTCAGATGCTCAGGCTTATCAACGAAGAACGCACGAAACGTGGCCTTAATCCTCTGCAACTTGAACTGCAGCTGAATGAGTCTGCCGAGGACCACAGCGAGTGGATGCTTCAAAGGGATATCTTCAGTCACACCGGTGCTGGCGGATCCAGCGCCACACAACGGATGCGAGACGCAGGGTTTGACTTCACAGGCAACTGGCGATCCGGCGAAAACATCGCGTGGCAATCCGAACGGGGCGCCAGCGGGGCCGCTGATGATGTCGCGCAATTGCACCAAAGCCTGATGGACAGCCCTGGCCACCGCGCCAACATCCTGAATCCCGATTTCGAATATATCGGCATCGGGATCGAGATCGGGAATTTCCAGGGCTGGGACGCTGTCATTGTCACCCAGAACTTCGCGCGCACATCCGCTCCGGTGCAGTTGGATACTGGCACCTCGCCCGATCCTGTTACGCCCAAGCCTAGCACTGTCTCGCCGGGGACTGTCGGGGATAGTCAAGACGATATCTTTGTCTTGGCAGCAGGAACTGCGGGGCGACTTGAAGGCAAAGGCGGCAATGACACTTTGACCGGCCAAAACGGAAGGGACGTCCTCGTCGGCGGGTCCGGCCATGACAACCTGAAAGGCCAAGGCGGTAACGACAGAGTATACGGCAACTCTGGCGATGACACGCTACGCGGAAACAATGGCGCAGACCTCCTTGACGGTGGGCATGGCAATGACAGAATTTTCGGCGGGTATCAGAACGACCGACTGTTTGGAAGTTTCGGATCTGATACACTGGATGGTGGACGAGGGTCGGACACACTGGACGGCGGAAATGGTAACGACGTACTGAAAGGTGGAACCGGTTCGGATATTCTCAGGGGCGGACAGGGCAATGACACGCTGGTCGGGGGCGGCGGTAACGATATTCTGGCCGGTAACGTCGGCAACGACATCATGACTGGCGGGGGTGGCGCGGACAGTTTCGTGTTCAGGCCAGGCACTGACCGGATCACCGACTTCCAAGACGTCGATAGGATCGTCCTTAAGTTTGCCGACCCGATAACCGGCTACTCTGACCTCAGGAACAACCACATGACCCAATCCGGCGACGACGTTGTGATCAATGACGGTTTGGGCAACAGGCTGATACTTGAGGATACACTGTTGGCCGATCTCGGCCGGGATGATTTTATCTTCTGATCACCCCCAACACCCAAACAAGAAACGCCCCAAACATGGGGCGTTTCGTTTCAATAGATTTTGGGAACGTGAAGCTCGTCCGGCAGGACGCGGCGTTCGTAGTCGGGGTTGTAGCGGCGATCCGGCAGGTTGACCTTTTCCTGCGGCACATCCGTGTAGGGGATCTTAGTCAGCAGATGCTCGATACAGTTCAACCGCTCGCGTTTCTTGTCGTTGCCTTCAACGATGTACCACGGCGCCTCAGAGATGTTGGTGCGGAAGAACATATCCTCTTTGGCCTTGGTGTAGGCCTCCCAGCGGATGCGGGATTCCAGATCCATAGGGGACAGTTTCCACTGTTTCATCGGGTCGTGGATGCGCATGAGGAATCGCAACTGCTGTTCCTCATCCGTGATCGAGAACCAGTATTTCAGCAGGATGATCCCCGACCGCACCAGCATCCGTTCGAATTCGGGAACGTCCTGAAAGAACTGTTCCACCTGATCTTCGGTGGCAAAGCCCATGACCCGCTCGACACCCGCGCGGTTGTACCATGAGCGGTCGAAGAACACGATCTCTCCGGCGGCGGGCAAATGCGGGACGTAGCGCTGGAAATACCACTGGCTCTGCTCGCGGCGGCTGGGTGCAGGCAGGGCAACCACGCGCGCAACACGGGGATTCAGACGCTGGGTGATCCGTTTGATCACGCCCCCCTTGCCCGCGCTGTCGCGGCCTTCGAACAGAATGCAGACCTTGGCGCCGGTATGCTGCACCCAATCCTGAACCTTGATCAGCTCGGCCTGAAGGCGCAGCAGGTTGCGGAAATAGACCTTGCGGTCCAGCATGTCCGGATGCTGATCCTTGTAGATCTTGCGGACTTCCATCGACAGCATTGGCTCGCTGAATTCGATCTCGAAATCTTCGTCCAGCGTGTCTTCCAGTTCGGCTTCCAGCCAGTCTTTGGGGGCGTCATCGTTTTCATATGCCAAAGTCTGTTCCTTTTTGGTCATCGGGTGCGGACCGTATCGGCTGTGTGTAACCGCCTGATGTCATCGGACAAATTGATGACACGATGAGCCTGCCCGAACCTACACCGGGTCCGGGCGGCTTTGCGACCCTTTGCACAAGTTTGACCCGCGCGGGCCGGGGATACAAGCGTCAGAATTGCCGCAATCTGAACAGCTTGACCCAAAAAGCAGGTCGGAAATCTTGAGTCGGTCTTGCATTTCTGTACATCACTGAGGTCGTTGACATGAGCAGATAGAATTGGCGTACGTATTTTCCATTCTTCCCGCGATCTGGCCCTGGTTGATCCTGATTGCAGCGCTGGTCACAGCGGTGTCGGGGCGCATGAGCGTTGGTTTGGCGTTGTTGGTGTTGTTTGCCAGCGTCGCCTCGGTCACAGACCTGATGACGCCGCTGGCGGTTGCAGTTGTCGCGCTGGGGCTGATCGGCGCGCCCATCCTGCCCCGCCTGACGGGATGGGGTGCGGTTGTCGGGCACGTGTTGCTGATCCTGTGGTGTCTGGCCCTGGGGGCGCATTTGATACCCGGCTTCAACAACCTGCGCGTTCTGGATGCCGTTCATGCCGGAGCAAACAGCGCCGCATTCACGATGCATCTGAACCTCGACAAACCGATGGTGGTGTTCGCGGTCCTGCTGGCCTGGCCGGGGATGCTTGGGGTCGCACGTAAAACCAATGTCGCGCTGCTTGCCGCCGGGTGTGCTTTGCTGCCGTTGCTGATAGCGGCTGCTGTAGTCTCTGGCGCGGTTCAGCCGGAAATGGGCCTGCCGCCGTGGTGGTTGCTCTTCGCGCTTTCAAACCTGTTCCTGACCTGCATCGCGGAAGAGGCGTTTTTTCGCGGCTACCTGCAATCCATCCTGAGTTCCAAACTGGGAACAGCCGGAGGGATAGCTTCGGCGAGCCTGCTGTTCGGGCTGGTCCATTCCGGCGGCGGTCCGGCCCTGGTGGTCTTTGCGACGCTACTTGGTGTGGGCGTGGGCTGCGCCTATGCCGCTACGGGTCGGCTGTGGGTTCCGATTGCGATGCATTTTGCGTTCAATTTCGTGCATCTGGCGTTTTTCACCTATCCGGGTCCGGCCTGAGACCTAAACCGGCAGGGCCGTGGTTTTGAAAACGGTCCGCAGGGCAAACGAGCTTTGCATCTGCGCCACACCCGGAAGACGGGACAGATATTGGCGGTGGATGCGCGCAAAATCCTCGGTGTTTTCGGCCACAACTTTCAACAGGTAATCCGCCGTCCCGGCCATCAGGTGGCATTCCAGCACATCCGGAATGCGGGCCACGGCCTTTTCGAACGCGTTCAGAACCTCTTCGGCCTGACCCTGCAATGTGATCTCGACAAACACGGTCGTCGGCACATTCATCTTCCGGGCGTTCAGCAACGCAACGTAATTTCGAATGTACCCTTCAAGTTCCAATCGCTGTACGCGACGATGGCAAGCTGACGGCGACAGATTCACCATCTCGGACAGGCCCGCATTCGAAAGGCGGCCGTTCTTTTGCAGAGCGGCAAGAATCTTACGATCAGTCGTATCCAAGCTCATTCACGCACATCCATTGCAAGGTTTTGCCTTATTGCAGGAGATTCTTTCGAAAGAAAATCCATTGGCGGGCATTGTTTCACAAAAATTGCGTAACGTAATGCACATAATTTGAGCAGTTTATGAACGGAGAGCCAAAATGAAAATCGGTTGCCCCAAGGAAATCAAACCTCAGGAATTCCGTGTCGGCATGACACCCAACGCCGCACAGGAAGCCACCGCGCGCGGCCATGAGGTCATCATCGAAACCGGCGCGGGTCTGGGATCCGGCTTTGCCAATGAAGATTACGTGGCAGCCGGTGCCAGCATCGTCGACACCGCAGCCGAGGTGTTTGCGACGGCGGACATGATCGTGAAGGTCAAGGAACCGCAGGCGGTCGAGCGCAAGATGCTGCGCGAAGGCCAGCTGCTGTTCACCTATCTGCACCTGGCCCCCGATCCGGATCAGACCCGTGACCTTCTGGAGTCGGGCTGCACCGCGATTGCCTATGAAACCGTGACCGACCGCAATGGCGGCCTGCCCCTGCTGGCCCCGATGTCCGAGGTTGCCGGTCGTCTGGCCCCGCAGGTCGGCTCGTGGACGCTGCAAAAGGCCAATGGTGGCCGCGGCGTTCTGATGGGCGGCGTTCCCGGCGTTGGCCCGGCCAAGGTTGTGGTGATCGGTGGTGGTGTTGTTGGCACGCACGCAGCCAAGATCGCAGCAGGCATGGGCGCGGATGTCACCATCCTGGACCGTTCGCTGCCGCGTCTGCGTTATCTGGACGACGTTTTTGGCCGCACCTTCAAGAACCAGTACTCTACCGCTGGCGCGACGGCTGAACTGATCCAGACCGCCGACATGGTTATCGGCGCGGTTCTGATCCCCGGCGCCGAAGCGCCCAAGCTGGTATCGCGCGCGCAACTGTCGACCATGAAGCCCGGCGCAGTTCTGGTGGACGTGGCCATCGACCAGGGCGGCTGCTTTGAAACCTCGAAGGCGACCACCCATGCTGACCCGATCTACGACGTGGATGGCATCATGCACTATTGCGTTGCCAACATGCCAGGCGCGGTTGCGCGGACCTCTACCATCGCGCTGGGGAACGCAACGATGCCGTTCATGCTGGCACTGGCCGACAAGGGCTGGAAGCAAGCGTGTCAGGACGATCCGCACCTGCTGAACGGTCTGAACGTACACGCCGGTCAACTGACCTATTATGCGGTTGGCAAAGCTCTGGGCATTGATGTCGTCTCTCCCAACGTTGTCATCAAGTCCTGAGTTCTCCCGCCGCTGAAAGCGCCCGCTGATGCGGGCGAGTTCCAGCGTTGGGCCAGGCCGCGCCTTCGGGCGCGGCTTTTGCGTTTTTGGCGTATCGTTCCGCACAACAGAAAAGGCGCCGCACGAAGGTGCGGCGCCGGGCCCAACGGGAGGAGGGCATTTTGAATGCCCGAACGACGGGCGGGAGGCCTTAGCCCTGTTTCTGGATCTCCACCGAATGCGGATAGGGGATCGACACGCCCTTGGCGTCGAAGGCTTCCTTGATCGTCTTGGTCAGTTCGAACTTCACATCCCAATAATCCGCTGCCGCGCACCACAGGCGCGCCGTCAGGTCAACCGAGCTGTCACCCAGATTGGTCACACGCACCCAGGGTTCCGGGTCCTTGTGAATGCGCTCATCCGCGTTCGCAACGTCCAGAATGATCTTCATCGCCTCATCGGCGCTGTCACCATAATCAATCCCAAAGACCAGATCGACGCGACGCGTGTCATGGGCCGAGTAGTTGGAGATGACCGAGCCCCAGGCCTGCCCGTTTGGCACAATGATCTGCACATTGTCCGGCGTCACCAGCTCGGTCGTGAACAGGTTCAGGTCTTTGACCGTCCCGGCTGTTCCGCCAATATCCACGTATTGGCCCAGCTTATAGGGCCGGAACACAACCAGCATCACGCCTGCGGCCAGATCGCTGAGTGTCCCTTGCAGCGCCAGACCAATCGCCAGCGATGCAGCACCCAGAATGGCGACGATGCTTGTGGCTTCGATCCCGAAAATCCCCAGCACAGCCACCAGGACCATCGCCAGAATGGCCCATTTGACCAGGCTGGCCATGAAATTGCCAAGCGTCGGGTCAATATGCGGGGTCGCGTTGATCCGACGCCGCACGACGCCAGCAATCATACCCGCAACAATCCAACCGATGATCAGAACGATCAGTGCCTTCACCGCGTTCATGATCACAGGCGCAAATGCACCCACCTGTGTTACGACCTCATCCACGCGCATCTCCTTTGTCCAACAAGAAACCCGCGTCTTATGCGCGGGATTGGCCAAATTGTGAGGCAAAACCGCGTTTTGGTCTAGGTGCGAGTTGCGCGGGATTTCCCCGTTGTTCACCAGCAAACAGGCGCTGACCGGCTTTGCACACTGGCAGGGGCTTTCAAGATCGCGCTGTGCTGCCTAGGTTTGACGATATCCAAAACAGGAGCCCCCTCAATGCTGGATGCCGAAACACACCCGATCATGACCCGTTGGCCTGCGCAGTTCCCTGACAGAATCCAACTCTATTCCTTCCCCACACCAAACGGCGTCAAGGCGTCGATCATGCTGGAAGAAACCGGCCTGCCTTATGAGGCGCACAAGGTCACTCTGGCCGATGCCGACGTGAAAAGCCCCGCGTTCCTGTCGCTGAACCCCAACAACAAGATCCCTGCGATCATCGACCCCAACGGCCCCGATGGCGAACCCTTAGGCCTGTTCGAAAGCGGTGCGATCCTGCTGTATCTGGCCGAGAAAACCGGCCAGTTCATAGGACAAACCGCAGCGGACAAGCATCGCGTCACCCAATGGCTGATGTTCCAGATGGGCGGCATCGGCCCGATGTTCGGGCAGCTTGGATATTTCTACAAATTTGCTGGCAGCGAGATCGAAGACCCCCGCCCGCGCGAGCGTTACGTGAACGAAGCCAAGCGCCTGCTGAACGTGCTGAACACCCAACTTGACGGGCAGGACTGGATTGCCGGTGAGTACTCGATTGCCGATATCGCCATCGCACCCTGGCTGCGCGGGTTGGACTTCTACGGCGCCAAAGACCTGCTGGGATGGGATGACCACGCCCATCTTGCGCCCTATCTGGAACGGTTTCTGGACCGACCTGCGGTGCAAAAAGGACTGGTTACACCTGCACGTGACTAAGTGAACGCAACTGGTGGATGCCCGTCACAGGCATCCACCGGATGTTTAACCTTAGCCCGGCAACTTGCCGGTCAGGACATAGCGCAGGATCTCCACCACCTGTCGGGGGTCTTCCGCAACCGCCAGGGCGGCGGCATCGACCTCTTTCAGGGCATGTTGGTGATCGGGGCCGTGCAGCACGATCAGTGACTTGCCCAGCGCGGCGGCATAGCCCGCGTCAAAGGCCGCGTTCCACTGTTTGTACTTGTCGCCAAACCGCACCACGACCACATCGGCATCCGCGATGCCCTTGCGGGTGCGGATGGCGTTGACCATTGCGCCCTTGTGGTCATGCCAATACTTGTTCGGCTCGGCCCCAAGAATGGCAACCCCGCAATCATCGCTGGCGGCATGATCTGTGACCGGGCTGTTGAACGTGACATCCAGCCCCTGCGCCCCTTCAATGATTTGCTCACGCCAATCGGTGTGGATTTCTCCGGAAAGATAGACATTCAGGCCCATGGGTGCCTCCTTTGATTTCTTGCTGCGACCCTAGTTCGAAAGGGCGCGCAACCCAAGGGGTCGCTCAGAACGACAAGCGCCAGAACACCGGCTGATCGTTCCGAGCCACCTTGCGGGCCGCACTGCGTTGCTTGCTGCCCAAAAAGGGCGGAGTTTCGCGCGTTGGTTCGAACCCAAAACTGCGGGGCAGTTTGGTGTAGATCGACCGCGGCGGCATCCGGCCCCAGGTGATCGCCTTCAGCTTTGCGCCCGGACCGGGCTGATGCATCCAGACGGTGCGCACGGCAAATTCCTCGCGCAGCAGCATCAGAACCGCCAGCACCATCACCTCGGCCCAGATTTTCGCGTATTTCCGCCGCAGCGCCTGCTCATATTCCGAGGTCAGCCGCAATTCGCGCGAGCGTGGCGCGCGGTTTTCCAACCGTTGCCGCGCACGGCCGACAAAGCGCAACCAGTCCGATTGAACCTCTTCAATCAGGCAATGGCCGCTGGTCAGATCGACGTCCAGACGGCACCAGGCAAGGGTCGGACGACCTTCGGTCCGGACCGGATGCCAGCAGCTTTGATATGCACCAACAGCACAGCGCTGTTCGTATTTCCAAAGCAGCGCGGCATGTTCGGTCGGGAACCCCAACTGCACGACAAGGTTATGCGCCTTGCGCGTAGTCTGCTCGCCAGACCAGCAGTCGAAGCTGAGGCAGAAATCCATCCACTGAGATTGATAGGCAACCTCCAGCCCCGACAGCGCAGCCGGGCTCAGCCCGTCAAACCGCATCGCACGGTCCGCATGGGCCACCGCCAGCACATCATGCCGCCGCAGGACACCACCGCACTGTGCAATCATCGGTGCCAACAGCGGGCGTGACAGCAAACGGGACAGTCCCGATTGCTTCAAGGTCGAGACCGGGGCCTCGGCATCCATGACCTGGCCAAGCAACCATGGGCTCTGCCGGTCGGGATAGTAAGGAAAGGGCATCTCTTTCGGCAGAATCTGCCGGATCATCGAGATGTCTTGGCGTTTCATGACAGCTCTCCAACGGGAAACACACCCGCCGAAGAACCGGCGGGCAATCAGATATGAGGTATCGCTTGCGCGGGGCTGGGATCTGGCATCTGGCAGACTCCGAAGTTTGATTGCGTCAGGGGGCCGGATGTAGGGGCCGAGGGTGATTCTGCTCAACCCTTTGTTTCGAGGCGCTTTCAGGTGTTGCCGTTTCGCCACAACAAAAAAGCGCGCCGGATGGCGCGCTTTTGTCGGGTCATGTCGGGGACGGTCAGCCGCGCAGAACGCCGCCTGTGGCCTTGGTGACCTTGGCGATGATCTTTTCAGCCACCGCTTCGATGTCTCTCTCCTTCAGCGTCGCATCCGTCGGCTGCAAACGCACGGTGATGGCCAGCGATTTCTTACCCTCACCCACACTGCCGCCAATGAACTCGTCAAAGACGCGCACATCCTCGATCAGCGCCTTGTCCGCACCTGCCGCTGCGTTCACCAGCGTCAGCGCCTCGACGCCCTCATCCACGACAAAGGCAAAGTCCCGCTCGACCGCTTGCAGGTCACGCAGTTCCAGCGCGGCCCGGGTGGCACCGGATTTGCGCGGCAAGGGCACCTCATCCGGCCAGATGGTAAACGCCATCGCCGGGCCCTTGATGTCCATCGCCTGCAACACGCGCGGGTGCAGTTCACCAAAGACGCCCAGCACCTTTTTCGGCCCCAGACAGATCCTGCCATGACGGCCCGGATGCCACCAGGCATCGCCATCGCGCAGAACCTGCACCTTGGCGGGCGCGCCAATGGCGGCCAGCACCGCCTCGGCATCCGCCTTGGCGTCGAATACGTCCACCGGGCGCGAGGCTCCGTGCACGTCCTTGGGGCCACTCCGACCGACCAGCAGGCCGGTGATCTGGGTCTTCTGATCGCCGGGTTCACCGTCATGGAAGACCGGGCCAACCTCGAACAGGGCCACATCTGCGTAACCACGTGCCTGATTGCGGGCGGCGGCCTGCAACAGACCGGGCAGCAGATCGGGGCGCATATGGCTCATCTCGGACGAGATCGGGTTTTCCAACTGCGTCGCATCATCGCCACCACCAAACAGCGCCGCAGAGGCCTGATCGATGAACGTGTACGAGACACATTCGTTATAGCCCAGCGCCGCACAGGTCCGCCGCGCCATCGATTGACGGCGCTGTGCCGGGGTCATCACCGGCTTGGGGATACCATCCGTCACGCGCGGCAGCGGTTTGCCCTGCAGTTTGGTCAGGGATGCAATCCGCGCGACCTCTTCCACCAGATCGGCCTCGCCCATGATGTCGGGCCGCCAGCTGGGCACATGCGCCATCTCGCCCTCAAGGCGGAAGCCCAGGCGGGTCAGGGTCTGGCGCTGCTCGCTCTCGGCGATGTCCATCCCGACCAGAGACTGCACCCGCGCCGCATCCAGCTTGTAGGCCCGCGCGTGGTTCTGCGCTTTGCCCGCCTGAACCACGTTCGACGCCTCGCCACCGCAGATATCCAGAATCATCTGCGTCGCGTGTTCCAACCCTTCCAGCGTGTAGTCCGGGTCAACACCACGTTCGAACCGATAGCGCGCATCCGAGTTGATCTTAAGCGCCCGCCCGGTCAGAGCGATCTGCACATGATCCCAGAACGCGCTTTCCAGAAAGACGTTCACAGTCTCTTCGGTACAGCCGGTTTCCTCACCGCCCATGATACCGGCGATGGACTCCGCGCCCTTGTCATCCGAGATCACCATCATGCCCGGCTGCAGCGTGTATTCTTTCTCATCCAGCGCCACCAGCTTTTCGCCGCCTTTGGCGCGATGCACCCGCAGGTTGCCCTGTACCTTGTCAGCGTCGAACACGTGCAGCGGGCGGTTGTGGTCGAAAGTCATATAGTTGGTGATATCCACCAGGGCCGAGATCGGACGCAGCCCGATCGCCTTCAACTGATCCTGCAACCACTGCGGGCTGGGGCCGTTCTTGACGCCACGGATCAAACGCCCGGTGAAATGCGGTGCTCCATCCAGCGTGTCGTCGTCAATCGTCACCTTGATCGGGCTTTCGAAATCGCCGGGCACCGGCGTGTAGTCCCGCTGTTTCAGCGTCCCTATCCCGCGCGCGGCCAGATCGCGGGCAATCCCCTCGACCCCCAGCGCATCGGGGCGGTTCGGCGTGATCGCGATCTCGATCATCGGATCGACCTTGGACGGCTCATTCTCGGCCAGCCAGTCGACGAACCGATCACCAACCGCGCCCGAGGGCAGTTCGATGATGCCGTCGTGCTCGTCCGACAGCTCCAGCTCACGTTCCGAGGCCATCATGCCAAAGCTTTCAACGCCACGGATCTTGCCGACGCTGATGGTCAGGTCCAGACCGGGGATATACATGCCCGGTTTGCAGACCACGACGGTGATGCCTTCGCGCGCGTTGGGGGCACCGCAGATGATCTGCAACTCACCCTCATCCGTGTCCACCTTGCAGACGCGCAGCTTGTCGGCGTCGGGGTGTTTCTCGGCATGTTTCACATAGCCCAGTGTAAAACCCGCCAGCCGATCCGCCGGGTTCACAATCTCTTCGACCTCAAGGCCAAGATCGGTCAGCGCCTCGGCGATCTCATCAACCGAAGCGTCAGTGTCGAGGTGGTCTTTCAGCCAGGACAGAGTGAATTTCATTGCTCAGGGCCTTTTTTGGCAGATATCCAGTCGGCACAGGCAATGGCAAAGAATGCGCCGGGGTGCAAGCGCTGCGCGTCACGGATAGCTGGGGGTGCGGCCCAAAAGCTCATCCAACTGCCGCCCGATCCAGCCATGCGGGATGAAATGCCCGCCGGGATGCGTGTCCAGCACCACATGGCCTTTCGCGCAATCGTTCCATTCCACCCGGCTGAGCGTCAGGATCGGCACCACGCTCCAATCCCCGGCCGGGGTGGCCGCGTCACAGCCGTATTTTTGCCGCCACAGCGCCACCGGATAGGTGGTGTCGCCGCCCGGCCCAAAGGGGAAATCCATCACCGTGTCGCCTGTTCCATGCACATGCCGCACCTGACGCGGGGCCTGCGGGCAATCCTCGGTCTGCCGGATGGTTCCGGCCACACCCAGCAGCGCCGCAATGTCGTCGCCCGACTGGCAGGCAAAACGCCACGCCATCGCGCCGCCAAAGGAATAGCCCGAGACATAGATGCGATCCGGGTCAATCGGATAGCGTTTGGCGACGTCCTCTAGCACCCGGTCGGCAAAGGGGACATCGCCGGTGTCCGAAGTCCAGAAATCCCAGCTTTTGCCCAATCCGTTCGGCGCGACCAGCAGCACGCCCCGCAGCTTCGTGGCCCCGGCGATCCGCTCATGGTTCACCACCACGGTCCCCTGCCGCGCCCAGCCGTGGAAATGCAGCAGCACCGGCAGCGGCGTTTTACCATCCCACCCGTCCGGTTCCAGCACATGATACGAGCGATCGCCGACCTGACAGGCAGTATCGCCATGGCAGGTATCCACGGCGACGGCTTGGGTGGCGGTCAGCAACAGAAGGCAGAGCAGTCGATACATCATGCGCCCGACCCTAACGAGACTTTCCGCGCTGTCACCTAACATATCGGTGTAGGAGGAGCGTAGGCCAAGCGTAGGCCGGGCTTCAGCCCGGCACTCATCCGTCGCATCTGGCGGGCTGAAGCCCGCCCTACATCCAACCAGACCCCCAAGCCGCGCCATCGCCAGACCGCAGGATGGCGACCCTCAGGCTGTGGTAGGCAATTTATGCTAGCCAAGTCCGTGTGCGGTTCAAACAGAGCGCTTGCGGAGATCAAATCGCCAGCCCGTGCGGGCGGTCTGGCGATGGCGCGGCGGCCTATCGGCCTTTGCTCCGCGCTTAGCTAAGAATCAAACCTTAGAAAGTTGGGCTCTACTTCGTGACTCTCCAGACCAAGTTCTTTTCGCAAATTGCGCCGAAGAATAATCAATAGCGGCAGCATATCTCCCGTTCCGTTAGCAACCGTAGTTGTCAACCGTCTCGCTTCATCTGCTGCTTCTTTTGAACCAAACAGAAAAATTGCACCCAACGAAGATTCTACGCGCCGCTTTTTTTCATCGGATAGCGGATTCCTACCTGCCGCGTCCTCAAGATTGCGGTAGGCTTCTATCAGATGTGAAACAATGCGCTCACGTCTGCGTTCTTCTTTATCGCGCCTAAGTGCAAAAAAGTACGCGCTCCATGCACCGACAAGCCCGGCAATCACCCCAGTAGCAAACGGGATGACCCACTCTGTCACCGCGACAAACCACCATGCAGGTTCGGCATATCCAGAGCCGCAAACCCATAGTGCCTCAACCAGCGCAGGTCGGAATCAAAAAACGCCCGCAAATCCGGGATGCCGTATTTCAGCATCGCCAGACGGTCGATCCCGATCCCAAACGCAAAGCCCTGATAGACCTCGGGATCAATCCCACCGGCGGCGATAACTTTGGGGTGGACCATGCCGGACCCCAGAATCTCCATCCAGTCGTCGCCCTCGCCGATCTTCAGCTGACCGTTATCCCAGGAACAGCGGATATCGACCTCGGCCGACGGTTCGGTGAAGGGGAAGTGCGAGGCGCGGAAGCGCAGTTCGACATCGTCGACCTCGAAGAAGGCCTTCACGAACTCTTCCAGAACCCATTTCAGGTTCGCCATCGAGATGTCCTTGTCGATGGCCAGCCCCTCGACCTGATGGAACATCGGCGTGTGGGTCTGGTCATAGTCGGCGCGGTAGACGCCGCCCGGACAGATGACGCGGATCGGCGCGCCCTGTTTCTCCATCGAGCGGATTTGCACCGGTGAGGTATGGGTGCGCAGCACATGCGGCGGGCGGTTGTCGCCCTCGGCACGGTGCATGTAGAACGTATCCATCTCGGCCCGCGCGGGGTGGTGGCCGGGAATGTTCAGGGCGTCGAAATTATACCAGTCGGTCTCGATCCGCGGCCCTTCGGCCACCGAGAAACCCAGTTCGGCAAAGATCGCGGTCAGTTCTTCGGTCGCCTGGCTGATCGGGTGGATCGAGCCCTGACGGCGCGCGCGGGTCGGCAGGGTGACGTCCAGCCATTCGGTGCGCAGACGTTCATCCAGCGCGGCATCGGCAAGTGCTGCTTTCTTGGCGGAGAGCGCCGAGTTGATCTCATCCTTCAACGCATTCAGCGCGGGGCCTGCGACCTGACGTTCTTCGGGGGTCATCTTGCCCAGTTCGCGCATCTTCAGCGCGACCTCGCCCTTTTTGCCGACGGCGGCGACGCGGATCGACTCGAGCGTGTTCTCGTCGCCTGCTTCGGCGATCTGACCCAGATATTTTGCCTTGAGATCGTCCATGACGCTTCCTGACCTTGGCCCCTGACTGCTGTTCAGGCTCTGCTATCACAGCGGACCGTGAAAGCAAGAGGGGCCGGGCAATCAGGCGCAGCGCAGCAAAGCGGTGGTTCTGTCCTGCCGCACCGGGCGCGCGGTCTCGCCATAAGTTTCGGGGCAGTCGCGCAGGTTGGGGAACAGGGTCAGGATCTCATCCGTGGCGTCACTGCCCAGACCATCCAGCCCCTCTTGCCCGGGAAAGAAGCTTTCGGACACCAGACCGCTGGTGATCACCAATTGGTGGCGGTCGAACATCATATGGATGTAGCGCACGATATCGCAGGGCACGGCGGTCACGGTCGCGCCGTTGACCTGTGCCTTGGCGGGAACCAGCACCTCATGCTCGCCAAACAGAAGCTGAGCTTGCCAGCCGGTGATCAGAACCTGGTGCTGGGGGGAAATCAGAACGTCATTCTTGGCACCCAGTGTTCCTGCGCTGATCCGGATCGGGGCAAAGCGGCCGCGCCCGGACACCGTGCTGCCCCAGATCCAGCTGATCGGAAGCGGGCCGTTATCAACGGTGTTCACCAAATCCCCCGTTTCAAGCGTTTCGATACGGCGGGGCCCGTGTGGCGTATCCACCAACGTGCCCGCCGTGAAACAGGCAGCGCCACTGTCACCGGGCGAAACATCGGCGTGAACCAGCGTGTTCGGGTTGGGCTGGTTGAACTGCAAGGATGTGGTGGTCGAGCCGGGACCCGTCAGAACAACCAGATTTTCGGACGTCGCCCCCGCAGCCAGCCCATCGATTGCGGTGATATTCTGCGTGCCGTTGCCGATGTCATAGAAGTCGATGACCTCATTGGTGCTTGTGTTGGTCAATGCGACCGCTTCGAAGATCGTATCGTTCACCGGAACAGGCGCATCGGGGTCGGTCAGCAGGAAGGTGAAGTTATCCGCCGAGATGACAAAGACCTGCTCATTGTTGTCCGGGTCGGTTGTCACTACGACGCCGGGATCGGTCAGCGCGATCTCTAACCCGACGGTGCCGTCGCTGTTGTAAAGCGAAACGGTGAAATCTGCCGGATCTTCCGACGCGCCCAGCGCAACTTCGACAAACTCATTCACGCCGGAGGAAACGACAAACGGGTCGGCGTAGTGCAATTCGCTGATGCGGGGCATTCAGGGCATCCTTTGGGGAAAGGTCGTCGCAATTACTAGGACGCTTGTATTCACGAACGATGAACGCCTTCAATCCACAGGCGATCACAATTTGCGTTACCACACGGCAGCTTACGACGCGCACGCCACCTCACCAAAGGGGTAAGGTGGGCTGCTCGGCGTGTTAGGTCGGTGTCAGTAGCTGTACTGCGGGAACACCCGCGTCAGATCGCCGTTCCAGTCGCCGTTATAGTGATCCAGCAATTCATCTGCCGGAACCTTGCCGGTTTCGATGCTGTCTTTCAGCGCATTCAGGAAATGGGTTTCGTCCGGCACCAGACCGCCTGCGCCGGGGAAGGCGCGGGATTTCAGCCCGGATTCCGAGATCGCCACGACCTCGCGCGCCAGATCGTGCATGTTGATGTTGCCGACCTGCGCCTGCAGACCGTCCTTGGCGGCCTCAACGCGCAGCGCTTCGCGGGTTTCGGCATCCCAGCCCTTGACCAGATCCCAGGCTGCATCCAGCGCGCCCTGATCGTAGGTCAGGCCAACCCAGAAGGCAGGCAGCGCACAAAGCCTGCGCCACGGGCCGCCATCAGCGCCGCGCATCTCCATGAATTTCTTGATCCGCGCTTCGGGGAAGGCGGTGGTCAGATGGTCGGCCCAATCGGACAGGGTCGGTGTTTCGCCTGGCAACGCGGGCAGCTTGCCTTGCAGGAAGTCACGGAAGGACATGCCCAGAGCATTCACATACTGACCGTCGCGATAGACAAAATACATCGGCACATCGAGCGCGTATTGCACGTAGCGCTCGAACCCGAACCCGTCTTCGAACACGAAGGGCAACATGCCCGTGCGCGCATCATCGAGATGCCGCCAGATATAGCTGCGCCAGCTTTTCTGGCCGTTGGGCTTGCCCTCGAAGAACGGAGAGTTGGCGAACAGCGCCGTTGCCACCGGCTGCAACGCCAGCGCCACGCGCAGTTTCTGCACCATGTCGGCCTCGGACCCGAAGTCGATATTGACCTGAACGGTGCAGGTGCGCCGCATCATGGCGCGGCCCATGGTGCCGACCTTCTCCATATAGTCGTTCATCAGCCGATAGCGGCCCTTGGGCATCAGCGGCATTTCATCATGGGTCCAGATCGGAGCCGCGCCCAGACCGATGAAACCCACGCCGATCTCGTCAGCGATGTCCTTTACCTCGCGCAGGTGGGTGTTCACCTCGTCGCAGGTCTCGTGGATCGTTTCCAGCGGTGCCCCCGACAGCTCCAGCGCGCCACCGGGTTCGAGGCTGACATTCGCCCCGTCTTTCTCCAAACCGATCAGCTTGCCGCCTTCGCGCACCTCGGCCCAGCCGTGCCGATCCCGCAGGCCTTCCAGTACCGCAACGATGGACCGGGTGCCTTCGAACGGCAGCGGTTTCAGGGTGTCCTTGCAATAGCCGAACTTTTCATGCTCGGTGCCGATGCGCCAATCCTGCTTGGGCTTGCAGCCCGATTCCAGGTATTCGGCCAATTGCTCATGACGTTCGATCGGTCCGCCGCCGGACTGGGGGATGGACATGAATCGCGCTCCGATCCTGATGTGTCTGTCTGGTTGGTCAGTCGTGGGGGCAAACCGCGCCGGTGTCAATGCAGCCTGAGATGCGCGGGCCGTAAGGGGGTGCGTTCCCAGATCACCACCGGATGGCTCGCGCCACCGTTCAACTCCGCCAGCATTTGTTCGGTTTTCAATCCCGGCAGGGCCGAGAAGACATCGAACAGCGCCTCGGCCCCTTCGGCATTCACAGGAATGTGAAGCAGAGGCTGGCCCGGTTGTTCCAGCACCCAATGCGCAGGGCTCGAGGTCGGATCGAGCGCCAGCCGCTCGATCTCGCGCGTGGCGACCATGCCGCCGTCCAGTGGTCCAAAATAGTTGATCTGACCTTCGTCGACGGTGACAACACCCTGCCCGCCCGACCCGGTCCGGAACCGCCCGCGCTGTACCCCGATCACCGCCAGCGCCACCGCGACGGCCACAAGCACCCAGCCGAGCCAGCCCAGCAATCCACCGGGCCCGCTGATCCAACTGAGGCCGAGGATCAGGACAAACCCGGCCACCAACACTTCGCGCCAGCGCCACAGGGCCTGTTTTGCTTCGGGTCGGATAAAGCTCATGACTGCACTCCTGTGGAAACACCCGGATAGGGTGCTTTGATGGCCTCGAACTGCATGGAGGAGAATTCATGTATCAGCCGGCGGTTTTCAAGCCTGCCAGTATGGCCAAGCCTCGCTTGCCAAAGCGAACCGTTTTCGGCCCATTGCAAGTCATCCCCCCAACAATCAGCCCATTCCCATGCTGGGCAATCCACCACCTTTTGACCACCCGAAGAAACGATCACATACCTGCCAGAGATGAGGGCGCGGTTTTTCTGTCCTAGCAGGAAGGTCTGGCTAAGGCTAAGTTCAGGCGACACATCACGCCTCAGATCCACTTGATATCTTTCACCATTGGCCACGTACCAGCCACGTGACTCGAGGCGTGAGACGACCAGGTCTCCCATGTGAAAGCCGTCGGTAGAATGTGGGAAGGCCCCAACATCGGCAGCTTTCAGGCCATCCGGCAGGTTTTCAGGTACAGAGGCCCCATTCAGCCAGAGCTTCCCGTCAGCGGTAAAAGCGCCTCCGCCCATCCAGCTGTCAGATTGCGGCCAATAGGCGACCGCCGTCAGCCAGGGCGCTTTGGACAACGCTGTCCAACAACGCCCACCCCGACAGGCGAAATACACCAAATGATTCCCCGACGGCGACAAATCACAGCGATGTTCATGGATACGCGCGTTGAGCCATTGACCCATCTCCACCGTTCCGCGGTTACGATCCCACAGCAAAACTGCAACCTGATCAGTAGGCCCCCTACGCAACACGACTGCGCGTTCCGAGGCAACACTGGTTAATACATGCAAGCGCGGAGGCGGGATCACGCCCAATCCCCCAACGCCTGCTGCCACATTGTCAACGCCGCAACCGCCGCTGTATCCGCGCGCAGGATACGGGGGCCAAGGCTGACCACATGCGCAAAGGGCAGCCCCGCCAGACGCGCGCGTTCCTTGTCCGAGAATCCGCCTTCGGGCCCCACCAGAATGGCCCAGGGCTGGCCCTTTTCGTTGGCCGCCAACCGCAGGGCCGAGCCCACCTCGGCCTCATTGCAGAACATCAACTGACGCCCCTCGGGCCACGCGTCCAGTACCCGATCCAGTCGCTGCAGATCAGCGACCTCGGGCACAAACGTACCGCCACACTGTTCGGCAGCCTCGACCGCATGGGCCTGCAAACGGTCCTGTCGGATGCGTTCGGAATTTGTGAACTCGGTCTGCACGGGCACAATCCGCGCCGCGCCCATTTCCGCTGCTTTTTCAACGATGAAGTCCGTGCGGGCCTTTTTGATCGGCGCAAACAGAAACCACAGGTCGGGCGGCAGTTGCAGCGGTTTGGTCTGGTCCAGACAGGTCAGAACACCACCGCGCTTTCCAGCCTCGGCAACCTCGGCCAGCCACTCACCATCCTTGCTGTTGAACAACGCCACAGGGCCGCCAACCGTCAGGCGCATGACGCCGAACAGGTAATGCGCCTGCTCGCGCGTCAATTCAACCGATTGCCCCTGACCCAGGGGCTGCTCTACATACAGTCTGATCTTCGCACTCATGAGACCTTACATATGCAAGGCAATGCCCCAACACCAGATGGTCAGGTCGCCGATGCCGTAACCGGCAACTGGGTCGACACCTATGCCCCCGCCTTCGCGCGCCCCTACCTGCGCCTCAGCCGTGCCGACCGGCCCATCGGAACATGGCTTTTGCTGATTCCCTGTTGGTGGGGTCTGACGCTGGCCATCCTGCATGACGGGCAAGCGCGGTTGGAGGATCTGTGGATCGCCATCGGATGCGCGCTGGGTGCGTTCCTGATGCGCGGGGCGGGGTGCACCTGGAACGACATCACCGACCGAGAGTTCGACGCGCAAGTCGAACGCACGCGGTCGCGCCCCCTGCCCGCAGGTCAAGTCACGGTGCGGCAGGCGATGGGCTGGATGATCCTGCAATGCCTGTTGGCGTTGGGCATCCTGCTCAGCTTCAATCAGGCGGCAATTGCGATGGGAGTGCTGTCGCTGCTGCCGGTGGCGATCTACCCGTTTGCCAAGCGCTTTACATGGTGGCCGCAGGTGTTTCTGGGGCTGGCCTTCAACTGGGGCGCGCTGCTGGCCTGGGCTGCGCATACCGGATCAGTGGGTTGGCCCGCGATCACCCTGTATCTGGCGGGCATCGCATGGACGTTGTTTTATGACACCATCTACGCCCATCAGGACGCCGAGGATGACGAACTGGTCGGCATTAAATCCACCGCGCGCCTGTTCGGGACCGATACGGCAAAATGGCTCAAGTATTTTCTGGCCGCCACCGTTTCGCTGATGGGGCTGGCGATCATCGACGCGCTGGTTCCCGGCGGGTCGATTCTGGTGCTGGTTATCGCCCTTGGTGGTCCATGGGCGATGGGCTGGCACATGATGTGGCAATTGCGCGGTCTGGATCTGGAAAACAATGCCAAGCTGCTGCAATTGTTCCAGTCGAACCGGGACACCGGCCTTATTCCGCTGATCTTCCTCTGCGTCGCGCTGCTGCTCTGATTGCACCTGCTGGCCGGGGTCTGTAAGAGTCCGCCCAAACGCCTGAGGAGTCACTAGCCCGCACATGCGTCTGCCGTATTTTCTGTCCGTGTCCCTGATCTTTCTTGTATCCGCAGGGGTGTCACTGCTGGCGGCCGGTTTTGCCGTCACCAAGATCGAGGAAAGCTCGGAATTTGCTGTGCGGCGAGCCCTGGACCTGAAGGGCCATGACTGGGCCGAAGTTCAGTCAGACGGGCTGCGCGTGGTGCTGACCGGCATCGCACCGGACGAGGCCACACGGTTCAATGCCCTGACCGCTGCGGGAACCGAGGTCGATACCTCGCGCGTCATCGACGAGATGGAGGTCACCGCCACCACCGCGCTGGCCGCGCCGCGCTTTTCGGTCGAGATTCTGCGCAATGACAGCGGCATCTCGGTCATTGGCCTGTTCCCGGCCAGCGAAAGCCGCGATGACCTTGTCGACAGGCTTAGCGATCTGGATCGCGCGGCCCCTGTTGCGGATCTGATGGAAACTGCCGACTACCCGAAACCCGATGGCTGGGATGAGGCGATTGCTTATGCGGTCAGCGCCCTGTCGCGCCTGCCGCGTGCAAAGATCTCGGCAAGTCCGGGACTGGTGAAAGTAACCGCCATCGCCGACAGTCAGGCCGAGAAGGAACAGCTGGAACAGGACCTGACCCGCGCCGCGCCGCCCAGCCTGCGCATCGGCCTGTCGATCTCGGCCCCGCGCCCGGTTATCACGCCTTTCACCCTGCGTTACCTGATCGGCGCGGATGGTGGCCAGTTTGACGCCTGCTCGGCCCAGGATGAAGAGGCGCGGGATCAGATCATTGCCGCCGCGCAGCAGGCCGGTCTGAGCACGACGTATACCTGCACCATCGGTCTGGGTGTGCCGTCGCCCCGTTGGGCAGACGCGGCAACCCTTGGCATCAAGGCGCTGGCCGAGATTGGGCAGGGATCGGTCACCCTGTCCGATGCAGATATCACCCTGATTGCCGCGCAAGGAACCAATCCCGCCCTGTTCGACCGTGTGGTGGGCGAACTGGAAAATGCCCTGCCCGAGGTCTTCGCCCTGCACGCCGTACTGCCCGAGCCCGAGGACGAAGAACCCGCAGGCCCGATTGAGTTTTCAGCCACGCGCAGCCCCGAAGGGCTGGTGCAATTGCGCGGTCGCGTGGGCGATGAAACCCTGCGGGACATGGCCGACAGCTATGCCCGAGCCGCCTTTGGGTCGGAACAGGTTTATACAGCCACCCGCGTCGTTCCTGATCTGCCCGCAGACTGGCCTGTCCGTGTTCTGGCGGGGCTTGAGGCGCTGTCGCTTCTGCAAAACGGCGCTTTGACCGTGACACCGGAATCAGTGGACCTGAGCGGCAACAGCCATGATGAAGACGCCAAGGCCCGCATCGCCGGAATGTTGTCCGAGAAATTGGGCGAAGCGCAGGATTTCACCCTGTCCATCACCTATGTACCGCCGCCGGAACCCGAGGACGCTCTGCCCGATCCCGAGCTGTGCGAGGAACGGATTGCCGAGGTACAGAAAGCCAGCAAAATCGCGTTCGAGCCCGGCTCGGCCACAATCGCGGCGGACTCGCGCGATGCGGTGAACCAGATCGCCGATATCCTGCGCGAATGCGGCCCGATCCGATTGGAAATCCAGGGCCATACTGACAGTCAGGGTCGCGAAGAAATGAACCAGCAACTCAGCCAGGCGCGCGCGCAATCCATCCTGAACGAATTGCGCGGGCGGCGGATTCCGACCTCAAGCTATACCGCCGTCGGGTATGGGGAAACGCAGCCCATCGCCGACAATGACAGCGAAGCGGGCCGCGAGGAAAACCGCCGGATCGAGTTCCGCCTGATCCGCCCGGAACCGGTCGAAAACACCGAAACCGGGCTTGAAGCGCTGGAAACCGGCGCGACCGAGCCGGACCAGACCGACACGACCGCACCGGATGCGGATGCAGAGGATCAATAGAGTGAACAGAACCGAATTCATCATCGCCACCGCCGTCATCCTGTTCGCGGCCTTCTGCATGGGCTGGTTCGCCAACTGGCTGGCCCACCGCCTGTCCCGCGTGCGTCAAAGCGACGTGGCCGATCTGGACCGGATGAGCCAGGAGCTGCACGAGGCCGAAGAAACCCGCGATCAGGCGATCACCTACCTGCAACAGCGCGAAGCCGAACTGACCAACCAGCTGACCCAGACCGAAGCGGAACTCGCCGCCGCCATGGACGGCCTGCGCGCCGCCCGGCAAGAGGCCGAAGAACTGCGCGGACGCATCAACAACGCGGATTAGGAGTTTCCTCAGAATTGAGACCTTCGCGCTTGCCAGCTGTTGACCGTCACACGAACCTGACTCAACCGTAATAGTTGGATCAATAGCAAGGCGAGCGCTCAACATCAGAGATGTGCGCCAGTCAAACATCCTTGGAGCAAAGAGATTAGGTACAGGAGTACTGATCTGTACGGCGCTCTTTAGGAAGTGTCGGCTATAAGCCCTAGGTGTCAGATGCTGCGGCAACAACGAACGTCGGTTTTTCGCGCTATGATCAAAAACCAGAGCTGGTCTCGAACAACATTGCACGCAGAAATACAGTAGCGCGACTTACTCACCTGTATCGAGTGGTTGATGACGGCCTCACTGGCTTAGGATAAAGTGAACCTATGAAATGTGGTCAATGTGAACGGCCAGCGCTCTACGAATACGATAACGGGCTGTATCTGTGCCTGTCCTGCAATGCGATCCTGCAAGAAAACAATTACCGTGGCTTCCTGATGAACGCTGCTATGATGAACCATGCCATGGATGAAATGGACATGGTGACGGGCATTCCTCTGGGAGGTGGTAGAATCCCGGTTAGCGCGCTATCCCAAGCAATGAGCCGCCCCATGACAAACAACCATATCACCATCTCAAATTCATCCGTGGGCGTTTTGAACACTGGTGACCTAGCGAAGATCAATGCAGTTATAACGATCACGGAAGGAAGTGACGCTGAGGAGCTGGGTCACACCATCAAAGACTTCGCGCAAGCTGTGGTCGATTCCGATGAGATCACAAAAGAGGAAAAGCACGAGGTAGGCGAACTGCTCGGGACCCTGTCGGAGCAGATCGCCGGAAAGCGTTCTAAACCTGTGATCGGAAGCGTTCTCAAAGGAATCGAGGAGCGGATAAAGTCCGTGAATGTGTTGTGGGGCTTCGCTGAGAAAATTGGTAAGCTACTAGCAGACCTTGGAATTACAGCTTGACGTTCTGGCACGTGGCGCAGGTCAAGACCCCTCTACCGTGCCTCTCGACGCTCCTGTTTGTCCTTCGCCCTAGCCAGTACCTCACCAATCGCGAGAAGCCCCGTCCGACGGCACTGGCGGCTTCTTCTGACGCTCGGCCACCACTCCCGCTCGTTGATCCGCAACACTGCTATTTCCGAGTGTTTCGTGACCAGCACATTCTTGAAGCTGACATTGGCGCGTGTGGGTTTAACGACAACTTGGTCCCGCACTGCCGACACTGGATCAGCAATACACGGTGTTCGGGCCAATGCTACGTGTCGGGTCACGCTGCATTGATTCAGAAATTTCGCATCAAGACTCAGAGAGTTGCGACGTTCCATCCCAACGGGTCAGCGCGTCTTCGTCCTCATCCTTGGCGGCGACCCATTCCGCGCCGGAGTCGGTGATTTCCTTCTTCCAGAACGGCGCGCGGGATTTGAGGTAGTCCATCAGAAACTCAGCCGCCTCGAACGCATCCTTGCGGTGCCGCGCGGCGGTTGCGACCATCATGATGCGATCGCCCGGAGCAAGCCGTCCGTGGCGGTGAATCACCAGCACATCGCCCAATGACCAGCGCGCGCGCGCCTCTTCCGCGATCTTGGTCAGGGCGCGTTCGGTCATGCCCGGATAATGCTCAATCTCCATCACATCCAGATCGCCCGAGGCCAGATCGCGCACCACCCCAGTAAAGGTCACAATGGCGCCGTTGGCGTCGTCACCGGCAGCAAAAGCATTGGCCTCGGCCCCCAGATCAAATGGCGCTTCTTGAACCGCGATCCGCATCTCAGCCAC
The DNA here is from genome assembly GCF_056537745.1 of Ruegeria sp. C12. Classification (NCBI taxonomy): domain Bacteria; kingdom Pseudomonadati; phylum Pseudomonadota; class Alphaproteobacteria; order Rhodobacterales; family Roseobacteraceae; genus Ruegeria; species Ruegeria sp. C12. The sequence continues at coordinate 240,628 of NZ_JBQFSA010000007.1, forward strand.
CGGTCATGGGTGGGAAAAATGCGACCTCGCGCACCCCGGCCAATGGGGCGTCGAAGTCGGACAATTCCTGATCCAGCGCCACGCGCAGGGCCGAGATGTCGGCAAAGGCGGCGGCATAGCGATCTTCGCGTGCGCTAAGTTCGGCGACCAGCTCGGACACGGTCGCAGCCTCGGTTTCGACCTTTTCTTTCGGCAGGCCGATGCGTTCGCGCACCCAGGCGAAATACAACACGTCCATCGCTTAGCTCTCCTTCAAATGGGGCATGGCTTTACGTAGATAGTCGTAGCCGGTGATCAATGTCAGAGTCGCGGCGATCCACAGCAGCCACAACCCGATCTGGCCTGACCAGTACATGCCCTCCAACGTCCAGGCGATGTTGTTTACATCCTCGATCTGGCCGGTCAAAACCTGATCGATGGTCGGCGCGTCCATGCCGAACGTAGCCATCACAAAGTAGTGTTCAAAGATCCCCTGAGAAAACAGAATTGCAATGGCGAACATCTGCGCCGTGGTCTTCCATTTCGCCAGCTTTGTTACCTTGAGCGTCCCGGCAACATCCCCCAGATATTCGCGCAGGCCCGAGACAAAGACCTCACGAAACAGGATCACGGTGGCGGGCAGCACCAGCCACGGAGTCCAGTGCTCGGTCGAGTATCCCACAAGGATCATCAGCGCGATCACCACCATGGCCTTGTCGGCAATCGGGTCCAGCATCGCTCCGATCTTGGTTTCCTGCTTCCACGCGCGGGCCAGATAGCCATCGAACCAGTCCGTAATCGCCGCCGACATGAACAGGATCAGGGCAAACCAGTCTGCGTAGGGGCGGGTGAAATACAGAAACATCACGGCCAGACCGGGTGCCGCCAGCAGGCGCAGCAGGGTCAGAATATTGGGCAAGTTCCACTTCATGCGCAGACCCTACATCGCCGGGTCAGGACAGAAAAGACGAACGCGCAAAAAACTGCACCAATCACAGGCGGTTGTTCAAAGCGCTGCGGGTTTGGTGCGGGACCGCATTGCCTCTTGGCCCCAGGTCGGAATGGCGTCAGATTGCGGGTGACTTGGCCAAGGGCGACATATGACCCCGAATATTCAAACCGATGCGCGTGCGAACCTGACGGGCAGCGCGTGGATGATCGGCGCGATGGCGTGTTTCGCGCTTGAGGACGCGCTGTTGAAGGCTGCCGCCCAGACGCTGCCGATCTGGCAGATCCTGGTCCTGTTCGGTGCGGGCGGTGCGGTGATCTTTGCCAGTGTCGCGTTTGCGCGTGGCACTCGGTTATGGCAGCCCGACGTGCTGTCGCCCGCGATGAAAATCCGCGCCTTGTTCGAGATATTGGGACGCCTGTTTTACATACTGGCCTTCACGCTGACCCCCTTGTCCTCGGCCACCGTGATCCTGCAGGCCACCCCGCTGGTCGTCGTCGCCTGCGCCGCGCTGTTGTTTGGCGAAACCGTCGGCTGGCGACGGTGGAGCGCCATTCTCGTCGGTTTGCTCGGCGTTGTGATCATCATCCAACCAACCGGCGAGAGTTTCACGCTGCTGTCTCTGCTGGCTTTGTTTGGCATGTTGGGATTTGCCGGGCGCGATCTGGCCAGCCGTGCGGCCCCGGCCAGTCTGGGCACCGAAGTTCTGGGCTTTTATGGCTTTGCCTGCGTGATCATCGCCGGGTTTGCCTATAGCTTTTGGGAACAGGCCCCGGTCGCCGCGCTGAATTTGAACACAAGCCTGCACGTTGCCGGAGCCGTGGGTTTCGGAACAATCGCCTATGCATCGCTGATGAAAGCCATGCGCACCGGAGAGGTCGCAGCCGTCACGCCGTTCCGCTATTCCCGCCTGCTGTTCGGTGTGGCGTTGGGTGTGGTGATGTTCGGAGAACGTCTGGACCAGACCATGTGGATCGGTTCCGCACTGATCGTCGCCTCGGGGCTGTATATCCTGTGGCGCGGGCGGCGGACTTAGCCCTTGTCGTGGAAGAAATCGTAAACCTTCTGCGCCAACCCGGCTGAGATCCCCTCGACCGCTTTCAGATCCGCCAGATTGGCCCGGCTGACCGCCTTGGCGCTGCCGAAATGCGCCAGCAGGGCGCGTTTGCGCGCCGCGCCCACGCCGGGGATTTCATCCAGCGGGGTCGCGCCCACGGCCTTGGCCCGTTTCGCACGGTGGGTGCCGATGGCGAACCGGTGCGCCTCATCCCGCAGGCGCTGGATGAAATACAGCACCGGGTCGTTGCGTTTCAGGGCAAAGGGGCGCTGGCCGGTGCGGTGAAACTCTTCCTTGCCGTGGTCACGGTCGACGCCTTTGGCGACGCCGACCATGGGGATGTCCTCGACGCCATATTCCACCATGATCTCATGCACCGCACTCACCTGCCCCGCGCCGCCGTCGATCAGCAACAGATCGGGCCATAACCCTTTGTCGCGGTCGGGGTCTTCCTTTTGCAGGCGGGTGAAACGGCGGGTCAGAACCTCTTTCATCATGCCAAAGTCATCGCCCGGCGTCAGGTCATCGCCCCGAATGTTGAACTTGCGATAGGCGTTTTTCATGAACCCCTCAGGGCCAGCCACGATCATGCCGCCGACCGCGTTGGTGCCCTGAATATGAGAGTTGTCGTAAACCTCGATCCGCGCAGGAGGCCCGTCCAGATCAAACGCCTCAGCCACGCCGCGCAACAGCTTGGCCTGCGTGGCGCTTTCCGACATGCGCCGGGCCAGAGATTCCCGCGCGTTGCGCAGGGCTCCCGCGACCAGTTCCTGCTTCTCACCGCGTTGGGGCACGAGGATTTCCACCTTGCGGCCTGCCTTCTCGGTCAGCGCCTGCTGCATCAGATCGGCGTTTTCGATCCCATCCGACAGGATCAACTGCCGGGGCGGTTCCTTGTTGTCGTAAAACTGGCCAAGGAAAGCCTCCATCACCTCGGCCGGGGACACATCGGCCCCCACGCGCGGATAGAAATCCTTGTTGCCCCAGTTCTGGTTGGCCCGGATGAAGAACACCTGCACACAGGCCTGCCCGCTGTCCATATAGAGGCCGATCACATCCGCCTCGGCCACGCCGCGCGGGTTGATGCCCTGAGACGTCTGCACCTGCGTCAGCGCCCGGATACGGTCGCGCAGACCGGCGGCGCGTTCGAACTCCATCGCCTCGGACGCGGCCATCATCTGTTCTGCCAGTTCCTCCTGCACCTTGGTCGAACGGCCCGACAGGAAGCGTTCCGCATCCCTGACGCTTTCGCGGTAATCGTCTTCGGAAATCAGCCCAACGCAAGGCCCCGAGCACCGCTTGATCTGATACAGCAGACAGGGCCGCGTGCGGCTGTCGAACATGGAATCCGAGCAGTTGCGCAGCAGGAATGCCTTTTGCAGCTGGTTCAGCGTCCGGTTCACTGCGCCTGCACTGGCAAACGGCCCGAAATAGGCACCCTTTTCCTTTTTTGCCCCGCGATGTTTCTTGATCTGCGGAAAGGCATGATCCTTGGCGACCAGAATATTCGGGAAACTTTTGTCATCCCGCAGCAGCACGTTGTACTTGGGCTTGAGCTGCTTGATCAGGTTCTGTTCCAGCAGCAGCGCCTCGGTCTCGGTCCGTGTGGTCAGGAACATCATCGAAGCCGTCGCGGCGATCATCTTCTCGATCCGCCCCGAATGCCCGGGGCGCGTGTAATTCGACACCCGCGCCCTGAGGTTCCGCGCCTTGCCCACATACAGAACCCGGCTGTCCCCATCCAGCATCCGATACACACCCGGAGAGCTGTCCAGCGTTTTCACATAACGCTGGATGCAGGCATAGCCGGTTGGCTGAGTGTCCGAAGTTGATTCGCTGTGGGAGGTCATGGCCCTGAGATATGATTCCCTGACAATGGCTGCAATCTTGCGCGTCTCAGTTCAAGAGAAAACAAATCCACGGTTTCTGTGGATAAGTGTGAAGATAAGTTTCCGTGAGGCTGGATTTTTCCTTGTTTCCTTGCTGTTTCGTCAAGTTGCACAAAAAATAGGCAATGCCATATCGTATTGTTTTCAAATGTTATTTTTTTGAACACTTAGCAAGTGCATGAAAAAAAAGACATTTTTGTAACGGGCAGGTAACACGAATGAGAGCGGTGCAAAACTTGCACGGGAATTGCTTATTCTACCCCCAGCACATCCGGCGTCTGCCACCCAAGATGCTGCCCGCCATCCACGCACAAAAGCTGTCCTGTGACCGCATGCGCATCCAGGAAATAGCCCAAGGCTGCCGTGATATCAGAAGGATTCGCCCCGCGTTCCAACACGGTGTTGGCGCGCTGCGCCTGAAAATGCGCCTCGGACTGGCGGTGGCCTTGCATGGTTGGCCCCGGCCCGATGGCATTGACGCGGATCGAGGGCGTCAGCGCCTGCGCCGCCGTCCGGGTCAGTGCCCACAGACCCATCTTGGCGATGGTGTAAGTCATGAACTCGGGCGTCAGCTTGCGCACCCGCATATCGACCATGTTGACGATTAGCCCAGTCGCCACAGGCTCACCCTGAGCATCTGTTTCGGGCTGCAAACCCTGTTCGGCCATGGCCTGCGTCAGCACAAACGGCGCGCGCAGGTTGCTGTCGAGGTGCCGGTCCCAGCTTTGGCGCGTGGCGGTTTTGATGTTGTCGTATTCAAAAATCGAGGCATTGTTCACCAGACAGGTGATCGGCCCGCCCAGCGCCTCGGCCGCGCGTGGCAGCAAAGCGGTGACCTGAGCCTCATCCAGCAGATCAGCCTGCAGGGCAACGGCTTTCCGGCCAAGGGCCTCAACCTGCGCAATAGTCTCTGACGCAGGTCCTTCGGACGTCGCGTAATGCACCGCCACATCATACCCGCGCCCGGCCAGATACAGCGCCATGGCGCGGCCCAGACGGATACCGGCTCCGGTCACTAACGCTCGGGTCATGGGCTACCTCTTTCTGTCAGATCACATCAGCAATGTGGTGACATAAAGCGCATAAAGGAAAGTCAAAACCAGACCCCAGATCCGGGAAATGTCCTGTTTGAAGAACACAAACGGGATCAACAGCAACGATGCGCCCAGCATGACCCACAGATCGAATTCCAGGAATTCCGGGTCGACAGGGATGTTGCCGAACCATGTGGCGATGCCGACGATGGCCAAAAGGTTGAACATGTTCGACCCGATCACATTGCCCAGCGCCACATCCGCCTGACGCCGCAGCGCCGCCATAACGGTTGTGGCCAGTTCGGGCAGGGACGTCCCAACCGCAACCAGAGTCAACCCGATCACCGTCTCGCTGATCCCGTACATCCGCGCGATGACGGTGGCGTTGTCCACAAGCAAATGCGCGCCCATGGGCAGGCCGATCAGACCCAGGATCAGGTAAATCGAGATCTTCCAGTACGGCATGTCCGGGTCGGCCTCTTCCAGACCGTCCAGTTCCTCATCCTCGGCACAAGCCCCTTCGGCATCGGCGCAGGCCTTACGATGCGCCTTTGCCTCGCGGAACGCATTCCACAGAACAAGGCCAAGCGCGGCCAGCAAAATGGCACCGCTGACCAGATTGAAGACCCCGCAAAACGCCAGACCGATGAACAACACACTGGCCAGCAGCATGAACACATAGTTCTTACGACTGTCACACTCGCTGGTGTGCAGGGTCGCCAGCAAGGCAGGGACACCCAGCACCAGCAGAATATTGGCGGTATTGGACCCGACCACGTTACCCAGCGCGATCCCCGGCGCGTTTTCCTTCAACGCGCTGATCGCAATCAGCAACTCGGGGGCCGAGGTGCCAAAGGCCACAATCGTCAGGCTGACAATCAACGCTGGTACACCCAGCCGCAAGCTCAGGTTCACCGCACCGCGCACCAACGCATCGCCGGCCAGCAGCAGGATCACCAACCCAAGGCCGGAGAGCAGCCATGCCGTCATGTCCGGCCTCCTTTTTCGCAGGCACAGGGGCCCTTGCCGATCCGAAACCGGCCACAGCGCGGGCATTTTGCGGAACTCAACCGCTTTTGCCCCGGAAAGCGCAGCTTGCCGAACATCGCCAAAACACCCATGGCGACCAGAAACAAAGTGACAATCTTGATGATCACGTCACAAACCGAAACGCGCGTAAGCCGCCCGCTCCTCTAACCCTGCAATGGCGTCCTGCGCCAGCGAGGCCCCAAAGCGCGACCAGATGGGTTTGCGCAGACCGTAGCGGCGGAATTTGACCTTTTCGCCGAACCGTTCCTGCATCTTGGGTTTCAGATGGGCGATGCCTTCGATCAGACCCAATTCCTGCGCGCGTTTTGCCAGCCAGACCTCGCCCGTGAAAAGATCGGCATTTTCGTCCAGCTTGTCGCCCCGGCGGGCTTTGACATGGGCAATGAAGTTTTCATGGATGTCGCCCAGCAGGCCTTGCAGACGCTTCACATCCTCTTTCTTTTCCGGCCGGAAAGGATCAAGCATCGATTTCGACTTGCCTGCCGTATGCACGCGCCGTTCAAACCCCTGCTTTGCCAGAAACTCATGCGCCCCGAACCCGGCCGAGATCACCCCGATTGATCCCAGGACCGAGCTGTCGTCGGCCCAGATTTCATCCGCCGCTGCGGCCAGCCAATACCCGCCCGAGGCAGCAACATCCTCGACAAAGGCAATCACGGGGATCTTCAGTTCGTCTGACAACCGCCGAATCCGCGCCCCGATCAGCGAGCTTTGCACCGGCGATCCACCGGGCGAATTGACCTCAAGCGCGACGGCAACCGGTTTGCCTTTGCGAAACGCCTTCTCCAGCACGGGCGCCAGAGAGGTGTCGTTCAACGCCCCGCGCCCGGCCATACCAATGGCTCCGGACAGGCGCACGACGGCCACAACGGGGTGCTTTTTGACAAACGGCAGGCTGAGTTTCATGCGTGCCGATGTAGAGTGCCCCCAACGTCTAAACAAGGGACTCTCAGATCGCAAAACGTGACGTGAGACAATTTCCTGACATCAATGGGCAAAAATGCAACGCCCGCCAGTGGCCTAGCTGCGGATGCGCCAACCGGTTTTGAAGATCCATCCGATGACGCCAAGACAGATCCCCGTGAAGGCCACAATCGCCAGCAGGCTGAACACAATCGGCACATCTGCAAGCCCGTAAAACGACCACCGGAAGCCCGAGATCAGGTACACAACCGGGTTGAACAGGGTGATGGTCTGCCACAGCGGCGGCAGCATCGAGATTGAATAGAACGTTCCGCCCAGAAAGATCAGCGGGGTCACGACAAGCTGCGGAACCAGCGACATCTGCTCGAAATTGCTGGCCCAGATGCCAATGATGAAGCCCAGTAGGGAAAAGCTGAGACAGGATAGGATCAGAAACGCCGCCATGGCAAAGGGGTGTTCGATGCGAATATCCACAAAAAAGGTTGCCGTGATCAGGATCACGATTCCCACAAACAACGCCTTGGTCGCCGCCGCGCCGACATAACCAATCACGATCTCGATAAAGTTCACGGGGGCGGAGAGCAGTTCGTAAATCGTACCCAGAAACTTGGGAAAATAGATACCGAAAGAGGCGTTCGAGATCGACAGCATCACCACCGACAACATGATCAGCCCCGGCACGATGAAGGCCCCGTAGGAGACGCCCTCGACCTCTTGAATCCGGCTGCCGATGGCAGTGCCGAAAACGACGAAATACAAAGACGTGGACAGGACAGGCGACAGAAAGCTTTGCGCCAGAGTGCGGAAAAACCGCGCCATTTCAAATCGATAAATGGCGGCAACGGCTGACCAGTTCATGCAGGCTCTCCCGACACCAGATTGACAAAAATCTCTTCCAGGCTGGATTGCCGCGTCTGAACGTCCCGCAAGACAAGCCCGGCCTGCGCCACATCATTCAACAGCGTGGTGATCCCGGTTCGGTCGGCATGAGTGTCATAGGTGTAAACCAGCGCGTCGCCATTGCCGTTCAGAACCAGATTATGCGCCGCCAGAGCGTCGGGAATGTCCGTTATTGGCTCGGTCAGCATGACCTCGATCTGCTTCTTGCCCATCTGCGCCATCAGCGTGTCCTTATCCTGTACCAGCAGCAACTCCCCCTTGTCGATGACCCCGACGCGATCGGCAATGGCTTCGGCCTCTTCGATGTAGTGGGTGGTCAGGATGATGGTGACACCGGCCCGTTTCAATTCGGCCACGATCTCCCACATATCCTTGCGCAGCTCGACATCGACCCCGGCGGTTGGCTCATCCAGAAACAACACACGCGGCTCATGCGCCAGCGCCTTGGCGATCAACACCCGGCGCTTCATCCCACCGGACAGCTCCTTGATCGCATTCTTGCGTTTGTCCCACAGAGACAGTTTGCGCAGAATTTCCTCGATCCGCGCACTGTCATGGCCGTGGCCAAACAAGCCGCGCGAAAACCGCACCGTGTTATAGACCTTCTCGAACGGCTCCAGCGCGATCTCCTGCGGCACAAGCCCGATCATCTTGCGGGCGGCGCGAAACTCGGTCTGAATGTCATGCCCGCCAACGGTGACCGACCCTGAACTGAGGGTGGTGATACCACAAACCGTCGAGATCAAGGTGGTCTTGCCCGCCCCGTTTGGCCCCAGCAGCGCCAGAATCTCACCCTCTTCGATATCCAGCGACACGCCTTTCAGCGCTTCAAACCCGTCAGCATAGGATTTGCGCAAATCCTTTATGGACAAAATGGCGGTCATGCACGGTCCCCGTTTTGGCCGACCATATCCCGCGATCCGCATGCGGAACAGGTCACTTCCGCACAGTGTTCTGAGCATTTTTGCCGAAAGGTCAATCAGAGTGCGACACACACCGCCCTGATCGCCCACTGCGCTGTGGCCAGAAACGCATTGATCCCCTGCCCGCCTGCCGATACCCCGAAGGCCGCACCATGGAGGAACCGAATGCTTAACGGAATACGTGTTATCGAAATCGAAGGGCTGGGGCCCGCGCCGTTTGCCGCCATGTTGCTGGCCGATCTGGGTGCCGATGTGATCACCATCCACCGCAAATCCGGCAACCCCACGCCCGGCATGCCGGACCAGTCGGTTCTGGACCGGGGCAAACGGTCAATCGCGCTGGACCTCAAGGACCCCGACGATCTTGAAACGGCCAAACGCCTGATCGACACCGCCGACGCCCTGATCGAAGGGTTTCGCCCCGGCGTGATGGAAAAGCTTGGCCTTGGGCCCGACGCCTGTTTTGCACGCAATCCCAGGCTGGTCTTCGGGCGGATGACCGGCTGGGGGCAGGACAGCCCGCTGGCGCAAACCGCCGGGCATGATCTGAACTACATCTCCCTGTCGGGCGCACTCTGGTACGGCTCGACACCCGACACGCCGCCCCAAACCCCCGCCACACTGGTCGGCGACATCGGCGGCGGCGCGCTCTATCTGGTGTCGGGCCTGCTGGCGGGTCTGATCAATGCGCAACGGACCGGGCAAGGCACCGTCGTCGACGCCGCCATCTATGATGGCTCGGCCCATATGATGAACCTGCTGATGACCATGCGGCAAACCGGCAACCTGTCCGATACCCGGGGCCAAAGCATGCTGGACGGCCCGCATTGGAGCCGCACCTACACCTGCGCAGACGGGCGCTATGTTACGGTGCAATGCCTCGAACCCAAGTTCTACGTCCAATTCCTGCACCTCATGGGCCTGACCGACGATCCCGACTTCACCCAACAATTCAACCCGGCCCTCTGGCCCGATCAAACCCGACGCCTCGCTGCGCTGTTCTGCAAACACCCGCGCGATCACTGGGCGGCGCTGTTTCAGGGCACCGATGCCTGCGTCGCCCCGGTACTCAGCCCGACCGAAGCCCTGACACACCCGATGAACAAAAGCCGCCAAACCTGGCAGACGGTGGATGGCACCCTGCAAGCCGCCGCCGCCCCGCGATTCCCGAACCACCCCTGGACTGCCAAACCCAGCCCAACCCGCGGCGAACACAGCGCGGGCATCAGAGCCGAGCTAGACAAGCAGCGCGGATCCGCCCCTTCATCTGGCTAAAAATATCTCGGGGGTTGAATTGGCCGCAGGCCAAGAAGGGGGCTGGCCCCCTTCCCCTTTACCGCCCCCGCACCGTGTCGATCATCAACTGAACATTCTCGGGATCCGCGTCCGGTGTAATCCCATGCCCAAGGTTGAAGATATGCGGCCCTTTCGAGAACGCCTCGACAATGCGCCGCGTCTCATCCACCATCGCCTGCCCGCCGGTCACCATATGGGACGAGGCCAGATTGCCCTGCACGCAACCATCCACCTGAACATGTTCTGCCGCCCAATCGGGCGCGACCGAGTTGTCCAGCGCCACGCAATCCACGCCGGTCTCCTGTGCAAACCCGATATAACCGTCACCTGCCTCACGCGGGAAGCCGATAACCGGGATGCCGGGATGCCGGTCCTTGATTGCCTGAGTGATCACCCGGCACGGCTCGACCGCATATTTCCGGAAGGCTTCACCTTTCAACGATCCGGCCCAACTGTCGAAGATCTTGACCACTTCGGCCCCGGCCTCGATCTGGGCCGAGAGGTATTCGATCGTCGCCAGCGTAATCCGCTCTAGCAATGCCTCGAACAATACGGTGTTCTCTTCCCGCAGCGCATGGGCAGGCCCCTGATCCGGCGTGCCGCGCCCGGCGATCATATATGTCGCCACCGTCCAGGGTGCCCCTGCGAATCCGATCAGCGTGGTCTCGGACGGCAGTTCCCGCGACAGGATGCGAACCGTCTCGTAGACCGGCGACAGGGTCTCGTGAATATCCTCAACCGGTCTCAGCGCATCAAATTCCGACTGCTGCATGATCGTCGACAGACGAGGCCCCTCGCCTGTCACAAACCACAAATCCGCACCCAGCGCCTGCGGCACCAAAAGAATATCGGCAAACAGGATCGCCGCGTCGAACCCATAGCGGCGAATGGGCTGCAAGGTGACCTCGGCCGCCAGATCCGGGTTATAGCAAAGCGACAGGAAATCCCCCGCCTGCGCCCGGGTCGCGCGGTATTCGGGCAAATACCGACCGGCCTGACGCATCATCCAGATCGGCGGCACATCCTGTACTTCACCCGCCAGTGCCCGCAGCAGTTTTTTCGTCTCGGCCATTGTCATCCCCAGAAATCAGGTTTTGGCAACGGGTCGGCGCTCAGTGGCAATTTGTCAAGCTCTGCCCCCATTGTCAGGGCAATGTGACGCGACTAAAGCTGTGCGTATGACTTTGACCCTGCCCACCCCCGCATCACCTCTCAGAATTGGGACCCGAGGCTCGCCGCTGGCTCTGGCTCAGGCCTACGAGACGCGCCAAAGGCTGCGTGACGCGTTTGATCTGACCGATGACGCGTTCGAAATCGTTGTGATCAAGACCACCGGTGACAACCGCGCGATGATTGATGCGGATCGCCCGCTGAAAGAGATCGGCAACAAGGGCCTGTTCACCAAGGAAATCGAAGAGGCGATGCTGCGCGAGGACATCGACATCGCCGTGCATTCCACCAAGGACATGCCGGTGGCACAGCCCGACGGGCTGGTGCTGGACACGTTCCTGCCGCGCGAGGATGTGCGGGATGCGTTCATCTCGCCGCATCTGCAATCGATTCACGACCTGCCCGAGGGCGCGGTGGTCGGCACCTCGTCCCTGCGCCGCCGGGCGCAGCTTTTGAACCGCCGCCCGGATCTGAACGTCGTCGAGTTTCGCGGTAACGTTCAGACCCGGCTGAAAAAGCTGGCTGATGGCGTGGCGGATTGCACCTTTCTGGCGATGGCGGGCATTCGGCGGCTGGATATGGATGAGGTTCCGGCAACCGCAATCTCGCCAGACGATATGCTGCCCGCGATTGCGCAAGGCACGATCGGGATCGAGCGGCGCAGCAATGACACCCGCGCGGCCGCTCTGCTGGAGGCCATTCACCACGCTGAAACCAGCCAGCGCCTCAGCGCTGAACGGTCCCTGCTGGCGGCGCTGGACGGATCCTGCGAAACCCCCATCGCCGGTCTGGCCGAGATTCAGGAGGGCCAACTCCGCCTGCGCGGTGAAGTCCTGCGCCCCGATGGATCAGAAGCGATTTCCGAGGATACCGTTGGGTCCATCGAGGATGGGGCCGAGATGGGACGCGCAATGGCCGAAATCCTGTTGAAAAACGCAGGCCCCGGTTTCTTCGATTGGAGAAACTCCTGATAATTTTAACCAATGTGAACTAATTCACTGTTCCACGTCTCAGATTGCGGCAAGACTGTGATCATACCGGCTGAAAAGTTGGATCAGTCTCGAAATGTATCGAAGAGTTTCAGATAGTTGGTGTTTTAATAAGTATTCGAGGGGGCGAGGCTGAGCCCGACATTCAGAAGGTGCAGGGTCGCTGTTGGAAACAACAGCGACCCGACTATTTTCTAGCCTTGCGTAGTCTCGCTGAGCGCTGCGACCGCGTGATGAATGGCGTTCTGCGTCTGCTCCAGATCGGCCTCGGTAATCGCCAGTGACGGGTATAGCTTGCCCGGTGATTTGAACACACCATGGGATCGCAGAACCTCGTTGAACACGACGTTGTGCTTGGGGTCATCATGTTTGGCGCTGCGATAGTCTCGGCAGGCATTGTCGGTGAAATAAACATCGAACAGGGTCACGTCCCCGCAAATCTGATGCGCGATGCCGGCCTGTTCCAAAGCGCCCGTCAGCATCTGCTGCAACCGGGTACCGATACCGCGCAAACGGTCATAGGTCCCCTCGCGGCGCAGAATCTCCATCGTTTTCAGACCGGCAACCGACGCGACGGGATTGCCGGACAGGGTTCCAAGCTGCATCAGCCATCCCTCCTGACCGACCTGCGCCTTGTCGAAATGCTTCATGATCTCGGCACTTGCGCCCAACGCTGCCAAAGGAAAGCCGCCGCCGGTGATTTTGCCCAGGGTGCAGATATCGGACGTAACCCCATACCGCTCCTGCGCCCCGCCATAGTCCAGCCTGAAGCCGGTGACGATTTCATCGAAGATCAGCAGCACGTTATGCTTGTCGCACAATTTGCGCAGCCCTTGCAGATAACCGGGCATCGGCGGGATGATCCGCTGCAACGGTTCGGCCATGACGGCGGCAATGTCGTCATGTTCATCCAGCAGCGCCGCCACCGCCTCAAGATCGTTGTAAGGCGCAATCAGCATCTGATCGGCCACGCCTTGCGGAATTCCGGCGCTGTCGGGCACGGCTTGCGGGAAATTGACCTGGCGGCTGGGGGCCAGGCTCATCTGCGCCTCGGCGCTCATGCCGTGATAGCCGCCTTCGAATTTCAGGATCTTGTCGCGCCCGGTATAGGCCCGCGCCAGCCGGATCGCATACATATCCGCCTCGCCGCCCGAAGCGACAAAGCGCACCTGTTCGCAGCAGGGCACCGCGTCGATGATGGCCTCGGCCAGTTCGATACCTTTGGTGTTGTTGGCAAAGAAGGTCATGCCTTTGGGCAATTGCTCCAGCACGGCCTCCATCACCTCGGGGTGGCCATGGCCCAGCAGCATCGGCCCCGATCCGATCAGGTAGTCGATATATTCGTTTCCATCTTCATCCCAGACGCGGCTGCCCTCGCCGTGCGAGATGATGATGCCCGGATCGAAATTCCCAAACCCGCCTGCGGGCAAAACAGCCTTCGCGCGGTCGATCCATTCGGATTGAGTGTTGATCTTCAGCATGTCACGCGATCTCCATATTCAATAAAATCAGTGTCTATTCGTAAACGGCAACCGGATCGCCCAGCGCGTCTTCATCCGGGTGTACGCCAAGGCCGGGGGTCTCGGGCAGGTGCAGGTGACCGTCGACATTGCGGGGGCCGCGACCGCCTGCAATGTCAACGGTCAGCATGTCCTGACAGGACCAGACGGCATGGCAATTGTCATCCGGGATGGTGGCTGCCAGATGCAGCGCTTCGGTATCAGCCAGCACGCTGCCACCCGTGGCCATCACGAACATGTCGATGCCATGGGCCAGCGCAATATCCCGCATCCGCGCGGCTTTGGTCAGGCCGCCGACGCGGTTCAGCTTGATCCCGAATATCTCGGCGATCCCGTCACGCGCGATGCGGGCAGCGTCCTGTAAGCTCACAAGGCTTTCATCCACCGACACGGGCGAGGCGTGCTGGCCCGAGAGTGCGGCGATATCGTCCAGCGTTTCGCCGGGTTGTTCGAACATCACATTCAGGTCTTCGCAGGCGCTCAGGACCCGCAGGGCCTGTTGCCGGGTCCAGCCGCGATTGACGTCATAGAGGACAATCTCACCCGGTCGCCGGATGCTTTCGACGTCGCGGACCCGCGCAATATCACGTTCGACATTGCCGCCAATCTTCACCGAATGGGCGATGTAGCCCCGGCTGCGATAGCGTTCCATCACTTCGCGGGTTTCTTCGACCGTTTTGGCCCCGACCGAGGACGCAATCGGGCGCGGTGTCCTGGACCCGCCACCCATCAGATCAGCAATCGGAAGCCCAGCCGCCTGTCCGGCAATATCCCAGCACGCCATGTCGATGGGGCTTTTGGCATAGAGATGCCCCGGCAAGGCCAGATCCATCGCCCGTTCCACATCCAGAACCTTGCGTGGATCAAGGCCCAGGATGAAAGGCGCCATCGTTTCAATCCCGGCGCGAATGCCCGGCCCGTGTGCAGGCACATAGGTGTGGCCCCACGGGGTACCCTCACCCCAGCCAGTCAGGCCGGCATCGGTTTCGATCTTCACCAGCGTCGCGTCCAGCATTTCGAACTTCAACCGCCCACCGGACAGCCAGTAGGGATGCTCCAAAGGCAGATCGACGTGATAGACCGAAAGTCGGGAGATCTTCATTTCAATTCCACTTCCACGAAGGACATCGGGGCATCCCCGGCATTGATGACATTATGTTCGACCCCTTCATCGCGGCGATAAGCGGTTCCGGCGGGCACGGTCACCTCGTTGACCGTTCCGTCCGGCAGATCCAAACGCATGTGGCAATCGGTAATCGCCGTGATGACGTAATCCATCGCATGGCGATGCCATCCGGTTTCCGCACCGGGCGCAAAGTCAAACCGCGTCACGCGCACGCGTGCGTCGTCGATCATCTGAGTGGCAACGGCCTGTGGTCTCATAACGCGTACTCCGCCAAAGGCGCGCCGAGGCTTTCGAAATCCGGTTTGACACCCAATCCGGGCGTGTCGGGCGCGTATAGCTTGCCGTCACGGGCAGTCGGGCCGCCGATGCCGGTGGATCGGGTGTTGTAGTTCATAAGGTCAGTTGTGTTCTGCAGGTACTCTGGCGGGGTTGAGGCGGCGAAATGGGCCACAACCGAGGATGTGATCTCGCCGCCCCATGTATCCTCGCTGACAACCGGGATGCGGTTGTCGACCAGATAATCCCGCACCCGCCGCGTCTTGCTGATCCCGCCGAGGTTCGAGATTTTCAGGCAACAGATCTCGGCCCCGCGATCCGCGACGATGCGCTGCGCCGCGTGGATACCGGTGACGCATTCGTCCAGCTTCATCGGCTGTTCGGCAACGCGGCGCACCTGTTGGCATTCCTCATAGGTGCGGCAGGGCTGTTCCAGAATGAAATCCAGATCGCGCGTGGCGCGGGCCACCCGGATCGCGTTGGCCACGCGCCAGCCCTGATTGGCATCGGCCATCGCCTTCTCGCCCGGTTTCAGCAAGGGAACCGTGGTGCGGATACGGTCAATGTCGGTGGCCCAGTCGCTGCCCACCTTGACCTGAAACTGCCGGTAACCCTGATCGCGGTAACGATCCATCTCGGCCACGGTCTCATCCACCGCCTTCTGCGGCGCAACCCGGTACATTGGCGCGCCGTCGGTCAGCTTGCCGCCCAGCAGCATCCAGACCGGCTGATCGCAGGCTTGCCCCAGAATATCCCAGCAGGCCGCATCGAAGGGGGCCTTGGCATAGCCGTGGCCCTGCACCAGATGATCCATAAACTGCTCGATCCGCGCCACCTGACGCGGGTCTTGGCCCAGAAGGTGCGGAGCCAACAGCCGCGCCAGCGCACCCACGCCTTCGGAATGGGCGACCATGTAGTTTTCACCGCAGGGCGTGAACTCGCCACAGCCTTGCAGGCCGGCATCGGTGTCGATGACCACGACCGAGGCGGTGGCGGTTTCGATGGCGTTGCCAGCCCCCCAGACATATGCCCCGCCGACATACGGAAGCCCGGTCTGATAGACGCGTATCCGAGTGATTTTCATGCCGCATCCATTCTGGGCAGATCGCCCATTCCCTCTCCGCGCCACAGCACAAAGGTCAGGATCGGTTGATCGGTTGTAACCATCGCGTGGCTTTGCCAACTGGTATGCAGGCGGGTCTGATCTGTCCCGACAACACCCGTATTCTCGGTGGTTTTGAATTCGGCACCGCCTGCAAGGGTCAGATAGATTTCCTCGGCCTGATGGCTGTGCCAGTCGTAATTCAGCCCCGGCCCCCAATAGGCGATGTAGCCGCGCAATTGGGTCGAGTGGAAATGACCCGTCGGCCCGAACAGCTCGTAATACCCATAGCGTCGCAGGAAATCCGCACCGACCTCGTCTTCGGTATAGGTCTGTTTCCACTGCGCCAGATGCGATGTGGCACAGATGGCGGAAATAAGCGGCTGGGTCAGATTGCTGCCCGCGATTTCAAAGTCCTTCACCAGATCAGCCGCCGGAATATGATTGGCCGTCAACGGGTAAGGCGACAAATCCGTGGGCCACGAACCAAACGCAGACAGGTCGGGATGCGCCTGATGCAAGCGCCGCGCGGCTTCGAGCACATCATCCAGTGTCATGGGATCACCACGATATTGCCGGTGTGTTGCTTGGCAATGAACGCGGCCTGCGCGTCCCGCAATTCCTCCAGCGGATAGGTCGCGGCGAGGGCCGGTTTGATCTCAGCCGCTTCGATGTATTTCACGAGGTTCTGCATGACCTGAGGGTCAATCACGGTCGAGCCTGTGAAGGTCAGATCGCGCAGGTAGAAGGTGCGCAGATCAAACTCGACCATCGGGCCAGCGATGGCCCCAGAGCAGGTATAGCGCCCGCCGCGTTCCAGAATGTCGATCAGCTGCGGCCAGTACGGCCCGCCCACCACATCGGCGACAACGGTAATTTTCTCGGCCCCAAGCGCCGCGCGCAGATTGTCAGGCGCGCGGGGCAGGATCATGTCGGGGCCCAGCTTGGCGACGTCCTCGTGCTTGGCCTCGGACGCCATCGCGATGACACGCGCGCCCCGGCGTTTGGCCAGTTGCACCAGCGCGCCGCCAACGCCGCCGGATGCACCCGGCACCAGAACCGTGTCTGCGCTGGTCACATTGGCCCGGGTCAGCATCCCTTCGGCCGTTGAGTACGAGCAAGAGAATGTGGCGAGTTCCGCATCCGACAGGTCCGACGTGATCGGCACCGCATTCATCGCAAGCGTTGTGGCATATTCGGCAAAGCCGCCATCCCGCTCGGACCCGTAGTATCCGGCCTTGTCCATGTTTTGCGGATCGTCGGGATCGCGCAACCAGCCGTCTGTTATCACCCGCTGTCCGATACGCGCGCTGTCCACACCCTCACCCACGGCAACGATATGACCGCAGATATCGGCCCCCTGAATGCGCGGGAAGGTGATGGGCGCGCCGCCCCAGGTGGGATCGTCTTCGCCGACTTCCTCGAACGCGCCGCCGGTTGTGGCATCAGTTACGGTCTTCGAGTACCAGCCGGATCGCGTGTTCACATCCGTATTGTTCAGCCCGCAGGCGGCGACGCGGATCAGCACTTCGCCCGCCGCGGGTTCGGGGCGCGGCCAATCCTTGTGCAGCACCATTTGCTCAAGACCGCCGTGACCCATGGTCACCATGGCTTTCATTGTGTCGGGCAGACTCATCCTTTAGTCTCCTGAGTTGGGCCACAGGTCGATGCGCGTTTCCCGGCCTGCGATTCTGCTCGACAGGCTAATTTCACAACTGTACCATCGTCAATCATGAATGACACAAATGTATCATCAATCGTCCTGGATCGCCTGACCGAGGAATGGGACGCCCTGACGCCCGAGGCCCAGAAAGCCGCGCGCTATGTGCTGGAAAACCCCACAGATGTGGGCGTGTCCACCGTGCGCGAGATTGCCGAGGCCGCCAACGTCAAACCCAACACTTTTGTCCGCATGGCACGGCAGGTCGGCTTCGAAGGCTACGAGGATTTTCGTGCCCCGTTCCGGCAGGCCATCCGGCAGGGGACGGTTTCGTTTCCCGACCGCGCCCGCTGGTTGCAGGAAATCGGCAAATCCGGTGAGATGGGTGGCCTTTACGCCGACATGATCGGTGCCACGATCCGCAATATTGAAGAGACATTTGCCGGTATCGATGCCGACCGGCTGCGCGCTGCAGCCGAAGATATTTGGAACTGCCGTCAGATTTTCACGCTGGGCGTCGGCGTCAACAATTCAAACGCGCGGAACTTTACCTATCTGGCCTCGACCGGGATGAAGCAGTTTCACGCCATTCCCCGCTCGGGCTCGACCCCGGTGGATGATCTGGCCTGGGCAGATGAACAGGACGTGCTGATTGCGATCACCTGCCATCCCTACCGGACCGAGGTGATCGATGCGATCAAACTTGCCCGCCAGCAGGGGCTGACGGTTGTCGGTATCTCGGACAGCCCTGCCAGCCCGGTGATCCTGAACGCGCAGCACGGATTTGTCGTGGCAGCCGACACGCCGCAATATTTCCCGTCCTCTGTGTCGACCATCGCCTTGCTGGAAACGCTTCTGTCCTTCGTGATCGCGGTATCCAGCGATGAAATCGTCGAACGGGTTGAGCGGTTTCATCAGCGCAGGCACCAGCTTGGGCTATACGCGGCGGAACCGGAATAAGATGCCCGGCACCCTGAACGCCTGAGCCATGCCACTCACCTGCGTTTCAGCGCCAAAAAGGCCGGGTAGACCGAGTTGATACGAGGTCATGAACAATCCATACGAGAATTCCGCACAGGTTGTTGCCTGCCTTGCGAGAGTGATCTATCGATACCGGAATGAGATCTGGTTTTGCCATTGTTTCAGCGTTTTTCTTATGCGCCTTTGCCCCTGCCCAAGCGCAGGAAACCACGCTTTCCCGACCGGATCTGAGCGCGTCGGGGCAAGACTATCTGAAAGCCGTTCGGTATCGCGGAATTGACATGGACGTTGTCTATTTCGACCCCACGCAACCCGCGCCGCCGCTGGACACAAATGCAACGCCGCAACCCGACCGGTCTGTCGAGCTGTCCGTTGACAACCGCTGGATCGTCGGCGGGCTGTCTGCGGTCATACTGATTTTCCTGACCTTATTCATTTACAACACTGCCGGGAACACTTCGGTCTCGTTCCGCAAATCCGTGGGCAATGCGCGGCGCAAACGCGGGCGGGACGACCCAGAGTTATCGGACACCGGGCAGAACATTCCCGATCTTGACGCGCTTCTGAAATTGAAAGATCGCGATCTGGCGGTCACCGGGTTGGCACAACTGGCGCTGAGCCATTGCCTGTCCAAAAACGAGGTGCTGTTCAAACGCAGCTGGACCCATCGCGAGGCCCTGCGCAGCATGCCGCAAACCCTTTGGTACATCCCCGACCTGCGCGCCCTGGTTCTGGCCAGTGAACGCGTCAATTTCGGCCATCACTCGATCACCGAGGGCGATTTTGAGGCCCTTCTGAACCGGATCAGGCCCGTCCTGCGCGAGGTCACCGCATGAGCGATACGACCAGCTTGCCCCCGACCGATCGCATCCGGCTGGATTGGATCATCGTGGGCGTTGTGGTCGCGGTTTGCGTCGGGATTTTTCTGTATGTCATGGCCGGGCGGCAATACGCCCTGCGCGAGTCGGCCAGCGGGTTTGATGGTCTGGATCGCTGGCTGAACAGCCAGTCCCACATAACGCAGAGCTTTACCGGTGGCTGGCCTCTGGACCGCAGCACCGTGGGTCTGCTGGTGCAGCCGGTCTATGACACGCGTCTGGACACAGATCGCAACGCGGCCAGAACCAAAGAAGAACTGCTGTTGCAGGCGGATGAGTTCGATCAGGAGACCGAGGTGATCCGCGACAAGGTGCAATCCGTGCCCAGCCTGGTGATCCTGCCCAAATGGCGCAGCGGAATGCGCCTGACCGGGTTCGGGCATCCGTTTCTGATGTCTCCGCGCGCTGAGATTCAGACCATCCTGCACCAGATTGCCGGTACTGATGTCGGGCCGATGGCTTTGGCGCGCCGTCCGTTTTCCGACTACGCACTGGCCGCTGACCCGCAACTGAAGGCCCGTATCTACGCCGCCCAAACCTTTGCCGGACGCGGATGTGACCCCATCGTCGGACGGGCCGGAGAGATGCTGCTGGGCGCGTGCCCTCTGCCAGGGTCCGAGGACGGCCAGAAGGTCTATATCCTGTCAGACCCTGATCTGCTGAACAATCACGGGCTGACGCTGGGCGATAATGCATGGATCGCGGCGCAAGTTCTGCCCGAAATCGCGGGCGATCAGCGCATCATCATTGATTACAGCGATCGGAATTGGCTGACCGCGCCAGAACTCGTTGAGGCCCGCGAACGCACGTGGGACGACCTCAAGCGTTTGTTTGAACCACCGTTCCGCTCGCTTTGGATCGGCGCAGGGCTGTTGCTGGCCTTAGCGATCTGGCGGGGCGGGGTGCGCAGTGGCCCGGTGATCGATATCGCCCCAACGCTGGGCACCGGCAAACGCATGGCCAACCGCGCAAGGGCACGGCTGATGCGTATGACAGACCAGGACGGTGCAATGCTGTCCGATTATGTTGATACCCGCCTGCGCGCCCGCGCGGCGGCGGTGTTCGGCAGCACTTACAAGATCATGGGCACACCGGAAGAGGCCTATCTGAAATATGTCCGAGCCCGAAAACCTGACCTCGCGGCCCGACTGGACGCGCTGATCCAAACCATTCGCGCCCTGCCCCCGCATCTGGCGGCGGCAGACGCCATTTCCCACATTGACCAATTCGAAATGATACTGGAGCACCTTGCCGATGAATCTTGAAGACCTGTTCGCCCGCGCCGAGGCCCTGCGGGCCGAGATCGGCAAAGTTGTGCAAGGCCAGCAAGAGGCCGTCGATCTGCTGTTGACGGCCTTGTTTGCACGCGGGCATGTGCTGCTCGAAGGTCCTCCGGGCACGGCCAAAACGCTGCTGGCGCGCAGCTTTGCAGGGGCGCTGAACCTGCAATTCGGGCGCATCCAGTTCACCCCCGATCTGATGCCGGGAGACGTGCTGGGCACCTCGATCTACAATTTCCAGACCAGCGAGTTTGTTCTGACCAAAGGCCCCGTCTTCAGCCAGATCCTGCTGGCGGACGAGATCAACCGCGCCCCGCCCAAAACGCAGGCCGCGCTGTTGCAGGCGATGAATGAGAGGATGGTGACGATTGACGGCACCGACCACCTTCTGGGTTCGGAATTCATCGTGGTCGCCACCCAGAACCCGATTGAACAGCAAGGCACCTATCCCCTGCCCGAGGCGCAGTTGGACCGGTTTCTGTTCAAGGTGAACCTGACCTTCCCGCCCGAGGATGTGGAACTGTCGATCCTGCGCCAGCACGCCAATGAGCCGCTGGATTTTCTAAGCGCGACGCAGACCGTACAGCCGCTGCTGGATGCGCCCACCATGGCGGCGGCGCGGCAGTTGATCGACGGGATCGTGCTGGATGACGACATTCTGGCCTATATCCTGCGGCTGGTCCGCGCAACGCGCGAAAGCGCAGATATCGCCTTTGGCGCCTCGACCCGCGCCGCTGATGCGATTGCCGGGGCGACGCGGGCCACGGCGGCCCTGAACGGGCGCGACTTTGCCATCCCCGACGACGTCAAAACCCTGATCATCCACGCGCTGCAACACCGGATCGTCCTGTCCCCTTCGGCCGAGATCGAAGGGCGCGGCGCGCGGCAGGTGCTGGAAAACATCCTCAACCAGATCGAGGCCCCACGCTGATCCGGCCATCCCGCATATTGCTGATCGCGGCCTGCGCAGCGCTGTGCCTGACGCTGCTGGCGATCGTCCTGGGCGACGCAACTCGTCCCATCGCCGGGTTGCCGTGGCTTGTGCTGTGCGGTCTGGCGATCCTCGACCTGTTGCTGTCCTGGCCCCGCCGCCGGTATGTCTCGGTCGAGCCGATATCGGATATCTTTGTGGGCGAAGAGGGGCAAATTGATCTGTCCGTCTCCCCCGCCGCGCCGGGGATGCGGGGAGAACTGGACTGGCCCGCCGGACTGGACGGACCGTCGGTGTTTGATCTGTCGGGCGGAACTGCCCAGATCCCGTTTCGCGCCAGCCAGCGGGGCACATGGGCGCTGTCCAACCTGTGGCTGTCCTGGCCATCCCGGCTGAAAATGTTCGAACTTGTTCCCAAGCTGGCCTTTGGCTTGTCGGTGGCTGTCGTTCCCAATATCCGCCGCGTCATGTCGGGTGAGATTTCGACCACCGTGCAATCGCGCCTTTACGGCGTAAAGGAAAACCGCGCCATCGGTGAAGGCACCGAGTTCCATCAGTTGCGTGACTTCGTGCGTGGTATGGATGCCAGTTCGATCGACTGGAAACGCTCGGCCCGGTATCGCTCGCTTGTGGCCAAAGAGGTGCGGGCCGAGCGCAACCACCATGTGATCATCGCGCTGGATAACGGCTATCAGATGCGAGAGCAGGTGGCAGGCCTGCCCAAGATCGACCACGCCATCACCGCCGCGCTGGCCACCGCCTGGGCCGCAGCCATCGGGGGCGATCTGGTCGGGCTGTATGCCTATGACGCCAAGCCGCGCATGTTCCTGCCGCCGGAACCGGGGCGCACCGCGTTCAACCGGCTGCGCAGCCGCACCGCCGAACTTAGCTATGAAAGCGTCGAGACCAACCACACCTTGGCGATGACCGAGTTGAACGGGCGCACCCCGAAACGCAGCCTGATCATCGTGTTTTCGGATTTCGTCGATACGACCACGGCCGAGTTGATGGTCGAAAACGTCAGCGTTCTGGCCAAGCGGCATCTGATCGTCTTTGTCACCTTGCGCGATCCCATCCTTGAAACGCAGGTCAATCAGGCCGCCGAGGATATGGATGGCGTGGCCGAGACGATCTCGACCGGGCAATTGCTACGCGAGCGCCGCCTTGTGCTGGAACGGTTGCACCAGTTGGGTGTGACGGTGATTGACGCGGAGCCGGGCGAGGTGTCGGCCCGTTTGATCTCGACCTATCTGGAAATCAAAGCGCGAGAGATGATCTGATGGCTGACAGCGACCTGATCCGCTCGGCCCGGTTTCGGCGGGAACGCGAAGGCGACTGGCTCAGATTGTCC
This sequence comes from Ruegeria sp. C12, assembly GCF_056537745.1. NCBI lineage: Bacteria > Pseudomonadati > Pseudomonadota > Alphaproteobacteria > Rhodobacterales > Roseobacteraceae > Ruegeria > Ruegeria sp. C12. Next base: position 263,893 of record NZ_JBQFSA010000007.1, read on the forward strand.
GATCTGGTAGACAAGGCCGAAAATCAGGGCCTGCACCGCATGAGTTTCCAAGAGGCCCGCGATCTGGCCGATCTGTACCGTCAGGCGACCACGTCCCTGTCCATCGCGCGCGAGATTTCGCTGGATCGCGCCTTGCTGGAGTACCTCGAAGCCCTGACCAGCCGCGCTTACCTCAGCATTTATGCCCCGCAGCAACGGTTGGGTGGGACCATCCGCAGGTTCCTGACCAGTGGTGGCCCTCGGGCGATGCGCGCCTCGTGGCGGGTGACGCTGCTGGGGTTTTTGTGCATGGCGGCGGGGGCGCTTGCGGGGTATTTCTTCTATTTCGACAACCCCGAATGGTTCTATGTCTTCATGCCTTCCGAACTGGCCGGGGGACGCGGACCGGAAGCCACCACCGCCTATCTGCGGGCGGCCATTTACGGCGAGGATGAAGCCTCGGGCCTGGGGGCCTTTGCGACCTATCTGTTTTCACACAACACCCGGATCGCCATCTTTGTCTTCGGGCTCGGCGCGTTTCTGTGCGCCCCGACGGTCATGCTGGTGTTCTATAACGGCTTGATATTGGGCGTCTTCTACGCCCTGCATATCGACCGGGGGCTGGGCTGGGACATGTTCGGGTGGCTGTCCATCCATGGCGTGACCGAGCTGTCGGCGATCTGTATCGCAGCCGCAGGCGGGTTGAAGCTGGGCCTCGCCGTCCTGTTTCCCGGCCATCACACGCGGCGCGCAGCATTGCGCGCGGCAGGCCATGATGCGGTCAAACTGGCTGTGATCGCGGCCCTGATGTTGGTGGTTGCGGCGCTGCTGGAAGGGTTCGGGCGGCAGTTGGTTCAGGATCGATCAATCCGAATTGCAGTCGGCTGGGGCGTCGGTGCGCTGTGGCTTGCGTGGTTTGTGATGGGCGGAAGGAAGCGGTCATGACCCAACCCGCGCTGGACCGTCTGTTGCCGCCCGAAGGCGTGCCCCTGTTCTTCCGGGTCGCTGGCGTTGGCGTGCGAACCGCAGCGCAGCTTACCGATCTGCTGATCACCGTCGCTGCGGCGGTGGCCCTGTTCCTGCTTGTCGCCGCCTTCGATATGGTGACACCCAGCACTGCAATGGCCATTGGCGCGATGCTGTTCTTTATCACCCGCATCCCCTACTACGCCGCGTCCGAGCTGATCTGGAACGGCCAGACGCTGGGCAAGAGGCTGCTGAAAATCAAAGTGGTCGCGGCGGATGGCCAGGCCCTGACCACTCAGTCGCTGGTCGTGCGCAACCTGATGAAAGAGGCCGAGATCTTTCTGCCTGGCACGCTGGTTCTGACCCTGACGACCGAGGCGGTTGTGCCATCGCTTTTGTCGCTGGCCTGGGTGCTGGGCGTTCTGGCCGTGCCCCTGTTCAACAAACGCCGCCAGCGTCTTGGGGACATCATCGCCGGAACCTATGTCATCCACCTGCCGAAACCCATTCTGTTGCAGGACATGTCCAACGCCATGCGGCCCCGGACCAATGCGCAATCGTCCTACAGGTTCCTCTCGCATCAGTTGGAACATTACGGAGCCTTTGAATTGCAGACGCTGGAATCTGTTTTGCGCAATGCCAATCGCGCAAGCGGGCCCGAGGCTTACAGTCGTCAAAAGGAAACCCTGGCCGCGATTTTCGCGCAGGTGCGCCGCAAGATCGACTATGCCGATCCGGTGCCGGAACAGGATCATCAAGCCTTTCTTGAGGCCTTTTACAAAGCCCAGCGCGCGTTTCTGGAACAGCGCCAGTTGTTTGGTGACAAACGCAAGGACAAACACCACACCTTGAAAAACGAAGACGCCTAGGCGCCCCTGTTGCCGTTTTACCCAAGGGCGAAGCTTTAGTCGCGACTTCCTCTTGCGGATGACCGGTGGCGCGCGGCTTTATTGGCCCAGAACCCAAAGATCTTTGTTCAGGAATTGACGATGGCCGACACAACAAATCAGCACATTCACATCCCCTTTGGCGTTGGCACTGTGATCAGTGACACGTTTTCGATTTTCTTCCGCAAGATACATATCGTTCTGCTGCTGGGCTTCATTCCCGCGCTTGTCGACGTGATCCTCAGCCTGTGGCTGTTTGACAGCTCGTTCGAAACGACGCCCGCCGCCGAAATTGACTGGGCCGCGTTCTGGCCCGCCTTTGCCGGGCTGGTTCTGGTGTCCATGGTTGCCGTCGCTTTCACCTCGGCCATGGTGATCCAGTTTGCCTATGACACCAAGCTCAACCGCCCGGCCCAGATCGGGCGGTATTTCGCCTCGGCGTTCAACAACCTGCCCGCGATTGCAATCCTGTCGATTGTCACCGGTATCCTGACCATCATCGGCTGGGTGATGCTGGTGGTACCGGGCATTTGGCTCTACGCGGTTTTCTCGGTCGTGGTTCCCGCCATCGTCATTGATCGGGCCGGGTTTGGCGCCATCGGGCGCAGCGCGGAACTGACCAAAAACTACCGCTGGCCCATTGTCGGCGCATTGATCCTGATTGTCCTGTGCATCTTGCTGTTTGCCGCCGCCATCGGTTTCATCTTTGGCCTGGCGTTGCTGTCCTTCGACTCGCAAGGGGCAGAAATCATCTCGGAAAGCATCGGATCAGCAATTGGGTACGGGTGGACCGGTGTTGCCATCGCGATGATCTTCGCCCGCCTGAAGGAGATCAAAGAGGGCGTCAGCGTATCCGATCTGGCGGATGTCTTCCGGTAGTCGACGAAAATGGCCCGGTGGTCGCCAAGGCCACCGGGTGTCTTGATCCCCGACCGATCTTGCAAAAACAGCCGTCACTGCCCTGCGGCGCGGTGGCTGAACAACACCTGGTTTGACTGCACATCCGACCTGAAATCCGCCGCCCGACCGGGAAGCGCGTCATAGAATGCGCTTAGTCCCGGCTCGATGTCCGCTGCAAGGCTGGCACAGTCCTGACACCTCGCCCGGACCAGATCGTGCGATGCACCGTCCTGAATGGACGCGATCAGGGACTTGTGCGTCTCGGCCAAGGACTGAAACGCCGCGCTTTGAAGAACCGGTTTGTCACCGACCAGAATGTAAACCGGTTCCAGTTCGGCCTTGCCTTTCAGTTCCACAAACCCGGCCTCAAGCACCGCCAGCTCGGTTCGTGTGTCATCAACAACCGCGCGCGAGATCACGATGTCATAATTGACATGGCGGCAGCTTTGTTCCAGCCGGGCGGCGACATTCACCACATCCCCGATGACGGTATAGTTGAACCGCCGCCGCGAACCGATGTTGCCAACACAGGCCCGTCCCGTTGCGCATCCGGTTGCCAAGGCAATCGGGGGTCGCCCGCGCATGACCTCGGACCCGTTGAACCCCACCAGCGCCTGCCGCATCAATAACGCAGCCTGCGCCGCCCGTGTCGGATGATCCGCAACCGGAAGCGGCGCGTTCCAGAACGCCATCACGGCGTCGCCGATGAACTTGTCGATGGTGCCCTGCTGCGCCAGAATCTGATCCCCGGCCTGCGAAAACAGCTCGTTCAATATGGCCACAAGATCGGTCGCCGACACGGATTCCGACAGGGGCGTAAACCCGCGGATGTCCGAGAACATCACGGTGATGTCCTGCGTCTCACCCCCCAGTTGCAGCGCATGGCCCGAGCCTTCAAGCTCGTGCAGAATTTCCGGTGATACGTAACGCGAGAAGATGCGGCGGATCACCCGCTTCTCGCGTTCGGTCGAAACGAACAGATACCCGGCCAGAACTCCGAAATTGGCCATACCCCCAAGAAGCGGGAAGGTGACATCGAACAGCACCAGATGGTTTCGAAAGGCCAACCAGCTGATCCCCAGAACAACAGCCGCCGAGATCCCTCCGGCCACGAATGAGGCCACCGCGCCCCGGCGTGTCATGACAACGATGACGACAAGGCCTAGCAACGCGAAGGCCAGCAATTCCAGCGCGGCGTTCACGTCTGAGCGGCTGATCATCTCGTCGGTCAGTATCTGCTCAAGCAGTTGCGCGTGGATCGACACGCCCGGAACGGATTCACCCAGCGCCGTCAGGTGCATGTCGAACAGACCCGCCGCAGAGGTGCCCACCAGAATGATCCGACCTTCGATCTGGGCGCGCATTTCCGGGTCGTCCCCGGATTGCATGATCCTGTTTGCTGGCAGATAGAGCGCCGGGTTCTCGTGGCGGTATCTGACCCAGACCTCGCCGTTTTCGGTGGTGGGCAGGATAAATGCGCCAATCTCGACACCCAGCATGATACCAGTCTCGTCCTGTGCGCCTTCGGCCAGAATGACCGACTCATCCATCGCAACCCGCAGCGCCTCGATCCCCAGCGCAGGCAGCGCGCCGTCGGGGCCGCCCCACAGCACCGGCACCCGGCGCACGACGCCGGTATCACCCATGGGCGAAACATTGACGCCGCCGATACCTGTCGCGTCCTGATCCAGTGGCGGGGCCAGCGGGGTCCATTGCGGCACGGACACCAGCCCCTCGGTCGGTTGGTCCCCGATTTCGATGATCCCGGCCTTGGCAAAAACGGGTTGATCTTCGCCGGACAGCCGCGCAGCAACGCCAAGCACAACCGGCCAATTGGCCATTTCGGCCCCGAACAGAACATCATTGTCCAAATCCGCCGCCGTGCGATCCACGGACAGCACACCTGACAATGCCGGATCATTCAACAGGCGCGCGGGGGAGTACCGGTCCGGCTCGGCAAACAGCATGTCGAAGGCGATTGCGGCGGCGCCATATTCCCCCAGATGTTCGACCATCTGCGCCAGCAAAGTGCGTGGCCAGGGCCATTGACCCCATGTCTCAAGCGCGGCCTCGTCGATATCCACCACGCGCACGGGCAGATCAGGATTAAACGCGCGCGGCGACAGGCGTTGCAGAATATCGAAATACACCAGACGCGACATCCTAACGGGATACGGGTCCAGAACCCGGATGAAACAGCCAAACAGGATCAGCCCCAGCCCCACGATCCGAAAAACGCGCCACCGACCGTTCTTTTCCTGCGGTTTTTTGGTCACATCAACCTCGCTGGACAAGCGAAAGGGTCAAGGTCCGGCCCTATTCGGATTCGCGTTCTGGCTGACCGGTTGGGTTGCCCTGACCAGCCCCGGAAGGCGCGGCGGGCGAAGATTCACCGCCGCCGCCCTCTGGTCCGGGCGTTCCGGGGTCGCCTGTCGAAGGGGGATCGGGCGTTGGATCCGGTTCGGGCCGCGAGGGCCGCGATGGCTCGGGTTCGCGCGCCCGCGCTTCGCGCCTCTCCGGCCCATCAGGTTTCTCGGGCCGTACCGGAGCAGCCTCGCGCGCGCAGCCTTCGATATTGACCCGCAGCGGGACAAGCAGCCGTTCCTGCGCCTGTATGAACGGGAAGCCGCTTTGGATCGCTTTGTCATATTGCTCCTGATCGATCGGACGCCCGACACGGCCACGCTGACTGGTGGCATACAGGCTGCATTGCCGACCTGTAGACCGGCACCCGCCATTCAGACCACACATCTGAACCGTGCCCTGCAACACCAGCATCGAGCTTTGATTGCCCGGCGCGATCCATATGTCAAAAATCGTACCCCGCACGGCCATGGTCGCCGTCGGCGTGCGGACGGAATACGCCCGTTTCCGGCTTTTGCCGGATATGAACCTGAAACTGCCGCCCAGCGCCTGCACTGCAAAGCTTTTGGCCTTGCGATTTCCCCGCAGCATCTTGACGTCCAGCACCATGCTGGCATTGGGTCCGATGGCGATCTTCGTCTCGTCCACGAAAATCAGCTGCACCACACCGCTGCGATCCGTCGAGATCGCATCGCCCGAGGCGACCTCCATCCCCATCTTCAACGGCTGCCGGTTTCCGTCACGCGTGATCTCGGCCCCCGGTTTGACCGCCACGACCGTTCCGATATTCGCCAGCACCTGAGATGGAATGATCAGCAGGCAAACCGCAACACAAAACACTTTTAACCAGGCCAACAGTCTTTCCTTCCCCCAAAGGTAATGTCCGAGCGTTCAACGCCCGCTGCCCGGTTTTTTTGCCCCCTGCGTAAAGTCTTTGCGCTATCATTTATTTGTTAAATACAGACAAATATGCCGTAAACATCGCATTCTTTGCAAGTATTTCAAAAAAACACCCTTCCCAGACAGTGTTGTGCGGGCCTTGGTGCAAGGACTTCCGTGCCAACCAAACGCCCAACCAACATGTCAGACGCAGCGCCTTGGGATCGAGCGTTTCGGATTGGAGATTTGAGCTCAGAAAAATGACATGAGGCTAAGAATCGACCTTGTATCTCGGTGACATGCACGGATATACCCGTCGGCGGAGACGTGGCCGAGTGGTCGAAGGCGCTCCCCTGCTAAGGGAGTAGGCGGGAAACCGTCTCGAGGGTTCGAATCCCTTCGTCTCCGCCACTTCAATTCGGCAATGCATTGTTTTTTAAAGACAATCGTATGCTCTAGTGCATTGCACCCCACATAAAAGCCCACAACTTGTCGCTGGTTCGTCCGTTACGTTCATATTTCTAAACTTGGACACTTAAATGGAAAGGAAACGAGATGACGACCGATTCACCAAAAGAACTCTGCGACGAAATGCTGGGCTTAGCGATGGAAGCCGCAGGCCTGGCCGTCGCGCTGGACAACGCGATCTTCTACGACAACGGAGGCTTACAGGGCATGCACCCGCAAACACGAAGGGCTCTGGACGGCATCGTGAAGTCGCTTTGCAGATCCACCGATATGCTTGTCGATCAGATCGAGGCGCTCGATCTATCAGTCGACTGGCCCGCGTCAGCAAAGCCAAAGCTGGTGCAAAGCTAATCACCGATCAGGTCGGCCGGACATGTTGGACCGGCTGGCCTCGCCCATTGCTCAATTCGCCATACCCCCACCCCCTTCTCACACAACCACTTGACACCCCCGCCCCCAAAAATCGGCCCGCGTGCGTAGTTATCCATGCAACCGCTCACGACGTCGGTCAAATCGGTTCTAGATTTTTTGGGGGCCTCAATCGGTCTAGCTAAAGCCATTTCTCAACACTGATCCATTTGCAACTTTAAGGGCTCAACGCCAAGTCAGCCAGCAGGAGCGGTATAGAGAACTTCTACCTCATCGTCGGCGGTGAACAATTCTATTTTCGCTACACCCTGATATGCCAAGCTTAAGCCTGCTTCTCGTATATTCGCCTCGTAGTCAGGTGGGGCAACGATACTACCAATCTGTTAAACGAAGGAGAGCGCCCACGGAAAACGCCTGCAACAGCGAATGAAGGGATTCGCGGCCCGTTGGGCAGCCAACGCTCGACTACTCCAAGGAATCCAAGTCGAGCCGCGACGACGCATTAAACAGAGATACGTCCACAGTTCGGTTGATAAGCACTCAATTTACTTTGGCAATAACTTGAACATTTCCTCAGCAATCAAACGATGTCCGGTCAGGTTCGGATGTACAGCCCCCGTGACTTGTTTGTCCCCAGGCTGACTAAGTGCCGTGTCATTGCCAGTTCTTACGGCCCTTGTTGGGATTTCGAAAACGTATGGATCCCAATCTGTCAAAGCCCAAGCGGGGAACTCTTCACCATCCACGCCATTTGGGAGATTTCGCTTCGATCCCTGGTCGAAATCATACCCATAATAGACATCGCGGGTAGAGCATACAAAGTTGATCCCCAGGCTTTTTGCCGATTCCGCAAGCACTGGGCGAAGAACCTCAAACTCTCTCAATGCAAGAAAAGCGTCTTCATGCGTGAAGTTGAATTCCCAATTCTCAATGTTTTTTCGCGCAATCCCTGTCAGACTTTCCCTGATCAACCAGGGCGTGGCCGATTTCAGTCCGTTCCACGAGGAGGCAGGAGAGTATTCGCCGTATGGATCTCCGACCAACATTTCTTCACGAACCATATACTTGTCTGTACCCGGTATTCTTTTCAGGAAACTCTGCATGTCCAATGGATCACATGGCCCTACTGTTGCCTCTACCTTGCGAACAGAGTCCGGGTACTGGGGCATTAAAATCTGACCTGGCTTTACGCCCAACCTGTTTTCAATAATGTTTGTCAGAAGATTCAGACGATCTTTTATTCCCCCATTCTTTCCCTCGCCCACAATGTCTCCGGCGTGGTATCCGTTTTGTTTATCTTTCTTTTCACAGTGTCTGGTTAGCTGAGGGAACTGGGTCCGGCTGACCCGATTGGCACCGCTGGGGCACACGTCTGGAAACATAAAGCTGCCAAGTTTTTTCGATTTCCAACGTGAAGGAACGATCTGATATTTTACCACATCGGCAAAGCCAAAATCGTTGCCACCTATCGTCAGGAAGACGTGGTCCGGCACCCTTATCTGCCCGTCGGGGCACTCCAAAAAACCAGAATTTGGAAAGTTTCCGCCATTTTTCTTTCGGTGCAAGGACGTTCTTTTGCTGAATTTGTCGCCCGGAGCAAGATTGCTTGGTGCCTTCTTATTGTTGCCTTTTCCACCGCGCCGATGAAAATCGTTCAAGTTAATTTCACCCTTATCCTCGCGCCTGAGCCTGTCAGCCTGCGAAACGGAAACATAGCTCTCAGCATCAACATCTGATCGGCACAGCTCTTGAATGGCAAAATTCACCTGGGAATATGGGATGTATATACCCTTGCCCCACGCCTGATACTGAGGAACTAACAGCCCATCGAATATTTCGGCGCCAGTACAAGCATAATGAAGGAACGATACGAAAGTGTCTTTCTTTTCCGATGCCAGTTTCAGCGCAAGAAGGCTTTGGTGACTAAAGAAACTCCGATGGCAGTCGTCATCCACCCAGTGCTTAACGGTCTCCCCATGCTCTTCGAGCGTTGATTTCAGATTTTTTTGCTGTGCCAGCCAAACAAAGTCCTTTTCACTGCTAAACTCGACATCGTCTTTCCAATGACCGGGATAGTCTGGGTTGCCTTCGCCAGAGGCATAGCTATCCCCGAAACCGACTATGACGATATGCTTTGGGTTGACCTGCTCGCTTGCCGAATAGTCCCCAGAGGTTACCGCTACGGATGCTCCGCTCAATGGAATGCTCACCAGTGTTCCAGTCCGGCAATCCGATGGCGGCACAGTTGGCGCATCGTCAAGTGACACCGACCATTGGCATTGTCCGTCCTTGTCCAAACGCACGCGAACATCAACTAGCGTATCGGTACTTTCTTCTTCCTTCACGAATTTTAAAATAGCTTCGGCATGCCGATCAGTTTGCTGGTTCCAATGCATCATTCCTTTTGTTTTGGCGTCTGCATCTTCTGCCGCCAACGTCTCTAAATACGGAGAATGAAACTGGGGATCGGACAAGCGCTTATGCCATTGTTTAAAGCTTTCTCCATCTTTGATCTTGTATTTGTCAAAAAGACCGGCTCGCCCCTCTGCGGTCGGATGTTGAGTCACGAAAGGTCCAAATCTATTGGCAACTTCCCACTCAATCTCCAAGGACAGGGCTTCACCAGCAGTCAAAAGGCCGCCCCATAACGACACAACTGCTCTGAAAACAAATGAATTCAAATTACTTTCCTCCGGGATATTTCTTTAAACAAATCACACGCACGCTAGCACTTTTCCTTTCAAATGGAAGGCTTGAGACGGACCTACTTAGTATTTCTTCGCGAAACTGAACTGAAATCATGCACAATCATTTTGCTGAGTCTCAAAAGCTGGAATTGATGGAGCACCCCATTCTGACGGGCGACGTACCTGACAAATTTACACCTGCTGAACCGTTCAATTGGCTTGACCGTAAGTTCGCGCATAATAGTGCCAAGAGGGGTTGGAACACCTCCTAGCCTGCAAAGCTCAATTGCGAATGTCTGCTTCGGGGCTGCCTTCATCTGTCGTGAGAAGGCGAATGACTGCAAAGTCCGCTCACCCACCATTTGCCGTCCGGTTCTGAACGTCCGGGATGTGCGGTTTGCTACGTGCCGCAAACGCAAAAGGCCGAAGCTCGGTCAACGGCAACTTGGGGCTCAACTCGACCAATTCGGGCCCGTCGCAGAGTAAGTCTGGTGCGAGCCCATTTTGCCCGACGCTGCGGCGCGCATCGAAGTCCGCATTGGGTATTCTTTTAACTAATTCGCGTTGACTACCTTCAGCACGGAGACGCGGAGTGCTTCAAGCAATTGCACCAAGTGCTTTCTGTTTTTTGCCGCGTATTTTGCAGCCGTTGCAGTGCGTTGAATGAAGTCTGCATACTGGTCCACCGACAGATCCGCGGCCCTAAGGTCATTGGAAAATGGCTCTAGAATTCGGGCAATAATCTCAGTGTTCCGTTGAGCACCCGCTTCAAGCTCCTTCTGTGAAGAAGCGGTTACGCCCGCAATGATGTCTTCGGCATTCGGCGAGGATTGAAGGACATCGTAGTGCTCGATCACGGTGTGCTGGAAGATCACATCCAATTGCGCACTGAGTCCCGTCGTCTTCAACAGCCCGGCCTCAATGTCCACCACAACCTTGTCCGCCATGGATCGGATCGTGGCCTGTAACACTGCATCTTTATTTGCGAATGCTTTGTAGAGCGTCTGTCGCGATAACCCTGCTTCTTCCGCAATGTCGTTCATGCTTGTCCGTTTAACCCCGAACCGAAGAAAGAGGCGGACTGCTGCGTCGAGGATGTGGGCGTCGCGATTTTTCATAAAGAGCATATTGACATTAGGTGGATGACTGTCAATATTTACATTCAGTCACTATATGTAAACTTTGTGGACCTTTTCATGAACGCCACTTCCCAAAAGATTGCCATCGTCACCGGAGCCAATAATGGCATCGGATTTGAAACAACAATCGGCATGGCCGAAGCTGGGTTCCACGTAGTGATGGCCTGCCGCAGTCTCGAAAAGGCAAAAACCGCTCGGGACGACGTGCTGGCACGCGTGCCGTCAGCGTCGCTTGATGTGATGCCGCTAGACTTGGGCGATTTTGCCTCTGTCAGAAGCTTTGCCGAAGTGTTCCGTTCGCGCTATTCCAAGCTCGACGTGCTAATCAACAATGCGGGCATCCTGCTTTACACCGCTGAGACAAATAGCGATGGGATCGAACTGCAATTCGCGACCAATCACCTCGGTCATTTTCTTTTGACGGCGCTGCTGATCGACCTCGTGCCAGACGACCCGGCATCCCGGATCGTCGCGCTTTCAAGCCTCGGGCACAAGGGTGCCACCATCCAGTTTGATGATCTGACCTGTGGCCAGGATGGCGGCATTGCTTATGGTCAGTCGAAACTCGCGAACCTTTTGTTTGGGGACGAGCTGGACCGTCGCCTACGGGCTTCCGGGCGTAGGCTAAAAGCACTGTCCGTCCATCCCGGCGGTTCTGAGTCCGGTCTGTTCCATAACGTTGCCCCGGATCAGCTCGCGCAGATGAAGGCACAAGTTGAACAATTCCTACATTCTCCAGAAGAAGCCGCGAAACCCACCCTGTACGCCGCCCTGTCCGCGGAAGTCCAAGGAAGTGACTATTACGGCCCCACTGGCCCCCAGGAAATGAGCGGAGAGGTCGGTGTGGCCACCCGCGATCCGATAACCGCGAATATCGAGATTGCTACCCGGCTATGGACCCTGTCCGAAGAGCTGACCGGCCAATCCTTCAAAATCTGATCCCGCCATCCATTCCAGAAGCGACAGTGCTGACCTCCCAAAAGGAAAGATCATGCAAGATTTCGAAAGCAAGACCGTCGTCATCACCGGCTCCGCGACGGGGATCGGTAAAGAGCTCGCCCTCCAGACGGGGTTGGAAGGCGCAAAAGTCGTCATCTGCGGTCGCCGTATGGATCGCGTTCAAGAGACAGTGGCGGAACTGAAAGCCGAGGGGATCAAAGTGGCGGGAACTGCCTGCGATGTCGCGGATCGCGACCAGGTAAAAGCGCTGGCAGACTATGCCGAGGCAGAGTTTGGTCCGGTTGATGTACTCATCAACAACGCTGGCATCGGCCAGGACCCCACGCCGCTGATCGACATGGATCTGGATGTGTTCCGGCGTGTCTATGAGATCAATATTTTCGGAACGCTCCATGGAATTCAGGTCTTTGGGCGCAGAATGCTCGACCGCGGAACACCCTGCGCGATCTACAACCTCGGCTCCGAAAACAGTGTCTTCACGGCCGTACCTTCGTCACATGCCTACGTCTCGTCCAAGCATGCCCTTTTAGCCATCACGGAACTTCTGGCCGAAGAGACACCGGACTTCATGGACGTGGCCCTGATCATGCCCGGCTTGGTAGTTTCCGAGATGAGCCAGGGCCTTGGAATGCCGACGGACCAGTTTGTAAAGCGGGTGCTTAATCAGCTGAAAGCCGGTGAATTTTTCGCGGTCAGTCATGCCTACAACAAGGTTCGGATTGATGACCGCTATGGAAAACTCGCGCGCGCCTATTACACCTACGCCCCGCGATACGAAGGCGACATCGAATACGATATCCGCAATTTTCTAGAGACATCGGCGGCAGGGGCTTAGGCCCTGCTAGGCAGTCTTCTAAGCCATATCGATCATTTGGGAGCCGTATCTCTAGAGGCGGTAGATCATGCAAAAGAAACTTTCACATATTTTCAGTTTACTCTTGATCCTCGCTGCCCTGATCATGCTCATCTGGGGCCTTCTAGGCTTCCTGGAATACTTCTGGGGAATTGCCCCGCTGATGCCGCTACAAAACGAGGCATTTCCAATTGGCATGCAGACCCTCCATTGGATTTTGATCACTGTGTCGGGGGCCACGTTCCTTGCCGGTTACGCCTTGCGCTGGCGTTACACGCCCATCGCAATGCTTGTGATGTTCACAGCACTTGCCACGATGTGCGCGGTCCAAACCTTAGACATGCTGCAAAACCCAGATCGCTACCGCAACTTCGTGGTTGAGTGCATCAACTACACCCTCATTTCTGCCTACCTCTTCCGGTCGCAGCGCATGCGCGAGCGGTTTGGGCAGATCACCGTTGAGATGGCGTACCGCGCCGCGCCTCTAGAGGCTTGAACCGATCAAAAGGGAAGATCATGGAAACTGATAGAACTGAGAAGGTCGGCTTCTCTCATCATAAAATCCACACAGACATCATCATCAACACTGCGCCCGAAGCCGTTTGGGCGGTTCTGACCGATACTGCCAACTACAGCTCCTGGGCTGCGTTCCTTGTGGGAATCGAGGGTCAGATCGCGGACGGTGAAAGCATCAATGTTGCCTTCCAGCTGGACCCCAACAAGGACAAGCTCACACGGATTGATCACATGATCACTGTGGTAGACGGCCAGGAGTTCTACTGGGCTGAAAGAGGCCCCGGCGGCATCCGCGATAACCACCATTTCAGGGTCGAGGCTGCCGCAGATGGGAAGACCCGATTCGTGCAATCGGACGAGATCATCGGTGGCATGACTTTCCTGATGGGTGGACGGTTGGCGAAATTGTATCTGGAGGGCTACCAGGCATTTAATCGCGGCCTGAAGGCGGAAGCGGAGCGACGCCGTAGTGTCGGTTGAACCCACCGTACGAACTCTCGGGCGCGTTCTGCTTACAGGGGCAACCGGCATGGTCGGGTCATCCGTTCTGGCTGCATTGCTGGAGGAGGAGAGCGTAACAGAGGTTGTTTCCCTTGGGAGGAGATCATCGGGTCGCACTCACGCCAAGCTGACCGACGTCAACTTCACGGATTTCGGGAACTCAGCCTCATATACCCAGTATCTGATCGGTATCGACACGGTGTTTCATTGTCTGGCGACCTACTCAGCCCGCGTCAGTAGGGAGACTTATTCAGAGATCACCGTCAATTGGTTGATCAACCTTGTACGGGCTTGTGAGGAAACAGTGCCGGAAGCAACATTCTGCCTCTTCTCGGCCCAGGGTGCGCGAACTGACGGGGGTGGCATGTCATTTGCTTTGAAAGTCAAAGGTGAAGCCGAGACTGTTCTTTTTGCCTCCCGTATCAAACGCAAGTTTGCCTTTCGCCCCGGCTACATCGCCCCATCGGAACGAAGAAGATGGAAACCGGTAGACTATCTGTTTGCACCGCTTCAAAGCCTGGCTCCGTCTATCGGCGTGACATCCGATGAACTAGCACAAGCTATGGTCAGAACGGCCATCAACAACGCTAGGTCTTCCGCTCTCCTGAAAAACAGTGAAATGCGAGCTTTGCTGGGGTGAATGGCGAAATTCTGGACCCTTAGCGAGATCGGCCGAAGGCAAAGCGGTCATTGGTCAATTTGGAGCAACGTCCGCAAAGTCCCGCAGCCCTGACATCTGTGAAGCGCTACTGAACGTCCGCTTTGCGCGATTTGCGACCTGCCGCACGTGCGAAAGGTGGAAATGAGATCAAAGGCAGCTCAGGGCTCAAAGAAACGGTTACTTGTTGGAGATAGCAAAACTCTACACGCAATGTCTTAGCGTCAAAGCGATAACCAGAGCTTTCCGTCTTTGTATCCCCCTCGCACCGGGTCCTTCGATGTCAAGACATCGGGATAGTCGTTGACCCAATCACGAAATCGATCGTTTGAAACAATCGGTGCGCCATGGTCTCTGGCAACCTGTAAGATCATTGGGTCTGCTGGCATTCCTTTTGGGACCACCATGACCCTATCCTTGGGTAGTGCAAGGAGCCTCCCCAACTCTTTGTCGTGCAAATAGCGCCCCGAAATCTTGTATCCTGCATTGGCGTCGAACACTACGCCAGGTGTCAGACCAGCTTTAGCAAGAGTTGAAACCACTTCTTGAACAGTCTCTAATTTTGGAATGCCACCATTCCAGTGCAAGACATTTGATCCATCAATGACGATCCAGTTTCTGTCGACCTCAGCGCCTTGCCACCACCTTTTGAGTAACAGCATTGTGCTTGCCATCGCGCAAGGCGCCGCCAACAAAAGCCAATCTGACAAACTGGGGTTCAGTGCAGCGACTACGACGCCACAAATAGAAATAGTGCATATCGTAGAGAGTAAGCGCACAGCTGAAATCTCGAAGACTGAAAAACCAATGACAATGCACATATCACCGGAAGAAACATCGTTGAAGCCTAGACGACATTACCAACCGAGCGGATATCTGCTTCGAGAGCAATGGGACCTGCTGCACAGGCAAAACCCAGACTTTGCCGGACGTCCGGTTAGGGCTCAATTCACCAACTAAAACATGTTGCGGAGAAAGCCGGCAGAGAGCCCACTCTGACCGATGCTGCGCGATGCCCGAATGACAACAATGCGCAGAAACCAGACTTTGCAAACTTTGGCCTACGAGCCAATACGGACAATCAACACCTTTCTCAGATGTTGCTGGCGTGCCCGCTTATCCACAACAGCAATCACCTTCTAGCAGTTTCAAGACTGCCTTGCACGATTTGCATTCATAAAACCACAGACACGAGTCAGTTGGCATTTTCTCGGTCTAAACGTGCCCATACCGAGGGCAGGTCAAAGTGCTATTCAGCAAGCTATGTGGGAAGACTTCGATTTTGAAGAAATGCCGCGACCTGGGGTTTCCTCTCTCAGACGCAAAAGCGCTTTTGGAGCTGTCAGAAGGAAGTGCCGAAGACTGCCGATCTGTGAAAGAACTGGCCGAGGCACACATTGCCAGCGTTCGAAGCAAAATTGATGAGCTCAGACGCCTGGAGCACGCCCTGAGTGAGCCTACGGCCAATTGTGATAGCGGAAACGTTCACTGCCCGATGCTGCAAAGACTGAGAACGATGGATGATATCTGACTCTGGCCGCTGGGCGGAATCAAAAGGTCTGAGATTTGGCCAGATCGCGTCAGACCAAGGTCTGTGGTGCGGTAACAAATTGTAGTTCATATTCGATTTCACGATGAAAGCGAAAGTAACTGACCTGACGATTGGCAATTGGTCGTTGTCGCGAGTGTTTCTTGCGGCCAGCATCGTTGTGATGGGCACTGCTACCGCAATAGTCGGGATTTGGGTGTCAAATCGAATCCAGAACGCAGTCGTGCAAAACTCCGCCAACTCCGCAGCGTTGTATATGGAAAGCGTGGTATCCCCGCTCAGCCAGGAATTGGCACATGGCGACCGCCTTTCAGAGCAGGCGAGCATGGCGCTGGACGAGATTTTCATGACCCAGCCAATGCGTGACCGCATTGTCTCCTACAAATTCTGGAAGCAAGGTGGTGTGATTGCACATGCCTCGGATACAGACATCATTGGAAACCGTTTCAATCCAACGGATGACTTAAGGCGGGCGTGGAGCGGTGATATCTCCGGCTCTTTCGAAGAGCTTGATCATGCCGAGAGCGCCGCCGAGGCAGCATTGGGGATACCACTGCTTGAAGTTTACAGCCCCATCCGCGAACTCTGGTCCGGCGAAATCATCGCAGTTGCGGAGTTCTACGAAAGAGCTGATCAGCTTGAGTTAGACTTAGCCAAGGCCAGGCGAACAAGTTGGTTGGTCGTAGGTTCCGCATTTCTGGCAAGTACTATTGTTCTGTATTCCATCGTCGCAATTGGTGACAAAACAATTCGTCGACAGGGGGCTCTTCTTAAACAGCGCCTGACAGAAAGTGAGAGGATGGCCGAGCAGAACGCCCGGCTGCGCTCGCGTGTGGTCGAGGCGTCAGAAAGATATGCCACGCAAACAGATCGGTTCCTTAAGAAACTCGGTGCTGAGCTACATGACGGTCCTGCGCAGTACCTGTCGCTCGCGGCACTTAGACTGGAGGCGGCGTTTTTCAAAGAGGCCGAAAGGCCTAAAGAGGCAGAGGAAATTCAGCAGTCTTTGCAAAAATCTCTGGCTGAAATTCGTGCAATTTCGCGAGGGCTGTCCGCCCCGGACATCGACAGCCTGTCACTCGCCGATGTTGTGAAGAGAGCCGTAGAGGATCACGCCGAACACAGCCCGTTGCGACCGGATATTTCATTCCTGGGTAGCCAGGCCCCAGAGTTGTCATTGTCCGACAAGCTGTGCGTTTTTCGGTTCCTTCAGGAGACGCTTTCCAATGCCGCGAGATATGCTCCAGCTTCCAAGTGCACTGTTTTCTCCGAGGCACAGAGCGACAGAATAGTTGTGAAGGTCAAAGACGACGGACCTGGATTTGACAGGTCAGAAGAAACCGCGTTGCGAGACGATGGTGGCCAGGGGCTTATGGGCTTGCGAGATCGGGTCGAGAGTATTGGTGGTAGTTTCGAAGTCGCATCGAGACCGGGCGAAGGCACCACCATTGTTATGACACTGTTTTCCAGAAAGATGAGTGCATCATGACAACATCCGTCATTATAGCGGACGATCATCCAATTTTTAGGGATGGCTTGCAACGCACATTAGATGAAACTGATGTTTTTGAAGTTTTGGCCGCTGGGTCCAGCGCTGAAGAGGCAGTATCGCTGGTCGGTACGTATCAGCCGGACATAGCTATTCTTGACCTCTCGATGCCCGGTGGCGGGATAAGCGCGACACGTAAAATTGCGGCAATGGCAAATCCGCCTTTCATTGCAATCTTGACGGTATCAGAGAACAGCAGCGATGTCGCAGACGCCTTGGAGTCTGGCGCGATTGGTTACATTGTGAAAGGAGTAACCGCGAGCGAATTGACCGCTTCCCTGAAAAGCATCGCCGCAGGTGAAGGGTTCGTATCTCCGGGCTTGGCGTCGCGTGTGCTACTTCAAATCAACACTGACAGCGGCACCTCCAAGGACGGCGGCCTTCTCGATGACCTTACGCATCGTGAGGAAGAAATACTTCGACGTGTGGCCAAAGGTCTTAGTAATCGTGAAATCGCTGACGAGTTAGACCTTCAAGAAAAAACCGTGAAGCATTACATGACAGCAATCCTGTCAAAGCTTCATGCGCGCAATCGGGTAGAGGCAGCACTCATCGCCCATGATGTTTGGAACAAGGGAGACTAACTGCGGTTTCATTGACAGCTATGGCGGCCCCTCTCAATGAGAAGCCGCCAACGGATTATCGACTGGATTTGCTGTTCAGTTAGCAACCGCCTGTAGCCTCCGGCGATCAGAAGCCGTTGCGTTTCTCTCAACAACAGTCCGGTTGTACGGGTCTTTTAACTCGTAGCGCCCAAACTCGATTTCCTCTTTCCAACCATTGGCATAGTTCACTTCGATATTGTTGCCCTGGCGTTCGATTTTCGTGGGTCGACTTCTAGCAGCGCCGCCTTGCCCTGAAGAGCGCACGTTGTCGATTGAGATACCATTCGCCAATGACCGAAGCCTTGAGACGTCAGCACCGGTCGCAGGGCGCTCCTCAACAGTTCGGTTCTGCGCATTCTTTCTCTCATACCGCCCGTTTTCGATCTCCTCCTTGGTTCCGTCGGCGTAACGTACTTCAATGCCGCTGGCGTTTGTCTCGACCTTTGTTATCCCAGCCGAACCCGACGATTTGCCCCCCGCTTGAGACCGATCCTTCTTTCCGCTGCCTCTACTGGAGCGTTTGGAGTCATCATCATCATCGTCGCGACCACTTTTGCCTGATCCTGAACTGTCGTCACGATCATCATCTCTATCGTCATCACGATCATCGTCCCGGTCCCCACCACGGCCGCTACTCCCCGACCCCGAGTTGTCGTCCCGGTCATCATCTCTGTCGTCACGATCATCGTCACGACCATCCCCGTCTTTTCCCTTGCCGCTCTTGGCAAAGGCATATGACGGCTCAAAATGTAGGCGACCGTCGGCATCGAACACTGGTACATAAGGTGTCGCCGCGATCAACGAAGCCAGCGCCGCGGTACTAAGAAGTTGACCCAGCTTTCTTTGAATTTTCATTTTCGCCTCCAATTCTGATCATCACGCTTCTCGACGTTGGAGACAGGTTACTTCTGGCCCGGCTTTCCCACATCGGGCTTAGGTCTGACGATTTCAAGCCGAACGTCTTAGCCAGATCGGTCAAGTCGATAGTGTTTTTGCAGGGCTGAATAACAAGTTTAGTGGGAGTTAACCCCGACACCCAACAATTCGTCATCAGGTTCGAGGTGAATGACAAAGATCGAACCCGGATACAAACGATCCAATTCTTCCTCGATGTCATTGCATATATCGTGCGCTGCACTGACTGGCATTGTGCCATCCACAACAAGATGAAACTCCACAAAGATGACATTCGCGGATCTGCGCCCTTTGAGGTCGTGGTACTCCAAGGCTACGCCGAGATTTGCTTCGATTGCGTTGGAAACAGTCTGCAAGTCATGGTCCGAAAGCGTCACATCCATCAGGCCATCGACGGACGACCGAATAACTTTCCATCCCTCCCACAAGATGTTCAGTGCAACAAGAATTGCCAGGATCGGATCGAGGATCAGCCAGCCGGTGGCAAGCGCCAGTATCAGACCTGCGATGACACCAACTGAAGTCATGACATCCGTAAAAATGTGCCGGGAGCTCGCCTCCAATGCAGGCGAACCCTCCCGCCTCCCGATTTTGAGCAATAGGTAGGCCCATGCGCCATTCACACCCGTTGCAATGACATTGACGATGATGCCGAGCAGCGGCGCATCCTCCAGATGCGGGTTTGGGAGCGCCAGCACAGCTTCTCTGATGATCAAGAACGCCGCCAGCACAATCAGCACGCCCTCGACGACAGCGGAAAGATACTCGGCCTTTTTGTGACCAAACGGGTGGTTTTCATCAGGGGGTTTATTGGCAACCCGAACCGCAAAGTATGCCAGCAACGCCGCAACGACATTCACGGTGGATTCCATTGCGTCCGACAACAACGCGACCGAGCCTGTCAGCCACCAAGCCAACAGTTTTAGGGCCAGTACCGCAATGGATATCGGAATGGACCAAAGAGCGATCTTTTGTGTCATTTGGCCGCGACCCTCAGTCAATCATGAACAGAAACTCGGGTGATTGGTGAGCTCCGATTTTCAAAACGTAAAGCAGGTGTTTGGTGAAAAGGGAATAGGCCTCACAGCCTCCTACTGGCGACCGGCAACAGCATTTGGTCCCCGCAGCATGGCGCCGAACGACTGTTACTCGGATGGAAGCCCTGTCGACGAAACAGGAACAGCTTTGAGATAGGCGGCAATCGCCAAACGGTCTTCATCCGTGAGGCGCGATGTGTTCTCGATGACGTCCACCATCTCACCACCTGCGCTGTCATAATCCGGCGTGAAACCGGATTTCAGGTACTCGGCGATGTCAGCCTCGGACCAATCAAGCTGGTCTGAGGTCAGGCCGGGGATACGTCCCTTTCCGCTGGGGTTTGGCGCTCCCGTCAACCAAAGGTTGCGCTTCATACCCCCTAAGCCGTTGCGTGGCGTATGGCATTCGGCGCAGTGACCCAACGCCTCCACCAGATACCGGCCTTGCCTTTGTTGGTTGGTCAGATCACCTTCGACCACCCAATCTGGCGAGGTGAACAAGAGCTTCCATACCCCCAATCCGCGCCGAACGTTGAAGGGAAAACCTACCTCATGCGCCGCATTTTCGGCTGAATCCTCTGGCAGAGTGCCGAGGAAGGCATGGAGCGAAACAACGTCCTCGTCCGACATGTTGGCGTAAGATGTATAAGGAAAAGCTGGAAAATAGTGCTGCCCTTCGGGTCCGGTTCCATGGATCAGGGCATTGGCCAGATCCAGGGCAGACCAGGACCCGATTCCATTGTTTGGGTCACTGGATATGTTGGGAGCAATGAATGTGCCGAAATCCGTCTCAAACCGACGACCACCAGCGAGTATGAGCTTGTCTTCACCGACCGCATCCGGCGCCGAATGACACGATGCGCATCCGGCGGCGTGGAACACGATTTCACCTCTGGCGATATCTGGGTTCAAACCGTCGAGTTGAGACTGATCCATTCTTTGCGGTCGGGTCAGCACTAAACCGGCCAACCCGACCACAAGTGCAACGAAAGCGGTGAAAAAGAAAAACCGCTTCACGGCTGTCTGCCATTTATTCTTTCGGTGCTCTGTAAGCTTTGTGACATGCCGAACAGCTTCCACCAAGATCGCCCATAGCCGCTTTCAGGGCTTCAACATCTTGCCCTGCTGCAGCCTGCATCGCAACAGCGGCGTCTGCCATGGCCTGCCCTTTCGCACCAACGTCAGAGAAGTTTTCCCAGATCGCAGGTAGCGCTCGGGAGGACGGATCGGACACATTGTCAGATCCCTGGGGCCACATCGAGGATTGGTCGATCTGCGTTAGCACAACAAGGTTGTTTGCGGCCCGTGTTGCTGCCTCGGCATCATATTCCACCTCGCCTTTGGCCATGCCGCCAAGTGTACCAAGATTGAAGGCGTAGAGTTGCATGATTGAGGTTCGAGCTTTCACAGCAGGGTTTTCACTTTCGTGGGCGATGGCTGTGCCAATTGCGGCCAACGACAAAAGACCCGCCGCGAAGATTGAGAACTGCTTCATCATGATGTGTCTCCCTGTTCAATGCTCCGAATGTTATCCTGTACGAATTTTCTTGTAATTGTTTGTTATTGATCGTCACTTGTTAATTAATGAACAACGATAACTGGGATGATATTCGATACGCGCTAGCCGTAAGCAAATACGGTTCGTTGAACGCGGCGGCGACGGCCATGGGCGTCACGCATGCTACAGTCTTGCGCAGGGTGGCCGCATTCGAAGAGCGCAATGGCTGCCGGATTTTTCAGAAAAGCCCGTCAGGGTATTCGGTTCTGCCCGAAGCCAGTGCAATCTTTTTGGCCATGGAAAGCGTTGAAGAAGCGGTGCTTTCGGTGGAGCGGGCGGTTGTCGGAGCCAATCGTTCCCCAATGGGTCAGGTGCGCATTACATCGACCGATAGTCTTTGTCAGGTTGTTCTCCCTCGCATCATAAACGAGATCTCAGTCCTTTACCCGGGTTTGAAACTGACTCTGCTAAGCCAGAACAGCCACCATGATCTTTCCCGACTGACAGCAGACATTGCTGTGCGCCCATCGATAAAGCTAGGGGAAGGGCTGATCGGGCAGCGCGCGGGAACGCTGTCATTTGGCGTCTTTGACGATGGTTGCCCCAATCGCAAGTGGATGAGGCTTGACGGAGCGTTGAGCCGTTCACTCCCAGCTAAATGGCTAGCGGAGAATGTGGACTCAGACGAAATGACCAACGGAGCAGACAGTTTTCTGGTGCTACAGCAGATGGCCGCCTCAGGAGCGGGCAAAACCTTTCTGCCGTCATTTTTTGGCGACGTGGATACTCGCCTTAAACGGTCGAAGGACGTGAATCCTAAGATCGAGGTTCCACTGTGGGTCGCGACGCTAGAAGAAATCGCCCAAACTCCAAGGTTTGCCGTTGTTCAGAAGGCGTTGGTTGAACGCATTTCAGAAGCGCTAGCTAAGTGATTTCATGCAACAGAAACATTCGAGTTCTTACATTTTTGACTTTCCAAATTTGCAAATCCCAGTCGGAAATGTCCGCTTTGGGTTGAACTGCGGTCCTTTGGAGAAAAATGCGGATGGCAGCAATGTCCCGCTCACCAGTCATTTGCCGCTTGGTGAAGGGCTCCTGGAACGCGCGACACTCGACCAGTTACGTGAGCTCAGACTGAATTGTGAACGAAGCCAGCTCGCAACTCATCGTTCCAGACATCGATGCCAACCGCCCATCATTGGACAGGGCAACTGGGCGGCGCTTAAACGTACTCAGCCTTTTAGAGGGCAATAAGATTTAAGATTCTGGTGGTGCGCCACGGTACTTGGCTTTGTTAGCGATCACCTCGTCCTGGGCCTGGCGCAAACGTAGATGAAGGACTTCTTTATACCAGTAAGGTGTTCGACTTCTGGGCGGCGCAGTATGCGGTCATTAATGGTCATAGGGTTACTCCGTTCTGTCTGCGACCATCGAAGTCCATAGAGGCGCATTCTCGCAATGCACTGTTGGAGATGTCCGCCAAAAGCAATGCTGACGGAGCCTTTTTACAAATTAAAAACAGTTTTTTAACCCAAATCGTGTGGGCTGTTGTGGGGTCGTTTAGCGAGTAATCCTGTTCTGAGGAAACGGCAGGATATCCGCGAAAAGGCTAGCGCCAGCAAGAAAGCTAGCCCAGTCTTCCATCATATGGCGTCGCCGTTCGATCAACTCTGCTCGCTGATATGAGCGCTCGACTTCTGTTCCTACTCGATGCGCCAGCGCCATTTCCGCCATTTCGCGATCATAACCTTTTTCGGCCGCCCAAGAACGCGCAGTTGATCTTAGGCCATGAGGTACCGCAGGCCGAAAGCTGGTTCGATCAAGGTAGGTGGCACCTACATTTGGTCCGGTGTTTTGCTGAACCTCAGTCGCACGTTTCTGAGCCCTCTCGTGCATTCGTCGCATTACCGCCGAAAGGCTCATATCGGACAGCATGCCACCTCTCGGAGCAAAGAATACGAACGGCGAACCTTCAAGGCGTGGTAACTCAGATAGCAATTCGATGGCCACTTTGCTCAAAGGTACAATATGCTCTTGCCGGGCTTTCATTCGCGCAGCCGGGATCCTCCAAATCTCTTTCTCAAAGTAAATTTCATCCCAAGTGGCACCTCTGACTTCACCTGATCGTGCCCAGGTCAGAGCCAAAAACCTCAGTGCTTGTGCCGACATTCCTTCTCTGACGCGCAAGTCCTGCCACCATTCGTGAGCTTCGGACAATTGCAATGCAGGTTGATTTGTTACTTCCGCGACGCTTGAAATCTTCGGCATCAACATGCTGAGATTTCCAGCCCACGTTGCAGGATTTGGACCGCTTCTCCACTTGCGAACGGTCGCCAGAGCTAGGACAGCCTCAATGCGGCCGCGCAATCGGCTGGCAGTTTCTGTTTTGACTTCCCAGATAGGTTCAAGAACGGAGAGGATGTCTTCGACCCCAATTTCGTCGACTCTCATATTTCCAAGCTTAGGAAAGGCATATTGCGTTAGTGTGTTCTCCCATTGCTGAATGTGCTTGGCGTTGCTCAGCTCAGCTCGCTTCTTCTGAATGGTCAGATCTGCCACATACGCAAACGTTGGGATCGCTTTGGAGGCGCGCTTCTCTTCAATTGGATCCCTACCTTCTCTGGCGATCCGCCTGTTTTCCGATGCCTTCAATCTGGCTTCGGACAAAGAAACCAGAGGATAAGAACCCAAGCCGAGGTCGCGGCGCTTACCTCTGATGACGATCCGTTGACCCCAGCGCTTGTTTCCATTTCCGGCAACAACGAGCATCAGTCCTTCACCGTCGTTATATTTCCCAGCTTCTTTGACACTCGAGCAAAAAGCTGCGGTTAGTCCCTTGGCACGCTTAGGCAAGACAATCACCTCTCATTTATGTGGGCTTCGCCATAAAACCCCACATCAACCACAGGAATAATCTAGACGTCACTGGACAAACATGGAATACTTTTCATTGTAAAATAAGGACTAACGGATCAACAAGGAAAGCTGTGGAACATAGTATGGCGGTCTTCGTCTCCGCCACTACATCAAGCCCATTGTCTTGGTTTGGCTGAACCGCCGGTAGTACGACCTTACCCAATATCCAAAAACACCTGAAACGTTGACAGGGGTCGCGTTCGATCGTCATTTAGGGAAGCATGGCACCAAGCTTCGACCAATCGACTTAACCCTCAACGCTTCGCGGTGCGAAAGGGTCGCGAGAAGGGAGAACGTTATGCGACTTCCGAACGTTGACGTCATTCTGGATGATATCGGCCCGATCCCGGAGGCACATGCGCGTTACCTTGCGTGGATCACGGCCAATCTCGGTCAGAACCGGGCCGAGAACAGCCATATGTCGCCATTCCCAACCGGCCGGGCGACCGTTCACGCGTGCGAATGCGACTACCTGATTGCGTATCAGAACGGCTCGGCTTTGGCGTTGCAACGTCTGCGGGAGCGCCTGCCCGAAGTTATGCACAAACTCTATGGCCAAAGCATCGAACTGCCTGAAGTTTTCGTCTTTGTAGGCGAGGCGCGCAATGGGTTTTCCGTGCTTGAACGCAATGGCTGCCATGCGGTGAAGATTGATTTTCGCACGGCTATGACCCTGACTCTGACCCAATTTCTGCTTGGTGTTTCCGGGGGTAACCCTCAGCTCAGGCAACTGGCGACATGGCTGATCCTGTCGGTCGTTCTATCGAAGAACCGTGTGTTTGACCCGGTCCTGATGCAGCTTGCTCATGAGGCCCGGGCGATGGACCAGCGCGTTTTTGAGGACCTGGTGGGCAGCGTCGCCAATCTGATCCTTCTGCACGAGATCGGCCATGTGCTGTTCGACCAACTGCCAAAGGGTTTTGCGCAGGTGATCTATCAATTCGTCGACATTCCCGGTGCGGATCAAGGCCAAAGAATTGGTGCGGCGTCAGCAGCAATTGGGGCACCACCCACTGAAAGAACGCAGCCGGTGGACGCGCACGCGCGTTTGATCCTGCTCCCGGAACTGGCGCGCTGGAACCCGGAAATCACCGCCGATTGCTTCAGCGTTTTCGGGCATTTCGCATGTCTGCTTGAGGTCTATAACGGTCAGCCTCGGATTGCCATCGAGGCTATCTGCGATTCATTCCTGGGCTGGAACCTGACCTTCTTTGGCCTTTGGTCGATGCAGCAAGTACAATCCGAGGCGATGGGGCTTGGACCGGGGACAACCCCCGAAACGGCCAGCCATCCGGATGGGCTGACCCGCTGCGATATCATGCTGTTCTACATCAATCATATTATGGCGCGGGTTGTTCCCGACTATCGCAGCCCGGCTTTGGGGCGGTCCGTGCGCGCCTATCAAAACCTTTGGTCCGCCGATATGCATCAATCGCTAAGGGCCCTGCGCACCTATCTGCTGGTCACACCCGAGGCGTTTGAAACCTTCCGGGACGGTCTGTTGCGAACCGTTTTATCCGGGTGCCTCTATGATGAATTCAAGCAGGTCGGCAGCGCCCAGCGATTGACCAACAACCTACGTGAAATCGAAGGGAAATGGACCGCCTTTCACACGGCCAACCACCTGAACGGGCAGCCGGTCTTTCTTGACCTCGCGCAGCAGTTTGGCGCGCTTGACCTGAAATTCATTTCGGAGGACCGCGTATGAGTTACGATCCAACACTTGTATCAGCAATTGCCCAAGCGGATCAGGGCGGAGATCTGGACGATGTCAGGGCCTTGCTTGATCCTGACCGCCCCAATGAAGAAGAGAACTTTCTGGGCGGGCTCACGCCGGATCTGGCCGCGATCCTTGCGTTTTGTGTCGCCGTCGGGACCATCAGCGGTGCCGCCAAAAGTATTGCCGACATGATCGGGCTGGCCAACAAGGCCGCAAAATGGGCAAAATCCTTGCGCGGCGAGAAACCGGTAAAGGCCGAACTGACGCTTCGGGAACGCACGCTTGCATTGCTGTTTGAGGCCACAACAAACCGGCGCGAGGGGCTGTCTGCCAAAACACTGCAAACCATTCTTGGATGCTCACACGCGGATCTGGACGAAGCCCTGACCGCGCTTGAACACAGCGGCGTTGCCCGCAAGTCCCTGCAAGGCAACTGGAAGTTTTCGTCCCGCTGATGTCCCGGACCGGCGGCGCCGGACAACGCCGCCGTCAGAACCCCGCGAACCGATTGGATCTCTGTCATGCCAGAATATCTTGCCCCCGGTGTTTTCGTTGAAGAAGTCAGCCGGGGCCCAAGGCCCGTCGAAGGTGTTGAAACCAGTACCACGGCCATGATCGGTGAAACCGAACGCGGACCGCTGAGGCCGCCCCTGATCACGTCGTACCGGGAGTACCTGCGTGTGTTTGGCGATGTGTTCGCCGAAGACCGCTTTGTACCATTCAGCGTCAAAGCGTTTTTCGACAATGGCGGGCAGCGTTGCGTGGTCTGCCGGGTCGTCGGAGATGGCGCGGAAACGGCCCATATCGACGCGGCCGGATACCGTCTGAGCGCAAGCGGCCCCGGTCAATTCGGCAACGCCATCTGGGTCCGCATCCTGCCGTCGAGCGCACAGAAGCGCGGTGCAGACGGGCCAGTGCCCATCGGATTTCGGCTGCAGGTCGCATATTTCGGACACGGGTTTTCCGGCGACCTATTCGATCCTTTCGACGACTCCAAACGCAAACCCCGGCCCGTTCTGGTCGAAGACTTCGATGACCTGTCGCTGGATACGAACAGCGATGATTTCTGGCGCAAGAAACTCTCGGAAAACCCATCTGCGCTGATCACGCTCGATCTGTCCGATCAGGCTGAAACACCTGCCGGTCTGGTGTTCAGCGGCGCTTTGAAAGGGGGGCAGGAGGGTAAAAGACCTACCGCCGCCCAGTTCGCAGGCAGGACCGACGCGGCAGGGGCGGTGATCACAGACCCGACCAACTATCGCGGCCTCGCGGCGCTGGAGCGTGATGCATATCAGTCTGTCGCGATTGTCCATGCGCCGGGTATCGGAAACGACACGCTGCCCGAGATTACGATACAGGATGAAGTCATCGCACATTGCGAACGCAATCGTTTTCGGTTTGCAGTGCTCGATACGCCGCGCGGCGTGAAAGATTTGCGGTCCGACGCGCTGTCTCCGCGCAATCGGCGCGCGTCTGACTGTGCGGCGATCTATTACCCTTGGATTGTCGCGGCGCATCCGCAGACAGGTGACAAAGTTCTTGTTCCTCCGGGTGGTGCCGTATGTGGCATCTATGCCCGCATGGATGCCACGCGTGGCGTCTGGAAAGCACCGGCTGGTGTAGCCATCAACAGGGCCTTGGATGTCGAATTCGATCTGAACGCCAACCAACTGGACGTGCTGAACCGGGCCGGCGTCAACTGCATTCGCCAGTTTCCAGACCGCGGGATTTGCGTCTGGGGCGCACGCACGCTGTCCTCGGATCCGGAATGGCGATACGTGCCTGTCCGCCGGTTCTTTATCTTTCTGGAAGCCTCCATTTCCCGCTCGCTCCAATGGGCGGTGTTCGAACCAAATGACGAAAAGCTCTGGTCCAGTGTCGCGCAGGTTGTCGGGAATTTCCTGGGCACCCAATGGCGCGCAGGCGCTTTGCTAGGCACTAGAGAATCCGAGGCTTATTTCGTATCGTTGGGTCGGGACACGATGACCGAGGCAGATATCTCAAACGGTCGGTTGGTGATGCAGATCGGGGTCGCGCCGCTGCGGCCAGCCGAGTTTGTGATCATCCGGATATCGCAGAAAACCAGTGACGCACGAGAATAGGCGAAATACGGGCTGACAGACGGCACGACCCAATGCCGGAGTTCAAGTTTCGAGTGGTGTTCTCGGAAACCAGCAAAGCATAGAAGTCCGGCTACATGGCACTCAGACGCGGAAATCTGGACGACGACTGTCGCAGCACATGACAAACACGCCATTCAAGGTTGACTTAATGATGCGCTGTATACAGAACGGTGTTCAACATTGTTTGACGTTTGGCGAGGCGAAAATGCACAACTTGCGCGGTGGCAAAACGGTGTTCGGAGCCAATCTGGGAATCCTGATGCTGGAAACTCAGTTTCCGCGCATTCCGGGGGATATTGGCAACGCGACCACATGGCCCTTTCCCGTGCAATACCGCGTGGTCCGCAGTGCGACGCCTGACAAGGTTGTGCGCAACGACGCCCGCGAGCTGGTTGATCTGTTCATCGACGCCGCAAAAGAGTTGGTTGCAACAGGCTGCGACGGCATCACCACCAATTGCGGGTTTCTGTCCATCGTACAGGATCAATTGGCCGAGGCGGTTCCAGTTCCGGTCGCCACCTCGTCGCTGATGCAAATACCTATGGTTCAGGCGATGCTGCCGCCCGGAAAACGACCGGGCATTCTGACGATCTCGAAGGAAACCCTGACACCCGCGCATTTGCAGGCCGCGAATGTCCCGCTGGATACGCCGATTGTCGGAACCGAAGGCGGTCGGGTCTTTACCCGCGATATTCTGGGTGACGCGCCCGAGATCGACTTTGCCGCCTGCCGCGAAGACATGCGCGATGCTGCGCGGCAATTGGTGACCGAGCATGAGGATATCGGCGCGATCATTCTGGAATGCACGAACATGACACCCTACGCGGCGGATGTGCGCAAACTGACCGGCCTGCCGGTGTTTTCGATCTATACTTTTCTTCGCTGGTTCCATCAGGCGCTTGTACCTGATCGCTTTCCCGTTGATCTGGATGATCCGCTGCTTGGTTTGGCGGGCCGGTCCTGATCCGCTCCAGCAAAGAAAAATCCCTGGGCTGCGAACAAAGCCGGGGGGTTCTTTGTTGAAGAGGTCGGGCACAATGACCCAACGGGCTAGATCAATAGAAATGCGGCAGGTTCTTCGCCCGCGCAGCGCGCACCCAGTTCGGGACAAACGGGATGATTTTATCCTGTGAGGGAACCATCATCTCGATGAAGTTTGCACCGGAGTTGGCGATGGCCTCGGACAAGATCGGCTCGATATCGTCTTCGGACTTGATCTGAGCGGTCTTAAAGCCAAAACCCTCGGCCACTTTGCAATAGTCGACACGCCCGAAATCCGTCGACCACGGCTCATTCACGTCATCCAGCAGGATGGCCTCGCCCCGGATCCAGCCGAAGCTGTCGTTGCGGGTCAGGATGACGGTGATGTTCTTGCCGCTGCGCTTCAACGTTTCCATGTCACCGATGACAAATCCAAAAGACCCGTCGCCGGTGAACGAAATAACCGGCCCGTCATTGGCATAGATCGCACCGAGCCCCGCAGGCACCGAATAGCCCAGCGCCCCCATCGAATAGTTGGTGATATAGCGCCGCCCCGGCTTACGGAAGGTCAGCAGAGCCGATGGGTAGATCGCGCTGACACCCGGCTCGGAGGTGACAACCGCGTTGTCCGGCATGATCCGATCAAGTGCCTGAGACAGTTTGACAGGCGAGATTGTACCTTCGGGCATCGGGATGTTCGAATTAAACACCTTGTCCAGCGCCGTCTTCTTGATCGGGTTCAGATCGATCTTCGGGCGGTTCAGGTTGGGGTGATCGGCTTTGATCAGCACATTCATGTATTCCAGCGTCGCGCGGGCATCCCCGACCAGACCGACTTTGACGGGGAAGTTGTTGCCGACATGCGCCTCGGCAATATCCAGATGCAGGAAGGTCTTGGTCTTGGGATCGCCATACAGCTTCCAGTGATCGGTCGCGGCGCTGTCCGTGTTCGAGCCGATGAAGAAGATCGTATCGGCGTCGTGCACATATTGGTTGGAATACTCCATGCCGCCACGCCCGCCGATCACGCGCAGGGCAAGCGGGTGATCCTCGGGGATGGTACCCTTGCCGGGTGTGGTGGTCCCGACCGGGATTTGCAGCAGTTCAGCCAGTTCCAGGATCGCCTCGGACGCCTTTGAAATCAGCCCGCCCTGCCCCACAACAATCGCCGGTTTCTCGGCTGCCAGCAGCACATCGATCGCCGCGCGGATTTTCGAGTGATCGGCCACCGGGCGATGCGCCGGATAGGTGCTGTATTCGGGTTCGGCATAAAGATCGTTGATCTCGGCCTCTTCCCCGAAGATGTTGATCGGAACGCGGATATGCACCGGCGCCGGACGCCCCGAGGTTGCCACGCGGAAGGCCCGGCGCATCAGGAACGGGATTTCCCTGGCATTGGTCAGCACAAAGCTTTCCTTGCAGATGCTGTCATACAGCTTGGTCTGATCGACCCCGGTCAGCCCGTGCTTTTTGTCCTGATTGATCGGGATGTCCGAGCTGAAATAGATCACCGGAACCGAGCTCAGATACGCCTCGGTAATACCCGGCGTACAGTGAGTTACACCGGGGCTTGGCGCTTCCAGCACGCAAGGACGTCCGGTGATCTTGGCATAGGACTCGGCCGCGTAGGATGCGGTACGTTCGTCGCGGGTCAGCACAAACTCGATATTCGAGTGTTCGCGCCACTCTTTGTACCACCCGATTGTGGTTTCCCCGGGCAGGCCGAATACGTGGCTTACACCGTGCAGTTCGAGCATCTTGAGAATGATCTGAGCGCCGTTCATGCGCTGGGTGTCAGCATCGGTCATTGGTTTGAACCTTTCTCAGCCGGATTTTTGCGCACAGATCTGTATACAATAAATCCGCAGGTTTTTAGTTACGTCAGTGTTTCGGCGACGGCGTATTTCGCCAGTTTGTCAGGATCGACCGCAACGCCCAGCCCCGGCCCGTCCGGTACGTGAACGCGCCCGTTCTTGACGGGGAACGGCTGGGTCAGGATGTCGTCAGCGGCATAGTAGGTGGCCATGTAGAATTCACATTGCAGCACCAGATCAGGCACAGCCGCCATCAGATGCGCACCGGCGGCATGGGCCAGACCGGTTTCGAACATGCAGCCGCCATAGATTTCAATCCCGGCGGCACGGGCAATTGCGGCCACCTCAAGCGCGCGGCGAATGCCGCCCGATTTCATGATCTTCAGCGAGAAAATATCGGCAATCCGGTTCTGCGCGCCATAGAGCGCACCTTTGGGATCAAACACGCTTTCATCGGCCATGATCGGCGTGTCGATGGCATGAGTGATATGGGCCAGCGCCTCACGCTCGTGCATTTTGACCGGCTGTTCGACAAAGGTCGGGCGGAAGGCTTCCAGATCGCGGATGCAACGCACCGCGTCATAGGCCAGCAGACCCTGATTGTAGTCGATGCGGATATCGACTTCATCGCCGTAAATCTCGCGAAGTTTCTCGACACGCATTACATCGAACTTGTGATCGGCAAAGCCGGTCTTGAACTTGAAGATGCGCACGCCGTCGTCCCACATGGCGGCAATGTCATCCAGATCGGCGTCGAAATCCGGGTTGGCGACCGAAAAGCTCATCCCCATACTGTCGCGCATCTTGCCGCCGACCAGTTCGCAAACGGACAGGCCTGTGATCTGCCCGGTGATGTCCAGCAGCGCCATTTCCAACGCCGCCTTGGCCTCGGGATGGCCGACCAGCACCTTTTCGGCCATGTTCATGTGTTTCTCGACCTGCACCGGGTCCTGACCGATCAGATGCGGGCGCAGATGCACGTGCAGCGCGGCGGCGTTGCCTTCGGCTGTGCCGGTAAACACGGGCCAGGGCGAGGCTTCACCCCATCCGGTGATCCCGGTGTCCGTGACAAGTTCCAGAATGGCCACGTTGATACCTGCAACATCGCCCGAACCGTGGGAATGCACGGCCTTGGCAGGGATCAGAATGCGGTGAACCCGCAGGGCTTCGATTTTGTGATCGCTCACGGTCGTCTCCGTGTGAGAGTTTTTTTCGGGTTATTCGTGTCTTAGCGCGGGCGCACGACCATCACGCTGCACCCGGCATAGCGGGCGACGCGGGCCGCATTCGGACCGATCAGCAGATCAGTGACCGACGGTTTGCTGGCACCGATCACCACAAAACCGGCGGACAGCGTGTCGGCATGTTCGATCAGTTTTTCATAGACAACACCGCGCAGCACCTGACTGTCATGGACCACGCCCTGCCAGTCAAAACCGGCGGCATAGGCCTGAAGATCGCGCACGGCGTCATCGACAACCTGTTGATGCATATCCGCCGGGATATAGTTCTGCGCGTAAGAGTTTTCCTGATCCGGGATCACGAAAACAACCTCGACCGCATGATCGTGGGCCTTGGCCAGCAGGATCGCCTCGTGGATCACTGCGGCGTCGCTGTCCTTGTGGACAAGGTCCACGGCTGCCAGAATTTTCGGTTTCGTCATGGTTTGGCACCTCTTGGGTGGCTATCGGTAAATCGGGGGGCGGGCCGGTTATCGGCCCGCTGAACTCACCATGCTGTCCGGCAGATAGGTCGCCAGTTCCGGGAAGCCGATCATGATGAAGACCATCACGACCATGATCAGGAACAGCGGCAACGCGGTCTTGGCGATATAGCCCATCTCGTGCCGGGTGATCCCCTGCATCACGAACAGGTTGAAGCCAATCGGCGGCGTGATCTGCGCCATTTCGACGACAATCACGATGAAGATGCCGAACCAGATCAGATCGATGCCTGCGCCTTCGACCATCGGCTGCACAATCGCCATGGTCAGCACCACCGAAGAGATACCGTCCAGGAACATACCCAACACGATGTAGAACAGCATCAGGGCGATCAGCAGTGAGAACCGCGACAACTCAAGCCCTTCGATGAATTCGGCCAGGGCGCGCGGCAGGCCGGTGAACCCCATGGCCAGCGTCAGGGCGATGGCGCCCATCAGGATGAAGGCAATCATGGCCGAGGTGCGCGTGGCCCCCAGTAGGCTTTCGATAAAGGCCTGTTTGGTCAGGGATCCCTGCATCGCGGCCAGTGCAAATGCGCCTAGCACACCGATGGCCGCAGCCTCGGTCGCGGTGGCAAAACCGCCATACATCGACCCGATGACCACCAGGATCAGCAGGATGATCGGGATCAGGAACCGGCTTTCATTCAGCTTCTGCCCAAATGTCATGCGGTCGGCAATCTCGGGCACTTCGGACCGGCGCACAAAGGACCAGCCGGCGACATAGGCCATGAACAGACCGGCCAGAACGATGCCCGGCAGGATACCCGCCATGAACAGCTTCGAAATCGACTGTTCGACCGCCACGCCATAAACGATCAGCGTCAGCGAGGGCGGGATCATCAGGCCCAGCGTGGCCGCACCGGTCAGCGTGCCGATGATCATGTATTCGGGATAGCCGCGTTTGCGCAGTTCCGGGATCGACATTTTACCAACTGTGGTCAGCGTCGCAGCGGACGACCCCGACACGGCGGCGAAGATGGTGCAGCCGACGATGTTCACATGGACCAGACCGCCCGGCATCCGCTGCATCCAGGGGCTGAGGCCGCGGAACATGTCCTGCGACAATCGACTTCGGAACAGGATTTCACCCATCCAGATGAACAGCGGCAGCGCGGTCAGGGTCCAGCTGGACGAGCCGGTCCAGATCCGCGTCAGCATCGCATCGCCAGCCGGGCGCGAGGTGAACATTTCAAGCCCCAGATAGGCCACGCCAAACAGCGCCAGCGCCACCCAAACCCCGGTTCCCAGCAACAGGAACAGGGCGAACAGGAAAATGGTAACGAGATAGACTTCTTCCATCAGGCTTACTCCGCGTGTGCGTCGACCGCAGAGGATCGCATGTTGTCTTCCCCGGTCACGAGGATGGTGATCAGGTTGTCGATCGCGCAGATCGCCAGCAGAACGGTTCCAATGACCATGGACATCTGCGGAATCCAGATGGGCCAGGCGTCCTGCCCCTGGCTGATGTCATTGAAGCGGTAGCTTTCGTACGTCAGCTTGATTGCGTAACGGGCGAACAGGAAGGTCAGATAGCTGGCAATGGCCCAGCACCAGATCTCGCCTAACCTTCGGAACCGGCCCAGCGCATTCAGCAACAGGCTGACACGAATATGGGCCCCGCCGTTCAGCGCATACGGCAGCGCCAAGAATGAGGCCGCAGCCATGCAATAGCCAGTGAAGTCCGGTGCACCCGTGATGATTTCACCACCCCAGCGCGACACCATCTGCAGGGTCACGAAGAATAGGATCAGTATCAGAAAGCACGCGGCAAGATAGCCTGCAAAGCGATAGATCACATCCAGCGTTTTGCGCAGTGTTGAGAAGATCGCCATAGCGGGTCCCCCGTTAGGCAGGCATGGCGATCAGGTCGACCATGCCGGTCGTAAGATACCCCCGGCGGCCACGGCCGCCGGGAAAGAACGCACGGTTGTTTTTATTGTGCAGCTTTAAAATCGTTGACGATTTTCTGACCAGGCTCACCAGCAGCTTCCAGCCATTCTGCGGTCATGGTTTCACCAATCGCACGCAGTTCGGCGGCCAGTTCTTCGCTTGCCGGGCCTGTGGTCATGCCGTTTTTGCCCAGCTCGTTCACCGTGAATTCGGTGTACTGGATCGAGCGCCAGTCGCCCGCGTACTCGGCCGCCACGGCGCAGCCGTTCATAACAGCCTTGGTAGCGTCATCCAAACCGTTCCAGGCGTCCAGATTGACCAGCATGTAGTTGCGGGGCATCCAGGCGTCGACGCCATAATAGTGCGACAGGCTTTCCCAGACCTTGCGGTCGTAGCCGGTCGAACCAGACGATACCATCCCCTGCGCCACACCGGTGGCAAAGGCCTGGCTGATTTCAGCCGCCTCGATCTGCACCGGCAGCATACCGGCCAATTCCGCCATACGGGCCGAAGCCGAGTTATAGGCGCGGAACTTCAGACCTTCCGCATCTGCCAGAGTGTTGACCTCACGGTCGAAATACAGGCCCTGCCCCGGCCACGGTACCGAATACAGCAGGTGCAGATTCTGTTCTGCCAGCAACTCGGACAGCGGTTCTTTGGCGAACTCCCACAGCTTCTCCGAGTCCTCGAAAGACGTCGCCAGGAAGGGTACCGAGTCAAAGCCAAACAGCGCGTTTTCGTTCTGGTGGCCGGACAGCAGACGCTCACCAATATTGACCTGACCGGTCTGGATCGCGCGCTTGATTTCGGCCCCCGCATACAGCGAACCGCCCGGATGGGTCTGGATCGTCAGCGCACCGCTTGTCCCTTCGGTCACGCATTCCGCGAAAACGGCACCCGTTACCGAATGGAAGTTCGTGGCCGAATAGGCCATCGGCAGGTCCCAGGTTTCCGCCGACACTGCCGCCGCAGAGGCCGTGATCACGCCGATGCTGGCAGCCAGTTTGGTAAGTGTTTTTGACATGTTTGTCTCCCTTGTTGACTTTTGTGCCCCTTCAGGGGGCGTCGTTGAAGTTTGGTTCAGAACCGCATTGGATCGTACACGCCCAAATCGATATTGGTACGGTCTTTTGTAATCAGCCCCGCAAGTATCCGCCCGGTCTTGGGCCCGGCGGTGAGGCCGATGTGATGATGCCCAAACCCGGCCAGCACGCCGGTTTTGCCGATCTCACCAATCAGCGGCAGGCTGTCTGATGGCGCGGGCCGGTGGCCCAGCCAGGTCTTTTCGCTTTCGAATGTGAGGTTCGGAAAGCTTTCCTGAACCTTGCGTTTCAGCAGGGCGATGGGGGCATCGGACGGCCCGGCCTCAAGCCCGCCAAACTCGACAATACCGGCACAGCGCAACCGGCCTTCCATCGGGGTCGCGACAAACTTGCCGGTTGTCACCATCAGCGGGGTCGACGGGCCGTTTTCCGGCAGTACGAATTCCATATGATAGCCGCGCTCGGTTTCCAGCGGCACGGACAGGCCCAGTTTGCGGGCCAGAGGCTTTGACCAGACGCCCGTCGCCAGAACCACCTTGCTGCAGGGCAATGTGCCGTCCTTGGTGACGACCGCCGACACGGACCCATCGGTCAGTTCGAAATCGACAACTTCGGCCTGACGGAAAACAGCGCCCAGCTTTTCCGCCTCGGCCGCCAGCGCGGCGATATAGGCACCGGGATCGCGGCTGTAGCCATGGTCGCGCATGACGGCCAGCAGGTTCAGATCTTTGGACAGGTTCGGCTCGAACTCGTGAACCGCGCCGCCTTCCAGCACCTCGGGCTCGAACCCGGCCACCTTGCGCAGCGCCCAGGTATAGCTGTCGGCCTCGAACGCCGCACGGGTCGGATAGACAAAGCTGTAATCCGAGGTTTGCACCCAATCCGCCGCACCGGTGTCACTGGTCAGCGCCTGATGCTGCTCCACCGAGTCGCTGGTCAATGGTGTCAGGCCAGCCGCGATCCGCCGGGTGTCGCTGTCATTGGCATGCGACATGTATTTCAGCAGCCACGGCATCAGCTTGGGCAGATAGGACCAGCGCAGAAACAGGGGAAAGTTCGGGTCCAGCGCCATCTTGGGGCCCTTGCGCATCAGCCCCGGTGCGGTCACCGGTGCCACGGAACACGCGGCCAGCACCCCGGCATTCCCATAAGATGTCGCGTTTGGGTCACCCGGCGGGTTGCGATCAACAACCGTCACCTCAACACCTTTGCGTCGCAGCCAGATCGCGGTCGAGACACCAACAATGCCCGCCCCAACAACTACAACCTGTTCTTCCTTGGTCGTCATGTGCCCTCAACTTGCCGGGAATCGCTTGAAATGGGCGATATGCCGATCTGTATACAGGATTGTAGATTTCTGTGAAGTCTAATGTTTATTATGGGGCAGTCTTTGGTAAAAGACGTCCAACCGTATGGCAGGAGATCCATGTCCAAATCCGAAGGCAATGTCGAACGCGCCTACCAGGCCCTGCGCCGGATGGCAGTCAACTTCGAGTTCAAGCCGGGTGAACGGCTGAACGAAACGTCGCTGACCAAGCGGCTGGACATCAGCCGGACGCCCTTGCGCGAGGCGCTCAACAGGCTGGTGGCCGAAGGGTTTCTGACCTTTTCGCTGGGCAAGGGGTTTTTCTGCCGCCCGCTGACACCAGAGAAAGTACTGGAACTGTACCAACTGCGCTGCGCGCTTGAGACCGAGGCGCTGCTGCGCACCATCGGCGGGGCCGAGGATCAGCAGATCGACGCGGTCATTGCCTATCTGGACGAGGTCGAAAAATCCTATTCCGTCTGCCACGATCTGGATGAGCTTCTGCGCATGGATGAAGAGTTCCACATCAAGCTGGCAGCGCTTTCCGGCAACCAAGAGTTGCTGAAGCTGCTGCACAACGTCAATGAGCGCATCCGCTATGTCCGCATCGTCAACCTGCGGCTGCTGCGGGACCGGCGCGAGAACGCCGAGACGGACCAGACCTCGATGTCGGCGCATCGGATTATTCTGGATGCGGTAAAGGCGCGCGACGTGGATCGGGCGGTGTCTGCCCTGCGCGGCCATATCGAGCGGCGCAGTGAACAAACGGTCGAACTGGTGCGGGTCGCCTATTCCCAACTCTACGTGCCGGATTTCTGATCGCGTGGGGTGTTGTGGCGATAACCCGATAGCCTTTTCGAGGAGACCCGCCGCGCTAACTACGCCGTCATGACAGCGCGTTTCATCGGCTCGGAAATCTATCGCCACTCAACTTATGGCACATGGCATCCGCTCAGGATCCCTCGGGTCTCGACCGTCATGGACCTGTCGCGTGCCCTGGGCTGGTTGCCGGACGCGCAGTATATCCGCTCGCCCCGGGCTAAACCCTGGGCGCTTACGGCGTGGCATGACCCGGACTATATCGAGGCCCTGCAACAGGCTGAGCATCTGCAAGCCGTCACCCCGGACCAAAAAACCCGGTTCAACATCGGGACAATCTCGAACCCGATATTCACCGAGATGTTCCGCCGTCCTGCCACAGCCGCCGGAGGCTCGATCCTGGCTGGCGAACTGTTGGCAAACGGTGGCGTGATCTACAATCCCGCGGGTGGAACCCATCACGGGATGCCGGATCGGGCCAATGGGTTCTGCTATCTCAACGATCCGGTGCTTGCGATGCTCAGCCTGCGCGCGCATGGGGTGCGGCGGCTGGCCTATGTCGATATCGACGCACATCATCCCGATGGGGTCGAGGTCGGCTTTGGCGGCGATCCCGATTGCCTGATGATCTCGGTCCACGAACAGAACCTGTGGCCCAAGACCGGCAAGTTGGAGGATGACGCAGGCGGCAACGCCCTGAATCTTCCCGTGCCGCGCGGCTTCCATGATGACGAAATGGCACTGGTGCGCGCCCGGTTGATCCTGCCTGCTGTTGCCGCGTTCCGCCCCGATGCGATCATCCTGCAATGCGGCGCGGACGCGGTCGAGGATGACCCGCTGGCGCATCTGTCGCTGTCCAACAACGCCCATTGGGATGTTCTGCGCGGCCTTACCGGGCTGGCACCACGCCTGTTGGTGCTGGGCGGAGGCGGCTACAACCCGTGGACCGTCGGCCGCCTTTGGACAGGTGTATGGGGCATTCTGGCCGGGCACGACATACCCGATCATCTGCCTGACGCAGCCCAGGCCGTGCTGCGTCAGCTCAGCTTTCGCGGCAGGACACGCAAGCAGGTCCCCAAGGCAGAATGGCTTACGACCTTGCAAGACGCACCGCGCAACGGAGTGATCTCGGATACCGTCCGAGAAAGGGTCGATTTTCTGGCAAGTCGTTTGCGGGCTTGGGTGTAAGTCGGCGGCCATTTGCCCAAACCCCTTGGGCCTTTCGCAGGAAAACAACAGATTTCTAGATTCTGGATCCAATATCCAGTATGAATGCCGGGAATCCAACTGACCCACCGCCATTGAAAGATACCCTGCGATGACCAAATCCATCTTCTCGGGCACCATGCCCGCCCTGATGACCCCCTGCACAGCGGACCGGACACCCGACTACGACGCCCTTGTGCGCAAGGGGAAAGAGATGATCTCGGCAGGCATGTCCGCCGTGGTCTATTGCGGCTCGATGGGCGATTGGCCCCTGCTGACCGATGCCGAGCGTATGGAAGGGGTCGAACGGCTGGCCTCTGCCGATATCCCGGTTGTTGTGGGCACCGGCGCGATCAATTCGAAATCCGCGGTTGCCCACGCCGCCCACGCGCAGAAAGTGGGGGCCGTTGGCCTGATGGTGATCCCGCGTGTGCTGTCGCGGGGGTCCTCCATGGCTGCGCAGAAAAACCACTTCAAGGCGATCCTCAGGGCCGCGCCGGATGTGCCCGCGATCATCTACAACAGCCCGGTCTACGGTTTTGCCACCAAGGCTGATCTGTTCTTTGCCCTACGCGCCGAACACCCCAACCTCGTCGGGTTCAAAGAGTTCGGAGGCAAGGACGATCTGCGCTATGCCGCCGAGCACATCACCTCACAAGACGATCAGGTGACCCTGATGGTGGGCGTCGATACCGAGGTCTATCATGGTTTCGTCAACTGCGGTGCGACCGGGGCCATCACCGGCATCGGTACCGCCCTGCCGAAAGAGGCGTTGCTGCTGGCGGCCCTGGCTCAGAAAGCCGCCGAAGGTCATGCCGAAGCCCGGATGCGCGCGCGTGAGTTGGAAGAGGCATTTGGCGTTCTGGCCAGCTTTGATGAGGGCACCGATCTGGTGCTCTATTACAAGCACCTGTTGGTGTTAAACGGTGAAGAGGAATACCGCCTGCATTTCAATGAAACTGACGCGCTGACGGACGCACAGCGAAACTATTGCGAACAGCAATATGACCTGTTCCGCAACTGGTTCGCCGATTGGTCCAAACAGGGCGGGGTTATCGCTGAATGCATGTGATCGACAGCCATACCGGCGGAATGCCCACGCGGGTGATCCTCGACAACGCGCCGGATCTGGGCACCGGCCCGCTGGCCGAGCGCGCGCAGCGGCTGGCGACCGAGCATGAGGCGTTCTACAAATCCGTCCTGCTGGAACCGCGTGGACAGCCCGGCATGGTTGCAGCCCTTCTGGTGCCGCCGGTCAATCCCGACTGCGTCACCGGCGTCATCTATTTCGATGCCGACGCGGTGTTGGGCATGTGCGGGCACGGCACCATCGGGCTGGGCGTCACGCTGGCCCATCTGGGCCGGATCACACCTGGCACAAGCAAGATCGAGACCCCTGCGGGCGTCATTACAATCGACCTCCACGACGCGAACACCGTGAGCGTGACCAATGTCGAAAGCCGTAGGGTGCGCAAATCGGTCACCGTGAAGACCGCCCAATACAGACCAGTCACCGGCGATGTCGCCTATGGCGGCAATTGGTTCTTCATCGTCGACCCAAGCCCGATCCCCGTCGCCCCCGAAAATATCCGCGCGCTGACAGATATGACGATCGCCATTCGCGAGGCCTGCATCGCGCAATCCGTGGGCGGTGAGGGCGGAGAGCCCGTGGATCATGTCATCTTTCAGGATGCCGCAGCTACGCCCGGCGTTCACAGCCGGAATTTCGTTCTGTGCCCCGATGACAACTATGACCGTTCGCCCTGTGGCACCGGCAGTTCCGCGCGTCTGGCCTGTCTTGCGGCAGATGGTCTGCTGGCCCCTGGTGCCGAGATTGTGCAGCACAGCGTCATCGGCAGCCCCTACCGCCTGTCCTATCAGCCCGGCCCAAATGGCGGCGTCATCCCTACTCTGACCGGGCAGGCCCATATCATGGCAGACAGCACGCTCGTCTTCGCCGAGAATGACCCCTTCAAACTGGGTATCCCGATCTGACACGCCTGAAACGGACAGCACAAATGCCGCCTGAAGACCCAATTGACATCGTCATCGTCGGAGCCGGGATCATCGGCATCAGCATCGCGCTGGAACTGCAACGGCGCGGGCGCGATGTTCTGGTGCTGGACCGTGAAGGGGTCGCCGCAGGCGCATCGCAAGGCAATGCCGGGGCCTTCGCCTTTGCCGAGATCGAGCCGCTGGCCAAGCCGGGCATCATGCGCGAGGCACCGAAATGGCTGCTCGATCCCCTTGGGCCGCTTTCGGTGCCCCCGTCCTACGCGCCGCAGATCGCGCCCTGGATGCTGCGCTTTTGGCGATCTAGCTGGAAGGATCGCTATCGCGCGTCGCTGGCGGCGCAGGGGGCGCTGATGAAGCACTGCCGCCTGGCGACCGAACGCCAAATCGCCGAGGTCGATGGCGAAGCGATGATACAGCGCGACGGTCAGTTGCAACTTTATGAAGGGGTCGCGCAATTCCGCGCCAGTCAATCCGCCTGGACCCTGCGGCGCGATCATGGGGTGGATTTCGATCTGCTCCACAGCCCCGAGGCGATTGCCGAGATACAACCCGGTCTGAGCCGCCGCTTCACCCATGCCGGATTCACGCCGCATTGGATGAACACAAGGGACCCGAAAGCCTGGACCGAACATCTCGCCACACAATTTCAGGCACGCGGCGGGCGAATTGATGTGCAGCCCGTGTCATCGGTAACGCAGCAAGGGGAACGGGTTGTTCTGGAAACCCCGTCGGGGCAAGTTCACGCCCGACATCTGGTGATTTCAGCTGGCGCGTGGTCTCATATTCTGGCCCGGCAGCTGGGGGACATAATCCCCCTGGAAACCGAGCGGGGGTATAACACGACCCTACCACAGGGTGCGTTCGATCTGCGCACGCATCTGACCTTCAGCGGCCATGGGTTTGTGGCGACGCGCATAAATGGCGGCGTGCGCGTGGGCGGCGCGGTCGAGCTTGGCGGATTGTCCCTGAAACCGAATTTCAAACGGGCCGACACCCTGTTGGCAAAAGCGGGCCAGTTCCTGCCCGACCTCGATATCAGTGGCGGCACGCAATGGATGGGGTTCCGCCCCTCATTGCCAGACAGCCTGCCGGTCATCGACCGCGCGCCCAAGGCCCCGCGGGTTCACTATGCATTTGGCCATGGCCATCTCGGGCTGACCCAATCCGCCGGAACGGCCGAGCTTGTGGCGGATCTGGTGATGGATGCCAAACCCGCAATCGACCTGTCCCCCTTTTCTGCAACGCGGTTCTGACCCCGGAGGCCCAAGATGCGCAGCACAAAAACGATCCATGTGATCTCTGCCCATGCCGAGGGTGAGGTTGGCGACGTCATTGTCGGCGGCGTCGCACCTCCGCCCAGAGATACGCTTTGGGACCAACGCACATTCATCGCGCAGGATCAGACGCTCAGGAATTTTGTCCTGAACGAACCGCGCGGCGGAGTGTTTCGTCACGTGAACCTGCTGGTGCCCCCGAAACACCCCGACGCCGATGCCGCCTTTATCATCATGGAGCCCGAGGACACGCCCCCCATGTCCGGGTCGAACTCGATCTGCGTGGCAACGGTTTTGCTGGATTCGGGTATCCTGCCGATGCAGGAACCGGA
The DNA here is from genome assembly GCF_056537745.1 of Ruegeria sp. C12. Lineage (NCBI taxonomy): Bacteria > Pseudomonadati > Pseudomonadota > Alphaproteobacteria > Rhodobacterales > Roseobacteraceae > Ruegeria > Ruegeria sp. C12. The sequence continues at coordinate 306,338 of NZ_JBQFSA010000007.1, forward strand.
AACCCACCTGACGCTCGAAGCGCCGGGCGGTCTGGTGCAGGTTCGGGCGGAATGCCGGGATGGGAAAACACAGCGCATCTTCGTGCAGAACCTGCCCAGCTTTGCCGATCAGATCGCGGTTTCGCTGGATGTTCCGGGGGTTGGCACGATAACGGTCGATACAGCCTATGGCGGTGACAGTTTTGTCGTCGTTGACGCGAAGGATCTTGGATTTGAAATCATCGAAAGCAAAGCCAAGGAACTTGCCCAATTGGGCGTCAGGATCACCAACGCAGCCAATGAACAGCTTGGGTTCAACCATCCTGATAACCCGGATTGGACCCATATATCCTTTTGCGCCTTCTGTGGCCCGTTAAGCGAAACGGAAACCGGTTTGGCGGGCAAATCCGCCGTCGCCATCCAACCGGGCAAGATCGACCGGTCCCCCACAGGCACGGCGGTCTCGGCCCGCATGGCCCTGATGCTGGCGAAAGGTCAGATGAAACCGGGCCAGACATTCGACGCGCAATCCATCATCGGGTCGCGCTTTACCGGCAGAATTCTTGGCACCACCAAGGTCGCAGGGCGCAATGCAATTCTCCCCGAGATCAGCGGGCGCGGCTGGATCACCGGGGTTCATCAACACATGCTCGACCCCGAGGACCCCTGGCCGGGTGGCTATCGACTGTCAGATACGTGGGGCGCGTGACGATGCCGTCGATTGCCACCAACGCCAATCAAAAAAGGACCTGACATGCCTGGGACCCGCGCAATCACCAAGAAAAGCCTGCCGGACATCATCACAGATGACCTGCGGGAACGCATTCTGAACGGCGAACTGGCCGAGGGCGAAACCATCCGGCAAGAGGCTTTGGCCGAAGAATACGACGTTTCACGCATGCCCATCCGCGAGGCCCTGAAACGGCTGAACGCCGAGGGGTTGGTGAAATGGTCCACCAATCGCGGTGGTTCGGTCATCAAGCATTCTCTGACGGAAATTGGCGAGATATTCGACCTGCGCACCCTGATCGAAGTGGACCTGTTCCGCCGCTCCATTCCAAATATGACCCAAATGGATTTCGCGCGCTGCGCCGAGATATTGGACCGGATGGACGCCTCCTTCGATCAGAATGACGTCGGCAAATGGGGTATTCTGAACCACCAATACCACTCGGCCCTTTATGCAGGCGCCGACAGGCAACTGACGCGCGACATGCTCGACCGGATCAACACGCAAGCGGACCGATACATCCGCATGCATCTGAGCGTGATGAAGCAAAGGGAACCCGCAAAAATCGAGCATCACCAGCTTCTGTCTTTGGCCCGGTCCGGCGATGTAGACGCGGCTTGTGAGCTGTTGAAAACCCATATTCAGCGAACCAGGGACCAAATTCTGGAACTCATTGCTTCAAAGCGGAAGCGTTCCCTCTGACCTTTCAGACAGACGGTTTGCGGATTACCGCCTTGCGGCCTTCAAACCGTCCAGATAGGCGCGCTTTGCCGCCGCCACGTCTTCGTCGGTCATGGTTGATCGGTTCAGTTCCAGAAAATACTCTGCCGCTCCGTCAGGCTGAACATTCAGGTTGTTGACGGGCAACAGATCATCGGACCTGACATTCAGCATCGACAGCGCCTTGGTTACGGGGAACAGGCGATCATCAAGCCCGGACACGTTGAGGCGCACGACGTCCGCACGGGGTGATACAGCCCCCTCTACCCGGTTTACCACACCGTCAAGATCCGCAGCTTGTCGCAGACGCTCGCTATATTCCACAAGGTCTTGCCGGATCCTGTCCGCGCGGATGTTCTGCCAATAGACACTGCGCACCCAGTCGCTGGCGTTTCTGGTCGTGAAGAACAGGGTGATACGCGCAGTACCATTCGAAAACCGGTCGATTTCATCGACCAGAGTTTCTGCCAGGACATGAGTCTGAGAATAAGTCCACACATCCTTGCGCCCCGGAATCATCCCGGCAAACTCCTCGCTGCTGATAAGCAGAGGTGTGTCTGACCGCCCGTCGAAAGGCTCAAGAGCATGCCGAACCCTTTGGCGGAATTTCCTGAGGACTTGGTCCTTTTGAACAAGGGAATAACGCCGCGCAGAAAACCCTGCTTCCTTCAGATCGCAGGGAATTAGAACGTTCAGTCGATCCTCCAACAGGGACCGGTTCCTGAACAACATCGTTTGCAGGGTTCTGGTGCCTGTTTTGTGAAACCCCTGATGGATCACGACCTTCAAAATGCGACTTTCAGCTTGCTTCGGTTACGCGTGCAATATTCCGCGAACAAAGCTGATTTGTCGAATGCAATGCGCGTCGATATGGAACCGTGCGTTTCTTGGAAAGCGCGGGTGCGCCGGAACAACACAGCCTTCATTGGCATTAGATTCTGGTGCTAGGGGATTTTCGATCGTAAGAGAGATATGGGCTTTTACTAGGTTTGGCGGTGACCTACTCTCCCGGGGCTTAAGCCCAAGTACCATTGGCGCGGCAGT